>JAFTUK010000023.1 GCA_017466325.1 Bacteroidaceae bacterium | reverse complement strand
TTGCTTGCTTGCTTGCTAACAAAAATATCCGAACCGCCAAGGATATTGGCGGTTATTTTCATGGTATTGTGAATGTTTGTTAGCATAACTCCGTGTTTTTGCGTACTTTGTGCGATGCAAAATTACAAAAACTTTCACAAATACCAAACAAACTAAAAAGATATTGCGCCCAAACAGGTTAAAATCGTTACAAAACACTGAATGAGACAATTCCGACAACACAAGCCCGACCGTCAGAAGGTGCAAAAAAGTGGAGAAGCATGCCTGCTTCTCCACTTCCTGTACCCAGAGCCGGGATCGAACCGGCACACCTTGCGGTATTGGTGTTTGAGACCAACGCGTCTACCTATTCCGCCATCTGGGCTTAAACCGTGTGCAAAGGTATGTCTTTTTTTCTTATATTGCAACACTTTCCCACATTTTTTACTGCCGACGGCGCAAAAAAGCACTAATCCGCGTGTCTGGTAGAAGATTTGGCAGCCTCCTTGCTGACCTGCTCCACTACGGCACGGAGAATGAGCACATCCTCCAGAGGGCGGTCGTTGCCGTCCGTGGGGACTGCCTGGATAGCCTCCACAATATCAAGACCTTCAATGACCTGGCCGAATACGGTATATGTGCCGTCCAGATGGGGAGTGCCACCGTACATCTGGTAGTCGCTGATCATGAACCTGTCCAGTTCGATGCCCCTTTCTTCCAGATACGAAATTGCCTTCTTCAGGTTGGCCGGGGCAAACTTTTCGCCCCAGACGATATAGAACTGCGAACCGCTGCTGCGGAATTCCGGATTGACATCGTCACCCTCGCGGGCGGCCGCCACACTGCCCCTGACGTGGTACAGATCCGGGAAGACTATCTCGGCCGACAGGGTGTAACCGGGACCTCCGTTGCCAAGGAGGGAGTCCCTGGGTGCGCCCTTGCTGTCCGGATCGCCCGCCTGTATCATGAAACCCTCTATGACCCTATGAAACAGAACCCCGTCGTAGAAACCCTGCCGGGCAAGCTTCAGGAAATTGTCCCTGTGCAGAGGGGTGAGGTCGGACAGGGCTATGCGGATGTTGCCTGCCGAGGTTTCCAAACGTACCACACTGCGCTTCTCCTTCCTGGCAGCAGAGACAGGAAGGGAGACCACCAGCACTACAAGTGCCATGATGAGGGCGAAAAGGCATTTTCTGCTCATAAATCCATCGGTTTTGAGGTTTCGGAAGCAAAAGTACAAAATTATTCCCCACCAACCAAGCGCACTTGACCAAAACTTGAAGCCAAGGCAGAAAAACGTTCATTTTCACAAAATCAGCGGTTTCATCGTAATTACTACATCGCCGCCACCGCCACCCGAAATGGCCTTGAAAATTATTTTAGCGTCATCGGAGAGTTTCTTCGTGGAAAAAGGTGGGGAATTGTGGGGAATTTTATATCTTTGTGGCGAAAAAACGAAATATAAGGTACGCACACATGAGATTCACCGGCAACATAGACGCCAAAACTGACGAGAAGGGAAGGGTTTTCATCCCTGCCGCCTTCCGCAAGCAGTTGCAGCAGGCCAACCTGGAAGGGCTCATTTTGCGCAAGGATATATTCCAGCAGTGCCTGGTACTGTATCCGGAAAGCGTATGGGACGCCATGGTGGATGCCATCGTACAGCGCACGAACCCCTTTGACAGCAAGGGGAGGGCCGCAATGCGAGGCTTCGTTGCCGGAGCAGAAAGGATAGGCATAGACGGAAACGGACGCATACTGATTCCACGACGATATCTGGAGTCCGCCGACATACAGGGAGAGGTGAGGTTTATAGGCATGGACGACTCGATAGAGATCTGGAACAGACAAAAGGCAGACAATCTGCTGAACAACCCCGAGAACCTTGCCGAAAGTCTTGAATGCTTAATGAATCCAAACAACAATGAATCCTGACTGCTACCATATTCCCGTGATGCTGGACGAGTGTCTGGCGGGACTGAACATAAAGCCTGACGGCACATACATAGACCTGACCTACGGAGGGGGAGGCCACAGCAAAGAAATCATAAAACACCTGTCTGCCAAGGGACACCTGTATGGCTTTGACCAGGACCTGGATGCCATGAAGGGGGCCATGGAGGACGAAAGGTTCACGTTCGTACGCAGCAACTTCCGCTACATCAAGAACTGGATGCAGTACTACGGAGTGGAGCAGGTGGACGGCATACTGGCCGACCTGGGAGTGAGCAGCCACCACCTGGACGAGGGAGGCAGGGGATTCTCCTTCAGATACGACGCCCCGCTGGACATGAGGATGAACCAGGCAGGCAAAGTCTCGGCAAAGAACATCGTTGCGGAATACAGCGAAGAGCAACTGGCCGACATACTCTACTACTACGGAGAACTGAAACAGAGCCGCCGCATAGCATCGGCAATAGTGAAAGCCCGAAACAAGGGCGACATAGCCACAACCGGCCAACTGGCGGAAGTTGTAAGCCCCATGCTGGGGTTCGACAGGGAGAAAAAAGACCTGGCAAGGGTGTTCCAGGCACTGAGAATAGAGGTGAACGGCGAAATGAAGGTGCTGAAAGAAATGCTCGCCAACGCCACCGACATACTGGCACCGGGAGGCAGACTGGTGATAATGACCTACCACAGTCTGGAGGACAGAATAGTAAAGAACCACATAAAGGGCAACGACAAGGACAACAGAGACAGCCAGGACGCCCATTCCATGATATTCGGCCAGACAAAGACAGCACTGAGAGCAATAAACAAAAACGTGATAACGGCATCGCCCGAGGAATTGACAAGCAACCCAAGAAGCAGGTCGGCAAAACTTAGAATAGCAGAAAAGAAATGAGGGAGAACAAGCAACAACAGCAGGAAACGGAGAAAAAGCCCAGGCTGTTCTCCATGCTGGGCAACAGCATGGAAGACGAAATGGCGCTGAAACAGTGGAAAAGCGTCATCCGCCAGATGAGCATCGACGGACAGTGGTTCAAGAAACAGATTGGCGTTATAATCCTGGCGGTGGTTGGTATAATCATATACATCACATGCCGATACCAGGCACAACAGGAGATTATACTGGAAGAGCAACTCAAGAAGGAACTCCAGGACTGGAAGTTCAGAACTCTGACAAGAAGCAGCGAACTGACCCTGAGAACCAGACAGAGCCAGATAGAGAATGCACTGAAAAACTTCGGGGACAGCACGCTGAAGGTCAGCACAGAGGCTCCCTACACAACAACAGTCACAAGAGAATAAGCCCAGCAGCACATGAAACCAGACAAGAACAACAGCATAGGCCGTTTCCGCATAATCTTCTTCGGATTGTGCCTTTTGGGCATATACATAGTGAGCAGTGCACTGTACACCATGCTCACAAAAGAAGAGTACTGGACAACGGTGGGCCAGATGTTTGTGAGCAAAAACATAAAGATCCCGGCAAAACGAGGCAATATCTACGACTGCAAGGGCAGGCTGATGGCAGGCTCGCTGCCGGAGTACCGTCTGTACATGGACTATGTGGTCATAGACAAGGACAGCATCGCACGATGCAAGGCACAGGCCTGGAGAGACTCCGTGTTTGACGCCACAGTGGATACTATAGCAGACGGACTGGCACGCATTTTCCCCGACAAGAACCGAAGCTATGAAGAAAATGCCAAATGGTTCAAGAACAGACTGCTGGAGGGCAAAAGGCGCAGAAGCCATGCCTGGAGAATATATCCGCGGAACGCCACCTACATACAATACAAGGAGTGCAAGGAACTTCCTCTGTTCAGGGAGACCGCATACAAGGGCGGTTTCTACGTAAAGGAAATAACGCAAAGGAAGCACCCCTATGGTTCCCTCGCTTCCCGTACCCTGGGCAGTCTCCGTGTAGATTCCAACGCCGCCAAGAACGGTCTGGAACTGAGCTACGACACGATACTCAGAGGCAAGGACGGAGTAAGCCACAGCGTGAAGATGAGGAACAAGCGTGTACAGATAGTGGACGTTGAGGCAGAAGACGGGCATGACCTGATAAGTACAATAGACGTGGACATACAGGACATGGCGGAAAAAGCCCTGGTGGCGAAACTGAAGGAACCCATGGTGAACGGCATTCTGGGCATGGCCATTGTGATGGAAGTGCCCACCGGCGAAGTGAAGGCCATAGTGAACATGCACCGGGGAAAAGACGGCAACTATTACGAGATGAAGAACAGCGCGGTCAGCGACCTGATGGAACCCGGATCCACCTTCAAGACGGCAAGCATGATGCTGGCCCTGGACGACGGGCATGCCACACTGAACACTACGGTGGACTGTTGCGGCGGCATATACCCCATGCACGGAAGACACATGAAAGACCACAACTGGCATCGGGGCGGATATGGGGTTCTCACTTTTTCTCAAATACTGGAGAATAGCAGCAATATTGGCGTAAGCCGTATCATAGACGAAGCATACCGAGACAACCCACAGAGATACGTGGACGGTCTGCGCAGACTGGGAATAGGCATCCCACTGGACCTTCCCTTCGTGGGAAAGGGCGAACCTCGAATCCCACAACCTAACAGCAAGATACGCTACTGGAGCAAATCCGACCTGCCATGGATGAGCATTGGTTACGTGACGCAACAGCCTGTAATAAGCACACTGGCATTCTACAATGGCATTGCCAACGGTGGAAAGATAGTAAGGCCCAAGTTCATAAAGGCCGAGATGAAGGACGGACAGATTATCCGCGAATTCCCGACAGAAGTACTGGTGGAACAGATGTGCAAACCCTCGACCCTGAAGGATATACAGTTCTGCCTGAACAATGTGGTAAGCATAGGCCTGGGCAGAAAGGCCGGAAATGGCGGCAAACTGTTCCAGGTGAGCGGAAAGACCGGCACAGCACAGGTGGCCAGCGGCACAAAGGGATACCACAGCGGAACGACAAGATACATGGTAAGTTTCTGCGGATACTTCCCGTCCGAGGCGCCGAAATACAGTTGCATCGTGTGCATAGTGAAAGACGGCCTGCCTGCCTCGGGCGGCGGACAATGCGGACCTGTGTTCAGCCAGATCTCACAGTTCATCATGGCACAGACAGTGGAACGGGACGCTTCCGAACTGGCCGACAGCCTGTCTGTCTTCACTCCCACAAACAAGGTTGCACGCTCTGAAGCAGACGACAACCTGGCAAAAGTCCCCGATGTGAGGGGAATGGGTGCAAAGGATGCCGTCTACGTGCTGAAGAAAAGAGGCATAAGAGTGACCATTCAGGGAGTAGGCACGGTGAAAAGCCAAAGCATAGCGCCCGGAACTGCGGTAACAAAGGGACAAAAAATAAAGCTGGTGCTTGACTAAGATGCACACAAGCACGACACACGAATTTTACAATATACATAATATAATAAGGTATATGACACTATCCGAACTGACACATCAATACAAGCCAACAGACGTACTGGGAAACACCGATATTGTAATCAGCGGCATCGAACTTGATTCAAGGAAGTGCAAACCGGGAACAGCTTTTGTGGCAATACGAGGCACTCAGACCGACGGCCATGCATACATAGAGAAAGCAATAAGCCTGGGAGCCAACTGCATAATATGTGAGACTCTGCCACAGAATACCGATCCAAATGTAACATACGCCATATACAGTAACACGGCAGAAATCGTCGGCCCTCTGGCAACAACCTTCTACGGCAACCCGACAAAGAGGATGAAACTGGTGGGAATCACCGGAACAAACGGAAAGACTACCATAGCCACCACTCTGTACAACATAATACGCAGGATGGGCATAAAGGCAGGACTGTGCAGCACCGTGTGCAACTACATAGACGGAGAGGCCTACCCTACCGAATGTACCACGCCGGACCCCATAACACTGAACCGCCTGCTCGGGCAAATGGCAGACCACGGATGCGAATATGCCTTCATGGAAGTGAGCAGCCACGCCGTGGACCAGAAGCGAATAGCAGGACTGACATTCGCAGGGGGCGTGTTCACTAACCTGACACGCGACCATCTGGATTACCACAAGACATTCGAGAACTACAGGGATGCGAAAAAGGGGTTCTTCGACATGCTGCCCAAGGATGCCTTTGCCATAACAAATGCAGATGACAAGAACGGCCTGATAATGACCCAGAACACAAAGGCAACTGTAAAGACGTATTCAATAAGGGGCGGTGCCGACTTCCATGCCAAAATTCTGGAGGAGAGTTTCGAGGGCATGAACCTGGACATGAACGGCCTGGAGGTGTTCGTGCAGTTCGTAGGACGTTTCAATGTGCAGAACATCCTTGCAATATACGGCACGTTGTGCATGATAGGTTTTGAACCCCAGGAGGCTCTTATACAGTTGAGCGCCATGAAACCCGTAAACGGCAGGTTCGAGACATTCCGTTCTCCCGAGGGCGTAACTGCTGTGATAGACTATGCACACACTCCGGACGCACTGAACAACGTGCTGAGCACCATAAACGAAGTGCTGGCAGGGAAGGGACAGTGCTGGACAGTGTGCGGTGCCGGCGGTAACCGCGACAAAGGCAAGCGCCCCCTGATGGCACAGGAGGCGGCCAGACAAAGCGACAGGGTAATCATAACGAGCGACAATCCACGCGACGAGGAGCCTCAGGACATCATAAACGACATGCTGGCTGGACTGACCAAGGAAGAACTGAAGAAGACTATAAGCATAGTGGACAGAAAAGAGGCCATAAGGACAGCATGCATGATGGCAAAGAAGGGCGACGTGATACTGATTGCTGGCAAGGGACATGAGGACTACCAGATAATAAAGGGAGTGAAATACCACTTTGACGACCACGAAGTAGTACGCGAAGCCTTTGGCATAGAATAAAGAACAAATATACGACACGAACATACACCAATAACGTAAGATGCTATACTATTTATTCCGATATCTGGAACAATTTGGGATAAGCGGAGCGGGAATGTGGCAATACATCTCGTTCCGAGGACTGATGACTCTGGTGCTGAGCCTGCTCATATCCATGTGGTTCGGCCAATACTTCATCAAATGGATGAGAGAACGCAACATCAGCGAGGCCCAGAGAGACGAAAGCATAGACCCCTATGGCGTGGAGAAAAGGGGCGTACCAACTATGGGAGGTCTGATAATCATCGTTTCCATAGTGATTCCCTGCCTGCTTCTGGGACGCCTGCGCAACATATACATGCTGCTGATGCTTGGCACCACAGTATGGTTGGGATTCATCGGATTTCTGGACGACTACATCAAACTGAAGATCAACAAGGACGGTCTGAAGCCTATCTACAAACTGGCAAGCCAGGCTCTGCTGGGCCTTACCGTAGGCCTTACCCTGTGGCTTAGCCCTGATGCCGTGATACGCGAGAACGTTTCCATATCACGCAATGGGGCCACAGAAACAATAGTGTACAAAAGCGAGCCTGTAAAGAGCACTATCACGACCATTCCCTTCGTGAAGAACAACAACCTGAGCTACAGCAACCTGTTCTCATTCCTGGGCAAATACCGTACCGCAGCAGGATGGATATTCTTTGTGTTTGTGGTTACATTCGTAGTAATGGCAGTAAGCAACGGTTCGAACCTGAACGACGGCATGGACGGCATGTGTGCCGGAAACTCGGCAATAATGGGCATAGCATTGGCCATACTGGCCTACGTGTCCAGTCACATCAACCTGGCAGGATACCTGAACATCATGTTCATCCCGGGGTCCGAGGAACTGGTAATCTTCCTGCTGGCCTTCGTGGGAGCACTGATAGGTTTCCTGTGGTACAACGCCTATCCGGCACAAGTCTTCATGGGCGACACCGGCAGTCTGGCCATCGGCGGCATCATTGCCGTTACCGCCATCATAATACACAAGGAACTGCTGATTCCGGTAATTTGCTTTGTGTTCCTCATGGAGAGTATCAGTGTGCTTCTGCAAACCAACGTGGCAAAGATGGGTAACAAGCGCGGGAAGAAATGGAGGGTGTTCAAACGTGCCCCCATTCACGACACATTCCGCATAAAGCCCGGACAACTGGCATCCGACCTGAAGATTTTCCTGAACTGGCCTAACGGTTGTTGGTTGGAAAGCAAGATAACGACAAGATTCTGGATCATCACCATACTGATGGCTTCACTTGCCATCGTCACACTTAAAATAAGATAAAAAGAATGAGCAAGATAGCGATACTTGGTGCCGCCGAGAGTGGCGTTGGAGCTGCTGTCCTGGCCTTGAAGAAGGGTTACGACGTCTTTGTCAGCGACATGGGCATGATAAAGGAGCACTACAAGAACATGCTAAACGAACATGGCATCGAGTGGGAAGAAGGAGGACACACTGCAAGCAAGATTCTTGATGCCGAAGAAATAATAAAGAGCCCCGGAATCCCCGACAATGCGCCCATAGTTGCGGAGGCAATCGACAGAGGCATACATATCATAAACGAAATAGAGTTTGCTGCACGCTACACCGATGCCAAGATGATTTGCATTACCGGCAGTAACGGCAAGACCACTACGACAAGTCTGATATACCACATCCTGAAGAACGCCAACTACAACGTAGGTCTGGCCGGCAACATCGGACGCTCTCTGGCCTTGCAGATAGCAGAGGGATGCACCTACGACTACTACGTGATAGAGTTGAGCAGTTTCCAGTTGGACAACATGTATGACTTCCGCGCAAACATTGCCGTGCTCCTGAACATCACCCCCGACCATCTGGACCGCTACGACAATGACATGCAGAAGTACACGGACTCCAAGATGAGAATCATACGCAACCAAGAGGCAGAAGATGCATTCATCTATTGGGCAGACGACCCTATTATCAAGGCAGAACTGGAGAAGTATGGTATCAAGGCACAAAAATGCCCCTTCTCCATCCTGAGCAAGAACGGTATGATAGGCTACATAGACAACGGCACCTACACTCTGGAAACACCTACCCCATTCAATATGGAGCAGGAATCTCTGGCCCTCAACGGGAAACACAACATGTACAATTCCCTGGCCGCCGGTCTGGCCACACGACTGGCCGGTGTAAGCAGCGAGAAACTTAGGGAAAGCCTTGCCGACTTCCAGGGCGTGGAGCATCGCTTGGAGAAGGTTGCCACAGTGGGAGGCGTCCACTATATCAATGATTCCAAGGCCACGAATGTCGATGCCTGCTGGTATGCCCTCGAGAGCATGACCACACCTACCATCCTCATCATCGGTGGCAAGGACAAGGGAAACGACTACGAAGCAATAAGAGAACTGGTGGCAAAGAAGTGCGCCGGACTTGTATTCCTCGGGGCAGACAACAGCAAGTTGCATGACTTCTTCGACCCCATGGGCATACCCACATTCGACACCCACAGCATGAAAGACTGCATAGAGGCATGCAACAAACTGGCCAAACCCGGATATACCGTACTGCTGAGTCCATGCTGCGCAAGCTTTGACCTGTTCAAGAACATGGAGGACAGAGGCGAACAGTTTAAGGAATTGGTTAGAAACCTGTAGATCTACATACTATATCATATTACACAAATGTATTAAGGAACACGTATAATGAATAACTGGACCAAGAAAAACATCAAGGAGAACGGACTGATGCAAGGAGATATGGTCATTTGGATGATACTCCTTACCCTTTGCTTTATCTCTATAATAACCGTATATAGCGCATCAAGCAACATGACATACGGCTCGGGAAAGTACTGGGCACCAGTTATGCGTCATGGGGCCTTCCTGCTGATTGGAATTGGATTTACGTGGGTATTGCACATGCTTCCCTGCAAACTTTACAAAATCGTAGGATTGGGAGTGTCGCTTTTATCCTATCTACTATTGATATGCGCGCAGTTTGCAGGACAAATCAATGGTGCCTCAAGATGGATTGGAATAGGAAGCTTCACCTTTCAGCCCAGTGAAATAGCCAAATTAGGTTTGGTCATTACAACTGTATTCATCCTAAGCGTATTCAGGGACAAGAAAGGAGTGAGTTCTTTTGGGTTCAAAATAGCGGCAATAAACATTGCTTTTACCGTACTGCTTATAGTAACAGAGAACCTAAGTACAGCCGCCATTATCTCTGTGGTAATGTTCATGATATGTTTCTACGCTCAAGTTTCGTCAAAAATACTATTTGGACTGCTTGGAGCAATAATGGCCATAGGTATAAGCGGATATCTCACATTGGTAAACATACCAGAAAGCACTTTAGATGAATGGAGAGAGGACAAAAGCAGCATTTTTCACCGTGTCCCTGTTTGGGTTGGCCGCCTCAAGGGAGGTTATGTCCCTCCTGAAAACCCTAAAGAATATGATATAACACAAAATGTCCAAGTAACACACGCACAAATTGCTATTGCCACATGTGGAATCACTGGGCGTGGGCCCGGAAACTCCATAGAACGAGACTTCCTCCCACAGGCCTACTCCGACTTCATCTACGCTATAATCATAGAAGAAGGTGGCATAATTAGCGGTGGATTTGTTATGTTCCTATACCTATTATTATTATATAGGGCCTTACGAATAGCACAAAGGTGCAAATCGCTATTTCCTGCATACCTCATAATGGGATTAGCCCTTATGCTAGTTACACATGCGTTAATAAACATGGCTGTGGCAGTAGGCGTATTCCCAGTTACGGGCCAACCGCTTCCACTCATCAGCCGTGGCGGAACAAGTACGTTCGTAAACTGTGCCTATCTGGGCATCATGCTCAGCGTAAGCCGCTCTGCACGCAAGTCAGAAGAAAGCGATGAACACGAGGAAAGCAATAAGGACACTGAAGTAATACCCGTAGAAGCATGAAGAATCCAAGAATAATCATAAGCGGAGGCGGAACAGGCGGACACATTTTCCCTGCCGTCAGCATTGCCAATGCCTTGAAGAAGCTGCAACCCGAAACAGAAATCCTGTTCGTCGGGGCAAAGGACCGTATGGAGATGCAGCGTGTGCCACAGGCCGGATACAAGATTGTGGGTCTGCCCGTAAAGGGACTCATACGCCCTCTCTGGAATCCAAAGAACATTGGCATCCTCATAGACTTCCTCAAAAGCAAATGGCAGGTGAAAAAGATAATAAAGGAGTTCAAGCCCGACGTTGCCGTCGGTGTAGGAGGGTATGCAAGCGCAGCCACCCTTAACGCCGCCTACGATATGGGCATACCATGCCTCATCCAGGAGCAGAACAGTTTTGCCGGTCTGACCAACAAGACCCTGGCAAGGAAAGCAAGTAAAATATGCGTTGCATATGAGGGAATGGAACGTTTCTTCCCTGCCGACAGAATATTACTGACAGGCAATCCTGTCCGCCAGAACCTTGCGGATACACTTCTGAGCAAAGAGGAAGCCGTGGCCGAATTCAGGTTCACACCAAACAAACCGGTAATACTGCTGATTGGCGGCAGTTTGGGAGCAAGGACACTGAACAGCAGCATCCTAAAGTCGCTGGAACTGATACGCAACTCAAACATCCAGTTCATATGGCAGACAGGCAGCTACTACAAAGAGAACATCACACAGGAACTGGAACGATACGGCACACCAAGAAACCTGTATGTCACAGACTTCATCCGTGGCATGGACAAGGCATACAAAGCAGCCGACCTTGTCATAAGCCGTGCAGGCGCCAGCAGTATCAGCGAACTGTGCCTTCTTGGCAAGGCCAGCATCCTGGTGCCAAGCCCTAACGTTGCCGAAGACCACCAGACGCACAATGCCATGGCACTCGTCAACAAGAATGCGGCCCTTATAGTAAAGGATGCCGAAGCAGAGGAAAAACTCATACCTCTGGCCATAAAAACGGTAACTGACACCACCCTACTGCACACCCTGAGCGAAAACGCACTGGCCATGGCCTTCCGCGACTCGGACATAAAGATAGCAGAAGAAATCTTCAATCTTATCAAAAACTAACAGACACGTATGCAAGCAGTATATTTCATAGGCATCGGAGGCATTGGCATGAGTGCCATTGCCCGCTATTTCCTTAACACAGGTGTTTTTGTCGGAGGATACGACAGGACTCCCTCTCCGCTGACAGAAACTCTGGAGCGGGAAGGAGCAGTCATTCACTACGAAGACAACGTAAACCTCATCCCAGCAGAATGTATGCAGAAGGACGAATGCCTCGTTATATATACCCCTGCAATCCCTGCAACACATACAGAACTGAACTTCTTCAAGGAAAACGGATTCGACATGCAGAAGCGCGCACAGGTACTCGGCACACTCACACATTCGCTGAAAGGTTTGTGCGCTGCAGGCACACATGGCAAGACCACCACTTCCAGCATGGCCGCCCACATCCTACACCAAAGTCATGTGGATTGCAACGCTTTCCTCGGAGGCATAACAAAGAACTACGGGACAAACTACATCCTGTCAGACAAAAGTCCGTATGTTGTCATCGAGGCAGACGAATTTGACCGCTCTTTCCACTGGCTCAAACCATGGGCAACGGTAATCACCTCCACCGACGCAGACCATCTGGACATTTATGGAACAGAGGAGGCATACCTTGAGTCATTCACAAAGTACAGCAGCCTCGTCCAACCCGGCGGTTTCCTTATCCTGCACACTGGCATGAAGATGAAACCTGAGGCACAAGAGGGTGTCACTACATATTATTATAGCAGGGAAGAAGGCGACTTCCACGCCGAAAACGTCAAAATAGGAAATGGACGCATAACCTTCGATCTGGTCTCCCCCATAGAGAACATCACGGACATAGAACTGGGTGTTCCCGTTGCCATCAACATAGACAACGGCATCGCGGCCATGGCTCTGGCACAGGTTGCAGGTGTCAGTGCCGATGAAATCCGCACGGCCATGTTAAGTTTCGGTGGTGTTGACCGCCGTTTCGACTTCCATGTACGCAGGGATGACATGGCGTACATCTCAGACTATGCCCATCACCCCGAAGAAATCAGACAAAGCATTCTAAGCATCAAGCAACTGTACGAGGGACGCCGCATAAGAGCCATCTTCCAACCCCACCTCTATACCAGGACACGCGACTTCTACAAAGACTTTGCCGATGCCCTCTCCTTACTGGATGATGTGGTAATCTGCGACATCTACCCTGCACGCGAAGAACCTATTCCTGGGGTCACATCACAACTGATATACGACAACCTCCGTCCGGGAATACAAAAGCAGATGTGCAGCAAGGAAGACATACTGAAGCACGTAAACAGAGACGAGTTCGACGTATTGGTAACCCTGGGAGCCGGTGACATTGAAAACTTTGCCCACGATATCACAAACCTGCTAAGTTGTTAAGCACATGAAAATAGCAATTAAGGCCATACTACTCATTGCCGTTTTAGGGTACATCATATTCGCTATCAGCACCATGTCAAGCGACCAGAGTGACAGGATATGCAAAGGATATGAAGTCATACTGGAAGAGTCCGAAAACGGCAATAGCATAAGTAAAAGCCATATCGAAAACATTGTCACCAAGACAAATTGCTCGATTGAGGGTGTCGCCATCAACAATGTTGACGCACACCAAATAGAAAGCAGAATACTTGAAAGTCCATACGTCGACTCTGTCGTCTGCTACTATACTCCAGACAATCTCATGTGTATTCGTGTATTTGCACGCACACCTATCCTTCATGCCATAACCAATAGCGGCGACAGCTACTACATGGACATAAACGGCAACGACATGCCCACTGACGGTATACTCATGGATGTATGCCTGGCAACTGGAAACTTTTCAAAACAATATGCCAGAGAGCATCTGTTAGAAATTGCCACATACATAAATACACACTCGCCTTGGGACAAAGATATCCAGCAGATACACGTAAAAGACGAGAAACACATAGAGCTCATTCCTTTGACAGGAAACCATACCATCATTGTCGGCGACCCAAATGGCATCGAAGAAAAGATGAACAAACTCTCCATCTTCTATAAGGAAGGACTGGACAAAACAGGATGGAACAAATACCAGACCATAAATCTGAATTTCGCCGACCAAATCGTTTGCACAAAAAGAAAAAAAAGATAAAGACACTATACTATGGTAGCAGAAAAGGACATCATCGTAGCATTGGAACTGGCAACCACTTCCATCCGCGCTATTGCAGGACAACGCATGCCCGACGGGACAATGCAAGTACTTGCCTTTGCCGAAGAAAATGCAGCAAACTGCATCCGCAAAGGTATAATAGACAACATTGACAAGACTACACAAACCATCTCACGCGTACTTGGAGCGATAGGCCTGCAACTTGGACAAACCATCTCGCGTGTCTATGTCGGTCTGGGGGGACAATCGCTTCATTCGGTACACAACCGTATCCAACGTACCTTCACTGAGAAGACACAGATATCCAATGGCCTGATTGACCAGCTCATGGACACCAACCGTGGTGTGGTCTATACTAACTCTGAAATTCTTGAAGTAATACCCCAAGAGTACAAGATTGGAAACAGAGCGGTCCCTGACACTGACATTGTCGGTATGCAAATAGAGCAAATGGAAGCCAACTTCCTGAACATCATTGCACGCAACTCTCTGGCTGAAAACATTGAAAACTGTGTAAACGGTGCCGGTTGCGAGATTGCCGAACTGCTGATCACACCTCTCACACTCGGTGACTCCCTGTTAAGTGCCAGCGAAAAACGCTCAGGATGCGCATTGGTTGATTTGGGTGCAGATACCACAACAATCAGTGTATATACCAACAATATCCTTCGCAAGTTGGTAGTCATTCCCATGGGTTCACACAATGCGACTACGGATATTGCCTGCTGTCTCAAAATAGAGAATGAGGAGGCAGAGAGCATGAAGATTAAATATGGACGTGCCTGGCTTGAAGATTACGAAACCGCAAAAAACAACATCCTGCAATTGTCCCACGACAGAGAAACCAACGAAAGCTGTCTGTGCGAAATCATTGAAGCAAGATACGAAGAAATCCTCCACAATGTATGGGCACAGATTGAAGAGGATAGCGAAAAACTTACATCCGGTGTAATCTTTACTGGCGGAGGTGCACAGATACGTTTCTTCAATGAAGCCTTCAAGCAAGTAAACAAAAGGGACAAACAGATACGCGTTGTAAAGGGCATGCCGGTAGACATCTGCATGACATCGTCCACATACATCCCCGACAATGGACGTACCAACAGTATCCTTTCACTGCTGCTACACGGCGACCAGAACTGCGTAATTAACAATGTGGAGCCTGAAAAGAAAGCAGAGCCGCAGGAAACTCCAGAAGAAAATAATCCTGTACCTGATACTACTGCCGACACCGGTAAACAAGACAACAACCCACCCGCCCAGTTGGAAGAGGAAGAAACCGGCATAGAAGATAAGGAGAACGAGACAAAAAAGAACAAGCGTTCATTCTGGAATCCATTCTGGCAAACCATTAAGAATGCCCTTACCGATGAAGAAGAATAAAAACAACACCCTCTAAGCTATCACAAATATGGACAACCAGCAAGATATTAATTTCGATTTGGGTCTTCCTATCGTAGATCTACCAAAGACAAACAACTGTATCATCAAGGTCATCGGCGTAGGTGGCGGTGGCGGCAATGCAGTCAATCACATGTACCGCGAGGGCATACATGATGTGTCCTATGTGGTCTGCAATACCGACAAGAAGGCACTCGAGGATTCGGCCGTACCCAACCATCTACAACTCGGATGCGGACTTGGGGCAGGCAACAGGCCCGAGAAAGCACGCAAGATAGCCGAGGAAAGCATTGATGCCATCAAGGAAATGCTTAACGACGGAACACGCATGGTCTTCATCACAGCCGGAATGGGCGGTGGCACAGGTACCGGAGCCGCACCTATCATTGCCCGATGCGCCAAGGAAGCAGGCATATTGACTGTAGGCATTGTGACAATACCCTTCAGATTTGAAGGCATCAAGAAGATAAACCAGGCTCTTGACGGTGTGGAGGAGATTTCAAAGCACGTCGACGCCCTGCTGGTAATCAACAACGAGCGCCTGCGCGAGATATACCCCGAACTTACCGTCATCAACGCTTTTGCAAAGGCCGACGACACACTGACCATTGCCGCCAAGAGCATTGCGGAAATCATCACCATGCACGGTATCATGAATCTGGACTTCGAGGACGTCACCACCGTATTGAAGGATGGTGGTGTAGCCATCATGAGCACAGGATACGGTGAAGGCGAAAACCGCGTCACCAAGGCCATCAAGGAAGCCCTCAACTCTCCACTGCTGAACCACAACGACATCTTCAACTCCAAAAAGGTACTGCTCAACATCAACTTCTGCGCCGACGACGATCACAGTTCACTCATGATGGAGGAAATGAATGAGATACACGACTTCATGGGCAAGTTCCGTCACGATGTGGAAACAAAGTGGGGCCTTGCTACCGACTCCACCCTTGGCAGCAAGGTAAAGATAACCCTGCTCGCCACCGGTTTCGGCCTCCAGAACATAAGTGGTATGAGCACACATCAGGAAGAGGCAAGCATAAGGGTAAGCGAAGAGGACAAGGAACTCAAGGAACACCGCGAGGATCTGATAGGAATTTATTATTCCGACGGCAAAAATACGACAAAACGGCGCCACCGCAACATCTTCATCTATACTCCTGACAACATGGACAACGACGACATCATATCCCGCGTTGATGCCACTCCAACTTGCCGTCGCACCAAGGAAGACCTGAACCGATTGAAGAGCGACTGCATCGGATAAACCAAAATCGGTCATTAGCGCGTAACAGTCTAATGGGCAATTGGGGATAAACAACTAAGAGAACAGTTCACGCAGAATCTCAACACTCTGCAACTCACCGAACGATGGCACATGCAAACGGTAGTACCTCAGCAGTACATCCAGCATGTGCCATCGTTCGTTTCTTGTCATCCTAAGCCTGTGCATCTGCGAATAGTCCATCTTCAATAACAGAGGAATCCACATGGCATCCCCTGCCTCAAGATACTGGCCATGCTCAGGCAGAACAGCAGAGAAGCAGGCTGCCTTCATGTCGTATACCATATTTCTGCCATAACCATCCATACCGGGCCATATACCCAGGAATCTGGTCATTCTTATCATCAGCAACAAATGGAAGTTGGCTACACCTCCATCTGCCTCATCAAGCCAACGAAGGGAATTATAGAGAAAAGAGAATAGGGGGCGGTTCTCCCCTTCACCTCTGAGGCTATGGTAAAGGAAATCACCCAAGAACATGGATATGGAAGCCTTTACCGGATGATAGGGCAGTTCTATCCATGGTGTGGAAATGGAAACCTCGGATATCTTCTGCAAATCATTTGACGGACGATAATCCACACTCACCTCCACAACATTCAGCGTCTGCCACAAGGCGCTTCTGCCTCCAGAGCGCCCTCCCCTTGGCAGCCGTACAGCGGCAGACAACATACCATAATGCTCTGTAAAAAGAGATACTATGATACGACTGTCACTATAGCGTATTGTCCTCAACACAATGCCTTTTGTCGCTTGCATGTACTTGATGGATATTGTTTATGCGAATTTACCCAAAAATAGCATTAAGAGGAGGCAAATTCATAAAAATTACGCCATTATGTGCATTTTTCCACGAAAATATTTTGTCAATTCAAAGAATCAGCGTACCTTTGCACCGCAAAATCGGAACAACGCCGTTTGAGCACTGGCATAAAAGCCGAAGGTAAGGTCCCTTCGTCTATCGGTTAGGACGAGAGATTTTCATTCTCTAAAGAGGAGTTCGACTCTCCTAGGGACTACAAAAGTAAAAAAGAAATAGATTAAGTAAGACATGGCAAACCACAAGTCATCTTTAAAGAGAATCCGTCAGGAGCAGAAGAGAAGACTCCACAACAGATATTACGCCAAGACCATGCGTAATGCTGTACGCAAGTTGCGTGCCACTACAGACAAGGCAGCAGCTATCGAGATGTACCCCAGCGTTCAGAAGGCTCTGGACAAGTTGGCCAAGATTAACATCATCCACAAGAACAAGGCTTCTAACCTGAAGAGCAAATTGGCTCACCACATCCAGAAGTTGGGTTAATCAAGCAAGATTCTCTTTTCAAGACAGAAAAATATAACGGCTTCCTGCACAGGAGGCCGTTTTCTGTATCTGACAGTCTGCATACAGCGCCGTCTTTATCTGTCTGGAAACACAAAAAAGTCAGCACACAACATCCACATTCTCACGTTTTTTTTGTATCTTTGTACCCGTATATAAGACATTAAGAAACAATGGAAGAGACAATGACAAACAATTCCAATTACAGCGCCTCCAACATCCAGGTTCTGGAAGGTCTGGAAGCTGTACGCAAGCGCCCCGCCATGTACATTGGCGACATCAGCAAGAAGGGTCTACACCATCTCGTGTACGAGACTGTGGACAACTCTATCGACGAGGCGCTGGCCGGATATTGTACGCACATCGAAGTAACGATAAACGAAGATAACAGCATAACCGTGCAGGACAACGGCCGCGGTATCCCCGTGGACATGCACGAGAAGGAGGGAAAGAGCGCTCTGGAGGTCGTGATGACCGTACTGCATGCCGGCGGCAAGTTTGACAAGGGTTCATACAAGGTTTCCGGCGGTCTGCACGGCGTGGGTGTAAGTTGTGTGAACGCACTTTCCCAGAAGATGCTCTCACAGGTATTCCGCGACGGCAAGATCTACCAGCAGCAATACCATCAGGGCAAGCCCGACGCTCCCGTAGCAGTGGTAGGCGAGACAGACCTGCGAGGCACACGCCAGCAGTTCTGGCCCGATGCAGAGATATTCACCACCACCGTCTATGAATACGACATCCTGGCCAACCGCATGCGCGAACTGGCCTACCTGAATGCCGGCATCCACATTACTCTTACCGACATGCGTCTGGATGTGAACGAGGCATCAGGCATAGAGGGTATCCGCAAGGAGGTTTTCTACAGCGAGGGCGGCCTGCGCGACTTTGTGCGCTACATCGACAGCACACGCACACGTCTCATCAACGATGTCATCTATCTGAACACTGAGAAGCAGGGAGTGCCCATCGAGATTGCCATCATGTACAATACCGGCTACTCCGAGAACCTGCATTCTTACGTAAACAACATCAACACCATAGAGGGCGGCACACACCTGCAGGGTTTCCGTACCGCACTGACACGTACCCTGAAGGGCTATGCCGAGAAGCAGTGCGTGAAGGAACTGGAGAAACTGGCCAAGAACCATGTGGAGATTTCCGGCGAGGACTTCCGCGAGGGCCTTACCGCCGTTATCAGCGTGAAGGTGGCAGAACCCCAGTTCGAGGGACAGACCAAGACAAAACTTGGCAACAGCGAAGTGGCAGGTGCTGTGCAGCAGGCCGTAGGCGAAGCCCTGAGCAACTACCTGGAGGAACATCCCCACGAGGCAAAGGTAATTGTGGACAAGGTAATCCTGGCCGCCACAGCACGTGTTGCAGCACGCAAGGCACGCGAGAACGTACAGCGCAAGTCTCCCATGGCAGGAGGCGGCCTGCCCGGCAAACTGGCCGACTGCTCCGACAGGGATGCCGCCAACTGCGAACTCTTCATTGTCGAGGGTGACTCTGCGGGCGGTAGCGCCAAGCAGGGTCGCAACCGCCATTTCCAGGCCATTCTGCCCATCCGCGGTAAGATATTCAATGTGGAGCGCGTAATGTGGCACAAGGCCTTCGAACACGAGGAGGTGAACAACATCATACAGGCTCTGGGCGTGCGCTTCGGCTTGGGCGAGGACAGCAAGGAAGCCAACTACGACAAACTGCGCTACTACAAGACCATCATCATGACCGATGCCGACGTCGATGGTTCTCACATCGACACCCTCCTGATGACCTTGTTCTACCGCTACATGCCCGAACTCATCCGCAACGGCCACCTCTACATAGCCACTCCCCCACTCTACCGCTGCACCATAGGCAAGCACGAGGAGTACTGCTACGACGAAGCCAGCCGTCTGCGTTTCATCCAGACATACGCCAACGGCCGCGAGGATGCAATCCACACCCAGCGCTACAAAGGTCTTGGTGAGATGAACCCCGACCAGTTGTGGGAGACCACCATGGACCCCGAACGCCGTCTGCTCAAGCAGGTGACCATCGACGATGCCGCACAGGCCGACTATGTCTTCTCCATGCTCATGGGCGAGGACGTGGCACCACGCCGCGAGTTCATCGAACAGAACGCAACGTTCGCTAACATCGACGCATAAACCTTTACTAAACACCATAATCAGGCAGGAAGAACAGCAAAGTCTCTTCCTGCCATTTTTATTTGATAGCGACACCGCAATGTTACTCATACAAGCGGCGACTTTTGTTATCGGTGGCGGTAAAATGAATCGCCACTGGCGGTGAACTTTATCGCCGAGGGCGGCTCATTTTACCGCCACCGACGGCTCGGCAAGGGTCCACATAGAACACAAACCGCAGACCATGAAACTGGACCTAAAACAAAACCGCAACACCTCGCCTACATGATGTGTTGCGGTACGATATAATTATAAAACTATTGGTACGTAACACAGCAGGCCACGTAACACTGCATTAGCGACTCATCCACTAAGATAGAAAAAAGTTGGGCCGACCTAACGCCGCCCCAACCATTATCATATACACCTACACATCCTCGGAATATGAAGTATGTGCAGAAATTAATTATTCTGCGCTTTCGCTATTCTCGTTATGTCCGAAGTTGGGACGAGGACGACGCTCGCCACGCTCACCTCTTTCACCGCGTATGGGGCGGTCGCCACGCATGGGACGCTCGGGGCGCTCGGGACGGGGACGACGCTCGCGCTCCACATAACCCTCGGGCTTCTCTATGAGAACACGGCGAGAAAGTTTGAACTTACCGGTCTTGGGGTCAATCTCCAGGAGTTTTACCTGCAGCTTGTCACCCTCCTTGATTCCAGCCTCTTCCACGGTCTCCAGACGCTTCCAGTCTATCTCGCTGATGTGCAGCAGACCATCCTTGCCGGGCATGAACTCAACGAAGCAGCCATAAGGCATTACTGAACGTACAGTACCCTCGTACACCTCGCCAATCTCGGGAACGGCAACGATGGCCTTGATCTTGCTCATGGCGGCATCGATGACGGCCTTGCTGGAACCGGATACCTGCACCTTGCCTACGCCGTCTTCCTCATCGATGGTGATGACAGCACCGGTATCCTCCTGCATGCCCTGGATAATCTTACCGCCAGGACCGATGACAGCACCGATGAACTCCTTGGGAATGATAATCTGCTCAATGCGTGGAACGTGGGGCTTCAACTCGGCACGAGGTTCGGACAGAGTCTTCATCATCTCGCCCAGGATGTGCTCACGACCGGCCTTGGCCTGCATCAGAGCCTGCTCCAGAATCTCATAGGAGAGACCATCGCACTTGATGTCCATCTGGGTTGCTGTAAGACCTTTGGGAGTACCTGTGGTCTTGAAGTCCATATCGCCCAAGTGGTCCTCGTCGCCAAGGATATCGGACAGCACTGCGTACTTGTCCTCACCGGGGTTCTTGATCAGCCCCATGGCAATACCGCTGACGGGAGCCTTGATGGGCACACCAGCGTCCATCAGAGACAGACAGCCGGCACATACGGTGGCCATAGAACTTGAACCGTTACTCTCCAGAATATCACTTACCACACGAACAGTGTAAGGATAGTCGGCAGGAATCTGACCCTTCAGGCCACGCCATGCCAGATGGCCGTGACCGATTTCACGACGGCCTATGCCGCGCTGTGCCTTGGCCTCACCAGTAGAGAAGGGAGGGAAGTTGTAGTGCAGCAGGAAGCGCATATAGCTCTTATCCAGCACGTTGTCCACCATCTTCTCGTCGAGCTTGGTACCCAAAGTGGTGGTGCTCAGCGACTGAGTCTCGCCACGTGTGAAGATAGCACTGCCGTGAGGCATGGGCAGGGGACTTACCTCACACCAGATGGGGCGGATGTCTGTGGTCTTACGGCCGTCCAGACGGATACCCTCATCCAGGATGCAACGACGCATGGCGTCCTTCTCCACATCGTGGTAGTAACGGTCCACCAGAGCGTTCTTCTCGGCCAACTCGTCGTCGGTCAGTTCGGGATGTGCGGCAGCATACTCCAGTTTGAAGTCCTCGCGGATCTTCTCAAAAGCCTCGGCGCGCGCATGCTTCTCCAGAGCCTGCTTGGTAACGTCGTAGGCGGGCTGATAGCAGGCAGCCTTCACCTGCTCGCGCAGTTCCTCGTCGTTAACCTCGTGGCAGTACTCGCGCTTCACGTCGGTACCCAGTTCCTTGGCCAGTTCCTTCTGCAACTGACACATGGGCTTTATGGCCTCGTGGGCAGCCTTCAAAGCACCGAGCAGATCCTGCTCGCTCACTTCCTTCATCTCGCCCTCTACCATCATGATATTCTCCTCGGTGGCACCTACCATGAGGTCCATATCGGCCTTCTCCAACTGGGCAAAGGTAGGGTTGATGACATATTCGCCGTTGATACGGGCTACGCGAACCTCGCTGATAGGACCGTCAAAGGGAATGTCGCTGCAGCTCAATGCGGCACTGGCGGCAAAACCTGCCAAGGCATCGGGCATATCCACGCCATCAGCGGAGTAGAGAATCACGTTAACATAAACCTCGGCATGGTAATCGCTGGGGAACAAGGGACGCAGGGCACGGTCCACCAGACGACAGGTCAGAATCTCGTCGTCGTTAGCCTTACCCTCGCGCTTGGTGAAACCGCCGGGGAAACGGCCGGCTGCACTGTACTTCTCGCGATACTCTACCTGCAAAGGCATGAAATCTGTGCCGGGAACAGCGTCCTTGGCACCGCAAACAGTGGCCAGGAGCACGGTGTTGTTCATACGCAACATCACGGCACCATCGGCTTGTTTGGCCAACTTTCCGGTCTCGATGCTGATGGTACGTCCATCAGGCAGAGACACAGTCTTTGTAATTACATTCATCTTCTTGTTTCGATTGTGTGTATAAAAAACGTCTTTATCCATGCAAAGATACGAAAAAGTCTTATATACATTATTATATATATACAACAATTCCTTAAAAAAGGTCAAAAGAGAACAATTTAGAGGCATAATGGTTGTTTATTCATTTTAATGTTATACCTTTGCACTGCAATTCTGAAAACAGACCGATACCGATTAAGGGTTCTGACCGAAAGGTTGGAATTCTTTTATTTTGCGGTCTTCAAAAAAGGCACCACCGCCACACGGAGACAGAACAACAATAATAATAACCAAACAAACAAATACAACAACATGGCATACATGTCACAAAAGGGCTACGACGATCTCGTGGCAAAACTCAAGCACATGGAGAGCGTGGACCGTCCCGCTGCCAGTGCGGCAATTGCCGAGGCACGCGACAAAGGTGATCTCAGCGAGAATGCAGAATACGATGCAGCAAAGGAATGGCAGAGCAAGCTGGAAACCCAGATAGCACTGCTGAAGCAAACCATATTGGATGCAAAAATCATAGACACGCGCCACATGGACACCAGTTCCGTGCAGATCATGGCTACCGTGGGATTGAAGAACGCCAACAACGGCATGGAGATGAAGTACACCATCGTCAGCGCCACCGAGGCAGACCACCGCGCCGGCAAGATCAGTGTGGAGACTCCAATCGCCCAGGGCCTCCTCGGCAAAAAAGTGGGCGAGACAGCCACCATCCGCGTACCTCAGGGAGAAATCCAACTGGAGATTACCAGCATCAGTTACGACATCTGATTATGAGCATCTTTTCACGCATAGTGGCAGGCGAGATACCCTGCTACAAGATTGCCGAGGACGAGAACTACTTCGCCTTCCTCGACATCAGCCCCCTCCAGAAGGGGCACACTCTGGTCATCCCCAAGCACGAGGTGGACTACATCTTCGACCTGAGCGACGAAGAGATTGCCGGCCTACAGGTCTTTGCCAAGAAGGTGGCAGTAGCAATCCGCAAGGCCATTCCATGCGTAAAGGTGGGGCAATGCGTTTTGGGACTGGAAGTGCCCCATGCCCACATACACCTTGTCCCCATGCAGAGCGAGGCAGACATGAGATTTACCAACCCTCATCTCGAACTCACTCCAGAGGAATTTAACGAAATTGCCGAGAGCATCCGTGCACAATTCTAACGCAATGCACCGTTATAAAAACAAGGCCGCGCCAGTGATATCCCTGGCGCGGCTTTGTTTTTCTACATGAACTTTGTATCAGTGTGCATGCGACGCATGGTGGCCACATCCTCGCGCGGACAGATCATCAGTATGTCCCCCTCCTCTGCCACCACATAGTCGTGAAGCCCCTTTATGACCACAGTCTTGCCATTGGGCAGGCGAATCACATTGTCGCTACATTCATATAGATAAGCCTTGGTGTTCATAAGCACATTGCCATTGGCATCTGCCGGCAAATCATCGTGAATGGACGTCCATGTTCCAATATCCGCCCAACCGAATGAACATTCCTTTACACAAACATTATCGGCACGTTCAAGCAACCCCACCGCTAAACTAAGGTTTGGCAGCATCTGGAACACCTCAGGAATCAATCTGGCATCGTCGCTTTCCGCATCGGACATCATGCGTGGAATGGCAATCTGGTATTCTGGAACCATACGGCATACAGAATCCAGGAATACATCCGCACGGAACACCTGCAAACCTGTATTCCACAGGAAGTCGCCATCGCGCACAAACATCTCTGCAAACTCGCGTGCAGGCTTTTCCGAGAAGGTCTTTACCTTGCTTATCCCCTTTTCATTGGTCTCATCCCCCTTTTGGATGTAGCCATATCCTGTCTCCGGACGTGTGGCCTTAACTCCCATCACAAGCATACTGCCCTGTTCGGAAACGAACTCCAATCCTTCAAGCATGTCACGGACATAATCATCTTCATGGAGGATAAGCTGGTCAGACGGTGTTACCAATACCCTCGCCTTCGGTTCGCGCTTGGTTATCATGGACATACCCCATGCAACGGAAGCCATGGTACCGCGTCTGAGAGGCTCTTCAAGAATATGCATATCGTCCACCTGAGGCAACTGTTCGTACACCAAAGGAAGATATTGTACATTGGTGCTTACATATATATTGTCGTGGTCTATGAAACGCGATACCCGGTCGTAAGTCTGCTGGAGCATCGTACGTCCTGCACCAAACAAGTCCAAAAACTGTTTGGGCTTGGCACTGCGACTAATGGGCCATAATCTCTGGCCTATTCCCCCAGCCAGAATCAGGCAATAATTCATGCTGCTCATAGTTGTGTCCTCCGTTCTATAAGAATATACCGAACCTTGTCGGTACGACAAATATACGATAAATTATAATAAAAGCATCAGGTTTCAACGGTCTTTTTGGGTTTCGTAACGAGGATTTAAGGAAATATAACCATTGTCAATTTGCCATGGAACCAATTATGCAACCCAGGATGGTACCGGCCACCACACCGGCCGCCACTTCTCCGGCAGGGGCATGGCCTGCACACACTGTACGAGAGTGAGGCACATGTACTGGAACAGGTTCGCAGAAGAAGTCGTAGGGATTATAGTAGCAGTTGTAATACCTCCAGGCTCCGTTTACATAGTAACCCCAGCGTCCGTCGTGATGATAGCGTACACGACCCTCCCAACCAGGCACATAACATCCACGGCTGATACGGGGAGGGGCACATTTCACGAGGCGGCCTCCGCGAGGAACGAAATGATTATCGTGCCTGTCCTTATGCTTGGGAGCATGCGCCATACGGTCAGGACGTCTGTCCCTTTTGGACTTTTGGCGATAGTCGTCGCTATTATTCCGGCCACGTACCTCACGGCGTTCCACTCTCTCATGGTTGCGTCCGCGACCCTGAGCCTGAGCATTGGATTCCAAACTTGGCATAAGCATTGCCATCGTTAACGCTGAAACAATCATCAATCTTTTCATAGTAGTAAGTCTTTTAAAGTTAGTCTTCATGTTGTTTACACCGCAAAGATACACCTCTTAATCCTGCCGTGCAACGGATTTTACATAAAGGACGAGGGTATTATCTCTACACATGAGGGGGATTTTACCAAATAATCCCACCTACACTTTGCCGTTCCGTACGGTTTGTGTATCTTTGCAACAATATTTAACGTATCGTCTGTGCTGCAACACAGGCAAAAGCACAAAAGCAATGACAATAAAGGAAATCTGGTTCACGCTGCGCTCGGCATTCATTGCCGGCATCTGCATAGGCATTGCCGGTTTCGGCTATCTTGCAGAGAAGAACATAATAGGAGCGGTGCTCTTCTCTTTCGGACTCTTGGCCGTGGTGGGGTACAGTCTTAAACTCTACACAGGTACGGCAGGATTCTTCAAGAAAGGAGAGTTCTCCCAAGTTATGCTGATTCTCTTCGGCAATCTTATGGGTTGCGCTGCCATGTCCCTGATACTCCGATGCTCTCCCATGCCATTGCAAGAGACCGCCCAAGGCATTCTGGAGGCCCGTTTGGCTTTGGGCCCAGTGAAAGGCGGCATATTGGCAATAGGTTGCGGCTTCATCATGACCACCGTAGTGACCTTTGCTCGCGAGGGTAAGAACCTGCCCATGCTGTTCGGCATCCCCGTCTTCATAAACTGTGGTTTCCCTCACTGTGTAGCAGACTCCTTTTTCTATCTGTGTGTTCCAACAGACTTTACCCTTGCCCATCTGCCTCAGGTTATTGCCTTCTGGCTGGCAATAGCATCGGGCAATTTCCTGGGATGCAACGTCTACCGCCTCATCATGCGCAAGACGAAGTGAAGAGGAGATTTGCGTTTTCCACTTCCAGTTTTCCGTTTTCCCCTTTCCGTTTTCTGTTTCCTCTATGCCCATAATCCTATCTCCAGAAACCTCATGTTGCCGATGCATCGCCCTGGCAGGGCAGGATGTGGTATTGCGGAATGACGGACAGTCCTTGGAATTCGAAGATTTGAAAGGTCTTCAGGCTTCATCGTCTGACAACCTGCTTTTTGAAGAAAGACATACAGACATCTGCGTGTTGGGCATGCCGCAAGACACCTCACTGCCAGAAGGCTTCGAGACAACAACCTTGCGCAATTACTATGCAGAGCACGGAGAGGAGCATGTACTACCCTACTTCCGTGCCAAGGCCCTATACGAATGGCTCAGCAAGACACGCTATTGTCCTAAGTGCGGCACGCGGCTGGAACCCAGCACAAATGAGGAGGAAACCTCGCTTGTGTGCCCAAACTGCCACAACGTCATATTCCCACGGATAGAACCCTGCATAATCGTGCTTGTAAACCGCGGAAACGACATTCTGTTGGCCCTGCACCGCAACCGTATCTCCAAATACTACTCCTGTATAGCAGGCTTCATGGAGGCAGGAGAGTCTGCCGAGCAGGCGGTAAGGCGTGAGATAATGGAAGAGACAGGCATTACCGTCTGTAACATCCGATATTTCGGCAGTCAGAGTTGGCCGTTTCCCTCCCAACTGATGCTCGGTTTCACTGCAGAATACGAGAGCGGAGAAATACACATACAGGAAAGCGAACTGCAAAGGGCGGCATGGTTTCCACGTAACAACTGTCCTGCCACTCCACCAAAAGGTTCCATAGCATACAGGCTGATACATCAGAGCAAATACTGATTATACCGGCAGAAAAAGTCTATGCTTCGGAAGATAGTGTTATTTCACCTGCGATACTGGTATTTAACAATGTGAGTATCTCTTCTTTTGAATAATTTTGACCAAGAAGGAACATAAGCTTAGACACCGTACTCTCCAACGTTCCGTCATAACCATTAACTGCTCCAGCTTGCAGAAGTTGTAAACCAGTAGCATAACGATGCATCTCTACAGTTCCTTGGGAACATTGCGTTATGTTGACAAGGATTACCCCACGACGGTCAAGTTCTCTGAGTTTATCAAGTAACCAGGGCTTTTGTGGAGCATTACCAGAACCATAAGTTTTGATAATGAGTGCCCGCAGATTTTTCATTTGAATAACTACATCAACGTACTCCTTTTGAATTCCTGGAAAAATAGTAAGTATGAATATACCTGTTCCAAGGGAAAAATGGGAACGAAATGGCCGTGATGAATCCGGACGACGTATAAGCAGATTATTATACCTGATATGTACACCAGCAACTGCCAATGGAGGGTAATTGAACGAACGGAAAGCATTGAACCCCTCTGCATTTATCTTTGTTGTACGGTTGCCACGCATTAACTGGCTTTCAAAGAAAATACATACCTCTGGCACCATAGGTTCTCCTGCTGAATTTCGAGCTGCCGCTATTTCAATAGATGTCAGCAGGTTTTCCTTGCCGTCTGTCCGCAATTTCCCGATAGGCAACTGGGCTCCGGTAATAACAACCGGCTTGCCCAAATTTTCAAGCATAAAACTCAAGGCAGAGGCTGTGAAAGCCATCGTGTCGGTACCATGCAAAACAACAAATCCGTCATAAACATCGTAGTTGTCAGCTATAATCTTGGCTATCTCGACCCAATGCTTTGGCTCCATATCGCTTGAATCTATTGGAGGTTCAAATGCATAGGAATGTATTTGAAGATGGAATTGTTTCAACTCTGGCACATGACACCTGAACTGCTCAAAGTCAAAATTAAGCAAAGCTCCTGTTTCAGGGTTCTCTATCATGCCGATAGTTCCGCCTGTATAGATAATTAGTATGGAGGGCTGGGCACTGTTGTATGACATCGTTGCTAAACTATCTCGTATTTTAAGTATCAGGTGTATGATTTCCCTTAAACCCAAATCGGCCATTAGCGCATAACTGTCTAATGACCGATTTGGGTTAAATAATACTACATGCTCCAAATGGTGTAGATATACGCCAAAGAGGCCGGTATAGCAAGCAGACTGCTATCGAAACGATCCAGGAAACCTCCATGACCGGGAAGGATATTGCCACTGTCCTTGATACCAAGCTGACGCTTGATCTGGCTCTCCACAAGGTCGCCCCATGTGCCGAAGATTGTTACTACAAGAGCAAAACCTATCCACTGAGGCAAGGTAAGCAACTCTACTGCAAACTTCACTATCTCAGGCATTGCGTCAGTATTCATGCGGATTATTGCGGCAACACCAACAGCAAGCAATCCTCCGCCTATGCTGCCAACCCAGGACTTGTTGGGAGAAATGCTGGGAAACAGACGGTAAGGTATCTTCTTGCCCAACAGAGAACCTACGCAATAGGCTCCTGTGTCGCTACACCACAGGAAAAGAAATACCGCCAATGGATAAACCCAGCAGAACAATAATTGATCAAAAAGCGGAATAGCATACAAAACAGGCAACAAAGCAAAAGGCAATGCAATATACACCTGAGACATCATAGAATATGCCCAGGAAACAAGTGCATTCTGACGTCCAAAATACAACTGGCTCACCAACAAGTATATGACAATCAGAAGATAAGGCATGAAAACAGAGCCTGGCATCTGAAAGTTATGAGCAAAACCGCAACTGTATGCAAAGAATGCAAAGAAAAGGAATATACTTGCTATAGTGCACATGAAGGAGTTTACACGCACACCTTCCTGCTTGTTCACAATCCTACAGAACTCCAGCGTGGAGAGTGCTGAAACAATGGCGAAGAGCGAGCCAAAGGTGAAGGGGCTGTAGACAATGGAACCTACAAGGACTGCCACAAAGGCTATACCTGTGATAGTACGTAAGATAAGATTTTTCATTTATATTGTTTTTAGGGACCTTAAGGACCTTAAGGACTTTAAAGACCTTAGGGCCAGTAGGGAGTTATGGGATTTCGGGGGTTGGTTCACTCTCCAGGAGTTCTTCGGTGCGGCTGGTCCAGGGGCGCTTGCCAAAGATGGTTTCCACATCCTCGGCAAAGATCACCTCACGTTCCTGCAGGATCTGCGCCAGTTGGGCATGGCCTTCGCTCTTCTCGGCAAGCAGGGCCTTGGCACGGGCATACTGCTCGGCTATCATGCGCTGCACCTCGGCATCTATCTGGCGTGCGGTATCCTCGCTATAGGGGCGCTGGAACTGGTACTCGTCGTTGTTGTAATAGCAGAGGTTGGGCAACTTGTCGCTCATGCCCATATAGGCTATCATGCCGTATGCCTGCTTGGTGACGCGCTCCAGGTCGTTCATGGCACCCGAAGAGATATGGCCGGTGAAGAGTTCCTCGGCGGCACGTCCGCCCAGAGTGGCACACATCTCGTCCAGCATCTGCTCCTTGGTGGTAATCTGGCGTTCCTCGGGCAGATACCATGCAGCACCCAGGGCACGGCCACGGGGCACGATGGTAACCTTGACAAGAGGATTGGCGTACTGCAGGTGCCAACTTACGGTGGCATGACCAGCCTCGTGCAGGGCAATGGTGCGCTTCTCCTCCACAGTCATCACCTTGGTCTTCTTCTCCAAACCACCGATGATACGGTCCACGGCGGCAAGGAAGTTATCCTTGCCCACGGTGCTCTGCCCGTGACGGGCTGCAATGAGGGCAGCCTCGTTGCAGACATTGGCAATGTCGGCACCGGAGAAACCGGGCGTCTGGCGGGAAAGGAAATCAAGGTCGAGGTCGTCCGCCTTCTTGATTGGGCGCAGGTGCACCTCGAAGATAGCACGGCGCTCGTTCACATCGGGCAGATCCACATGTATCTGGCGGTCGAAACGTCCTGCACGCAACAAGGCCTTGTCCAGAATGTCGGCACGGTTGGTGGCGGCCAGGATGATGACACCGCTGTTGGTGCCGAAACCGTCCATCTCGGTGAGCAACTGGTTCAGCGTGTTCTCGCGCTCGTCGTTGCCACCCGTACTGATGTTGCGGCTACGGGCACGTCCCACGGCATCTATCTCGTCGATGAAGATGATGCAAGGGCTCTTCTCCTTAGCCTTGCGGAAGAGGTCGCGGACACGGCTGGCACCCACGCCAACGAACATCTCCACGAAATCCGAACCGCTCATGGAGAAGAAGGGCACGTCGGCCTCGCCGGCTACAGCCTTGGCAAGCAGGGTCTTACCGGTTCCCGGAGGACCTACGAGCAGGGCGCCTTTGGGAATCTTGCCGCCCAGTTCTGTGTACTTGGCAGGGTTCTTCAGGAAGTCAACAATCTCCTGCACCTCCTGCTTGGCTCCCTCCTGTCCGGCAACGTCCTTGAACGTCACCTTGGCATCGTCCTTCTCTATCAGGCGTGCACGGCTCTTGCCAACATTGAAGATACCCATGGGACCGCCGCCACCTTCTCCGCCGGAAGAACCGCCACCGCTCATGCGGCGCATGATGAAAATCCAGAAGAATACCAGAAGAAGCATAGGACCTATGTTGATGAGGAAGCCCCACCATGGAGAGTCCACCTCGTGCTCATAGCGCACGTCACCACTGAAGTTGCCGTTGGCACGCTCTGCCTCTATGAACTCGTCCAGTTTGTCGGAACTGGGATACTGTGTAACCACGGAAGGCTTCTGCCCCTTGAAATCATTGGTGCCGGGGAAGACATCGCGATAGTGCTCGGGAAGCAGTTGCAGGACGGCAGTACCCTTATCCTTGTTGGCCACAAGTTCCTTGCCATAGCCCTTGCGGACGCAATTCTGGAATTCCGTGTAACTTACCTCCTTGGTAGAAGAGGGTTTGAGCGATTCGCCCTCGCCCGTAATGAACAGATAACCCAGAACCGCCAGGATAATCATATATACCCAGGTGAAGTTGAATGATGGTCTCTGCTTCTTGTTGTTGTTATTGTTTGCCATTAGTCCAAATCAGGTATTTCCGTTAGCTCGGCATCTGCCCACAGATGCTCTATATCATAAAAGGCACGTTCTTCGGGCAGGAAGATGTGCACTATCACATCGGCATAGTCCATAGCCACCCAGTTGCTGTTGCGCAAACCGTCCACCGCCAAGGGTCGTGCCCCGCAAACCTCACGGGCCTTATCGCCCACGCTCATTGCCAGGGCATGTACCTGAGTGGGGCTACCGCCCTGTGCAATTACAAAGTATGTACAAATGGTATCCTCTATGCTGCTGAGGTCCACAATAACTATGTCATGGCCTTTCTTGTCCTGAATGCCGTCGATAATGGTATCAAGTAATTTATGCTTTCCTGCCTTATACATTATTTATATTATTATTGAACCCCAAAGGTACGACTTTTAGAGGTCGCGAGCAAAAAAACGCACCGTTTTGGCACTTTTTTTTACTTTTTTTCACGAAATTGTTTGGTCATATCAGAAAAACGCTTTACCTTTGCACTCGCAAACAAGGAACAGCGCACACAAACACGCTCTCGCCTTGGCAAAGCACTTTGATTGGGCTATGGTGTAATGGTAACACTGCAGATTCTGGTCCTGCCTTTCCTGGTTCGAGTCCGGGTAGCCCAACAGAAAAGGATTCTTCTCATGAAGAATCCTTTTTATTTTCATTAAAATTGAATTTCAATCCAACTGACTTCGGTGGCAGTCCTACCTAACTCCTCAACGATACGTCGGTAACGATAAAATGGCTCAGTAGCAAAAATGTGTGGAAAATCGGTACAAAGCTGTATCTTTGTATCCATGGAAAGCAAGATATTAGAACAATTAGCACAGTTAGTACTCCCGAGTGAGATACTAGAGCGTTTTGAGATAGTAAAAATAGAGAC
>JAFTUK010000022.1 GCA_017466325.1 Bacteroidaceae bacterium | reverse complement strand
TTGTGCGTACAATCTTTCGCTTAACGACTCCTTGTATTGTTTCTCAAATAAATGCCCGTTGATGTGATAAAATGTTTCAAGCGTACGGCAAGTCACCGGGGATGTCTCCATACGCCTCTTCATCCAGATGAATCGTCATTGACATTGCGTCAATATCTTGTTCATCTGTCTCTATTTTTACTATCTCAAAACGTTCCAGTATATCGCTGAGGAGTACTAACTGTGCTAATTGTTCTAATATCTTGCTTTCCATGGATACAAAGATACAACTTTGTACCGATTTCCCACATATTTTTGCTACTGAGCGTTATGGTGACAATAGCCTTTATTGTTAAACAGAGTTTTGTCGGCTAATGACCGATTTGGGTTCAAACTGAACATTGCTTTTTTAGGATGCAAAGTTCTATAAAAACCATAGCATGAGAAAGACGGTATATTTCGGATGATTATTTTTATCGGATGCTTACTGTGTATGCGTATAAAAAATCAAAAGGAGAAGGGCATTGCGCCAATCTCCTTTTAATTATATATGTGTTTAGTAGTTTACCATCCGCTATCCCACAAATTGGGATTATGGTTGTTTTCTCTGCCTAAAGCCTCATCACCTTCCTCAACACTACCGCCTGCATTGAGGTCTCCGGCCACCTCTGAGAATGGACTGCCAGCAAACAATGAGATTGTTTCAAATTCGTAACAATCAACTATGGGTTTAATGTATTTTTTCATGTTCAATTTTATCTTACATTATTACTAATTTTCCATCGATGATATTCAGTCCTTGACGGGGTTGATTCACCCTTTGTCCTGCAATATTGTATATAGTTCTGTTGTTGGCATGGGCATTGTTTTCTAATGTCTCATCTATATCTGTCTCTGTATCATCATCAGAAATTATTCTGACAGAATATTCGGAAGCAGTGGCATTGGGAACCGAAAGATATGCTTTGCCTGCAGTGAGAACTTTGCTTGTCTTGTCCAAACATCTAAACTTTACATCTCCATCTCTGGAGGTGAGAAGGTATTTATCTGCGCCACTTAACACTTGATCTTCTTGAAGTCCAACCAAATCGTTATCTTCAGTTTCAGAATAACTATATTTTAATGGTGTAAATGTGTGGTTTTTTACATCTCCATAGAGCATATATCCTACGTGTTTTGCAAGCTTTGATACTTGTTTGAGCTTTATTTGACCATCTTCGACATAGACGGTATATGCTTTTACTCCACTGGGTATTTGTGCGCTATGCTCTAATGATACTGTTGCATAACCTGTGCTTCCAACTGGTATGGTGGTGTGGTTGATCTTGGTAGCTGCTATACCCCATTTATTGGCGCATTCGCTTTCTTTACCATCTTCAACATAAATATTGGGTGTTTCTATTTTTGTAAAGCTAAATGCCGATGTTGCTGCTTGTGGTATAGTGGTGGTGTGTTCTGAAACAATCTTTGTTACTTGGTCGCATGCAGAAAAGGCATTTTCGGCGATATATATAATGTTACTGGGTATTCGATATTGTTTTTCTCCTTTTTTAGAAACCTTTACAATTACATGGTCACCTGCTTTCTGGTATGTTTCAGTTTCATCATTAAGAAGACTGGTGCAACCGCTAAATATATTTTGGCCCCAAGTTGTAACGGTGTTGGGAATGTCAAGGGTTTTTAAATTACTGCAACCAGAAAACGCTTCGTCTCCGATGGTTGTTAGAGAGTTGTCTGCAAATGTGATAGTTTCTATCTGTTTGTTCTTAAATGCGCCCTTTTGGATGGTTGTTGTGCCAGCCTTGATGGTAACACTGTTTTTTCCTGATTCGTACAATTGTACAAGGGTGTTGCCAATATATATTACTCCTTCGTCAGCCATTTGTGCACAACCTCTAAATGCATCATCTCCAATTGTTGTGTTTGTAGGAAGTGAAGTAATTTTGAGATTCTCGCATTTTTTAAATGCACCAGTGCCAATGGACTTAATGTAATCCAAATTGATGTGTTTAAGTGAAGCATAATAAAATGCGTAGTTTCCGATACTCTCTATCTTTTGGTCAATCACCACAAAATCAATGTAATTTTTTATGTTCACATCAAAATGAACTCCCGAAAAATCTAATATTATTTCGCTATTCCAAGGTGCGTTTAGATCAGAAGTTTCTTCATAGTCATACATGCGACCACTACCAGTCAATGTTAAGGTTCTTAAACCAAAATCATAACTCCATGTGATATTGTCGCCACATTTGCCAGAAGTGGTGCCTTCAATTACAGTTTGTGCAGCCGCATTTACCGCAAACAGCATGGTGAGGACTGTTAAAAATAATAGTTTTTTCATTTTATTCGTGTGTTTAAAATTATCTTATGGTTTTGCGTTGCAAATTTACGGCAATATTTTGGTTCTGGCAAATATTATATTATAAATAATATGTTGTAGAACTTGTTTTTAACAAATTGGGCGGTTTGTGTGTGGTTTTTGGTAACAAAAAAGGCCGATATCATGCTGTTGATACCGGTCTTTCGGTGAATTGGTGCCCAAGACAGGAGTCGAACCTGCACGCCTCTCGACACACGCACCTGAAACGTGCGCGTCTACCAATTCCGCCACTTGGGCATGATATGGAGCGGAAAACGAGGCTCGAACTCGCGACCCCAACCTTGGCAAGGTTGTGCTCTACCAACTGAGCTATTTCCGCATTGAAAGTGAAGAGGAGGAGACTCGAACTCCCACGCCTCGCGGCACTGCCACCTCAAAGCAGCGCGTCTACCATTCCGCCACCTCTCCATTTCCGATTACAAAGCGATGGTTGTGCCCAAGACAGGAGTCGAACCTGCACGCCTCTCGACACACGCACCTGAAACGTGCGCGTCTACCAATTCCGCCACTTGGGCAAGACATGGAGCGGAAAACGAGGCTCGAACTCGCGACCCCAACCTTGGCAAGGTTGTGCTCTACCAACTGAGCTATTTCCGCAGGTCTATGTTGCTTGCTTTGTAATCTGAACTTTCAATTTTAGTCCGTGATGGACTGCCTTTCCTCTGAATTGCGGTGCAAAGGTATTGCTTTTTTCTGAATGGTGCAAGTGTTTTGTGAAAAAAAACGATATTGTGGGCTTTTTTATGCTTGAATTCTATTCTGGAACCTTTTAGTTGGGGGTGGGGGATGTTTTCTCTGGATTTTATGGTTGGTGTCTGTGGCTGTGCGGTCCGTCCTTAGTGGCGGTGAAGTTTGCCGTCGGTGGCGGTGAAGTTTATCGTCGGTGGCGGTGAAGTTTGTCGCCGGTGGCGGTGAGAATTGTCGCCGGTGGCGATGAGAATTGTCGCCGGTGGCGATGAATTTGGGCGTCGTTGCCTGTGGTTTATTGTTTTTGTGTGTTTTCGCATGTTTTATGAAGGAAATAATGTGAAATGTATTAAATGTCTTTGACGGTAACGATAAAATTTGTATTTTTGTGTTCGGTAAGTTGTATATAAATATAAATAGGTGTTAAATAAACTTATAATCTTAATATGGTCATGAAGAAGTTATTCTTGATGTTTTTGTGCCTGAGTTTGTCTGTAGCGGCCAGTGCACAGTTGAAGAAAGTTGCCTTCAAGTCTGCAACAGCGACCAGTTCGCAAAGCGGAGAGGGGGCAGATAGGGTTATAGACGATAATTACGGAACAATTTGGCATTCGTCCTATGGTTCTACGTCGTTTCCTGTGACGCTGACTCTGACTCTGAAGGAGAAGGCTCATCTGGACGTTATACGCTATGTGCCCCGCCAGAACGGTTCCAATGGCAATTGGGGAAATGTGGAGGTGGAGTATTCCGAAAGTACCATTTTGAACAAATGGACCTCGCTGGGTGCTTACGACCTTGGCGGAAGTGGCTCTTCTTACGACTTTGAAGTGCCCGCTGGCGATTTCAGCATTGCCAGAGTCAGGTTCAAGATAAAGAGTGGTGCCGGAAACTTTGCCTCAGCGGCCGAGGTGGAGGCATACGTGGTGGACAATACCAAGATGGAGGCTTTCCAACCCTATTTCGAGGACGATCTGCTCACCACCCTGAAGCCAGAAGTTACCTCCAGCGAGGGAATTGAAGATGCCGACGTTAAGGCTTTGGTGGACAATCTGTTGGCAGACAAGGACGGATACAGCAAATTCCGCGTGGGAGAGTACGAGCCTTACCGCACCGTATGGTCGTTGCAGTCCGAACTGAAGACCAGTGCTCCTTACAATCAGTGGGAGAACCCCACCGGCATATACCTGAAGGCCGGCGAGAGTTGTTGGGTGGCCGTCAGTGGTGTCAAGGAAGACAAGGTGGGTTTGAAGATCCGCAACTGGGTGAAGAACGAGAGTGGCAGTACCTATTCCCTGCGCAATGGCCTGAACCAGATTACGGCCGCAACGGAAGGTAACGTGTTCGTTGACTACTATACTGACAATTTCGAGAATGCCCCCAATGTGAATGTGCATTTCATCAACGCCCCCGTGCGCGGCTACTGGGATCAGGAGACAATGACCAATGCGGATTGGGTGGCGATGCTGAAACCCTTGAAGAGTGACTCCTCTATAATCATCGTGCGCAGCGAACATGCCCAGGTGGCTTATCCCGTATGCGCTTGGAAGCAGCACTGCCCGACCAACGTGGATTCGCTGATGACCCTGTACGAGCAGGTCCAGTGGGCGGAGCGTGACATGATGGGATTGAAGAAATACGGTCGCGAAGCAAAGAACCGCCAGTTGTATTTTGCTTCTACCTACGGTTTCATGGCCGCCACCAATGTTGGTGCATATTGTAATGTGGGCAGCCTGGGCGCCATCATGGCTCCGGACTCCAAGAAATTTGACTTCTGGGGCGTGGGCCACGAATGGGGACACAACAACCAGATAACCCCCGGTTTCCATTGGAGCGGTTGTGGCGAGACCACCAACAACATCTATGCCTCCTGGGCACAGATACACTTCACCGGCAATCCCTCAAACCTGCGTCTGGAGGATGAAACCAGCGGTATAGACGAATATTCCGGCATGCGCGGAGGCCGCATGCAGACCTACTTTGAGGAGGCTTTGCGCAAGGGCGTACAGTGGCAGTTGCAGGACGGTCCCGACTATCATGGTGCGACTCCAGACACTAAAACCGTGGCAGGTTATGACTATAATGGCAATCCCATAGGCCAGGTTACCACAACGTCGCGCAACTACGACCACTTTGTAAAGCTTGTCCCCTTCTGGCAACTGAACCTTTGGGGCACACTGGCCGGCAAGTGTCCGGAAATAATACCGATGGTAATAGAGGGTATCCGCACTACTGACAACTATGGTTCCATCTACAATACCAACGGCAAGCAGCAGGTGAACTGGATGAAACTGGCATGCGACAGCGCCAAGCTGAATCTGCTTCCCTTCTTTGAAAAGGCTGGCATGCTCAAGCCCATAGATGCTTACATCGAGGACTACGGAGCAGGCTGGAACAAGATCAACGATGCAATGATAAACACCCTGAAGTCGCATGTGGCATCCAAGGGCTATCCCGACTTTACCGAGGAGATAAACTACATCAATGCCCACAATATGCACATCTACCGCGACAACCTGAAACTGCAGGCTCCCGCCACTATGGGTGCAGGATGCTCATACGCCAACGGCAAGGTGAAGGTGATGCACAACCAGGTGAAGAATGCAGTGGCCTTCGAGACATACAACAGCAAGGACTCGCTCATCAGGATTACCATGTACGGACTGGGAGCAGACAATGCACACTCTTATACATACGTTCTGTACCCCTCATCTACCGAAGAGGCCGATGCCGCTGCCTACATCATGGCAGTGGGCTATGACGGCACACGCGAAAAGGTATATCAGCAGAGCAACATCAAGAAGGGTCTGGCAACAAACAGATTCTACACCATCACCAGTGTGGGTAAGGGCAATGCCCTGAGTTGCGGTTCCGGCACAAGCATAGACCAGAGCGGCAAAATCACCTGGAGCCTTGCACGCACAAGCAGCGCTTCACCCAACCTGATCTGGTTGCTTGAAAGCAGGGACGGCAAGACCTATCTGTATAACCCCCAGAGCGATTCGTACTTCACCGGCACGGCAAGTGCAAAAACCACCTCGCTTTGTGACAAGGCTTCAGCACCTGCATGGGAAATAGAATGTGTGGACGAAGGAAAGGCAAGATACACCTTCAACATGAACGGTTCCGGACAGTACATCAATTCATACAACGCAACGGAAACCGGTTTGTGGAGCGGAGGCAGCAGCGATGCCAACAACCTGTGGACTGTAGAGGAATTGAAGACGATAGATATTGTCATACCAAGTTCCGGGTACTATCTGGGATGCTGCCCCTTTGCAATCGCCTTGCCTGAAGGATTGGAAGCATACGTTGTGGGAGAGGCAATGAACGCCACATACGAGGGAGAGGAGTTTACCTATGCCGTAATGGACAAGGTGGACGGGAACGTCATCCCTGCCCGTATGCCCGTAATCCTCATGGCATCATCCGGCACATATACGGCAACTCTGATTGCAGAGGACAATACGCCCTATACAACTCCCAACCTGCTGAAGGGAGCAACGCTGAAGCAGACAGGTCTGACCAAAACGACTGTGATGTCCACCATTTCTGTTTCAAACGAGGCCGGTACCACAGGTATGATGAAGAGCAACTTGACGGCAACTACCGTTTCTGCAAACCGTGCTTATCTGTTGAACACAGACTTCAACGATGCAAGACAGGTTTATCTGCAGACACGCGATGTGCTGACCGGAATCAAGGATGTTGACGGTGTGCATCAGGACAAGGACAACATGTACTACGAACTGAACGGCACACGTGCCAATAAGTTGCAGGGAGGCCGTATATACGTAACTTCCACAGGCAAGAGAATACTTGTGAAATAATATCATGCAGACTTCTGTCTGTGATGACAATAATGGGAGTAGCGCTATTGTGGTGCTGCTCCCAAAATATTTAGTTGACTTGTATGTTTCTCCTAAATCGGTCAATAGGCCGTTACGCGCGATTGTAGCCTGTTGTCATCACAATACTAATGAGACCGATTGTGGATTATATAATATAAATAAGGTATATCATTATGAAGAACCATTATGTTGAGGCTGCGATTCTGGCAATGGCCATTGTTGCCTTCGGGACATTAGTAAAGAATTCCATCGACCGCTTTACCGACAGGGAACGTGTAGTAACCGTGAAAGGTCTGTGCGAGCGCGAGGTTCCTGCCGACAAGGTTACATGGCCACTGATATACAAGGAACTGGGTAACGACCCGGCAGAAATATATCAGCGTATAGAGAAGAAGAATGCCACTGTGACGGAGTTTCTCAGGAAACACGGCATGTCTGATGCAGAAATAACGGTAAACCCTCCGCAGGTAAAGGACCGCTTTGCCGACAGTTGGAGTCAGGAAAACATCGTCAACCGCTACGTTGCCAGCAGTGTCATCATCGTGAGCAGCACACAGGTGGACCTGGTCCGTCGCATCATGCAGAAACAGGCAGAACTGATGAAAACAGGCATAGCCCTTATCAGCGAAGAGTACGGCAGCAACATGGTGAAGTATGAGTTTACCGGGCTGAACGACATTAAGCCTGAAATGGTAGAAGAGTCAACCAAGAACGCTCGCGCCACGGCAGAGAAGTTCGCCAAGGACTCCGATAGCGAATTGGGCAAGATACGCCGTGCCACACAGGGCCAGTTCAGCATATCGGACCGCGACAATAACACACCCTACATAAAGAATGTGCGTGTGGTGTCTACGATAGAATACTATATCAGAGACTAATATTTGCCCCAAATCGGCCATTAGACAGTTATGGGCAAAACACCTGTTGAATTATATCCGACCTTTTCTCGCCAAGGCTGACTTCAAACGAGTTAGAGTCCGCTCCATTGGCTTAACGAAAAGGTTCAAAAATAAAGGCTATTATCATTATAACGCTAATGACCGATTTTGGTTTAAGGAGAATTGTGATTTTTCCGTTTTTGGGATGTTGGCTGTCAGCATGGAATCTGGCTTCTGAGAATCGTTTATTTGAGACAATGGTGGGGTGCCTACTCAAATATTCAATTCTCAGTAGGTTGGATTGGTGTTTTTTTTTGGGGGGGGCATTAGACAGTTACGGGCTAATGAAACGGCCTTTCTGACTTGGTGGTAGAAAAAAATATAGAGCCGCTTCCCAGCGACCCTATACCATCCTTTAGGTATTAGTTTGTTTAAGGTAAAAAGATTGTTTTCAGGATAACTGTCACAAAGGTAGTGATAAAATCATTACGCACCAAATATTTACATGTGTTAAATAACATAAAAATGGTATTTGCGCATTTCTTCGGCAGGACGGGCTATTATTTTGCCCAATTTTAAGTTGCAAAGCGTGCACGCAGCCTTGATTTCGTCAGCAAAGTTGTTTGCCACGCCTCCGACAAAGTTGACCGGCAGGTCTGGTCTGCCGTATGGGATGACGTTCCTTTGCAGGAAACGTGTAAATTCGTTTACAACCATTTCCTTTACGGACGGGTTGTCTGTATGCTCCTTGATGAAGGGGACGAATGATGCCAGGAAACGGTTGGCCTGTGGTTGGCGGTATACCTTATTTATAATATCAGGTACGGAAAGACTGTATCGCTGTGTAAAGTCGTCCCATAGGTCCTGAAGGTTGCCTTTAAGCATTTCGGACAATAGTGTGCGGCCGAGAACGGCACCGCTTCCTTCATCTCCAAGGATGTATCCCAATGGAGATATGTTTTTTACTATTTCTCCTTCCTTGCACAGGCATGAGTTGCTTCCTGTCCCAAGTATGCATGCTATGCCTTCCTCCCTGCCGCATAAGGCACGTACGGCACCGAGGAGGTCGCTATATACGTGTGCTACGGCTTGGGGGAAGTGTTCTTCAAGTGCTTCCTTCACGCTTTGCGAGAATGGGGGAATGCATCCGGCTCCGTAGAAGTGCACTTCGGTTACGTCGGATTGTCTGATGGCGGGGGAGGAGAATAGTTTGGGCATCAACTCTGTGCTGAGTACGTCCAGAATTTCTTCCTTGGTGTCACGCACAGGGTTGATGCCCTTGGTTGTTACAGACAGTTCGGCAAGTTCTCCGACAATCCACTCCGTTTTTGTGGAACCGCTGTCTGCTATGATTATCATATCCTGATGTCTGATTGCCTGATTAGTTTGCACTGGGTGCGGGCAGGGGAGTGGGATCGGCAGTTGTGTTGGCTGCGTCGGTAGCGGGGACTGTGGGCAATACAGGTGCTGCGGTAGCGGGCTGCTCCAGTTGCAGGACGCTGTCTACTGCCTTTGTCTCGGGCAGGAATGCTGTGCTGACGATGCAGAACAGAACCATTGCAATGGCCAGACCTGCGGTAACCTTCTGGATGATGTCGGTTGTCTTGGGTGCACCCAACAGGGTGTTGCCACTTGCATAGTCAGCGGCCAGACCTCCACCCTTGCTTTCCTGAATGAGGACTACAAGGCACATGAGCAGACTGGCCAGGATGATAAGAACTACAAAAATTGTGTACATATTACGATTGTTGATTTATGATTAGTTTCTCAAGAAAGCGTATTTGGTCTGCAAAGTAACGATTTTTTTTTGGATATTTCAAGGAAATGCGACGAATAATTTCAATTGCCTTGTCATATTTGCCTTGTTTTATGTAGATGCGGGCCATTGCTTCGGTGAGAACTCCTGTTCCTGTGTCGTTTTTCTGCTCGGGTACAGTGTGTGGCGTTTCCTCTTCTGGAAGGTCTTCCAGTTCAAAGCGTCCTTCGTTCTTGATGAGGAAATCGTCGATATAGTCCTGGCCTGCCATCCTGGGGGTATTGGAGGTGTTTGCTCCGCTTTCCATCTGCATTAGGTACGCCATGTAATCCACGGTAGCATCCACTATGCGTGGTGTACTTTGGTGTTGCTGGGGGATGGTGTCCAGGAAGGAGTCTATCAGGGATTCAGTGCGGTGGGCACCTTCGTCGGTATGTTCGGCACGTGCGGTCCTTTTGCTGGGAGACTCCGGTTTCAGTGATGGTGCCTGGAACATCTGGAAAAGTGTCTGGCGTGCAGGCACATAGATGGCAGCCTTTCGCAACTGCTCGTCGAAGGACGGGTCGTGCATCTGGTATAGAGTACGCAACAGGAGAATGCGTGCGGCATGGTAGTAGGGATATTTCTCTACTATGCCGCGAAGATGCTCCAGCGACTGGGAGTCAAGGTTCTCCGGTTGCCTTATGTAATCTATGACTTGTTTTCCCATCTGTTGCGTTCCTTGTTTCTCTGTCTAAGCGTGTTCTGGCACTTGTTGCAGGTTTACCAGTTTGCCACGGTGGCGTTGAATATTTGGTCTGTGATGTCCTTGCACATCTCCGTGACGAGTTCTTCCTGTACGTTTACCAGTTGCTGTGTGGCGTCGTAGGTGGAGGTGGCAGAGAACTTTTGTTCAAAGTCCTCGGCATGGTTTTGATTGTTGGTATATCGTACGTTTACCGTCATTTTCAGTTGCACCTGATTGGAATATCCGCTATTGGAGATGCCCTTGTTGAACTGGTCAAAACCAACGATTTCCCCTTCCAATACCAGATCGCCGTTGCGCTTCACCTGTTTCAGTCTTGTCTGGCTGGCATATATGTCGGTAAGTTTGTTCTGGAAGATGGATTGCATGGGCGACCACACGTAGGTGCTGCGGATGGGGAAGTTTCCTATCTGTATGCTCTTGACTTTTGTATAGTCGATGCTTGCACCGTTGAACTTGTAGCTGATGGTGCATGATGTGTACAATACGAGGCATGAAAGGACGAGAAGTATTGTGGTGAGTCTTGCCGCGTATTGCGTTGTCCCTTGGTATGTTTTATTCTTCGATGCCATAATCCTTGATCTTTCTGTATAGTGTGCGTTCGCTGATGCCCAGCATCTGTGCGGCAATCTTTCGCCTGTTGTGGCTCTGTTGCAGGGCACGTATAATGCTGCGCTTTTCCATGTCCTCCAGGTTGAGGTTGTCCTCTTCCTTCAGTTCCTCTATATCGTCGTATGGCTGGTTGGATACGGAGTGGGAGGTTGTTGTTGGTACAATGACGTGTGGTGTCTGTATTTGTGCGATTTGCTCAATTTCCTGTCCGTGGATGATTGGCGAGTGCATGGTGCTGCTCATGTCCTCCAGTTGCAGGGTGGGGGAAGTGTGTTTCTGGTGCTCGGGCGAGATGTGCTTCTTCAGTTCGTCCACCTCGGCACGGAGTTTTAGAACGGCATTTGCCAGCCACTTTATCTCGTTCTCCCAATCGTGGCGTCCGCCCTCGCTTCCCGGTTTGCCTACACGCGACAGGGCGAAACTCTCTCCCTGGCCTGCAATGATGCCATAGCGGTACAGCACTTCGGGCGTAATCTGCACGCCCTGTTCCAGGATGCTCATCTGCTCCACCACGTTTTTCAGTTGTCGCACGTTGCCCGGCCACTTGTATGCCATCACCGTATGCTCTCCCTCTGGACTCAGTCGGATAGGTTCGGGGATGTGGTATTTTGCCGCCACGTTCATGGCAAACATCTTGAAGAGAAGCACGCTGTCTATGCCACGCTCCCTGAGTGGTGGCACCTGTATGTTGATGGTACACAGACGATAGTAGAGGTCTTCGCGGAAGCGTCCTTCACGAATGGCATTGGGGATGTCCACGTTGGTGGCCGCCACTATGCGCACGTTCGTCTTTCGTGGTTCGTCGCTGCCGACACGCAGGTATTCGCCCGTTTCCAGAACTCTGAGAAGGCGTGCCTGAGTGGTCATGGGCAGTTCTCCCACCTCGTCCAGAAAGAGTGTGCCTCCGTCTGCCGCACCGAAGTAACCCTCGCGCTCGCCGATGGCTCCTGTATAGGAACCCCTTTCATGTCCGAAGAGTTCCGAATCGATGGTTCCCTCGGGTATGCTGCCGCAGTTTATGGCTATGTAGCGCTTGCCCTTGCGGAGGCTGTTGTCGTGGATGATGCGCGGTATTATCTCCTTGCCTACACCGCTTTCTCCCTGAATGAGCACACTCAGGTCCGTACGTGCCACTTGGACAGCCGTGTCCAGTGCCATGTTCAGTTTCTCGTCGCGTCCAACGATGTTGTATCGCGCCTTCAGGTCTTGTAATGGTGTAGTATTCATAAAAGAGTGTGCAAAGATATGAATATTTCTTGATAAATCCAATTTCGGTGCAGACGAATTGGCGTCTCCCTCTCCTTGGGTCACTTCATGTTAAATGACGTGTTGCTTCAGTCTCTTGTCTCGTGAAGAATGGCCTGGAATATGGTGAAGTCCGAAGGCAATGTCAGTTTGAAGTTCACCATCTCTCCCTCGGCTATGTGTAGGGGCACGTGGCCAAGTTCGTTTGCCAGGGTGAAGATGGATTGCGAGTAGGTGATTCCCCTTTCTTCTGCCTCCGTCATCATGGTGGCCAGTTCCCCGAGCAGGAATGTGTGTGGTGTCTGTGCACGCAGGAGTTTCTCGCGTAGAATGTATTCCGAAGATGTAGTCTCCTTGTCGCAAGCCCCTGCGCCAGAGTCTATTACCATGTAACTTTCCTGACTTGGCAGAGTGGTGATGGCATTGCCGCGGGACAGGCAGACGGCGATGTTTCTGCTTATTATGTCCTGCGAAACAAGGGGGCGTACCGCATCGTGGATGAGTACAACGGTGTTTTCTCCTTCCTCTTTCTGGAGGGCCATGATGCCGTTTTTTGCAGACAGGAAACTGTTTTCGCCGGCATCCAGGCACGAGGCGAACTTGCCTATGCCTGCTTCCTTTGCCTGTTGGCGCACGGTTTCCGCCCACTGGGGGGAGGCAACCACGTATATGGCACTGACCAACTGGTGTCGTTGGAAGGCAAGCATCGTGTGCTGGAGAACGGTCATTCCGTCCACCACCACGAATTGCTTAGGTATGGAAAGGTTCATCCTGCTTCCCACTCCGCCTGCCAGTATCAGCGCTACGCTCCTGTTCATTGCCTTAGCCCTTGGTATATTGTTCCGTTATCCTCTCGCAAAGCCTCTCGTGCCGTCCTATCATGTGGAAGCGTACGGCTTCCAGTACGGTGGATTCGAATATGAAGTAGAGCCAGGGTATGCCGAAGCCTATGCAAAGGAACAGTACCGTCACCCTGGTATCGAATGTGATGATGTTGGTCAGGGGCATCAGCGGACGGCTCTCGCGGCAGAAGTCTTCGCGAAGGGGTAGGGGGATGTTCTTACCGTATTTGGCCTCCAGTCCTTTCATCATCGTGTGGAACGACTTTACCTGCGCCTCCTGCGAACCGGTGTATCGTGCATAGAAGTAGAGGTATAGTTTGTGGAACCAGTCCTTGCTCATCCACTTCATGGAGTTCATTTCCTCCTTTATCTTCGCCTCGGAATCCAGTTCCGCCTTTCCTGCACCGAGCAGAAAGTAGAGGTGTATGTTGCGGTAGTAATCGCCTATGGCGCATTGGCGGCCATGGCATCTGAGTCCTGCCCATGCCCCTAACAGCCATATCCCTATGCCCCATTGCACGTCGGTGAAGGGGATGTTTTCTCCCTGCATCCTGAGGCAAAGGAATAGGTAAATGAAGAAGAACCACACGTCGCCGCAGAACCCGTCCAGTATCCTGCCTATGAGGGTGCGTTTGCCCGTCATGCGGGCCAGTTGTCCGTCGGCGCAATCGTACCAGTTCGCCCAAACGAGAAGCCCCATGCCTATGAGGTTCATCCCGAGGTCTTCGCTATAGAAGAACCAACCGCTTGCCGCCCCAATGACGATACTCATCAGTGTCACCGCCACGGGATGCACGCCAAGCCACTTGAACAGGCATGCCCACAGATAGCCGGGGGTGCGTGTCACGTAAAGTTCGAATGGTCCTTCCGTGTCCTGGCTTTTCAGTGTCGCTCTGACGTTGTCAATTAGGCTCATGTCGCTTCTTGATGTCCTCTTTCTTGTCAATGAAGAGTTTTGGCAGAGGGTTCTCCCTTGCCTCGTCGTAACGCTCCCTGTTCTTCAGAATGTCCTTGGCCAGATAGATGCTGTCGCGGAAGGAGTCCGCCGAGAAAGGACTTGTGCATATCAGTTCCCTGCCGGTGGTGTATGCCACTCCGTTGCCATGGGTCAGTTCCAGAAATTCCTTCAGTCCCTGTTCCCTGTCGTTGGTCAGTACGGCATCGTAGGTCTTGTAGTTCTCTGCATCCAGATGTGGGACTATGCGCGGGTTGTCTATGTCGAACTCCCTTTGCAGGGCAATGTGCAAGGTCTTCTCCTGCTCCTCGAAGTTCTCGTCCTCGTTGGTGAAGGCCATGCGCAGGTCTTCCCATACTATCATGTCCAGTCCTCTGAGACTTGCCGGGTTCAGACGCTCCTCTCCCTCGGCAGGGATAAAGAGTATCGCATCCGTGTTGCCCTCCTCCCAATCGTTCAGGGCCTCGTCAATGCCCTCCTCACCTTGCTTCTCGTAGAGGGTTTTGGTGCAGATTTCGTCCAGCAGAATGTCTTCAAAGGCATTGGCTATCGTGTCCTGTCCTTTCTGGTCAGAGTGCACGATGCCTATTTTCAGTATTTTCATAGTTTACTTTTTCTTCTCTTCTGTCAGTGTGTCCTTCTTCTCTTCCTCAATGTCCGGGGTGATTTCCATGAAGTATTGTTCCTCTGGCAGCATCAGCGTGTAGAGCGAACCTTCCAGTCGGCGTATCATGCCACGTTTCATTTTCTCGGGGGCATACACAAACCCTTCCACCACGATGACGCGGTTGTTCTCCGTGTCCACACGGTGGTGACTCACGTAGGGGCCTCCCATGCAATCGTTCTCCACGTACCATAGGCCTCGCATCTCCATGGCGTACTGCTTGTGCACCACTATGGGTTTCACCACGGTGCAAAGGGTGTCCGTCTTCATGAACATGCCGGGCTTCTCGCCGGGGATGTTGGCCTTCAGGGCAGAGTCGCGCTTCTGCGTGAGGTATTCCTTGTTGAATATCTGCGGACCTTCATAGGGGAAGGAGTACATCACTATGCTCATCATGCCCGACGGGGTGTTGTTGGAGGTCCACAGGAAGTCCTTGCCCTTCTTGAACGATGTCAGTTCCTTCGGTGCGTGCATCTTGCAATCGAATATTTCCTTGGCCAGTTCTCTGGTCACCTTGGAGTTCTCTTTCTTCAGGTCCTTCACCAGACGGTTCATCTCCATCTTTGTCAGGAAGTCCACAATCTCCTGCCGGTGGTCTATGCAGAACTGGCGGAACTCTTCCTTCGAGGGCGAGTTGATGGAAAGCACGATCTGCTCCATGGCATACTTGTCGCGTGTGAACTTCATTCTGGTTCGTGTGAACTGGGTCTTGTCTATGTTCACTATGATGATGTTGCGGAAGATGTTCAGTATTCTGTCGAAGTTCTTCACCTCCACCTGCGAGATTCGGAACGAACGCTCGCTCTGTGGCAACATGGGCACGTCGGTGTCCAGCACGTCAAACAGGGCACGTCCGTGGGGTGCCTTCCAGTCCACGGAGTCCATCACCACCATCACCTCGTAGGGGCGTCCGCTGGCGGTGGGCAGGAAGTGGGATTTATCGCAACTGGAGGCAAGCAGTGCCATGATGGGGAGAATGAGTAGTATCAGGCGTTTCATGTCGGTATGTCTTTGGTTAGTTTTCGTTTCTTTTGTTGGGCTTGTATGTTACTTGCGTGTGGTCATTCCTGTGCGCCTTGCAGGGCTGCCTCCTTGTTCTTGGTGTTCAGCAGGCCGCATGCCGCCCAGATGTCCTGTCCCCGGGATGCTCGTATTGTTGTTGTCACACCATGTTGTGTCAGGTAGTCGCGCAACCACACCATGGTTTCCTCCGATGCTCCGTGGAAGGGCGAGTCGGGTATCTCGTGAAAGCGTATCAGGTTCACGCGGCACTCCATCGGGGCCAGCAGCCTTACCAGTTCCCTGGCATGGCGGGGCGTGTCGTTGAGACCTCCGAACACTATGTATTCAAATGACAGACGCCTCTGGTGTGTCCAGTCCATCTTTGCCAGCATTGGCAGGAATTCCGTCAGCGAGAAGGCATTCTCGGCAGGCATCATCTCCAGACGCTCGTTGGCAAAGGGGTTGTGCAGGGAAACGGCCAGGTGGCAGGGACTTTCCTCCAGAAAGCGCACCAGACCGCGCCTTACCCCCACGGTGCTCACCGTTATGCGCTTGGGACTCCATGCCCAGCCGTCCTTGTGCATAAGCAGTTCCGTCACCTTCATCACGGCATCCAGGTTGTCCAGAGGTTCGCCCTGTCCCATGAAGACGATGTTCGTGAGTCTGTCCCTTTCCGGCAGGGAGTAGATCTGGTTCAGTATGTCGGTGGCGGTCAGATGTCCTTGGAAACCCTGTCTGCCGGTCATGCAGAACTTGCATCCCATACGGCATCCCACCTGGCAACTGACGCACAGCGTGCCGCGCTCCTTGTCCGGAATGAAGACACTCTCCACCGTGTGCCCCGACAGGGTGGGGAACAGGTACTTTGCCGTACCGTCCACACTGCGCTGTGCCTCCACGGCAGGCATAAGCCCTACGTTATAGCGCTCGGCCAGCAGATCGCGTGCCTTCTGGGAAATGTTGGTCATGTCCTGCACGTCGGCGACATTCTTCTGGTAAATCCATCCGAACATCTGCCTGGCGGCAAAGGCGGGAAGGCCAGCACCTGCGGCCACTTCCTTCAGTTCCTGCATGTCCATACCCAGCAGGGGCGTGCGTGTCTCCTTATTATTCATATCCGAGGGCAAAGTTACGCTTTTTCCCGATAATAACAAAATAAACCTTGGCACTTAAAGATAAAATTACTATCTTTGTCCTCGGAAAGCAAATTTTAGATAAACATATTATTAACCTAATTAAACAAACGAAAGAGAATGAAACTGAAGAATCTTCTTGTCGTTGCCCTCGCCGCTATCTCAGTAGCGGCAGGTGCTCAGTCCCTTTCTCCCAGCACAAAGTGGCATTGGGACAAGGGAACTATCGTTGTGGAAACCCCTCAGCGTCCTGCAGGTCAGCAGCACGTTCTGGGTTTGACCGCTCCCAAGATGGAGACTGTTCGTGTGGCCTTCGTTGGTCTTGGTATGCGTGGTCCCGGTGCAGTTATGCGTTTCTGCCACATCCCCGGTGTTGAGATCGTTGCTCTCTGCGACTATGAGGCAGAGCGTGCAGAAAAGTGCCAGGGTTATCTCCGCAAGGCAGGTCTGAAGCCCGCCGACATCTATTCTGGTGCCAAGGGTTATGAGGAACTCTGCAAGCGTCCCGACATCGACCTCGTTTACGTTGCTACCGACTGGAACCACCACTATCCCGTGGCAAAGTGCGCTATGGAGAACGGCAAGCACACCGCCATCGAGGTGCCCAGCGTAATGAACCTGGAACAGTGCTGGAGCCTGATTGACCTGTCAGAGAAGACACGTCAGCACTGCTTCATCCTGGAGAACTGCTGCTATGACTACTATGAGCTGAACGCTCTGGCCATGGCTCAGGACGGCGTATTCGGTGAAATCATCCGTGCCGAGGGTGCTTACATCCACGGTCTGGAGTGGTTCTGGGACGCTTACTGGAAGGATCCCGCCGACACAGACACCGAGAACCTGCACTGGCGTATGAAGTATACTAAGGAGAACCGTGGCGACCTCTACGCTACCCACGGCCTTGGCCCCGTAGCACAGTGCCTGGACATTCACCGTGGCGACCGCTTCACCACTCTGATTGCCATGGACACCGAGAGCTTCGTAGGTAAGGATTGGGTGAAGAGCAAGACCGGCAAGGAGTGCAAGGAATTCCGCAATGGTGACCACACCACCACTCTGATGCGTACCGCAC
>JAFTUK010000005.1 GCA_017466325.1 Bacteroidaceae bacterium | reverse complement strand
TTTGATGAAATTTCGCCACATCAATTAACTCTTTTCTGAATTGGGGGCTTGGAATTTGAAAAAAGAAATCTCAACCGCATAAATACTGCGATTGAGACACACTCTTATACACTTTTAAACTTTTATCGGACACCAATAATAGTTTATCGGGAAGCTTGCGATGCCTGCTTATGTTCTATTACCACCCTTGTCTACATCGGAATAATCACATACCGTGAGTACCCAAAAGAGGATGTGCCAATTTTGACACACCCTCTTTCTTTTTATGTATTAAAGCAAATAACCTATTAGAAATTATATCTTGTTCCAAGGCTGAAATTCATCTTTACACCATTAAGGAAAATATGGTGCACCTCTGGCATATAACCTCTGTTTGTATGGTACTGGCCCAAGACCTCGGCCATGATATCCCACTGGTCTGAAACACTTAGAGTCATAAGTACGCCTGTAGTCAAACCAAAAGATGTTTCTCCGGCATACTTCCTGCCAACGTACTTGAAGTCTGTTCCTCTAACATATTCTTTATCCGAAAGAGAATGACTCTCAGACAGTACACTGGCCAGTGTCGGACCAATCTCCCAGTAAACATTAAACTTACTGCGCTTATCATAACCAGTCCACAAGTTAGACATGTTCAACATGTACAGTAATCTTGCATCCAACTGGTGATATGAACTTTCCATTGTTCCTGAGTATCTGTAATTGCGTCCGTTAACAAGCATTGTATACTTCTGATTAGGTCTCAGGCGTGAATGTATGTCATATGCAAAATGCACACGCAAACCGTGAAGACGTGTAAAGTCATAACCGGCAGTCAAACCGAAAGAAGGATTGAGTCCCAAACCTCCGGCACCGATTTTCTTAGTCTGGTTCATCTTGCTTCCACCAAATGTAACACCTGCCCACCAGCCACGATGAGACATTTTTGCAGGATCCGACTCTCTTTTGCTTTCCTTAGACTCACCAACAGGGCGTGTAACACGAGTACCTACATTAATCATGAACATCTTGTCAGTATATGATCTGGTGAATCCCATAGAGTTCTCGTCAGAATCATAATTATGGGTTTCTATACGAGGTTCAACAAAGAGTTGGGTGGTATTAGATACACGGTAGAGACCTGTCACTGCTGCTGTAAATCCAACATATCCTCCGCCAATGGCAGCACTAACCTTTGCAAGACCACCACAAGTAAGACCCATAGACATATTCATGTCCCACTTGGGTGCGGCAGAAGCGTTTCTACGAGAACTGCTCAGCAAATTCAATGGGTTAATCAGCAATTCCAGGCGTGTTCCCAGCATAAGCTGCTCCTTATACAATGTATATGCACCACGTGTGGTTTGACCATTGGCGTTAACTATAGCAGGATACTCGGCCTTACCCCAATATGTCTGCTGGCCTCCAAAACCGAATCTCAAACCAAACACATTGGTCAGCCAATGGCCGGCAGAAACAAATATACTGCTACCACTTCCATTCATACCATTTCCTGTACCAGTAGGAATTGCCCAACCATAAGAAGCTTCAAGCATCCATCCCTTGTTCCAAGGCTGTAAATCCGTTCCGCGAAAGAAATCCTCCAACTTATCCTGATCGAAATGATATCGGGCACCCAAAGCAAAATTATACTTCATATTGTTCATTCTGCCCTTGGTTCCGGGATTAGTTCCAGGTATAAAGTTGTACTGGCCTAATGCTTCTGCGGTCAAATCAACCTTATTGCTAACCTTATAGGTGGTCATGAAAGAGGCATGGAGTGCAGGAGAAACATTACCTGCCTTGTTGTTTGGCAGCTTATAGTCCTCAACATCCTTCATCATAACGTTCTGCTCCTCTACCCACTTATCGTTCTCACCGGTAATGAATGTTACGGCAGGACCAGCAGTCAACCAGAAATTGAACTTTCTGTCAGGATTATATCCCTGGAAGAAGTTATTGAGGTTCAGCATGTAAGCAAAACGCCAATCCAGAATATTGTAATTACGATTCCACAACCCATTACCCTTAACAACTTTATTCTCAGCAGTTATACCTGTGTAATTGGATTTGGTATATTCTGAATAATGCTGATAGCTAAGTTGGGTACGGAAAGAAACTAACGGTTTCCAATCATAACCTACAGACAAACTTACAGAAGGATTCAATCCTAATCCACCAGGCTTTGTATAAATGGAAGAACGCTGAATCTTCATTCCGCCAAAATCTGCTCCCATCCACCATCCGGGAATCATCTCATCAGAATTCTTTGGAGTGAACGAAGGATCTGTCATATACGTACGAACACCAATGTTCATGGAGAACAGATTGTCCTTAACCTTATGCTCTATGTTTGTTCCTTCATAGGGAGCATCATACCTTGCTGAAAGATATCTTGGTTCAAGATAAATGTAAGTACCAGGATTGTTAATACGATACAAGAACTGCATCGCAGAAGTAACTCCATAGTACATACCATAGAATCTGCCATAACCATTCTTGGCAACACCGCCCAGATCTGCACCAACCAACAGATTCATGTCAAAATCATGACCTCCGGGTTTCTCACGCCATGAATTGAATAAATTCAGGGGATTCACCAACAGTTCTGCACGAGCGCCAACTGTAGCCATGCTCTTTGCATAACGCAAATCCACACCGTTAACCTGTCGGATTTCTGTCGCATGCTTAAAGGTATTACCATTCAAACCGAGACGCATACCAAGCAATGGATTGAACCACTTACCGAGCGCAGCACTGTATGCTGTACCCGCATTATGCAAAGTAGACAGGCTATTGCTGGTCCATCCAAGACCTGCATCAAAGAAGAATTCCTTGTAATCGCTATTACCATGAAGTTTCAACTGACCAGGCACAAAATGATATCTTGTACCTAAGCTGACTCCGTACTTTACATTGTTCATACGGGGACGACTACCTGGGTTGGTTCCAGCAATGAAATTATACTGTCCAAAAGCCTCTGCCGTAATATCCATCTGTCTTGCCACCCTTAAGGATGCCATCAAAGATGTTGACATACCCGGAGATATATTTCCAGCCTTATGGTCTGACAATTCAATATCCTTCAAATCAGGTGCAGGATTCTTCTGTCCCTCGACATATGAGTCATTCTGACTGAAAACATAAGATACAGTTGGACCGACTGTCCACCAAAGATTCAATTTGCGGTCTTCGTTATATCCCTGGAACAGAGTGCTTAAATTCATCATGTAGGACAAGCGCAAATCCATAAGGTTGTATGCACTGTTCCAAAGGCCATAACCCTTTTTGGGAACATTGTTTTCATTCATTCCCTTATATGATGCCTGATGTGTGTCATACAGTCTTTGGTAACTCAATTGTGCACGGAATGATGCCAATCTCCTCCAATCATAGCCTACATTCAAGCCAAATGAGGGATTGACACCCAATCCACCAGTTGTGTAAGTTTTGCTACGTTGCCATTTAACACCACCGATGTCAACACCAGCCCACCAATGTGGTTCAAAGTAATCATCATCTCTATTGGTAAATGCATTGTAGTTCATGTAAACACGCGTACCAACATTCAAAGACATGAAATGATTGGTATGAGACGTTACAGAATTGTCAGTTTTGGTAATATCGTATGTAGCAGTTGAGTAACGAGGTTCAAAGTATATATAAGTTCCAGGATTATTGATCCTATACAGGAACTGCAACGCACCTGTCATACCATAGTAGAACGCAATGTTACTTGGTGACTTAGGCACATATGCTCTCATAGTTCCACCCAAATCAGCACCGGCCAGCAGGTTCAGCTCGAAATCATGACCTCCCTGCTTGTCACGCCACTTCTTGGAGATATTCAGAGGGTTGATCATCAACTCAGCACGACCACCGAACAATACCTGGTCTTTATTTTCTGTTACCTTAACACCACTCAAGTACTTTGCTCCAGAGTACCAATGATGTGACTGGCCCTGCAAACCGACTCTTACACCCAACACCGGATTTATCCACATACCTAAAGCTGCCTGATAGTTAACACCGCTTCTGTGTAGCAAGCCACCGCTATATCCAGAAGCGATAGCGCCTATACTAACGTCAACGAAAGGAAGGCGATAAACGCTATCAGAATTTTCATATCTGTTGAAACGTTCGTTCAGGTTAAACTGTACGCCGGCATTTACGCCATACTGCAGATTTATTTTCTCCGAAGATTTACGACCAAAAACATCTTCCGCAGAACCCATAATACCAGCATAAGGCTCAACAAAGAAATCCACATTACTTGACAAATGTGCATTAAGATTGAAACCTAACGTTGCATAAGGCAGCATGTTCTTGGGCAAACCCTTGGACGAATATATCATACCAACTCCCATAACGGTGCTGACATCAAATACGCGACCCCTCGGATTGTATCCATTGACAAAATTAGAGAGGTTAGCCAGATATTCAAGGCCAAAACCATAAGTACCAACAGAAGTACCGGTATTCGCCAGTTCATAATTGGCAATGGAGAACTTACCCCTCAAACTATGAATCGGAGAGAACTTGTAACCCAAAAATCCGTAGTACTGAGGTTGAAAGGAACTGCTCGCATTATCTGTAACCACATTCAGTCCGCCACCAAAGCCAAAGTACATACGTCTCCACCACTTAGAAGGAAAGAGGTAGTCATTTTCAGTAGGTCTGTACCTATCTTGCAACTGAACCTCCTCGGGTGTGAAATCAACATACTTCTTAGGTGCCACAACCTCTATTGGTTCCTCATCGGACACAGACAAGGAATCGGCATTCGTCTGAGCATACGAACACTGCATGCCCACGGACATAAGAAGTAGCATCAGATTTCCCTTTTTGCTTGTCACAAGCGAAAGAAATCCTGTCATATCTAAAAATCTTAACCTCATTTTATTATATATACGAAACTAATACCTAATTGATAAGGAAGGACCGTCCAACCACTTGCATTATACTCTGGCAATTCTGGTCTGGGAACAGACATCTCGGTACGGGCATGATGATAATAATAACCACCTACGCCACCGTGAAACTCCACACTCCAGTGCTTTGAAAGCCACAGGTTGTAACCTACATTCACACCTATGCCGTATGTCGAGCCATAGTAGTTATAGTCAGACACGGAAACGTCGTAGTGAGCCATTGTAGCACCTGCACCGACAAACAGTTTTGAGAACGTGTTACCGTACAGCCAATAACGGAATTCCGGTATAAAACCATAGGTCTTAGCCTTCATACCATATATATTCCAACTGGCAAAACCATTTGCTGCAACAGAAATGTTATTACCTAAGGCAACTTCCAAACCAATATTTGGAGCCATGGCCACATCCATAAGCGCATTGGTTTTCACTGCAATCAGTTGCCCATGTGCGATGCTCGATGTCATTGCCAACAGAGCAACCACAAGTATCTTTTTAATCTTTATCATATTAACGGCTTCAGATTCTAAATTCTTTCTACAACGTCAAATCTCCGTATTCTGAAATATCATTCAACAGATTATTCCTCGTCTTTTTTAACATCTCCCTGCTGGGCATCCTCATCTTCACCTACTGGAAGAACCGGTGTCTCGGCAGAATTTCCAGACTCTTCGGCAGGAGCATCCTTGTCCTTCTTTTTCTTGGCTTTATTCTTACGCCCCTCCTTCTTCATAGCCTTTGCCAGGGAATCGGCAGCAGCTATACTGTCACGTCTGGCCTTCCTTTCTGCCTCTCTCAAAGCATCGGCTATAGAATCGGCGGCAGCTATACTATCTCTTCGGGCTATTCGTAATGCCTTAGCTATGGAATCGGCTGCAGCTATGCTGTCACGCTTAAACTGTCTTGAAGCATCTCTCAATGCCTCTGCTATTGAATCGGCAGTTGCAATGCTGTCTCTTCGGGCCAGTCTCAACGCCCTACTTATAGAATCTGCTGCGGCAATACTGTCTCTTCGAGCCTGGCGGGCATTAATTCTAAGCTGCTTGCTTATAGAATCAGCTGTTGCTATACTGTCACGGCGAGCCTGTCGTGCAACTCGTTCAAGACTATCTTTGGTTTCCTCCTTAAAACGCTTCAACATCAATTTGGCTTCTGTAGTATCAACCTTATTGACAATCTTAAGGTACAGAAGTTGATCAGCATCAGTAAATACGGTATCCGGATTAAGTCTCCTTGCGTTATCCAAACGACGCTTGTGGAAGTAATCCCAAAACTCTGTAGAGTCAGATTTATTATGCAGTCTTGCTAATATTAACTCCTCTAACTTTTGTCTTGCAGGTGTTTTAACATAGTTTTCCTTGTTATATAAAGAATTTCTGGTTTCTTCAATTTTAGCAACTTTCTTGAAGTAATCATCAATCAAGGATCTGTCAACCTTATTCTTTATGCCGCGGAATCGCCAAACCAAACTGACATGAATATCCTGAATAACAGGATATGGAACGATTTTCCATGAGGTCTGTGATTTTGCAGGGTTGTCAACATATCTCTGTCCTTCCGGATTGGCAGCAACATAGGTATAAGCATCGTATTTAACACCCTTCACACCAATAGCCAAACCCAAGTCCAAGTCCAAGCTTCCCTCCTTAGGATACTTCTGTGGAAGCAAAGGGATGGTGTAACCACCAAGGATACCCAGGCCTAACCCCTGTCCACGCTTGCCATTGCCTGTCAGAGATACATTCCAATCGTCAAAGCCTGCCCATATACCCAAATAGTAAGCACGCCAATTTTTGGGATTATCTACACCTCGTCCAGACGTTACATTTCGGGTAAACTTATTATAAGTATTGTAAAACCAGTTACGTAAACCATTCTTGTTCAAGCCAAGAGAATCCATTTGACTATCCAAACTATCCTTATATTCTTGGGACCTATCTGGATATTCATCAGAAAATTTCACACCTACCTTCTTGGCCTTACGACCAATTGAATCAAGTACATATTTGCTTCCTGCCAATGAGTCAACAATGTATTCTGGCATAAGATAATACTCACCACTACCATTACCCTTACCACGTGTTCCTGTACGCCAATACTTTCGGCCTTCTAATCTAACAGCGGCAACATTATAGACAAGTTTACCCAGAGTAGGGCTACCATTATACTTACCATATATAGAAACACTATAGTTATTCCTTGGAGAATCCTTCAAGTCAATCTCCAAACCAATATTAGGAACAAGAGTTGCCCAATCTACTATATTGGTATGGATGCTGATACGTTTAATGAACTTGTCCTGCCTATATTTTTTTAGTTCCTCTGTATTTGTTGTATCCTTCTTTGGAACCAACTTATCAAAAAACTGCTGTGCCTCAACAGGTATTTCTATATTATTATCGTCGTTCTGCGCAGAGACACTTAGTCCTACACAAAAAGACAATAGTAATATAGTAAATGCTCTACCACAAAAATTATGGATAAAGTGATAATAATTCATTGGTTGAAACTTTATATATATATTATGTATGCAAGATTTGTAATTTCATCTCTGAAAATACGAATTATTAATGCTGATTCCAGAATGCTTCCTCAGCCTGCTTTTTCTTAAGGTATTCAGCATATGCCTTTTCCTGAGCCTTACGAATGCTTGCATTTTTAGCATCTGCAACAAGTTTCTGGCGTCTTTCTGTAATTTGAGCCATTAGTTTTGGTCCTATTTGGTTAGCAGGATTATTATACAAATCTGGTGCAGCCTCCATTGCTAATTTTACATAACCTGCAGCCTCATCCATCTCTGCGATAGATGTCAAAGTATAACGCAGACGATAACGATTCTGAGCCAATTCAAAAGCAGTACGAGCTGGAATTTCCCTAACCTGTATACTGGAACTTTCACCAAATGCCATCTGAACATCAAGCACTTTCTTTAGATTAGAATACGCCGTGTTCATATTATCCACCCATTTAGAATACTCTGCAGATTTTATGTCCGTTGTGGGAATTGGAGTATTGTTAGCACAACCAATTTGATAAGCAATAAGTCCTCTCTGCAAGTCTGTACTTGCAAGATCATAAGCCTCCAAAAAATATTTAATCATGTCATCACGCATCCCATCTTCCTTACTTGCAAAAGCACAACCTATACAATTCATATAAGTAGGTCTTATCATATAAGAAGCCTCGCAATATGAATAAAAGGCTGGAGTCTGAGAACAATTATTTTCATTTAACACATTGATGGCTCTATTAAGATAAGCAGTATCCTTCCGATGCTCCTTCAACTGTGCCATGTAATAATCGTTCAAACGCTCAGGAGTAGCAGCACCACTAGCCTTGAACAAAGCCTTAACACCTTCTACATTATGATTGGTGTAGTAATTATAACTACGGAACTTATGATATTTTGATTCTTTAGAGTAGTTTTTAATTGAATCAGGAATATCATAAAAAGGAATGAGAAGATTATCGCAAGTCTGCACAATTTCCAAGTAGTCTTCCAAAAACTGTTCATAATACTTTTCTTCATCGGACTTGAATAGTTCTTCACATGTCTTGTAGTACTCATTTACATAAAAACCCTCAAGCTCACTTCCTGGATCAATATTTCTTTTACGAAGCATCATAAAAGCACTTCTGTAGTTTTCTCTTGCTTGCTCAATATCGTACAAATGTGCTGGATAGTATGCGGGATTACTCGCATACTTGTAATACAGGTGAGCATATTTTGTCATAGCCACCGGCAAACTTAGAGTATCATCAGCTGCCTTTTCTGTTGTATCGCGATTATTGCGAACGACATTAACGCTATCCAAATTATCAATGAAATTACGACCTAATTTCAAAATATCGTCCACAATCATCATTTTAATCGCAGGATCTGACTGAGATGATATCATTCGGTCATAAATGCTAGTAGAGTCTTTACGACCAGCCTGCATCTCAGAAAAAGCACCTGAATATAAATGATAAAGAACATATGGAGCATTATCTACCAATTTTCCAAAAGACAAATAGTACTTCAGAAAAGATGCGGAATCCAAATCTGAACTAGCATTAGACATGGGGGGATTATCAAATACATCCTGAACCCAACCCTGTACCTTGTCGGGAGTCTTAACACCAACACGAGTCTTCCAATCACCTTTTTCTGGCAATTGAGCCTGAATACTCACAACTACTGACAAACAAAGAAAAATTAAACCGAAAAATCTTATATTATGTTTCATAACATCTTGTCTTATGTTGTCCTACTTCTTACACACGGCTCTCACGACACAACCATTTGCCCTATGAAAAGGCATCAAGGTATGACTTGTACTTTTCATATACAGAGCATGTGCCTGCAAAACACTGCTCTTCTTTGAATCTACGCTTTCATCATAATTGAGTGATGATGTCCAATAAAATGCCTCTGTTGAACAATATTGTCTAATAGTTCCCTTAGTACGGTGACCAGTCTTATAACCTGCTAAAGGCAAGAAAATGGAATTGTCGTTAACCTTACTTTTAACTAATATACCGCTTGTTCCGTTTTTAATAATATAAGTCCATTCACAGTTATCTATAAGCTCTTGCATCTGCTCCTTAGTCGGAACATTCCATTTTGATCCCATTATACGATTGGCGCAATCATCTTCATTGTCTAAAACGGTTTTACGATCCATTTTAGAATACTTAGTCACTGCTGACGATACAGAAGAGGCGCCCAAGGTACCCACACCTTCAACATTGACATCAATGTGTTTAGATGATATATACTCATAATAATATCTCTTCTCCTCTATCTCACCCCATGCGAAATAGTTGCCATACTCCTCAGGCGATTTAGCTCCGACGTTCATATTGGCCCAATTGACACTAAGTCCTAAATCTACAGCCTCTAACTGTTGTTTTTGGGCATAGACAAAAGAAACAAAGCCATGAATTAACAAAAATATAAGGGCACTACGTTTCATATAACAACACATATACTATATCGTCTATATTATTCTGTTTTATTTTTCTATTATGTTTTAAAGAATAATGCAATCAATTTGCTGATTTGGCACGCTCATTAACCAAAGCATCATACTCCTTTGCAACGTCCGTGATTTTCATACCTTCGCTCAATCTCTTCCAGAAATACAATACCAATAATCTATATGCATCATTGAAATATCCATCTGTCTTTATATATTCTACATTTGACTCATCCAATTCAAATGCCTTTAACATTGGAGCAGCAAAAGGATCACCAATGGCACCAGACTCTTCGTCAATAAAGACCGCACTGCTATTGTAAGGATCATGATCTGGTTGAATCATCGTACTTCCCAAATCCTTAAACTTACAAATCGCCTTCAGATACTGAACTCTGACATCCTCCTGCGGCATTGAATCATTTAGAATCTCCAATGCATCATCCCAATTCTCCAAAGCAGCCAAAACTACGGCCCGATTCATCAAAGAAGTTGATTTGACGTAATCTTGGATTTCCGTGTTTGTCAGGAATTCACCTGCCAAACACCTGACAAACATAATCAGTGGTTTCAACTTAGGATCATCTGCACTCAAATTATACTTAACTATCAATCGATTAGCCGAGTTGAAGTCACCATCTTGACAGTGCATAAGTATTTGAGTTGTAATCATTGCTATATCATTAAACTGAATCTGTCCCCAGTTTTTTCTATTAACCGCACCGTCATCTAAATACTGACGAATTATCTTAGTATCCACCTCACCCTTATGCAATAAGGAAGATGCGTAATAGTATGCAGCCAAAGGATAGGGATATGACGATGTTTCTGATTCCAACCCAACAGTCAAAACATGAGGTTTTGATGAAACCAACTCAATCTGCTGACTGTATAAAACAACATCACCCATACAAATTGAGAAATTATACTTACCCGGCTTTTGCGCAGACTCGTTCTCTATAACACGATCATTCAATTTATATACAACCTTATCTGACGCATCCTTAAGGTCGGACTTAATTCCTAAATAAACGTAACCAGGACGTGACTTTACGTATGTTTCAACAGTATCACCACCTACTGCATCCTGATTTCTATTCATTCGTCCTCTTCTAACATGCTTCTGCTTACCCATTTCCACCATTGCAGGACTTTCATACACAGCCTTGGATATTGTGTACAATCCATCCCAATCCTCATTTTTGGCAAGCCAACACATCAACTCATAATACATATAATCCTGAGCCTGAGTTATTCCACGTCCTGCACGAAAATCAGCATCTGTATTATAACGTTGAATAATCTCCTCCAAAGGAAGAATTCTTGTCAATTGTAATTCTGTAACAATCTCCGTTCTTCTGACAGACGGCAAGACGCTATCCTTAACGTATGCCCACAATTCCTTATGGGTTCTAAGTTCCGACTGAGGAGCATCATAACCGCTCTTACGCTCTAATACATTATCTATAATAGAAGCATAGTTCAATACGACAGGGTCGGTGCTCTTTTTCATCACATCAGCAACAGCCTGCCATGGTACAACGTTATCATTCTCGTCCAACTCTGCTTTAATCTCACGAGAGAGGTTGGGAAATTCTCTCTTGATCAAATTAACAACCGTATTTGCACGCCCTCTGGACAACATACGGTTTCTTGCGAACTGACCTTCTGGAGAAGAATAACCTCTAACTGTTATACCCAGAACAGTGACATTATTGTCACTGCCACGGCTTTGCCTAAGCATATCAAGCATTTTGTTACATTCAAGCATAGTCAGAGAATCATTCATATTCAAAGACTCCTTACCAACCTCAAAATCCAATTTGAAATTGGCAGGAACCTTATGCGTTTCCATCTTTCCAACCTTTTTATACTGTACAGTATCTATTACAACAGAACGCTTTGCAGCTTCCCAATCCAAGAAGCGCATAGGTTCCGCCTCCTTACCATCTTGAAGTTTCTGGTTATACCTATGATACACGCCATTGTAATCCTCATACCAAATTTGAGCATCAGCATGATAAGCAACCCCCTTATCAACTTCTATATTCTGAGTATAAAGAAACATATCCTCGCCATGGGCTTGCATCTCAAAAGACTTATCAAAATGATAGGGGTCAAGCTTATCATTTGTAAAGTCAAAGCCCATACGCCTCTCCATTGACTCACGATACGACGCACCATCTACGACAGTTGGTTTCAGATACAACACAGAATCCTGTGCCGGAAAGAAAACCCTGGGAAATACAACAAAACGGGCATCATTCCTTGCCAAATCCGCATCTATGGTAAAATGGCCACCAATTGTTTTCTTACGTCCATAGCTATAAGGAATAGGGGGAGCTGGGGGAGGAGGGGGAAGAGCCTGAACCTTTTCTACCTGATCCAAATCCGTCTCCATTTCTCCCGCCTCATTTTTCCTGGTCTTACCAGCATCCTTCCTGGCAGGCAATACGATATGAATATCTATACCATTTCCCGCCAATTTAGCAACAGAATAAAGTTGGGGATTCTTCAACATAGCATCATCGACAACAATGTAGCCCTCCCTGTCACAAGTAATGACACAATAGCCCTCATTGTTAGTACGGGTTGTCTCCATTGCTTTTGAATCATCAACATAATGCAATTCCTTATATTTTGCATATGATGCCTTCGCCAAACTCTCCCTTGCAAAAGAATACACATCTACTTGCATAGCAGGAGAGCCATCCGCTTGCTTAATGTACACATTATACCTTTGTGCACAAACATCCACAGATGCCAACAGAACAACCAAGAATAACAATAAATATTTTTTCATCTATTAACTTTTTAGACTCCAATATATGTTTTATAACACTTAATTACACGTATAAATAGCAATTCGAGCGCAAATTTACAACTTTTATTTATAATAAACGTTAATACCAAGAGTAAAATTTCTCTTATTTTGAGTATTTGTACAATTTAACTCAAACAAAAGGCACGAAAAGGAGTTAAAAGTCGCCAATTAACCAACCAAAAATTTAAGGCAACAATCAGGAAACTGATAGTAGCACTAAAGAAGTTTAAGTCGAAGCGGCGAATCGGCTGTTACACGATAATGAAGTCATCTTACAGGCAGTTATTTCGGTGCTTCTCGGTTACAATACCCCCTCCCAACTATGAAAACAGACGTAGGACAGTAGGGAGGAGTTCTGCCCTTGGTGGCGATAAAATTAACCGCCACTGGCGACAAAGTTCACCGCCACTGGCGACGATTTTTATCGCCGAGGGCGACGAAATTAATGACCACCGAGGACAATGAACGGGGAGCGGGGAGCGAGGAACGAGGAGCAGGGAGCAAGGAGCGAACTCGTTGGGTAATCTAAAAAACGTGAAAAAGCACGTGACAAACGGAAAGGTGAAAACGGAAAACGGAAAACTCACCTCGGCGCACTCTCGACGTTACGAAGTTTGCGACCCTCCAGCGCCAGCGTGAAATACGAAAATGAAATAAAAACTCGGCGCTCTCGGCGTCATCGGCGTGCAAAACAAATCACCTTAACCGCTCTCTAACAAAACTCACGCAGAGAGCGCAAAGGACGCAGAGATGTAATCAGATATAATTCTGCCCATTGTGTGCTGTTATACAACGAGATAGCAGAGTGCTTGCGATACTTTGGCAATGTTGGCATTTCTAAAAAAGGCATCCACCAAACGGTGGATGCCAGAAAAACCCTCCCGGGGTGATTAGGCATCAGAAGAGCCGTGCAAAGAGGGAGTGGCACGGAGTTCTGTTGACTAATCATTTTCGCTATTACTGATGTTGCTCGCGCAACAGGTCGTTGACCGTCTTTACGGGGTTGAAGGTAGAGAGAGGAACCTCTACCATGAGCGTGTTCCAGTTGCTCATGGCACCGTTCCACAGACCGGGAAGTTCAAGTGCCTTGAGTTCGCGGCCGGACTTGCTCTTGAAGGAGATGAAACCTGTGGCAGGGTCAACATACTTGGGCAGGTCGAACTTGTTGCCCTTGTAGTCGCGGATGCCGCAAACGAGGTCCACGGGGTTGAAGTGCGTGCCTTCAGTGAACATGCGCATGTACTCGGGATTGTTGGTGTCTATCTGGCTGCTTTCCAGAATCTGCAGGGATACGCTTCCGTCGGGGTTATATGCCAGGAAGGGACCACCGCCGGGTTCGCCAACGTTCTTCACCACGCCGCAGACACGGATGGGACGGTTGAGCTTCTCGCGCAGATAGCAAACGAGTTCGGCATCCTCCATCTCCTTGATGTCGGCACGGTCGGTGCACAGGGTGTGGCGCAGGAAGCGGATCATGTTCTCGATGTCGTCGTGATTGTAGTCACCACTGTCCAAAAGACGCAGGTAAGCAAAGGTCTGGATCTGTGCGTCTATGAGGATACCAGCCAGAATCTGCTTCCACTGGGTGGTGTCGTCCTTGAGGCGGTCGGGAACAACATTGTCGATGTTCTTCACGAACACCACATCGCTCTCCAGATCGTTGAGGTTCTGGATAAGAGCGCCATGACCGCCGGGACGGAACAGCAAGGTGCCATCATCGTTGCGGAATGGGGTGTTGTCCATATTGGCGGCAACGGTGTCGGTGCTGGGCTTCTGCTCGCTGAAGCTTACATTGAAATGGACGCCATACTGTTTCTCGTACTCTGCCACTTTCTCCTGAACCAGTGCCTCGAACAGTTCGCGGTGCTCGGTGCTTACGGTGAAGTGTACGTCTGCCTCGCCCTGGCTGCTGGCATAGAGGGCTGCCTCCACAAGGTGCTCCTCAAGGGGAGTGCGGGCACAGTCATCGTAGGAATGGAACTGAAGCAGGCCCTTGGGCAACTGTCCGTAGTTGAGACCGGCGGCATCCAACATGGCGGCGGCAACAGCCTTGTAGTTGCCCTCCTCCATCAGAGCCTTGATGCCCTTGCCTTCAATAACGTTGCAAGCATCGTCCAGTGCCTGGTAGAATGCGAACTTCTCTATATCCTGGAAGAACTTCTTCTCAAAGTCGGTGGTGGGTACATCATACTCTGCATCCACGAACTCGAACATAGCCTTGAACATACGGCTGGCAGCGCCGGATGCGGGAACGAACTTGGTGATGTGATGACCTTCCTGCTTGTATCTGTTCCAGGTGTTTACGTATGCTTCCTGCTCCTCGGCAGTGGGAGCAATGATACCGTTGGATGTACTTGCCGCTGCTTGCAGGCGGAGGAAGGGGAAGCCCTTCTCAAAACTCTTGAGCTGCTCTTGCAGCTGTTCTTCACTGATGCCTTTCTTGGCAATCTGCTGACGTTCTTGTTCTGTTAACATAGTATTGAGTTTAATGGTTTTCAACGCAAATATACACATTATTTATAATATATGAATGTCTTTTCCCCATTTTTTTGTACTTTTGTATTCGAAATAGAGGAGCCTATGTTGCAATTATGTGAAGTCTTTGGCTTGGACCCTGTCCAAATAGCCCGGCAGACATCGGAAATATTGAAGGAAGAGACCGGAGAAACGGAGGACATTTACAAACTGCTTTCGGACGAAGGCAGCAGTTTTGTCTCCGCCGTGCGGAAAGTGGAGATGCTGAAGGAAAAGTCGGCAAGCGTGGAAAACGAGAACCTGCGCGCTCTCATCATGTCCGAAGTGGCCGACATGAAGGTGGTGATGATGTTCATTGCCTTCCATGTGGCTCTGATGCGCAACATTAAGGACGTGGAAAATGGCGAACTGAAACAGAAGGAGAGCCGCGAGGCCGGTGTCCTGTGGGCACAGATAGCACACCAGTTGGGTCTGTACAAACTGAAATCCGAACTGGAAGACCTCTCGCTGAAGTACCTCGAGCACGAAGCCTACTACCACATAAAGGAGAAACTGAACGAAACCAAGAAGTCCAGAGACCAGTACGTGGCACGCTTCATAGGGCCTATAGAAAAGAAACTGACGGAAGCAGGCCTGAAGTTCCATATGAAAGGCAGGACCAAGAGCATACACAGCATCTGGCAGAAGATGAAGAAGCAGCATGTGGGCGTGGATGGTGTGTACGACCTGTTTGCCATCCGCATCATCCTGGACTCTCCCCGGAACAAGGAGAAACAGGACTGCTGGCAGGTGTTCTCCATAATCACGGACATGTACCAGTCCAACCCAAAACGTATGCGCGACTGGCTTTCCGTGCCGAAGGACAACGGATACGAATCCTTGCATATCACCGTGCTGGGACCCGAAGAGAAATGGGTGGAAGTGCAGATACGCACCGAACGCATGGACGACATTGCCGAGCACGGACTGGCCGCACACTGGAGATACAAGGGTGTGAAGGAGGCCAAGGAGGACGGTATCTTCGTGTTCACCCCCAAGGGTGATCTGTTCAAACTGCAGGCTGACTCTACTGTGCTGGACTTCGCATACCATATACACTCGGGACTGGGCAACCGGTGCACCGGTGCCCGAATAGCCGGCAGGCAGGTGCCCATAAAACAGGTACTGCATAGCGGCGACCAGGTGGAGATAATGACCAGCAACAACCAGACTCCGAAACAGGACTGGCTGAACATTGCCACCTCCACCAGAACAAAGGCCAGGATACGCCAAAGTCTGAAGGAAATGCAGTTCCGTCAGGCGCTGATGGCCAAGGAGGTTCTGGAACGCAAGATGAAGAACCGCAAACTGGACTTCGACGAGCCCACTCTGATGCACACCATCACGGGCTTCGGCTACAAAATGGTGACGGACTTCTATGCCGCCCTGGCAACAGAGGAACTGGATATAAACGACGTGCTGGAAGACTATGCCGGGCGATTGAACCCCACGGAAAACAAGACCACCGCAGAGCATACCAGCGCCAAGGAGTTTGTCCTGGCAGAACCCGTAAATACAGATGCAGAGAAGAGTAAGGATGACGTCCTCATCATAGACCGCAGCCTTAAAGGCATTGATTTCCAGATGGCAAAGTGCTGCCAGCCTGTCTATGGCGACGAGGTGTTCGGCTTCGTAACCAGTGGTGGCGGCATCAAGATACACCGCACGGACTGTCCCAATGCCAAGCAACTCAGGGAGCGTTTCGGTTACCGCATAGTAAAGGCGGAATGGGCAGGAAAGGGCGGACAACAGTACCCTATCACCTTGCGAGTTATCGGTAATGACGACATCGGTATAGTGAACAACATTACCAGCATCATCAGCAAGGAGGAAAGAATCCTGCTCAGGAGCATAAGCATAGATTCCAACGACGGCATCTTCTTCGGCAACCTTACCGTAATGGTGGACGACACCAGCCGCCTGCAACAACTTATCAAGAAGCTGAAAACCGTGAAGGGAGTGAAAGACGTGACAAGACAGTAGGGGAAGACCCTCCCCAACCCCCTCCACAAGGGAGGGGAGTAGTTACAAACGGGAAACGGAAGATGCCCTAAAGACCCTAAAGACCTCAATAACTAAAACAAACAAAAACATCATACAATGAAGAAATTAATGAACATGGCATTGCTGCTGGCCATCGGCACAACGGCATTTGCACAAAAGGACACCATCCGCGTGGAGAGCGTGAAGGTTGCAGGACCTTTCGTCCAGCACAATGTACTTACCACAACAGAAAAGGATGCCAACGACAAGGTTTATAATCAGGACGATCTGCAATGGGACATGCCCATGGATATGAACGCTTGGAAAAAATCTGCCACAGAGGGTACACACGAACTTTCAGCCACAGACAGCACCGGTTTCGTCATCAACGGCAAGGGTATCTACCAACTTGGCTTTACCGTGGACAACAACCAGTACCAGAAGGTCAGTTTCATCGTCAAGGCGAAGAGCAAGAACGCTTTGTTCGTAGACGGCAAGCAGCAGAACGGCGAAGTTGCCCTCATTGCCGGACGACATGACTGCATGCTGAAACTGCAGCAAAAAGAGGACAAGCCCGACACTGTGGAAATAAAGGTTGTGGCAGGCAAGGACACTCTGTGGACTTCTCACTTTGCCGGAGTGAAGATCAATGCCGGAGAGAAACGCAACTACACGCTGAATGACCACATGACCGGCCAGCGCCTGTCAAGCACCAGCATCTCTGCCGACGGACGCTTCGTGCTGGAAAACAGCTACATCACACGTGCCGACGGCAAGAACGAATGGACAAAGTACATAGTGGACCTGCAGACAGGCAACCGCTACCAACCCTACAACTTCGTGCAGTGGGCGGCAAAGGGCGGCAGATACATAAGCCGTACCGTGGACCAGAACCACAAGAGCATCTACGAGTACAGGGATGTGATCAGCGGAAAGGCGGAGCACCTCTATACACACCCCAGCCAGGAGGGCATCTCATTCGTGGCCGAGGACACAAAGATCATCGTACGACAGAGCACTGAGGGCAAGAAGGAACTGCACAACCAGGTGCGACAGATTCTGGAACCCAACGACAGACTTCCCGGGTGGAGAAACCGTTCCTACCTCTCCGTCATAGACGTGAAGACGGGTGTGCGCAGCCAGATTACCACAGGTCTGCGCAGCACTGGCGGCAGCTTGAGCAACGACGGCAAACTGCTCTACATCAGCGTGTCCGACGATGTTGCCAACGAACGTCCCTACTACTTCACCATGGGCATGCTCATGAACCTGGAGACGGGCAAGGTGGACACTCTCTTCCACAGAGACGGCTTTGTGCGCGGAGCACAGTTCTCGCCCGACGGCAAGAAACTGCTGTTCACCGGTACTCCCGAGGCTTTCGGCGGCATAGGAAATGTATGCCCCGAGGGCATGATTCCCAACAACTACGAGTACGAACTGTTCCTGATGGATCTGTACACCAAGAAGGTGGAGCCTCTTACCAAGGACTTTGACCCCAACATCAAGAGCGTACAGTGGTCCGTATACGACAACAATCTCTATGCCCTGTGCGAGAACAAGGACCAGGTAAGCGTGTTCCGCCTGGACATGACAGAGAAGAAGGGACAGAGAAACGGCAAATGGGAAATGCTCCAACTGAACGAGCCCTACATCAGCGGAAGCATCAGCCTGGCAAAGGAAAAGCCCATGATGGTATATACCGGCCTGAGCGGAGAAACCACCGACCACAGTTGGGTGCTGGACCTGAAGAAGAACAAGCACACATCGCTGACCGACCTGAACCCCACCCGACTGGCCGGCATTGCCATGGGCACATGCAACGAATGGACATACAAGACAGAGCGTGGCGACAGTATCACTGGCTGCTACTACCTGCCACCATACTTTGACGAGACCAAGCAGTATCCCATGCTTGTCTACTACTATGGCGGTGTAACCCCCGTGGGACGCCTGCTGGAAAGTCCCTATAACTACCAGGCATGGGCGGCCATGGGGTATGTGGTGTATGTGCTGCAGCCCAGCGGTTGCACAGGCTTCGGACAGGAGTTTGCCGCACGACACTCCAACGCATGGGGTGACTATACTGCCGACGACATCATCAACGGTACCAAGCAGTTCATAAAGGAACATCCCTTCGTTAACCCCAAGAAGATAGGCTGCATGGGTGCTTCATACGGTGGCTTCATGACACAGTACCTGCAGACACGCACCGACATCTTTGCCGCCGCCATGTCGCATGCCGGAATATCAAGCATAGCCAGTTACTGGGGCGAGGGCAACTGGGGCTACACCTACAGTGCTGCGGCATCTCCCAACTCCTACCCCTGGAACAACAGCAAACTCTACACGGAGCATGCACCCTTGTTCAATGCACACAAGATAAACACTCCCATCCTGTTCATGCACGGTACCGTGGACAACAACGTGCCCATGGGCGAGTCAATACAGATGTTCAACGCCCTGAAGATTCTGGGCAAGGAGACCGCCTTCATCATGGTGGACGGAGAGAACCACTATATAGCAGACCACCACAAGCGCATACGCTGGCACGACAGCATCATGGCATGGTTCCAGAAATGGCTGCAGGACGACCCGACGTGGTGGAACGATATGTACCCTGAAAAGAACTTATGATATACCCCGAGAATTACGAAAGCAAGATAGGGTTCCAAGAAATCAAGAGCCTGCTGTCGGGCTTCTGCCAGAGCGAACTGGGCAGAGAACGGGTGGGCGAATTGCAGATGCTTACCGAGGTGAGCGCAATACGCCAGAAACTGCAGGAGAGCCAGGAACTCGAGACCATACTGGAAGAGACCGTGGAACTGCCGGAGATGGCATTCTACGATCTCCGTCCGTCCATACAGCGCATCCGTCTGGAGGGCGCACACATAGAGGAGGATGATCTGGGCAGGCTGAAGAAGTCGCTGGACACGCTGCACTCGTGGCTCAAGATAATAAGGGCTACGGCAGAGGGCAGCGAGGAACATTCCTACCCTGCCCTGAACCAACTGTCCATGGGGGTCTTCACTTTCATTGCCGTAGCCGGTGCCATAGACAAGACTCTGGACAAGTACGGCAAGATAAAGGACGAGGCAAGTCCCGAACTGGCACGCATCAGACACGAACTGAGGGCATCGGAGGGCAGTGTGAACCGCACCCTGCACGGCATACTGAGAACAGTAAAAGATGAAGGGCTGGTGGCACAGGATGTGACGCCAACGTTCCGCGAGGGACGTCTGGTAATACCCGTGAGCCCTACGCTGAAAAAGCGTTTGCGTGGCATCGTACACGACGAGAGCGCCACGGGCAAGACCGTGTTCATAGAACCGCAGGAGGTGGTGGAGGCCAACAACCGCATCCGTGAACTGGAGGCAGAGGAGAAGCGTGAGATAATTCAGATTCTGAAGCATATCACCATGCTGATACGTCCCAACACAAAGGAACTGCTGAGAGCCTTTGCCTTCCTGGCCGACCTGGAGTTCGTGAGGGCACGCGTATCCTTTGCCAAGCATATCGGAGGCATATATCCCGGCGTTGCCCCCTACCCCATCATTGACTGGACACTGGCACAACATCCCCTGCTGAAACTCTCCCTGGAGAAGCAGGGCAAGAAGGTGGTGCCTCTGGAAATCAAACTTGACAGAAAGCAGCACATACTCATCATCTCCGGACCAAATGCCGGCGGCAAGAGCGTGTGTCTGAAGACCGTAGGCCTGATACAGTACATGCTCCAGTGCGGCCTGCCCGTTCCCGTGGGAGAAAGCAGCAAGATGGGAATCTTCAACAAACTGGCCATAGACATCGGGGACGAACAGAGCATAGAGGATGACCTGTCCACCTATTCCAGCCATCTGCTCAACATGAAGAACATGATGAAGATGGCAGACTCCTCAACCCTGCTGCTCATAGACGAGTTCGGCGGTGGTACAGAGCCTACAATAGGCGGTGCCATGGCAGAGGCCATACTGATGCGGTATACGCAGAAGTCCGCATTTGCCGTCATCACCACCCACTATCAGAACCTGAAGCATTTTGCCGATGCCCACGATGGTGTGGTAAACGGTGCCATGCTCTACGACAGGCACCAGATGCAGGCCCTGTTCCAGTTGCAGATAGGCAATCCGGGCAGTTCCTTTGCCATAGAGATAGCACGCAAGATAGGAATCCCCGAGGAGGTCATCACAGATGCCACCAACCTTGTAGGCAAGGACTACGTGAACGCCGACAAGTACCTGCTGGACATCGTGCGCGACAAACGCTACTGGGAGGGCAAGCGCCAGACCATACACTCGCAGGAGAAGCAGATGGAGCAGACCATACAGAGGTATGAGCGAGAAATTGAGGAACTGAAGCACAAGCGTAAGGAAATTATCCAAGGTGCACGCCAGCAGGCAGAAGAAATAATCCAGAACTCGAATGCAGTGGTGGAAAATACCATCCGAGAAATACGCGAGGCTCAGGCAGAAAAAGAGCGTACACGCGAGATACGCAGCGAACTGAACGAGTTCCGCGAACAACTGGACCAGGCCACACGTAGCGAGCACGACGAGATGATAGAGCGCAAGATGCGTCAGATCCAGGAGCGCAAGAAGCGACAGGAGGACCGCCGGCGCGAGAAAGCCGAGAAGGCTGCCCAAGAAGCACAGCGTCCCGCCCTCGGCACCCTGCTCAGCGCTCTCGGTGCCAAGCCAAAGAACGAAAGCGGACTTGCCGTGGGCATGCCCGTAAAGATAATAGGCACAACTGCCATAGGCACAGTGGAAAAGATTGACGGCAAGAGAATAACAGTGCAGTTCGGCATGGTACGAAGCGTGATGGATGCCAAGAAACTGGTTCCTGCAAAAGCAGAGAAGAAACAGGAGCAGCAATCATTCCAAGTGGCAACATACGTAAGTCGCGACACCCAGGACAAGATTAGAGAGACCCATCTCAACTTCCATCCTGAAATAGACATACGTGGCATGCGTGGTGACGAAGCACTTGACACCATAACCCACTACATGGACGATGCCATTCTGGTGGGAGCGTCACGCATCCGCATCCTGCACGGTACTGGCAACGGCATCTTGCGCCAACTCATCCGTCAGTATCTGCACACCGTACCGCAGGTAAGGTCTGCACGCGATGAAGACGTACGTTTCGGAGGTGCAGGCATAACAGTGGTGGAAATAGAATAGGCAACCTCCTTTAGTCCTCCCCAGACAACACACATAACCGAAGTATACCTTATCTTTAAGGAAGAGGCTTTTCAATACAATCCGCGCCAATTACCATAATCCCAAATCGATTATCCTCAATCGGTCATTAGACCGTTATGCGCGAACGAACCTTCTTTTTGTCATCTGTTTCGTCGCTTCTCGGTTACAATGGAACCACATTGCGCCCTCAAAGTGGTAAAACATCTGTTCAAAAATAAAGGCTATTATCATCATAACGCTAATGACCGATTGGGGATTATACGAAAAAGAGGCTGTGACATAAATGAATTATACCACAGCCTCTTGTCATGTTTCACCATCATGCACGGCCTCCACGCTCTATCATCATGCGTATCTTGTCGTTGAAGGCATCGGCCTGCATCAGTTGCTCTATGGTCAGGTGCATGCGGTAACGCCAATAGTGATTGGGATTGGCAGGTACGTTGATGCGTTCCTGTTCTATATTGTCGCAACGCAGTTCTTCGTCCATGGAAAGCCAGTCCTGCAAGGAAATCAGGCACAACATGGAGGGAGAGAACAGGTGGCGCGCCACAACCTCCTCGCACAACCAGCCCGGCATAACCTCAGGCGCACGTCCGTCCTTCTGCAACATTTCGTTGAAGTACTGCTGGCGGCGCTCCTCGTCCTCCTGCCACCAAAGGCGCAGGGTGGGCATGTCGTGGGTAAATATTGTAACTACCGACATGTACGGATTGTTCTCCAGGCGTCCGAAGCGCACTCCGAAATCCTTGGGCATGGCCTGAATCTCCAGGGAGAGAATCCTCAGCCTGTTCATCACAGGAGCCACGCAGGCAGGCACCATTCCCAGGTCCTCGGCACAACAGAGCATCTGTGTCGCCTCCACAAGTGCAGGGAGTTTCTTCATTGCCTCAGCCCCCCAGAAATCATTGTGCCTGTAGTAGTAGAAGTCCTCGTAAATGCGGTTGAACGCCTCACGTTCAGATGAGGAGAGGGACTCGTATATGTATGTCTTCTGTGCAGAAATGCGGGGCACGAAACCTCCCTCCAAGGGCAGGAAGAGAACGTTCTGCACAATCTTGCACAATGCTTCCCTGATGGTCTGGGCACGTGGATTGTCGTCCACATTGCCGAAGTGCCCGTATATCTGCTGCTCTGTGGCGAACTCCTCGCGCAGGCTGTACCAGTCGGGGCCCTGGGCTTCAAGGAAGGCAGAGCGAAGTTCCTCGACATCGGCCTGGTCCTTCAGCAGGGAGCGAAGGAAACGGTCCGTAATATAAGGTGTGGTAAAGAACTTCTCGCGCCATTCCAGTCCTGCCTGCTCTATCTCCTCTATGCTCATGGGCAGACACGGTTCGAAATGTCCGAGTAGTCCGATTCGAGCCGAAACGGGAATTTCCCAGATACGGAAGAAACCCAGGACATGGTCTATGCGATATGCATCGAAGTACTCTGCCATCTTGCGAAAACGCCTTATCCACCAGCGGTTGCCATCCTGCTGCATGCGTTTCCAGTTGTAGGTGGGGAAGCCCCAGTTCTGGCCGTCCGCGCTGAAATCGTCTGGCGGAGCACCTGCCGAACCCTGCATGTTGAAGTATTCCGGTTCTGTCCATGCCTCCACGCTGGTAGGTGATATTCCTATGGGTATGTCTCCCTTGAGCAGGACTCCGTTGCTGCGTGCATAGGATGTAACCTCGGACAGTTGTGCGGAAAGCAGGTATTGTACGTATATATAGAAGCCTGTCTCCCTACCCTTTTCCATTGCATAGGCACGCACCTCCTTCTCGTCATAGACGGAAAGTATGTGCCATGAGGGGAAGTGGCTGGTTCCCTCCTCGTCCCTGCGGTGGCAGAACACGCTGTATGATATCAGCCATTCCTCGTTCCTGCGCATGAAGTCCTTGCAGGCTGGTGATGCCAGCACCGCTTCTCCTTCCTGTTCATACAATCTGTGCAGGTATCGCATCTTCATGTTGAAGGTACGCTCGTAATCAACCTGGGCCAGGGCATTCAGTTCCTCCCGCTCGCGATTGTAGTCTTGCATGAAGGCCTCGTCATAAACACTGGGCAGTTGGCTGAGGTCCAGATAGAGAGGATGCAGGGCATAGATGCTGATGGCGTTGTAGGGATAGCAATCGCGCCAGGTAGAGGTCTGGGTAGTGTCGTAGATGGGCAACAACTGTATCACACGCATACCGGTTCTGTTGGCCCAATCTACAAGCATGCGCAAGTCACCGAAGTCGCCTGCTCCCTGACTGTGCTGGCTACGAAGGGAGAAGACAGGAATTACTACACCAGCCGTTTTCCAATGCTCGTCGGCCATGCGCAAGCGGCGGTCCCAGATAACCTGCACGGTATTCGGAGCCAAGAGCATATTGTCTCTGGAGGCATTGGGAGCGTATGCCTCCATGCCATACTCCTCCGGGGCAAAGTTCTCCACCTTTGGGGAGATACGGTTCTCTCCCCCTTCCCATGCTATGAGGTCGCCGGTATTCTCATCTATGACCACATATTTGTATTCAAAGGGGAACTGAAGTCCGGTTGCGCTCAGCGCCAGACACCATTCGTGGGTACCTCCCCTGCCCATTCTTATGGCGCGTTCCGGCATCCACTCGCCCAACTGGGGCAAGGAGCCCAGCAGGGCCAGCTGCTGGCCTTTCACCAACTGGGGTGCCTGCACCCGGAACAGGAGCGTGCGGTCGTAATATGTGATATCGGGGTCCTGAGCCAGGGAACGTGCCACACAATGGCTGTAGGCCGAAGAATACAGATGGCTGAGGATGGGGATCTCCTTCCAGTAGTCCTGGAGCAGGAAGGTCTTGCTCTGCTCGTAGGGGAATGTCCTTGGAACTCCGCACCATTCGCGGCGGAGAACTTCGTTGCCTGATGCAATGAAGTAACTGTAACTGAAAGATTGTGCCTCCTTTTCGTGAAGGACCACTTCCCCACTCCAGTTTATGCCGTCCTGGGTGTTCAGTTGGTGTGCATGTATCAAATCTGCACCACGCCTGCGCCTTACCGTTATCTCTACACGGACATCCTGTCCCCATGCTGTCACGTATTCAAGTTTGAATTGAAGTTTCATATCGTTGGAATAGCGATGAATTTTCTGTGTTTATGCCGTACAAATATAGGAAAAAATCAAGCACTATCCAATAATCCGTAACAAAAAATATCGGGCAAACCCCAGGATGCATCCCGTGTCTGCCCGATAAGCCTTGAGCCACCTGCGGGACTCGAACCCGCGACCCACGCATTACGAATGCGTTGCTCTACCAACTGAGCCAAGGTGGCCTGAAAAACTCTAAGCGGTTGCAAAGATACAAAAAAAAATGTTTCCTGCCTTGTTGTTCCACAAAAAAAAGGATATATATGGAGTGTTATATTCACTATGACGTCATTTTTCGTATTATTATCAACGAAACAGCCAAAATCATTGATTATTCCAGCAAATTTATATAACTTTGCGCATTATCAGAACAACGAGACATGTACAAATACATTTTATCTTTTGCCCTCTCTTTCTTGACATTGACCGCTCTGGCTTTTGACGACACCAATCCAGACAGCACCATGCTCATCAAGAAAATCGGATGGGAATTTCGCGTAGACTCTATTGCCGGTTTATATCACAAAGAGATTCAATTGCTGGCAGACCAACGTGAAGCAACACTTTCCAATCCTTCGTCATGGAAGAAACCAAGCGTCTACACCATTAGGATGATAATGCCTCCCACGTTCTATTCCTCTGCCGTGCTACAACAGTTTTCGGCAGAAAGCAAGATATTTTATTCCGACCCACAACTGATGTATATGTGGATGGTCAACAATGCATTGTCCAACATATATGTAAGTCATCCTGAAACGATAACCCAAACGGACGATCAAATACAGGCCTCCGGAACCATCCGAACCGACGTAGACGGTTCTCTGACCACCGAAACCAAACTTACAGACAAGGTTGTAAACGTGGACCTTGGGGCAGAGTTGGACGAAAACGTGAAACTGGTAACACGCAAGCCCAACTTCTGGAAATTCCCCGGTTCCGGTTCGCTGCAGTTCACACAGAATTATTTTTCCGACAACTGGTTCCAAGGCGGTGAAAACAACTACGCATTTCTCTGTTTGCTTACCCTGAACGCAAACTACGACAACAAGCAGAATGTGCAATGGGAAAACCGCCTGGAGGTTAGACTCGGTTTCCAGACCACTGGAGAGTCGGACAAGTTCCACTCCATGAAACCCACTGACAACCTCCTTCGCCTTACCACAAAGTTGGGATACAAGGCCTACAAGACCTTATACTATACCACCCAAATCCAGGCAAACACACAGATTGTCCCTTTGTACGATAATAATTCAGACAACCTAAGGACTGACTTCCTTTCACCATTGAACCTAACCGTTTCTGTCGGTCTTGACTACAAATTCGCGACCAAGAACAACAAATTCCGTGGTAACGTATATATGGCACCCTGTTCTTACAACATGCGCTATGTAGACCGTATCAGCCTGGCAACAAGACATGGTATTGAAGCTGGTCATCATGCTTACCACAACTTCGGTCCCAGCATTACCGTCAATGCCTACTGGCAGATTCTCAAAAACCTGTCATGGAACAGCCGCATGTACTGGATCAGCAACTTTGACTATACCAACATTGAATGGGAAAACACTTTCAACCTGACAATCAACAAGTATCTGTCTGCCAGACTGTTCATATATCCCAAGTTCGACGACAGCAGTACAAGATACAAAAGTGACCACGGAAGCTATTTCATGCTGAAAGAATGGTTCTCCTTAGGCTTTAACTACAACTGGTAATCCAACAGACATGACCATAAGAACCGCCGAATACCTCATTTCCAGTGCCAAAGTGGAACAGTGTCCCAAGGCAGAACTGCCCGAATATGCCTTCATTGGCAGGAGCAACGTGGGCAAAAGTTCACTCATAAACATGTTGGCCGACAACAACAAACTGGCCAAGACCTCTGCCACGCCAGGCAAGACCATACTCATAAACCACTTCCTCATCAACAGAGCACCGGAAGGAAAGATGCCCACGTCTCCTGCAGACAGACCATGGTATCTAGTGGACCTTCCCGGATATGGCTACGCCAAGCGAAGCAAAAAGGATCAGGAGAATTTTGAGCATATGATAAGTTCCTATATATTGGAACGCGAACAGATGACATTACTGTTCCTCCTGATTGACGTACGTCTGGAGCCGCAGAAAATAGATTTAGAGTTCATAGAATGGCTTGGAGAAAACGGAGTTCCTTTTGCCATTATTTTCACCAAGGCAGACAAAGTGAGCAAGGGACGACTTGGAGGTAACGTGCAGCATTACCTCAAGGAACTCTCCAAGCAGTGGGAAGAACTGCCACCACATTTTGTCACCAGCAGCGAAAACAGCATGGGACGTGAAGAACTCCTGCAATACATAGGCGAAGTCAACGGAATGGTACAAGAAGCATAATGCCATCCCCTAAACTCACAAATTTTCTCAAGTAAACTACAGCCATCACCCCCTCTCCCCGTCCTAAGTGGCAGTAAAATATGACGGCACTGGTGCGAGAATTGTAACAAAGGTAAACTATTGTGCCCTTAGATGATTGCTTGTTCTTGGAAAAGACGAGAATAGCAAACTTTCACTATAAAGCACGCTACATCCTTATCCCAGTTGTATTCTCTGTTGTGTGACAGCCGTTATCACGCTGTCACACATTGTGGCATTCAGCAGTCGCTTCCACCTGTCGCTGTTATACAACAAATGCGCCATACCCTAAGAGGGCAATGGCGCATTTGCGTTTGTATATTGACTTGTGGGCAGGAGATTATCCGCCGAAGTCGTCGAAGTGGATCATGTCCTTCTCCACACCGAGGCTGTCCAGAAGGTCGAGGACGGTCTTGGCCATCATTGGGGGACCGCAGAGGTAGTACTCGCAATCCTCGGGGCTCTCGTGCTGCTTCAGGTAGGTGTCGCCCATAACGGGTGCTACGAAGCCAGCGGTGTACTTGATGCCTGCTGCATCGGCCTTGGGATCGGGACGGTCCAGTGCCAGGTGGAAGTGGAAGTTGTCGAACTCCTTCTCCAGAGCCAGGAAGTCGTCCAGGAAGGGGATTTCCTCCAGGGCACGTGCACCATAGAAATAGTGCATCTGGCGGTCGCGGCACTGACGGGTCTTGAGCATGTGCATGATCTGAGCACGCAGGGGAGCCATACCGGCACCACCACCAACCCAAATCATCTCACGACCGGTGTCGTAGTTGGGACGGAACTCACCATAGGGACCGCTCATGACAACCTTGTCGCCGGGCTTCAGGCTGAAGATGTAAGATGAAGCGATACCGGGATTGACGTCCATAAAGCCGGGACCCTGCTCCTTGGGTTTGAAGGGAGGAGTGGCAATACGCACGTTCAGGGTGATGATGTCACCCTCGTCGGGATAGTTGGCCATAGAGTATGCACGGATGGTGGGTGTGTCGTTGACGCACTTCAAGCCGAACAGGCCGAACTTCTCCCATGCGGGCAGATAAGTGTCGCCGATGAGGGACTTGTCGAAGTCCTTGTCGTAGTCGATCTGGAATGCAGGTATCTTGATCTGTGCATAAGAACCGGGCTCGAAGTCCATGTGCTCGCCGGGAGGCAGGGCAACCTTGTACTCCTTGATGAAGGTGGCCACGTTGCGATTACCGATAACGGTGCACTCCCATTCCTTAACGCCCATTACAGAGTCGTCAACCTTGATTTCCATGTCGCTCTTAACCTTGCACTGACAGCCCAGGCGCCAGTTCTCCTTCACCTGCTTACGGGTGAAGTGGCCCTTCTCGCTGTCCAGAATCTCACCACCGCCGGCAGGAACCTGCACCTTGCACTGGCCGCAAGAACCCTTACCGCCACAAGCGCTGGGCAGGAAGATGCCCTGCTCGGACATGGTGCTGAGCAGAGAACCGCCCTGAGGAACGGAAACCTTGTCCTTGCCATTGATGGTAATAGTAACATTGCCGCTGGGCGACAAGTACTTCTTGGCAACAAGCAGGATGATAACCAACACAAGGATGATTACCAGGAATACTGCTATGCTGCATAATATCAAATTTGTATTCATTTGTATATCCTCCTTTGTATTAGATGTTCAAACCGCTGAAGCACATGAAGGCAAGAGCCATCAGACCTACGGTGATGAAAGTGATGCCGAGACCCTGCAGGGGCTTGGGCACATCGGTGTAAGCCATCTTCTCGCGGATAGCAGCCAGACCTACGATGGCCAGCAGCCAACCGATACCGCTACCCAGTGCGTATGCCACTGCATCGCCCACAGAACCGATGTACTGAGAGTTGGTGGGCTCCATGCCGATGCGCTGCTGCATGAACAGGCTGGCACCCATGATGGCGCAGTTAACGGCAATCAGGGGAAGGAAGATACCCAGAGAGGCATACAGAGAGGGGCTGAAACGCTCCACGATCATCTCCACCAACTGCACGATACCGGCAATGACGGCAATGAACAGGATGAAGGCGAGGAAACTGAGGTCGACACCCTCAACGAGACAGTCGGGACCGAGAACCTTGGTCTGCAACAGATAGTCGACGGGGACGGTGACGAGCAGCACGAAGGTTACGGCAACACCCAGACCCAGAGCAGTCTTCACGTTCTTGGAAACGGCCAAGTATGAGCACATACCCAGGAAGAAAGCGAAGATCATGTTGTCCACAAAGATACTGCGGACGAAAAGACTAATCATGTGTTCCATATTACTTCTCCTCCTTGTTTAATGAGCGGTGAGCCCAGATTACACAACCTACGATAATCAGAGACATGGCAGGCATAACCATCATACCGTTGTTCATATACCAACCGCCGTTCTCCACATACCAGCTCTCAGGGATAATCTGGAAGCCGAGCAGGGTGCCGAAGCCGAAGAGCTCGCGAACGAAACCTACTACGATCAGTACCCATGCATAGCCGAGGCCGTTGCCGATACCGTCCAGCAATGAAGGCCAGGGAGAGTTCTGCATGGCGAAAGCCTCGAGGCGGCCCATGAGGATACAGTTGGTGATAATCAAACCTACATAAACGCTCAACTGCACGCTGACATCATAAACGTATGCCTTGAGCAGCTGGCTTACGATGGTAACCAGAGCGGCAACCACCACCAGCTGAACGATGATACGTATGCGGTTGGGAATTGTCTTGCGAAGCAGTGAGATAATCACATTGGCAAATGCCGTAATGACCGTAACGCTAAGACCCATCACAATGGCGGGCTTGAGCTGAGATGTCACGGCCAAAGCCGAACAGATACCCAACACCTGGATGACCACAGGATTGTCGAGGTTCAGCGGCTTGGAGAACGCAGCGCGGTTCTCCTCGGAAAACAATTTACTCATATTGCGTTCTCTTTTGATTAGTTGTTAATGAAACTTAGGTAAACACTGAGGCCGTCCTGAACCATGTCAGACACGCCAACGCTGGTTAGGGTAGCACCGGTAACGCCGTCGATCTCGTTCTCAGCCTTGGAAGCACCGGCCTTGACAACCTTCAGGGCTACGGCCTCGGTGTTCTCGCCTGCAAAGACAGGCTTGCCGTTGAACTGTTCCTGGAACCAACGCTCGCCGATACGTGCGCCCAAGCCGGCGGTCTCGCTCTCATGGTAGAAATATGTACCATAAACGGTCTTCTTGTCGGCATTGAGGGCAATGTAACCCCAAAGGCCACCCCAAAGACCACGACCGGTAACGGGCAGGACGTACTTTGTCTCGCCCTCAGCCTGAGCAACGAACACATGCAGTTCGCCAGCCTTGATGGCAGAACCGTAAGAAGACAGGAACTTGCCATCATAGGGAACCAGTTCGGTACCGTTCCAGAGCATATCCTGAACGTTCTTGAACTCGTCAGCAACGCTGAAGCCAGGGGCATTGATGTCGATATTCAGGGAAGTGAGAATCTGGCCCTTGGTATCGTTCTCTACGTTGGCATCCTGAGTGGGCTTCAGTACACTGGAGATGAAGGCAAGCAGGAACGCTACGATGATTACCATCACAGAAGCGTAGATGATAGTGTATGTGTTGCTGCTTGTGTCCAGACCCTTCTTCTTGGCAGGAGCCTCGGCACCAGCCTCAACAATCTCGGTGAAAGCGTCAGCACTGGCACCGCACTTGGGGCATGTGGCTGGAGCCTTGTCACCTTCGTGGATATAACCACACAACTCGCACTTGAATTTCTTTGTAGCCATATACCTTATATATTATTTAGTTGCACGTTTTGCACGCTTGCTGATGTTCTTCTGTACGAATACATAGTCGATCAGCGGAGCGAACAGGTTCATCAACAAGATAGCAAGCATCATGCCTTCGGGATAACCGGGGTTCAGCACGCGAACCATCACGGCAACAACACCGATAAGGAAACCATATACATACTTGCCACATTCTGTGCGGGCACTGGTTACGGGGTCAGTAGCCATGAAGACAGCACCGAAAGCAAATCCGCCAAGAACGAAGTGGTGCCACCATTCCAACTGGTTGCCGCCAACGCCCTCGAGCAGCCAGCCCATAAGGCCACCGCCTACGAATACGCTCAGCATGGTCTTCCAGCTTGCAACACCTGTCCACAGGAGCAGCACGGCACCCAGAGCAATGGCGATAACGCTGGTCTCACCGATTGAACCGGGGATAAGACCTACGATAGCATCGCAGATAGTCTCGCAAGGAATGGCATTGCCAACTGCTGCTTCACCCAGAGGGGTAGCGGCAGAGAATGCCTCGGGCACATTGTGACCCAAACCGCAGATCTGCTCCTGTGCCACCCAAACGGTGTCGTCGCCAGTCAGAGCGCTGGGATAGCTGAAGAACAGGAATGCACGGGTAATCAGGGCAGGGTTGAAGATGTTCATACCGGTACCGCCGAAGATTTCCTTAGCGAAGATAACGCTGAATGCAACAGCCAGGGCAAGAATCCACAGAGGAGTGTTTACGGGCACGATCATGGGGATGATGATACCGGAAACGAGGAAACCTTCCTGAATCTCTTCCTTCTTCCACTGGGCAACGACGAACTCTATGCCCAGACCCACAACGTAACTGACTACGATTTTGGGAAGAACGGCAGCCAAGCCGAAGAGGAACATGCCAACGTGGTCGGTCATGTCAGCACCTGCGGCCAAAGCATTCTGATAACCCACATTGTACATGCCGAAGAACAAGGCGGGCAGCAATGCGAGCACCACAAAACTCATGATGCGCTTGCTGTCTATAGCGTCGTGGATGTTTACACCACCCTTACGGCCAGTTGTATTGGGCACGAAAGCAAATGTCTCGAGACCGTCATACAGCGAGTGGAAAGCATGGAACTTTCCGCCCTCCTGGACGTGGGGACGCATACTGTCAAAAAGTTTTTTAATAGCTTTCATATTTTTCTATTAATATAATTAAGCATTCTCCTTCTTAAGTATATCCAAGCCTTCGCGAACAATGCGCTGGAGTTCCAGTTTGGAACTACATACGAATTCAGCAAGAGCAAAGTCCTCGGGAGCAACCTCGTAGATACCCAAAGCCTCCTGACGGTCGATGTCGCCAGTGATGATGGCCTTGATAAGATAGCCTGCATAGATGTCCATGGGGAATACCTTGTCGTACTCGCCACTCATGATCATGTGGCGCTCACCGCCCTTGACGCGTGCATCAAGAACATACTCTTTCTTGCTGCCCAGCAACCAGCTGAAGTAGCTGCGGTGTGTGCTGAACATAGAGAAACGAGGCATGATCCAACCCAGCATCTCGTCGGCCTCTGAACCCTCGGGGATAGCGGTTACCTCGGTAGCATGTGCGGCAAGATAGGCGTCCTTACAGGTCTTGACACCGGTCATGGGATTGCCGTTGATAACACGGACGTCGCCCTCAGCAACCTGTCCTGCCAGTAGAGTGGTCAACTTCTGACCCACCTTCACCTTGTAGTACTTGGGAGCCTTGACTTCGCTACCTGCCAATGCAATGGTACGGGTGAAGTCAACCTTGCCTGTCTTCATCAGACGACCAAGCATGATAACCTCCTCAGCACCCAAGGTCCAGACAACCTCGCCCTTGTTGATGGGATCGATGTGGTTGATCTGCACACCTACGTTGCCGGCTGGAGCGGGACCGTCGAACACATAGACCTCGCAATTAGCAGCACCCAGGAGAGCCTTGGCATTCTGCTTGCTGCTTACGCCAAGACGCACGGGAGCAATCTTGGACAGGGCAGTAATACCAGCCTGGAACTCTGCCTCCTGACCCTGAAGGACATACTCGAAGTCCTGAGCCAAAGGCATACTGTTGAAAGCACTGACATGGATAGCCTTGGGAGTGTCGTAGGGATTAGCCACAGTGTCGTAGGGACGCTGACGGATCATACCGAAGATACCGCTCTCCATAAGCAAAGCCTTTACATCGCCGTCGGTCTTGAAGGTCTTGCCCTCAAACTTCATGTCGCACTTTACGCGGACACTCAACAGCTTGCGACGATCGCCACGTTCCACCAACGATACGGTACCGCTGACGGGACTGACAAAACATACCTCAGGATGCGTCTTGTCTACGAACAAGGCATCACCGGCCTTAACGGCATCACCTTCCTTGACAACCACCTTGGGCTTCAATCCTGTGAAATCCTCAGGACAGAGTGCATACTCGCCAGGACATTCCACAGAAGCAGTCTCCTTGGCAGCCTTTCCCTTCAGGTTGATGTCCAGGCCCTTACGCAATTTGATTACTTTTGCCATATACTGTTAATAAAATAAAATGTTGATATAATCTCGCACAAAGATACGCTTTTTTCCCGACAAAAGACTTAAATAATCAAAAAAAAGGCATACTTTTGTCAAAGAAATTACGTCATGAAACTATTGAAGCGTACCATCCAATGGACAATAGGCATAATCTGCGGACTATACTTCTGTCTGCAGGTTGCGATGCATATTCCTCCCGTGCAAAGATGGGCAGGTTCCGTGGCGTCGCATGTTTTGCATAATCTTTGGGATTGGGAGATTAGCATCGGCAGGATAAGGCTGGGACTTTTGAACCGCATCATAATCGATGACATCAACCTGAAGGACAAGCAGGACAGCACCATGCTGCACGTGTCGCGACTGGCTGCAAAACTGGAAATCATCCCTCTTCTTGACGGCAAAATCAGTATAGCCAATGCACAACTCTTCGGCACGGAAGCATACCTGTATCAAAGGTCGGCACAAGAAAAGCCCAACTTCCAGTTCATCATAGACACTTTCAAAAGCGACAACACCGAAAGCAAGCCCGTCAACCTCCGCATAGGCAACCTTGTGCTCAGAAGGATAGACGTCAAGTGGGACAAGCAATGGATGCCGCACAAGGAAACCGGCACCTTCGACCCGTCGCACATACATCTTCAGGACATTGCAATGACTGCAAGGCTGAAAGTCCTGAAGAGAGACTCCGTGAACCTGTCGTTAAAGCGCTTATCCTTCAGTGAAGCAAGCGGTTTTGAACTTTCCAACGTACTTGGAGAATTCTCGGCGGGAAGCAACGGTGCAAAGTTGGAGAACTTCAACATAGAACTACCCCACACCACTCTTTCCATACCCTCCTTCATGGCAACATGGCCTGACACTCCCAAGGGTACGGACATCAAGAAGTGGCTGGGCAGTACCTCTTGGTATGCGGAAACATCCATACACCTTACACCATCGGACTTCAAGGCCTTTGCCCCACGTCTGGCAAATGCCCACACCCCCATAGAACTGACCAGCAAAGTCTATGGTTTGGAGGAGTGCATCAACGTGCCCCATCTGAACCTCAACAACAACGGTTCGCTCAATCTGTCGGCAAAACTCTTCATCAACGACTACATAAACACCCCCGAATACACGCTTGAAATCAACAGATTGCAGACCAATGCCCGTCTGCAGCAGTATATCACCCTAGAACTCAACGGCCAGGCCAAGGAAATATCCCCGATACTGACACGTCTGGACACGGTAAACCTGTCTGGACAAGTCAAGTTCTCGGAAGAAAGCCAAAGTGCGACATTAAACCTAAACAACAGGTTGGCTGACATCCAAATTTCCTCCTCTGCAATAAACCGGAACCAATTCAAAGCCATTATCACCTCGCCAAAAATAGATTTGGCAAAATTGCTGTCCGACAACGGCAGTCATACCCTTAACCACACCTCGCTAGACATAAATGCATCCGGAGTGCTTAAGGACAAGAACGGCAAGCCACACATAAACATCCACACCATCCTCCCCCTCTTGTGCATACAGGAAAGAGAGTACCGCAACCTGGATATAAAAACCACACTGGCTGGCAACACCATTTCCGTTGATGCCGAAGGAAAAGACAACGAAGGCGAAATCCGAAGTCACCTGACACTGACAAATGGCCATAGAAGACATCTGCAAGGCACTCTACAAATAGAAAACTTCCTGACAGAAAGGTTAGGACTCGGCAAGATGCATCCAGATGCAAGACTTTCACTCAACACAGAAGTAAATGTCAGCGCTACAGACATTGACGACATCAGGGGAAGCCTAAGCATCAGTGACTTCATTGTAGAAACAGACCAGCAGGACTCTACCATAGCACACCTTACACAGTTCACCTTAAATACGGACATTGATGCAAAAGGGTTCAGGACACTGTACATAGATTCCGAACCCCTGAAACTTGACGCCCAAGGCCACTACAGGTTCTCTACCTTGGCGGCAACCATACAGAACACGTTACACAAGCGTCTGCCTAACCTCATTGAAGCGAAGAACATATACGCAAGGGCCGATGACCTGCAGTTTGCCCTCAGTCTTCAAGATACGATTCTGCTTGACCGACTTGGCATGAAGGGTATATGTATACCGGAAAGAGTGCATTTCTATGGCAGCATGCACGGCAATGACTCCCTCGACATAACTGCAGACATACCGTTTATAAAGTTCGGCAAAGAGCATCTGCGCAACAGCAGCATACGCATAAACGGCACAAAGAACGACCTGACTACCGACGTCACGACCGAACGACTCCAGAAAAGCGGTTTCATAACCGTTTACCTCAAGTCCAGCGCCCACGACAACAGGTTGCGTCTGATTGCAGGAGCAGACAACAAGAGAAAACCTGCATACAAAGGCGAAATGGACATTACTGCCAACTTCGCACGCAACACCGGAGGAAAACGCGAGGTTAATGTCTGGATAGCCCCCACCGACCTGACCATTTCCGAAACACTTTGGAATGTACATCCCGCAATGATAACGTGGCAAGACCAACATGCGACGATACAGGGCTTCAGGATAAGCACGGGTGGCGGAAGCGGCAGACAGAGGCACTACAGACGAGGCATTGACATAAACGGACTGGTTTCCAAAAACACCGAAGATTCGCTCAAGGTTAACCTTCACGACATAAACGTTGCCTACATCCTGGACATCGTCAACTTCAAGTCAGTAGAGTTCGACGGCTATGCGTCTGGCACGGCAACGGCATCCGGACTTCTCTCCACACCCAATGCAACGGCAGACATACAGGTAAGGAACTTCATGTTCAACCAGGCACCGCTCGGCACGCTGAAAGCGCAGGCCGAATGGGGCGAACAGCCTCATTTCCTTGCCCTTGCCGCCACTATCGACGACGACTCCAACAATCACCATTCAATCATCAACGGAGGTTTCAACATCGGCAACAAGGAAATCGGCAACGGTTTGGACCTGAAAGTAAACACCAAAGGTTTCAACCTTGCTTTCATGAACCAGTTCACCGAAGGCATACTGGATGATTTCCAAGGACGGGCATCGGGATACTGCCGGATATTCGGACCGTTCAAGGCCATCGACCTGGAAGGCGACCTGATGCTGGACCACGCCCACGTCAAAATGCCAATGCTGGGAACCCAATACCATATCCTCCGCGACAGCGTCCATATCAAACCGGGAGAGATTGACATCAAGGCAACACTGCTTGACGAACAAGCCTCAGCCACCATCCTTTCCAAACCCTACGACAACACATACAAAAACGGCAACACACAACATACCGCCTCCCTTAACGGCAAATTCATGCACGAGCATTTCAAGGACCTGAAATTCAACTTTGACGCCAAGGTCAACAATTTCCTCGGATATGATTTCGCAGACTTCGGAGAAAGTTCCTTCTATGCCACCTGTCTGGCTACGGGAGACATCAGCATCAGGGGCATACCCGGACGCCTGAACATCGACATCAATGCCACTCCCGAAGCAGGCACGACCTTCACATACAACGTGGAGACGCCCGACGCGCTCACCGAAGCAAAGTTCATCACCATCAAGGAACGCGAAGAAACGGACAGCACATGGCTCCCGTCAGCACACGGCCAAGCGAAAACAGATGGAGGGAAAACACGGGCAGCCTCCGCATCAACGACAGCAAACGAGACTGCCGCCTCCTCCGACATATACATGAACTTCAACCTACAAATCACCCCCGATGCCAGGATGAAACTGCTCATGAACCGCAAATCGGGAGACATGATAGAGATTCTCGGTTCGGGCAGAATCATGGCCAAGTATCACAACAAGGGCCGCTTCAACATATACGGCACCTACCGCGTACAGAGCGGAAACTACCGTCTGAGCATACAGGACATCATACGCAAAGACTTCAAGTTCCAGCCAAACGGAACAATCACCTTTGGCGGAGACGCCATGAATGCAGACCTCAACCTAAAGGCGGTTTACAGCGTGAACAGCGTTTCCCTGGACGACCTCACCACATCTGCCCTGGGATTCTCCAAGACACGCGTAGACTGCGTCATGAATCTGACCGGACACCCCGAACAGCCCATCGTGACATTCGACTTCGACCTGCCCGACGCCAGCGAGGACGAACGGCAAATGGTACGCTCCATAGTCAGCACCGAGGAGGAACGCAACATGCAGGCCATCTACCTCCTGGGATTGGGACGCTTCTACAACTTCGACGCAGAAGGCGAGTTCCAGAGCAGCGCAGCCATGAACTCGCTCGTCAGCAGCACCCTGTCCTCGCAACTGAACCAGTTCATCTCCGATGCCGTAGGTTCAAATAACTGGACCTTTGGCACAAGCCTGAAGACCGGAGAAGACGGATGGCGCAATATGGACGTGGAAGGCATGCTCAGCGGCCGCCTCTTCGACAACCGCCTTTTGCTGACAGGCAATTTCGGCTATCGCGAGAAATACTACACGCAACGCAATTTCATCAGCGATGTAACAGTAGAATATCTCCTCACCAAGAACGGCAACATTTCCCTGAAAGCCTACAACCAGGCCAACGACCGCTATTTCGTCCAATCATCGCTGAACACCCAAGGTATAGGCATCCAATTCAAAAAGGACTTCAACCGTATATCCGACCTCTTCTTCTGGCAAAGCAAAAGAAAAGAGCAGTGACCCCGTCAGTTCCCCTATAGGAGAACTGCTGTTTCCTCATTGGGAAACTCGAGTTTCCCAATGAGGAAACTTTGGAATGACCATGAAGGATGTCTTTTCCTGTGTAGTTTAACGATTTTGGTTGACTACTATTAGCCTTAATTGTAATAAAGGTTGACCTTAGTTACACCAGCCTTGCCAAAGAATAGTCGTCGAGGGCAAGGAGGCCTTTCCTGTACTTGCTTCGGCAATAAGCTGGCAGGGAATCGCTTCTCAGAGCATTGAACATTGGTTTCAGCACGTCCTTTTCGAAATCCACCTTCATTCTCCTTGCCAAGGCAATGATATTGCCGTTCTTGTCTTCTGCAATGGGGATTTCTTCTCCATTCGCCACGGCATACATCATCATTATGTAGTGCGACAAGGCATCCGAGCATGCAAAAACATACGATGGTCCAGATACATCGAACTCGCCCGATGCAAAGCCCTCCTCCAAGGCCTCATCCTTCCAGTTAAGCAGATATGGAGGCTTTGAGAAATCGGATATTGAGGTAAAGGAATGTGCCAGCACTTTGGTCCTCCTGTTGTAATGGAACAGCACCGAATCGCCATACGCCATCCACCTGACCTTGCTGCCCGTACGCCAGGCTGCCACGAGGGTGGCAAACGAACCCTCATCGTAGAATTTATTGAGCAACATTCCTCCCTATTCCTGTGCCACCTTCTCGTACTCGGTGTAGAACGGGTTCCATATCTGCTCCATCCACTCGGCAAACGCCCGGAACGTGGCTATTGCCGTTTCCGGCAGATTGTCCACAAGGTATTGCAACGTTTGTTCTCTATTACTATCATAAGGATTCTATCCTGCTATTGTTTCACGCACAAATTTAGCAAAAACAAATGAGATAAACGAAGGTTGCTTGGAATATATTTATGCGTGAGTGCAGATACCTGCCTATTGCCTGTAAGGACTTCCGTTCACCGCTCACCGCTCCGAATCTTCTCTTCCACCTCTGCAAGGCTTTCATCGGCAAACTCGGTATCGAAGTCCTGTGCCTTCATGTCCTGCAGGATGGACTTGGCTTCGAAGAGTTCGCCCCTGCTGATGAGGGCAGCGATGAGCAGGCGGTTGGCATGGAGGTGTATGGTCAGGAGGCTCTCGTCGCCGGCACCCTCCTCGCTTTGCATTTCTTCTGTGACGGAACGAAGTATGTCGCGGATGTACTCCAAAACCCCGGGATTCTCCAGGAAGAGCATGCAATAGCCCAAGTCTATGGCGCCATAACCTTCCGTACGGGCTATCTGGAGGTAATAGTACGCCTGTTCGTACATGGCAAGGTTCATGTAAACATGGCCGAGACCGAGGGCGATTTGGCCGTAAAGGTCCTGCAGGGCATTGTCGGTCGTGGGGAGTTGCCTCTGCAACTGCTTGAACACGCGGTCGAAATAGAAGAGGGATTGCATGTAGCACTTCTTGTTGAAATACTTCTTTGCCCAATAGATGTCGGTCCTGTATGTGGGTTGCACACAATCGACCACCATGCGCTGTTCGTCGGTGAGTTCGTTGTAGCGCCCGCTGTTCCACTTGTCCATGGCATCGTCCACCATGTACTTGGCTTCCCAATAGTCCTCGTTGGTGTCGGCAAGACGTATCTCGCTCATGTTGGTGGAACCCACTCCTCCTCCGTCCTCGCCACAGGAACTGCGCAGGGAGGAAATGTCGTAGAAAAGGGTCTTGTCCGTGCATCCCTTGGCCTTGCGCATGTGGATGAGCAGGTCCTGATGCTCGAAATCCAGTCGGAGGATGATGGAGTTGAGGTTATGTCCGTCGTAATGCTCCAGCACATAGTCGCGGATGTTGAACTGCTGTATCTGCTGCAGGTCGGTGATGGTCTCTGCCTTGCCGTCCACGAGGAGCGTCATGCCATTGAGGCACCCCTGTGCGCCATACATGCTGCGGGCAATGATGTCCGACACTCTCCACAGCGACTCGGGAGTGGTTTCATGCTCCTTTTCTGGTGCGGTGAATGGCAGATCCATACAAGTTCTGTTGCGGATGAAATCCACCTTGGCATTGTAAAGGCTGTCCTGGTGATGCTCCTCCAAGTCGGGGTTGGCCTCGTTAATATGCCTCATCAAGTCGTTAAAGGCATCCCTTATGGCGAAGGCGTGTGGCAGAACCTTCTTCAGCGTTTCCACTACCTGGTGCAGAGACATTTCATTCATCATAAATGTATGTCTGAGAGAAACCGTCACCTGCTCGTCTTCCTGGTTATCGTAACTGATATTATGGTAAGAGGTCCAGATTCTATTGCTGTTCATTTTGCCCTCTATTTCCTCCACTTTGCGAAGGTCTTCCAAAACACAAGAGTATATGCTGGGGAAGACGATTTCCAATCTATTGCCCTGTTCATCGGACCAGAAGGCAAAGTGTCCTCCCTGGTATGTTCCGTACGACCAGTCCTCGTTGTGAAACACATCCTCCATAGTCAGCATGGTGGGAAGCATCTGGCGGTATGCAGAACATGGGACAGGTCCGCTCCCCTGTTCCCAAGGCAGTTCGTTGCCCGGAGCGAAAGGAACCCTTCCCTCTGATTCTACCCTCTGCGCATCGTCCGAACCTTTATCCTTATCGGAGTTATCTCTAAAACTACGCCATGTCGCATACAGGACAGGCACCAATAACAACAAGAAATATTCCATAATGATTTATATTAAAGTTAGTGTCAGAAAAAGTTATTCCGTAGCGGCGAATATGGGAGAATGGTCCTTGAGGTTGTCGCAGGCACCTCGCACCTTCCGCGCATACGGTGTATTGGGGTACAGGCGTGCCACGGTGGCAAAGTTGCACAGCGTGTACTGCATCTCTGCGGCCAGGCAGGGGTCGGTGATGATGTCCAGCGCCTCGCGCACCATACGGTCCGAACGCAGGAGGGCTGCCGTGGTGTAGCGGTCGGTTTCCCATTGGCGCTTTTCGCACACCTGGTAGATGTAGCACTCGCCCTTGTAGTACTGCGTCAGAGGCCAGCAGACACCGAACGAGTTGCGCACACCTGTGGCAAAGCGCAGCATGAGGCGGGCACGGCGGTTGGGGTCGGCAGTGCCGGCAATACACTGCTCCAGGTGCAGCATCTCGCGGGCAAAGTCGTACTTGAAGTCGCGTGCTTCGGTTATCCTCGTGGCCTTAACGGCAAAAGGGTCGTAGTCCATCGTAGCGTTGATGTGGTTCTTGTAGGCTTCGGACACAGCGCTGAGGTAGCGGAAGGCCTTGGCATAGTCCATGCGGCGCAGGTATTGCGTGCCCACGATGTCGTTCAAATAGTCGCTGCCAACGTAGCCGCACTGGTTGAGGAAGGCATCAAACTTGTCGCGAGGTCGGCAGGCCACCTCCGCATAACGGACGGCATGCTCCACGCCTATGCTGTCTATCATCTCGAAGAAGTGGTTGGAGTAGTCATTGGGGTTGCCCCAGGTGGAGTCGTGCCTGTAATGCGTTATGCTATGCTGAAGGGACAGCGAGGGGTTCAAGTAGGGTCTGCCCGTGTGTGTGGCAAACTCCTTGTCCACGATGTTCAGCAGGTGGTTGTCCGCCATGTTGGCGAGTTGCAGGGCGCGGACGGCATTGCCCTGCTCCAGCATCCTGGGACAAATGACGCCCAGCAGTATGCGCCTCATCACGTCGTTCCAATAATAATAACTGACGTTTGTGTGCAGACGGTAGAAATCTGCCGTCTCTTCGCAGACCTTCGCGGTGAGGTTCTCCCTGATCTGGAGGTCAAGCCATTGCAACTGTCTGTGGAGCACGTGGTCGTAGGCACGGTCATAAGTGCGTGTCTTTGCGTCCAGATAGATGCGCAGCACCTTTACGGACTTGTCTATCAGAGGTGTGGAGGGAGCCTTCTCGGCCTTGGCAAGCAGTTGGCATGCCCTGGCGGTGTTGCCCTGGATGTCGTCCAGGAAAGCCAGCGTGTAGTACCACATGGCACGGTCCTTGGTCTTGGGGTTGCGCACCATACGCTGGCCGAGGGCATAGACCCTCTCTCTGACGGACTCCTGCGTTATCTTGTCGCTGATGGAGAAACAGTAAGCGGGGTATCCCGGTTCCAACTGGCGAACCAACTTCTGCAAGGCCTCGGGAATGGCGGGACTGTCGGGAGCATGGCGGCACATCAATTCCAGTGCCTCCCAAGAGTATAGTTTCCTGTCCCCCTCTCCACCATAAACGGCAAGCGACTCGGCATCGCCCATCTCGGCATAGTACATCAGGGCCTGCTTCCTGTGGCCACGTCGCACCAGTGCTCCTGCTATGTAGGGTTTTGTGTGGCTGCGCATGAGGTTGTCCTCGGGCAGGTGTTCAAGGTGGCGGTTCCATATCTGTATGCACTCGTCGTAGCGCCCCAGGGTGAAGAGGGCACGCACTGCCTGGAGCAGGTATCTGTGCTTCAGTCTGCCCGTGGCGCGTGCCAGGGCCGTGTCCGCGATCTGCTCCAGACTCATCCTGCCGCCAGTCTTCATGGAGGGGTAGTACCATCGGGAGTTGCGCTGATGGCGCACATGCTCGTTGTTCTTGGACAGAAGCAGATAGTCCGCCAGTGCCCTGTCGTTATTAATCAGCCAACGGGTAAAGCCATTGCCTGATTCCCACTTGTCGTCAGAGAAGACTTTCTCCATATCGGGAAGAGTAGTCTTGTAGACAATCTGACAGATGTCCTGCAAGCGGATGGTATCGCTGGTCAGACTTTGCCACTCCTTGCAATTACGATACACCAGAGGGTCGGACTTCAGTATGCCGGAAACGTCTTCCACGCCGGTTTCGCAGACACGGTACATGAAGTATTCTCCGGCATCGTGCCACCCCACCCAGCATGCCTTGGAAGCGGCAGGCAACATCAGACACATGATACTAATCGTAATATATGCTTTGTATCTCTTCATCGGTGTAGTGATTTAATTGTGACTGGTCGAGGTGGTAGAGCACGGTGCGTCCCTGTGCCTTGCCTAGGTGCTTCTCCACCAAGGCCTTCACCTCCATTATTTCCTTTGCCGTGGCGCGCTCCGTGCGGATATGCTCGTCTGCCGACGTGCCGGCGCTGTCCTCCGCCACTATGGACACAAACTTGCCGCCCCGGAACATCACGCCCCACCCGAACAGGGGATAGGCATAGGACAAGGGCAGGGCATACTTTCCGCATTGCTTCAGATATGGAGTTACATCGTCTACGTCCAGGATGGAGTTGCGGGTGTCCTTCTCCTTCAGGTTTCCCGTGTTGTAGAGCATCAGCACGGCACGGTCGGCAGGCGGAGCCTCCTCGTCCAACTGGTGCAGGCGCAGGGTTATGCTCAGCCTTACCTCCTTCTGGTCCAGGAGTTCACGGGCATGCCGGCAAAGACTGGCATAGGATGCACGAGTGGTTGGTGTCCAGTCGCAGTCGAACTGAATCTCTCTCAGCAGGCCGCAACTGTTGTAGGCATGCATGGCCGTGAGGCGTTCCACGATAAGGCGGGCAAACTCCTCCTCCTTGCCACGCATCTCCCTCAGCGCATTTGTGGTGATGTAGGTGGTGGGAATGACATTCGTGTGCTTTGGAACGGGTTTCAGGAAACGGGTTGTGGCAATGGGCACCACCTGCGAGTATCCGGTCAGGGGGTCGGTTTCGGTGGCGATGTCGAACATGCGCATGTAGATGGTGCGCACGTTGTGCCTGTTGAGGAAATACAGGTCGAAGGAGTCGGGGCTGAAGGTCGTCTTCCAGTGGTAGACGGCATTGTCGGTGTCGTAATACATGTCGGAACAGGATGAGGCCTCCTCGTCCGCCTTTGCCGCCTCATGCTTCCGGCATCCCGCCAGCAGGGCGGCCAGCAACATCAGGCACAGGAGTTTTGGGGTAAGGGTTTTCATTGTGGTGAAGTGTGTTTTTGGGTTGTTTGCTGATGCAAAGTTCCTAAAAAGAAATCGTACAACAGAGGAAAAAATACTCCATTGTACGAATCCATGCCTGCGGTGTACAAGATACCAGTCCAGCAGCAATTATGTAAGTCCACCCTACCCCCGCCACGGGGTGCTCAAGTGCGCCGTGTCACCTCCACACAATGTAATTGATGTTTTCGGGGAAAGTGTATCCGTTCAGGTATGGCGACTTGTTGCCGAACTCATGTCTCCTTCCCTCACTGTCGATGGCCCAGCCATAGGAGTATGAACCCACAAGGTATACAGCATCGTCCACTCCGAGATCTACCAGCGACTGGGCGAAGTCGTGAAATGACTCCCTTGACAGAGTCTCCACCATGAACACCTGCCCACGGAGCTTGCATACGCTCCTGCGGATCGACTTACCCTTAGGTTCGTTTTCCACCAGCGTGCCATTGTGCACAAGGGGATACTGGCGGAAGAAACAACCGCCCATACGCACCGCCTGCTCAAACAGGTCTGTGCTCTTGGCCATGCCTATGTGTATCTCGCCATTCACACTGGCACAATATCCCAACTTGGACACACCTTGCGTAAGGGGTTCACCCTTGATGACAAAGGCACCCACTATCTCACCGTTGTCGGCTCGTATGTCAGCTGCCTGCGCCACATATACTATAGTAGTGTCCTCAATATCCAGATAATCCCTCTGCAACGACATAACGGCATTGTGCGGAATAAAGATTCTCAAGGGAATGTCGTTTATCATGGTGTCCATCACCTCGGTGTGGGGCTTGTCCGCAAGGGACTTAATGCCAGAGGCATACCACTCTTCGCGAGACCCAACAGGCGCGGCCTCGGGTTCAAAAAAACTTGGTTCCGCCTCAACCACAATCGCATCTACGGCATGCACGTCCACGCTCTGGCTGTCAAAGAACCATGCCATGCCCAATACCGCCACACACACCACCGCGGCCACGAGGAGGGACATCCACGTGCACCCACGTCTCCCTCCACTCTGAAAGGTATCATCCCCCTCATCTGCTGTTATGCCGAGGACACGAATCTCGTCGTCTCTTATTTCCTGAACGTCATTCATCATAATTTACCCTCCTGCTCAATAAGTTCCTTCAATTGTTTCAAAGCCTCCTTGGAAGCAGTCACCGTATGGTTCACCGAGCAAGCGTCCGAAAGTATCAGCCTTTGCTTGGGAATGTTGATTAGTATATGAAGTTGCGGTTTATTATCAGGCTCTTGCCTATGCGGATAAAGATATTGCCCTCCGCACCCAACTGGTCGGAAATCATTTTCTCTACCTGTCCCAACTGGTACGACACCATACGCACCTCGCCATCCCTCTGTACCAGGGTGGAGTAATTGCCGTCCGAGGCAATGTACACGACATATTCGGGTGCTATGCGCACCAGGTCGAGCGATGTGGATATGACCAGATGTTTCTTCATCCCATGCAGTTTTTCGTTTGCAAATGTATACAGTTTTTCCGTAACGGCAAAGAAAGAGGGCGGCAGAATGTATGAAATGACCTGCTGACTGTACAACATGGGGGAACCTTGAAGAATGGAAAACTAAAAACGGGTGGGGTTCTTGTCTTCGAAGTACTCGGAATATTCAGAAAACTCGGACTTCCCCGAGGACCCGCCCACCGCCTCATTCTCTCATGCAAAAATAAAGACTAATGTCAACCACGTGTATTTCAGGACACTTTCCTTTGCTTATATATATTTTTTCATTACATTTACACCGCACTAACTATGAAAACATGCCTTCCGCATATAATCCTGATACTGGCGGCCGTACTCACCACGGGATGCCGGGACAGGGACGGACACACCCTTTACCATGGGCAGGAACTGAGGGCCGGCGATGTGGTGCTGAGGTGCGGCAGCGGTATGACAAGCAGGGCCGTGAGGATGGCCGACGGCGGAGGATGCTACTCGCACGTGGGCATAGCGGTGGATTCGTCGGGAGTGATGATGATAGTGCATGCCGTGCCCGACGAGCACGATGGTGCCGGGGACGTGGACAGGGTGAAGATGGATGCCCCGGAGGTGTTCTTCTCTTCCATGAGGACCAGCAACGGCAGGATAATGAGACATGCCGACAGCATTGTAGCACGAAGCGCGGCAGAGGTGGCGCTGAGGATTTACCGCAAGGGAGTCCTGTTCGACCACGACTATGACACGGAGGACACCACAAGGATGTACTGCTCGGAACTGGTGGAGCATGCCTACAGAGAGGCGGCAGGGCTGTCCATAACGGACAGCGCCAGGCACGATGTCAGCCTGCCGGTCTTCACGTTCAGGGGCGTGATACTGCCCTCGGACTTCACCTCGTCCAGACACCTCTGTACATTATGCGCCTTTTAACAAACCTATATATTAACCCTTAAATCCTGAATGACTATGAAGAAATCAGTTTTCGGTATCCTTGCCCTCGTGGTAATGGCAGTGTGCTTCTGGAGTTGCGGCGGTGGCAACACCCCGACCAAGGTGGTGGAGAATTCCATCGAGTACGTAAAGGCAAAGAACTACGAGGCCTACGTGGACCTTATCCAGATTGAAGAGAAAAACGGCAAGACCGTGGAGGAGCAGAAAGAGCAACTCCTTGCCCTACTGCAGGGAAAACTGGGCCCGACTCTGGACAAGAAGCAGGGCATAGCATCTTGCGAAATTCTGAGCGAGGAGATTGCCGAGGACGGTAACACTGCCGTGGTGAAGGTTAAGATTACCTATGGCGACGGCACCACCGACGACCAGAAGTTCAAACTCGTGAAGAATGCCGACGGCGACTGGCGTCTGGATGCCCAGAAGTAACGGATAGCAAGTTGTATGACAATCAAAGTGAGGCTGTGCCGGAGCAAGTCCGATACAGCCTCACTGCTATGTTTAACCCAAATCGGTCATTGACTGTTATTCGCTAATGAAACCGTCTTTTTGTCATCTGTTTCGTCGCTTCTCGGTTACAATGGAATCCCATTGCGCCCTCAAAGTGGCAAAACATCTGTTGAAAAACAAACGCTATTATCATCATAACGCTAATGACCGATTTGGGGTTAATGGGTTGCGTCTGCAGATTTGCGGACACGGCATGCCGTGTCCCTACTGCCTAAGCACAACCTTTTTGCCACCGACTATGTTTATACCAGGCTGGGGGGTGCGCAGCGTCTGTCCGTGGATGTTGTAGATGCCTTGCGCGGACGATTCTGTTCCCGCTATGTGCCCTATGGAGGTTTCCTGACCGGGAAGGACTATGGAAATGCTCTGTGTGGCGGATTCCGCATCCAGAAGCAGCCAACTGCTATGGGCAGGGAGTTGGCGCTGGCTGGCATCCATCAGGCGGAACGATACGGTGTTGTTCTCGCTGACAAAGGCATAGGCCTTGGTCTCGGGCGCCAGGGACGCAGCAAGTACGGAAGGTTGCAGCAGGTTGCCTTCATAGCGGATTCCGGACTCGGACACCTGCATCTCTACGGTTTCCGATGGTGTGCCACGGAGCAACAGGCCTGTGTGCGCATGGACCACTGTTCCCGGTGCCACTGCCTTCAGGGTAAGACTGGCTGTGGAGGGGTCGTATGCCTCGGTGACGTATGCCATACACCCTTGGGGAACCGTCACTGGCATGGAAGCTGAGAATGTGGTCCACCCATTGGCGTCCAATGTCACGGGGAGGGAGAGGACCTGGCGGTACTGGAAGTTGTAGGCCTTGGCCTTCTGTGCCGTAGACATGCTGCCCGTGGTGTTGGGCGTGGCGTCCTCGTCGTAAAGTCTGAGATAGTCCGTGCCGTCGCAGATGATGTTGTATCTGTCCGTCTCCTTGGCAAGGCTGGGTGCGATGCTTACCTCAGAACCCTTCGAACCTGCCTCGGCAAGACCGGCGCCCTGGAGGTACAGTCCGCGGTCGTAGGAAAGCAGTTCGCCGGCATCGTAATAGAATATGGTGTTGTGCCCTGCCTCGGTGGTACTGAATGTCTGGAGCGATGCGGCACCGGTGCTGAGGAAGCGGTTCATGATTGTATTCTGGAAACGATAGTAGCGACCCGTCTCGGGGATGCGCTGAACGGCTATCTCCCTGGTTTCGCTGACGAGGTGCACCTGGCCTGCTGGAACCTCATCGGACATAGGCATATAGCCATTGGGGACATACTCCAAAAAGGCGGGATACGGTGTGCCCTTCGCGAGGCGGAACTCCTTGCGCCCTATGCTGATGCCCAGATAGTAGAAATCGTACACGAGGGTGCCTGTCTCGCCGTCCTTCAGTTCCGTCTGCTCTTCGGTGGCTATGGTCCAGAATGAGGCTCCGTTGCCCGTACCGTGGGCAAAGAGGCGTGCCTTGGTGGCGTTGCTGACATTGTTGTTGACGGCATTTCCCGATGTGGTATCATAACAGATGGCCACATAACCGGGAACGGTGGTGGTGTCGAAAGCCCAGGGCGTCTTGGAGGTGCCCAGCGTCACCATCGTTCCGCTATTGCCGTTTTCGGCATAGAGATACTTTCCGCTCACATTGCTGCGAATATAGAATTTGCCGTTGCCGGCAGACTCCAGCGTCCACTCCGTGCAGACATTGCCCTGGGCGTTCAGTGCACCGTCCTCGTCGGCAAGGCACTGTCCGCGGTCGGCGCTCTTGTTGGTGAAAGTAACCACACTGCCGTCCGCTATGGGCGAAGACGGAGCCTGGCGTGGCACATAGTCCTCCATCCAGTGGCGTGCATAGATGTACTGGCCGAGGTCCAGCATCTCGGTGTCCACGGTCATGCGGCGTACGAAGGAAGGCCAGTTCTTCTGCTCCTGCGGTGTCCAGCCGGCCTCGGCAATGCACATGAGACGAGGCAGAGCCAGATATTCCAGATACTCGTTACTGCTGACATGCTCTGCCCAGAAGGTTCCCTGCACACCCACATAATACTTTGCCGCCTGTGCGGAAACACCCGAGGGGACAGGCACATAGTTGTAGGTAGCCTCAACATTGTCGTTGCCCGAACCTGCCGCGGTGGGTTCGCCATAGTCGTTGCTCTGACGGCGGTTTATGTAGTAGCAACCGCTACCCCACTCCGTGATGATGGCATTCAGTCCCAGGGAGGCAGCCTTTGCCGCTCCGCTCTGGCAGGGGTTCCAGCACATAATGGTGGCGCCGGACTGCTTCATCAGGTCCAGGTCGGCACCGCTTTCCGTGATGCATTCGTTCCAGCAAACCATCCTCTTGCCCAGGGAGGCAAGATGTTCGTTTATCTCGCGTATGAACTCCGTCTGCAAGGCACGGAAACTACTCTTGCCTAAAGCGGCGAGTTTCTCCTGGCAAAGGGCATTGCCCTCCCATTGCGAAGTGGGGCACTCGTCGCCTCCGATGTGGAAATAGGGGTAAGGGAATATGGCACAGAGTTCGGTGATGATGTTCTTGGCAAACTGCACGGCCTCGGGGTTGGCCACATTGAGGACATCGGCGCTGATACCACCGTTTATCCACACCTCGGGGGCACGGTCGGGATGGCAGGAGTATTGGGGATAGGCATGCATTGCGGCAACGAAATGTCCGGGCATGTCCACCTCTGGCAACACGTCGATATGGCGTTCTGCCGCATAGCGCACGATGTCCTTCATCTCCTCCTGGGTGTAATAGAATGGACCGTACTTGCGGTTTGTCTGCGCACCCTCGCCTGTCCAGTAGACCTGTCCGTTCTCCTCCACCCTGGTAATCGGCGTATCGTAACTGCTCCTGCGCTCGGCTCCCTTGGTGGTAAGCAGGGGATACTGCTTTATCTCAGCACGCCATCCCTGATCGTCAGTCAGATGCCAGTGGAATACGTTCATCTTGTAGATGGCCATCAGGTCCAGCATCTTCTTTATCTGCTCTATGGTGAAGAAGTGGCGGCTTACGTCGAGCATGAAACCTCGGTAGGCAAAGCGCGGTTCGTCTTCTATACGGACTACGGGCAGGGCATAGGTGCACCCAGCCTCTCCCTCCTTGCCCAGTACTACATTGGGGGGCAACAGGCGCAGGAGGCTCTGTATGGCATAGTATGCTCCGTCGGCGGAAGAAACCTGTATCTCCACACCGTCTGGGGCAATGTCCAGGACGTAGCCCTCTGGAGCGACATCCTTGTTCTCGCCGATGGTGATGTCCGCTTTGCCAGGAGCGGCCTTGCATCCCAGGCCAGTTGCATTGTCCAGCGTGGTGATAAGACGTGCCACGTCTGCCAGCACCGCATTCTGCACATCGGTCTGGGAGAACTGTCCCACTCCGATGGTAAGACCGCTCTTCAGCACGAACTCGCCCTCGCCCACCGTTGCCGACTTGGGGGCAGGGATAAGGCTCAGGGACTTCTTCTGCTCCATCCTCACATCCTCAACCTCATATATCTTCAACCTGCGCGAACCGCTGGGAGTGGCGGTTCCCTTCCACGTGGTGGGATTGGCACCGTTAGCGGTCATGTCTATGGCCTGCCCGTTGGCGTTAAGTATTGTCAGGTAGCCGTCAGAACCGAAATGTATGGCATTCTCCTGCTCCGCCGAGGACATGCCTATGGCGCTGCCGTTGGACGAACCTAGGTTCATGTTCCTGCCCGTGTCAACGTTAACTATAACCCACGCATCGCCACTGGACTTCAACGTCCAGACGTGCGAAGCCGTGGATTCGTCGCCCGTGGGGAAGGCTGCGCTGCCCTTCACCTGCCGGCCGTTGTCGTACAGGTAATATTCCCTGGACCCCTGGTCTATACCGGATATAATATAATAGGTATCCGCCTTGACGGAACCTTTCACCTGCTCTCCCTTCACGGCAGACATGTACTCCGTTACTAGCACTCCGGCCATGGACAGGGTGGCAGCAGCCACAAGGAAGGAGATTGATGCAAACAGTCTTTTCATGGTGTTATCGTTGTTTTGGTTAGTTCTACGCGCCAAAGATACAGAAATTTATCCACACATCCCCCACCAAAGTTCTTATAATGTGTTAAAACACCCATCTGCATACCCTTTACAGAGCCAGTACTCTCACGTCGGTACTGCAATACCGACACGACGGTACTCCAATACCGACACGGCGGTACTCCTGTACCGAATGCAGGGCACAGAAATCGGTACTGGAATGTTTTTTGCCCTTTAGCGCGAAAAAAATGCCTTTCTTTGTAGCAAACCAGCGCCGGTTTACGTTATATAGACAGAAACATTGCCTATAACAACGACAAGAAGTGAGTTACGATGAAATCATAAAGGGATGCCGGAACAGGGACAGAAGTGCACAGACGGCCTTCTACAATCTGTTTGCACAAACCATGTTCTCCACGGCATGCCGTCTTATAGGCGATGAGTACGAAGCGGAGGATATAGTACAGGAAGTCCTGTTACTCCCGCTTACCGGAAAAATACAGATGCTGGACAGACAGGCAGACATGGAACGAAGACTCAGGCGTATAACCATAAACGAAACCATAGACCGCCTGAGAAAGCAGAAAAACAGATGGGACTGTTGGGAGGAGGGCATTGACATCACCGCAGACGAGGGGACAGACGACATGCTGATTGATGCGGAAAGGAACGGAAATCTGCGTCAGGCCATCGATTCCCTTCCGGAGAAATACAAGACGGTGCTGCTATTATCCGTAGTGGAGGACCTGAGTTCGGACGACATCGCCTCCCTGCTCCATGCCAAACCCTCTACCATCAGGACACAGTTGACACGGGCGAAACAGAAACTGATAACATGCTTCCGATATGAAAAACATAAATGACACAGAACTGGAACTTCTAATCAAGTCAAGCATTGACACCCCCCGACTTCCACCGGGAAGCAGGGAAAGGTTCATGAAACGGCTGGAGAAAGCCGAGCGCGAGAAGAAGCGGTGGAAAACATGGCGCCTGCTAACCTCCGCGGCCATTGCCGCATCCCTGTTGCTGTTCTTCTTCGTCACACCCGGCATGCACAGGGATGAAGCCCCTCCCACCGAAGCCGACCTGATGATTGCAGAAGTACGTGGCTATTACAGGTCCCTGTTGTGGAACGAAACCGAGTTCATCGCCAACCTGTGCAAAGAACTTGACCCCAAAACCAGAGACAGGCTCATGGACGAAGTCATCAAGATTAACATGGCACCGGATTCGCTCGTTGCCGACATTGACGGAGAGCATCTCTCCGAAGACGAAAAGATATACCATATAGCATCCATATACCAGTCGCACCTTAGAAGTCTGCAATACATACACACGATACTGAACGAAGGCAAACAGGCACGACTAAGCAAACAACAATAAACACCCCAAGAAATATGAGACACATCGCCAGAACACTATGCCTGCTATTGGCACTACTCGCCATAGCCATGCCGCATGCCCTTGCAAGCGAGGCACAATTCGAGAGAAGCAAGACCGGGAAGATTACCTTCCGGAACGTAAAGAGAGGCGCAACGCTGAAACTAAACAACCGCTTTGGCAACATCAGGATCTATGTCTGGGACAAGGACATGATAGAACTGGATTACAAGTTACACATAAAGGCCGAAAGCCAGAGTTATGCCGACAAAATGCTGGAAAGCACGGAGATTATCCGTCAGGAGGAGGGCAACACATATAGCCTGGAACTCAGACGCAACGACACAGGCAACAACGACAAGCAAAACAGCATGGAGTCCACATGGGCGGTGTATGTGCCAGAAAACGAACTGTCGCTTACCGTACTAAACGCTTTCGGAGACATACACATCCCCGACTACGAATGCGCAAAACTGGAGGCCAAGGTCAGTTTCGGAACCTTGCTGTGCCAGAACATAAAGGCAGATGGAGAATGTATCCTGGAGGCCGCACACGGCAACCTGTATCTCACCAGAAGCAACCGGGCCAAGGTAAACGCATCGTTCTGCAATGTAAGCATAGGCAAATGCAACCAGTTGGACATAAAAAACTCCCATTGCAAAGAAGTAAGCATAGGCACCTGCAACACACTTGCCCTTAAAGAAAGTTTCTCACATGTCAGCATAGGAAGTTTCAAGGATGCGGACATGGACATACAACACTCAACCATAGACATCGGTCTGGCTACAGGAAAGACAACCATTTCCAGCCAGCACTCGTCCATAGAACTCAGTCAGGCAGGCACACTCGTCAACATCCCCAACAGCCAGCACTCCAAGATTAAAGTCAGCATCAGCGAGAAAACCAAATTTGAGAGTTTCTACATGAAGGGCACCTTCACCGACCTGAAGCTCCGTATACCCAAACAGATAAATGCCGGCTACAAACTGAGCAGCAGGTTCGGTTCAATAAGCATTGACGGGCTAATAAAACACAAGAACACACACATAGTGGAAAAGGACTTCTTCTCTTCCAAGGAAGGATACTTCGGAACATCTTCCAGTGCCCCCACACTCTTCCAAATAGAAAACATGCATGGCAACATAAATATCAAATGAGCACTTTCGCCCCACCCCTTTAGCACCAGGCTGCCACAACACCTACCGCCATCCGAAGACTTATTTCCAGAAGAAATGAAAAAAAACTTGCCAAATCATTTGGAGGTTTCGGAATAATGTCTTACCTTTGCACTCGCAAAACAGAAAGAACAAACGCTGGTGCGGTAGTTCAGCTGGTTAGAATACTAGCCTGTCACGCTAGGGGTCGCGGGTTCGAGTCCCGTCCGCACCGCAAAGAGGAGAGTTTCGAGACTCTCCTCTTTTTGTTTACCAAGCGGACCCCTCCCCCAGCCCTCCCCTGTATGGGAGGGAGTAATTACAACCGACTCGTGGCCACATCGGCAGTACATTATACTCCCCGCCCTTGGGAGAGGCAAGGGGGGGGAGGGTCCGAAGCAGAGATAGAAATAGTGGAGGGAGAACGCACCTTCTGCACCGCCCGACAGGTGGGATACTACTTCAACATGGACAGGAACAAGCCGGTACGATTCCCCAAGGAATTCCTGGATTACTACGAGAGCATCTGACGTGCAAGATTGACACTTATGCACGACAACACACAAATTAAAGCAGGCATAAACTTGGTTTTACGCCTGCTTATTCGTACCTTTGCGTGAAGAACAACAACTTTTCCTACTCTATGAAGATGAGATTTTTTCTGCTCCTGGCTCTGATTGGAGCAATGGCAACGGTGCCGTGCGAGGCAAAGAAGAAGGAGAAAGTGACACCCGAACAGAAGGGGTTGCTTAGCATCAACAGACAAAAGGCCGAGGCATACGTGGAGTTCCTTGCATCCGATGCCCTGATGGGACGCGAAGCGGGTACCGGACATGGGCAAGTAGCCGGAGAATACCTGATTTCCATCCTCAAGTTAATGGGTGCCAAGCCTCTCTTGGAAGAGGGCTTCGGACAACCTTTCAACGCCTATTCTGCCGAGCGGAGTAATGCGCCGTTTACCGTGGACCCGGACAAAGTGGAGACACTGAAGAAAAAGCCGCACCGCATTGCTCCCATGCGCAACATACTGGCCAAAATCGAGGGAAGAAACCCCGAGGAGATTGTCATCGTGGGTGCACACTACGACCATCTGGGATACGACCCTTTGCTGCAGGGTGACAATATTTTCAACGGGGCAGACGACAACGCATCCGGAGTGCAGGCCGTTCTCCAGATACTCAGCGCCTTCATAGCTACCGGCCAGCAACCCGAGAAGACGGTAATCTTTGCCCTTTGGGACGGAGAGGAGAAAGGACTGTTCGGTTCGAAATACTTCGTCAACAACTTCCCCGACATAAAGAAGGTGAAGGGCTACATGAACTTCGACATGATCGGGCGCAACAACATGGAACACCGTCCCCGGCAAATGAAATACCTGTACCTGGCCAAGGACTCGGTCTATGCCACATGGCTGAAGAGCGACATAGAGAAATATTCGCTTGCCCTCGACCCCGACCTTTTTCCTTCGGACGACCTAAGCGGAGGCAGCGACCAGGTGCCCTTCTTCAAGGCCGGCGCCTCCATAGTGTGGTATCACACCGACGGGCATCCCGACTACCACATGCCATCGGACCACGCAGAACGCATCAACTGGGACAAGATGGTGGACATCACCAAGGCTGCCTTCCTGTGCCTGTGGAAGATGGCAAATACGGAGTTTAATTAAACCCAAATCGGTCATTGGACTGTAATGCGCTAATGACCGATTTGGGATAAAGAGCAACAAGTACCCGGGGCACACTCCGATTACTCCGAGCAAACGAAAAACTGAAATATGACAAGAAAAATATTATGCTCGATGGCAGCCATGCTGCTGAGCGTTATGACTATGGCACAGACATTGGAAAAAATGCAGTGGTTCAACGAACCCGAAAGTTGGGAAATCAAGGATGGGACACTCCTGATGGACGTAACGCCACAGAGCGATTACTGGCGCATCTCGCACTATGGTTTCACGGTGGACGATGCCCCGTTCCTCTACACCCTTAGAGGCGGAGAGTTTGAAGTGAAGGTGAAGGTGTCCGGCGAGTACAAGACCCGTTTCGACCAGGCAGGGCTGATGATACGCATCGACCACGAAAACTACCTGAAGACAGGCATTGAGTACGTGGACGGCAAGTACAACCTGAGCGCCGTGGTGACCCACCACACCAGCGACTGGAGCGTGGTACAACTTGACAAGCCTGTCCCCTTCGTGTGGATAAAGGCCGTGCGCCGACTGGATGCCGTGGAGGTATTCTATTCGTTCGACGACAAGGAGTATATCATGATGCGTAATTGCTGGATGCAGGACAACACTCCCGTGATGGTAGGTCTCATGGCCGCCTCGCCCGACGGTGACGGTTTCAAGGCCAAGTTCGAGCACTTCAGCATAAAGCACCTGCCCGACCTGCGCCGACAGGAATGGTTGAAGAAGAATCAGTAAGGAGGTTTTTCTGAGGACTCCAAGACTGCTTTAGCCCGATGAGCGTGAGCGGATAACTCTGAGCACTCGGAAAACTCGGACAAAATAGCGAGGCACTACCCTTTCGGGGTGTGCCTCGCTTTATTTATATCTATTGGTATCCGGTAAACATTATGCTCTCGCTCAATCGCAAATATCCGTTCTCAAAAGTCCGAACGGAAGGTGGAGGCAGGCAAGCCGGCGGAGTTTACGAGGTTGGCTTTGGTGTAGGGTTGCCATCCATAGCGGACGATGGTGGGGTGCTTTACTTCCTTGCTCCACACCTTCACCTTGCCATCCTCCAATACCACGGCCTTGGCAGGGTGGAAAGTACGGTCCTCGCCGGCTATCTCGAAGGTTAGGAGTTCCTCGCCCTCGTTGGCAGGACGGAGGCCGTCGGCATGATCGAAACTTACGTATGCCATGCCCTTGCGGAATTCCACATTGCGGAAGAGAGGGCCTGAGGGCACCACATGGCGGAAACCATAGGTGTCGTTCAGAGCCAGGCAAGCCAGGCGCTGCCCTACCTCGCGTTTATGTGTGGGATGCACGTCGGTGGGGTTGCCCTTGTCGGAGGACACGGCCATACCCACATTGTTGATAGTGGCGAGCATACGGCGCTGGCTGTCGCGGAACAAAGGCCACGAAGGACGGTTAAGGCTGGAGAGTTGGACATAATAGAAAGGCATGTCGGCATCCTGCCAATAATCCCGCCAACTGCGCACGAGGCGTGGGAAGAGATGTTCATGCGCCTCTATGTTGTGCGCATTCGACTCGCCCTGATACCAGATGACACCACGTATGGGGAACTGCTCCATGGGCAATATGGCGGACTCAAAGAGATAGCATGGTTCGTAGGGATGTCGCTGGAACTTGTTGGCAGACTTGCGCACGTTCTGTGCCGCACGTTCACGCACCCAAGGCTGTATGAAATCGTTCTGCGTCCAGTTGCGAAGGATGGCAGGAAACTCGAACTCGAGCATGCGGCGCGATACCCATGCCTCGGTGGGCGAACCTCCCACGGCATTGCAGATAAGTCCTATGGGCACCTGGAGACTGTCCTGAAGCATACGTCCGAAGTGATAGGCTATGGCAGAGAAGCGGGCCGCCGTTTGCGGCGTGCACTCCGTCCACTCCGTGTCGCGGAAATATTGCAGATGGTTCAGGGAGTCGAGCACTGAGGCATCCCACTCCACGGGGTTGGTGCGCCAGCGGGCCTTCATGTCGTAGAGGCGGATGTTGGGGTTATTGGCCAAGGGGATGTCCTCCCTGCCTGTAGCCGACTGGTTGAGCATGAACTCCATGTTTGACTGGCCGGAGCATAGCCACACCTCGCCGGCAAGCACGTTATTGTACTGGAGTTCCTTTCCGCCGGCCTCTACCCTCATGGTATATGGACCGCCAGGAGCCAGAGGAGAGAGCGTGACATGCCACTGTCCGTCGGTATCAGCCATGGTGCGGTGCTTCTGCCCTGCTATGGACAGGGTTACCTTGTCTCCGGCATTTGCCGTACCCTGGATGAGGAGGTCGCGCCCGTATTGCAGCACCATGTTGTCGGTGTAGAAGGGCGACATCTGCAGACCTCCGTAGTTGCCGGTAATGCCCTTATAGACGATTTCCGCCAGCATCTGCGCACCCTCCACATTAGGATGTACGGCATCCTCCAGGATGTAGGGATAGGGATGCAGGGGTTCGAAGAAGTTTATCATCTGCACCTTCTCGGCACGCGCCACACAGGCAATGGCCTCCTGTATCTGTTCGTGCCAGTCGCGTGTGCCCGACTCGTAACGGCGGTGCCTGTCGGACAGAGGTGTCATGCGTGCTATGAGGATACGTGCTTTGGGATTTGCCTTGCGGAAGGACTGGATGAGGGCACGGTAGTCACCTATGAACTCGTCCTGATAGTTGGGCCAGTTGCGGGGATCGGTATCGTTGATACCCAAGTGGATGACAACGATGTCGCCGGCAAAGGCCAGTGCCTGCTCGTACTCCTTCACCTTGGTGTAGGGCCGGTGTCCCTTGTTCAGAAGCGTGGCACCGGAGTGCCCGAAGTTGCCCACCTCGTAGGCATCGCCCAGCATTTTCTGCAACTTGAATGGATAGGCATTCTGTTCGCGGTCGGGCAAGGTGTAGCCGTAGGTGATGCTGTTGCCCACGCAAGCCACACGGATTTTCTTCTGTGCATGTGCCGACACGAGGGTCACAAGCAGGGAAAACAGGAGGATGGTTCTTTTCATGGTTGGTTATAGGAAGTTTCTATAATGCTATTCGTTTATATTTACCTGCGGATTGGCCTCTCTGACGGCCTTGGGCAGTTTGCGCACCACCATGACATAACTATGGCGGATGAGCGAGCGCACCAACCCGTCGGGCAGAAGGCCGTAGAGGTTCAGTTGGTTCCAGTGTTTCTTGTTCATATGCCATGCCGGCGAAATCTCGGCATGTTGTTCGCGTAGTTCTATGGCACGGTCGGGATCACACTTCAGCACGAACCACTCGGTACGCTCCAAGTCTATCATGGCAAATATCTTGCCGCAGACACGGAACGCCAAGGTTGTCTCGTCGAAGGGGAAGTCCTCCGTTGCCAATGGCAGGGACAGGCAGTAGTCTCTGACGCTTTCTATATCCATATCCGTCTCTTATTCCAGGGGGACCTTCTTTATTACCCGGCAGGGATTGCCCACGGCGATGCTGCCGTCGGGAATGTCATCCACCACCACGCTACCGGCACCGATGGTGCAGTTGTGGCCGATGGTCACGCCCGGCAGGATGGTGACGCTACCCCCTATCCAGCAATTATGCCCTATGGTGACGGGGCGCGCCCACTCGCGCCTGGTGTTGCGTTCCTTGGGGTCGGTGCTATGGCATGCCGTATAGATGGCCACGTTGGGGCCTATGAAGCAATCGTCGCCTATGGTGACGTGGGCCTCGTCCAGTACCGTGAAGTTGAAGTTGGCAAAGAAACCCTTGCCCACACGGATGTTGCGCCCATAGTCGCAATAAAAAGGCTGCACGATGAACGTGTCCTCGTGGCAACGCCCCAGTATCTCCTGCAACTTGTCATGCCTTTCCCTCAGCAAGGTTGGGCGCAACTGGTTGTACTCCCAGCAGAGGTCCTTCACCCTGTTCAGTTCCTCCAGCATGACCGGATCTATAGCAGAATACTCCTCGCCGGCTATCATCTTGCGGAACTCGTCCGAGGGGATGGGTTTGTTGTTCATGATACTCGTGTGTGTATGCGTGCGTTTATATATAATGGAGACTGACATTCTCCGATGTCAAAGTTAACGCTTTTTGCCCAACCTACAAAAGAAAAGCATGGCATATTAAGATTTATAAACTTATTCTTTATAACTTTAACCACAGAATATTCCAGCGCTCCCCCCTACCTCCACAGGATATTCCTGAAGGTGTGAGCAGAGGAGAACGGGAGCCAACGACGCCAATTTGACGTAAATTTCACTCAACTTGGCATAAGTTTATGCGAAAAACATCATGTTTGTCATGAAATAACACTATATTTGCAACAAATAATTCATGAAAACAGACAAATAGAAAGGACAGGCGACTATGGGACAAGTTTCAATGACGGTTAGAATGGATTCGCAATTGAAGGCAACCTTCGATGCATTGTGTGCTCAGTTTGGCATGAGTGCAAACACGGCTATGAACGTATTTGCAAAAGCCGTGGTACAACGTGGCAAGATTCCGTTTGAGATAAGGGGAGACATGCCTACGGACGTTTCTGCATCAGGCTACGCTGCCTTTACCGCTATGCGAAAGATGGCAGAAGCAGGAGAGTTGCCCTTGTTGAACGAGGAAGAAATCAACTACGAGATTCAACAATCACGCTTGGAGAAATGAAGGTCTTTGCCGTTATAGACACTAATGTCATTGTCTCTGCCCTACTCACCCGTAACCCGGAAGCAGCCACGGTAAAGATTCTTGAAGCTTTATTCCAAAGCAGAATAACACCTTTGCTCAACGATGACATTATCAATGAGTATACCGACGTACTGCATCGGCCAAAATTCCGTTTTCCTGAAGAGTTGGTCAATTCTGTCATCCTGGCCATCGAACATAGGTCCATTCGCCCGGGGCGTACACATAGTGAAGAAGTCTTTCCCGACCCAAAGGATGCTGTCTTCTATGAAGTGGCCCTTTCCAAGGACGACGCCTACCTGATTACTGGCAATACCAAGCATTTCCCTCGCACTCCCATTGTCGTAACACCAGCAGAAATGCTTGAAATATTGAAAAGAACTTAGCATGTTCCCGAAAACCTCTAGGCTCTGGCATACTGGACGGCATACGTACTGGTGTGGTGGCTGTTCCTTTACTTCCTCTATCGCCACAAGATATTCCTGAAGGTGTGAGGGGGGGCAGAAGCAAGATGCAAAATTTATCTTAATTATGCCATAATAAATGTAAATATGCACTGTTAATCCTAACTATTCATTACCTTTGCCTCAAAACACTAATAATTACGCTTATGAAACTAAAATGGATTTTCTCATGTGCCATGCTAATGGCTATGATAGGATGCTCCAACGAGCCTGACATTCCTGAGGCAAAGTATGACATCGTTACGGACGAGAACTATGCCCTGGCAGAGACACAGATTATATTTGCCGACTACAGGGACCGAATTATTGCTCAGAGCGGAGGTAGCGGAACAGGAACCCTGCTTCATAACAGGCACAGTTCCGACCCGGCAGACAAGACCGTGATGCGTATCAACTTCGACACACGCTATTCCATGTGCCTGCTTGACCTTAATTGCGATGCCACGCTTACAATGCCGGAAACCAACGGCCGCTACCAAAGCGCATGGTTTGTTACGGAGGAGCACTACAACCCTATGGCCATCAACAAACCTGGCACTTACACCATCACACAGGAGGCTATGGGGTCAAGGTATGTGTTTGTCATGATTCGCACACAGGTGAACATGCGCGACGAGGCCGATATGGCAATTGTCACAGAATTGCAGGACCAGATACAACTGACCCAGGAAGACAAGGGTTCCTACCAGCCTAAAGAAGTGTGGAATATGGATGAGGTATTGGCTATGCGCCAGAAGTATCTCAACATAACAAATGAAAAGCACTACACCTCCGACCAGTTGTTTGGCAAGAAGGGCACCCTAACACAAGAGCAGCACAATTGTGGCGTGGCATACGGATGGGGCGGTTTCACCTCTGACCAGGCTGTCTATCTGAGTCGTATTCCCGAAAACGACAAACCTTGCACCCTCACACTCAAGGATGTGCCTGTTGCCGACAATGCCTTCTGGTCAATCACCATTTACGATGCCCAGGGATACCCGCAGGGCGACCCATACAATGTGAACAGCTCCTTTGCCGAGGCCAACCCCGACGGTTCGTATACCATACACTTCGGTGGTGAGGACAAGGAAGCTTCCAATTATTTGGAGATAATCCCCGGGTGGACATACCTCCTGCGCCTGTACTTGCCTCAGGAACCCTATTTCAATGGCACCTGGGTTCATCCCGAACTTGAATATGAGGACTGAGTAAGGAACGGGATTTTTACAAATTGCTAAACAAAGAACGGAGAATGGAAGGTAAAACCTCCTGTTCTCCGTTTTGCATTGTCTGCGAGCTTTGCGTCCTTTGTGTGAGATAAAAGCATTTTTTCACGCAAAGTTATCGCCCTCTTACGAAGTAGAAGTATGTATGATACACTCATTAAAGCGCCTTTCATGTTGCTTTTGAGTTTAGTGATAAGTTGTATGCCATTTACAAAGAGTCTTTGAAATAGTTCCCTACGAATGTAGTCCTTGTCCCCGACCAACTTGCCATAAATAAGGTTCATAAAGGCCTCATATTTCAATGGTTCTCTATCATCAATGTCACCTGGTGTTATCATGAAGTTTAGCAGTTATCCCTTTTCGTTACAAATCAAATGCAGTTTGAAACCAAAGAACCATCCCATGGAACACTTCCCTCTTTGCGCTATGCCTTTGAACGTCTTGTGAATATGTATTCTTTGGTTGCGGCAGACACGAAGCGGTGTGCTGTCCACAAAACTTATACCCGTACACTTGCCTAAAAGGACCTTTTTGATGAACAATGCCAGTGGGAGTGCAACCTCCCTTTCTAACTCAACGAAACGGTTATACGAAACAACTTTAGGAAATAGATGACGCAAATGTTTGCAGACGTGCTCCTGATAGAAATGTTGGTTAAGACAACGATAGTTGGAATCGTGAAACAGTATTATTATGAGCATAATTTCTGCTTTTGACATGGTGGAATTACGGTGATAAGAACTCTTTGCTGTACTCTTGAACGTATATTTTGCTACCATTCTATCAAAAAACTTGCAAAAATCATCTGCCATACAGAATAATTCAGTAACTTTGTCTTCAGTGATCATAGCGATTATTGTTTTGTATTTCTTTGTAATTGAGAACTATGAAGATACAACAATTTTCGCTAATCACCAAATTTATAAGCAGTTATATTTCGTTTAACTCACGTTAAGATATTGTATGATGCAAATAAATCCAATGTGGCAAAATGCATTTAAGCCTGAACTTATTAACAATCTCAAGCGAGTTTCAAACAACTTCACCAAACAACTCCTTATAATGGATGTTGCTAAAGAATGCATTATGTACTCTTGCGATATGTGCTTAGAATACTATCGCCAGGGAGCTTTTGCTGGAATTACACCTTCAACTATTGACAACATAACGTATAACGTATGTGTTGCTATGAATAGTATTGTCAAGGAATTTGAACCAGCACAACATGAAGATGTTATGAAGCGTGTTCGTGCAAAAATGTCAGACTCGTCGAATTACGCATCATTACAGCAGGAAGTTAATAGATACTATGGTAATTATTAATATCTTACATTATGGAAGTAGAAGATTTTATAAATTTAAATGGATTGAGTAAATTTAAGAAAAGTGATGATGGAACATACATGACTTTTGAACCTTCCAATTTTGTAGTACGTGGCCATAAGGTAGATAAGGTGAAAATCAAATACAACCGTGATGCTTGCTTAATGCACGTATATCTTATGGGAACCTCTTTGATGACATTAGGAGAAGAACTGCATAAAACAGATTTTAATGTTTGCGAAATGGGCTTCAAATATATTTTGCAAGGCTATTCTGATTCCGAGGTTACCATATATTCTATAGATCCAGATTCTCATATTTATGACATGGAGTATCAAACTGGTAGAAGTTGGAACGAATTACTTGGGTGGTAATAATTTAACTCATCTAAGTTAATAATTAATCAGTTATACTATGTCACAAATTGAATTCACAAAAGACATAGCATTAGACTTTCTAAGTTTAGTGCGAAACATAAATAAGATGAATATTCAAATCTTGTTTATGCAAAGTGAAATATCAGCCGAACAAGTATCAAGATTAGGGAATTATTCAAACCTTTGCATTGCAGGACTCCAATATGCGGTTACATTTTTTAATGTTGGCACTCGTGAAGATATTGATTCTGGCAATTCTTTAGTGGATGAATTGTATCAGTTGGTTTGTATGCACCCAAAGGATTGTTTTTATTACCTGTATTGTTTCTACGATCATGGAATGGCAGATTTTATATCAAACGGAAGTGAATACTTGAAAGGTTTCTCTGCATATATGTGCGATAATGTACCACAAGGGGAATTCATTTCACAAGAGGAGTTAGACAAATTAGTTCATAGACACTAAAATCGGATACATTATGCAGGTAGAAGACTTTATTAATAATTTTCCACAGGAATATGTTGAGTCTGTGGAAAAAAACTACGAGAATAAAAAAGCTCGTATAATTTTTACATCAAACATTAATAACAAATATAATGGTCATATTTTTCATGTTATAATGATTCTCAATGATGACCTATCTATACAAGGTCTTGGATTTATGGGCATGGATTTGAGACCACTTCAAGAATATATTAATAATTATAACATTTTTGAAGGATTGCCTTGTCATTTTGTTGTGATAATGGACGGCTTCCCACAACATTTATCAGCTGTTGCTCGTTGATGCAAAATGACTGTTCGTTTTTGGATATGATTAGATCTGAAGAATTAATCGATGGACTCGTTGCATCACTGCATTTTCATAACTACCTACAAGTCACAAGTGATGTCCTTTTTGTGGAAGGTCCGCTTAATGTTGTTGCAAATGACCACAAGAAAGAACATATTCAAGAATACATAGATGATGTGTTTATCGATTTGTTCTTCAGAACTCATAATTTTAAGCCTATTGTTATTCCAGAAGGTTGGCGAATAAGAAAGTTCTCCAAAAATGGTTATGTTGAGACCAAAGGACCGATGGAGTTAAACCTTAATTGTCCATATGATCGATATTCATTTATTGATTGTTTATCATTGTCTTTAATGAGCAATTATGGGGATTTTTGTCAATTATTCCCAAAGAACCGTTTCTTAAATGACATAATGGTTATTGATAAGTCATATGGACCAATTTGGAATAGCATGTGCTTAACGACTGCAAGCCCATATGGTGATGAACTTGAACAATATCTGTTCTATCTTTATGGCATGATGCATTCAAGGTATAAGCCTACCTATAGAGCTCATGATATATTTGCATATTCCAACCTGTATTTTTCAAAACTATCTGTGCTTTGTTATGAAGGTCTTACAAATTATGGATTACTTGCAATAGCGCAACGGCAAAATGGTTATAGAGAAATCAAGGATTTACACACTTTTGGCGAGTACACAAATGAAGACATCTTTCTGATATATTGTTTATTGGTGGATAAACTAAAGATGGAAGAATACAGTTTCTTGTCCCAAATTGGAATATTTACTAGAGAGTCTGAAGATAAAAAATGCTTCTTAAATGAATTCAAAACATTTGAATTAGAACATACTACCCCGGATTGCATCAAACCCTATATAAGAGACAAAGATTTATTCATGAGATTCACAAGTTCATCAAAAAGTAAAGTGGTGAAATTCAACTATGCTCAAAATGGGTATGCTGAAATTCAATTCTTTAACGATAAACCGATTCCTACAATAACGGTAAACAATTCTTTGCCATTACCTTTTTTGTATAATGATATCCTTTAATATTTGAATCAATATGTACGTAAAAATAATTGATCGTGGAGAGTGTTTTTCCACAACAATGGAGTATATAAATGGCGTTTATGCCAATAGAGATGAATGGGCAAAACATAACTTCTATCCCCAGAACGGTATGGTTGGTGAAGTCGTAAAAGTAACCCCAAGGGCATTTATCGTAAAGATTATGGAAGGTGTGTATGTCCCTATGACAAAGGCAGGACTTCGCGAAATCTCGTATGATGAATATATGTCTTCCCAAAACAATAACCAATGTACTGGTATGGATGATCGTCAAAAAAAAATAAATGGTGGGTTTGACAATGTAGTCGGAGATAAATGGAAACACCTTAAAAACATGAGAGAGGAAATGAAATCAGATATAATTGAGTTAATGAAAAAACTGACATTTGATTTTGAAAAGCCTATCTTCCTTCCAGAACTAGAAAGATCATTCGTGATGTATGCAACGTCATTTATTCTTGAGTATAAAAGGCAGTGGGGATCTACACTCCCTCCTTATGTGGTAAATGAGGTTCTAGACCAGTTAATTGATGTCTATCATCAGTTTTTCCATGATCAATTTACAGGTGAAGCAATTGGACGATGCAGAATGCGAGTACATGGTCATACAACTGACATTCACGCAGCAGAAATGGTGGAGAAGTACTATGAAGAAGTGAATCGAGATTATTGCTGGCATTAGAAGATCAATTAGAGTGTAAATTGTTTACAAATAAAGATATTTGAGACACCATAAATAACGTGAGTTCTAATTATGTGTATTTCTGTGAATTTCTGCGTAAAATATAATCTCCTCGCTCGTACTGACTTTTCTCACACATTCCACAGAATCCACATAAATGCCAGTACTCGAGTCTATTAGTTCACGCTTGCGCTGGAATCCACAGAATGGCACTCGTTTCACTGTGCCTGCCTGGCTGGGTGTGGAAGTTTAATCTGTTAAATCCATTGATATAACTAAATCTGTGATAATCTCGTCAAATCGGTGTCATCTGTGGGCGATTAAGGTTGAAAGTTTAACGTTTAACGTGGAGAGTTATCGTCTTCGTTTCTCGTCCAGTTTTCCGTTTTGACTTCGTCGAGCCTGCTTCCACTCGGCAATTCAAACAAGTTTGATTGCTCTCGCTTATTCGCAGCCTTCCGTTTTCACCTTTCCGTTCTCAAAACCTTCTCCCCTCGTACTCCTCTATCTTCTGGCGTACATCCTCGGGCATTAGCATGGCACGGCCCTGCTGGCGGTCGCAGCACACCATGATAGTGTGGCATTCGCACTTCACTTCACGGGTGCGGGCATTTACGGCACGCTGAAGGAGGGTGAAACTCTTGCGCCCTATCCTCTCCATGGCGGTCTGTATGACTATCTCGTCGGGATAGTAAATGGGTGCCAGAAAGTTGGCGTTGATGTTTGCCACCACTATGGCCATGCGCTGGAAGATGTCCTCACCTGCCACGTCCAGAAAGTAGCGGGTCTTGCACATGTCGTAGAGAGCGAAGTAGACATTGTTGTTGACATGCCCGAACTGGTCAACGTCCGACCAACGCAATTGTGCCGGCAGTTCGTGGTGGAAAACTATATCCTGTTCCATAGTATATGCTTGATTGTGTGTATGTGTCAATGTATTTCCACCCTCTCACCGCAAGAGAGATAAGTGATGCGTTCGCCCATCAGCAGGGAGAGCATGGCGAATTGCTCCACTCCGGTACAGTGCATGGTGTGGTATTGCGTGTGGGGGAAGGACAGGAGGTGCTCGGCCAAGGAACGTATGTATTGGTGTTCGTCCTCGGCATCAAGCCCACTTTTGGCAAGATGCATGCCGGCCAAGACATGCGTGGGAGGAGTGCCGCATATTTCCGTTGCACGTTCCACGATGTTCTGTATGCCGCAATGAGCGCAACCGGCCAGGAGCACTATGTTTCCGGCCTCGCGCACAATCAGGTTCTGTTCGTCGGCAAAAGCATCTTGCGTGTCCGTCTCAGGTCCGAAGAGCAGACGGTTTCCCCTTGGCCTCGGGCGTATGCCCTGCACCCCTCCGAAGAGTAGAAAACCAGGTGCTATCTCCATTGGTCCATCGTCGTGAAAGACAATACGGGGAGATGTTTGCAGAGCCGCGTCCAAGCCAATGTAGTGCATGCCGTCCGCCCTGAGTGAGTAATGAGGTTGGAAGGCATGGCGATTCATGTGCACCGGCGCATGGTGGTTTACACAGAGGAAAGCCCCAAGGCCTCCGCCATGGTCGTAATGCCCGTGGCTCAGTACGGCCATATCCACATCGTCAAGACCTACCCCCAGTGCCTCGGCATTCCGTAGTAGGAGGTCCGATTGCCCCATATCGAAAAGCACGTTTCGCCCGTCCTCCATACGAAGGTGCAGGCTAAGGCCATGCTCGGTGGGCAAGCCACCGTGTGAGGTGTTCTCTATGATGGCGGTAATGGTCATCTTCTCACGGGCAAACGACAGATAGCAATGCTGATACTATCTGCCGTTTGTCCTTTAATTTGTGTGTTATTACTTTACAATAGTCTTCTTGCCATTTACCACATATATGCCTGGGCGTACGACATTATTCTGCTTCTGACCCACTAATGTGTAGATAGCCTTGGTGGTTTCATTGGCATTTACCTTTACGGCCTTGATACCGGTGCTTACACCTTCGGGGGCAGGTTCGAAGAACACACGTGTGCCCTCGTCCTTTGAACCGTCGGCATTCCACAGGCCCATTACCTGACCGGCGGTCTGCCATCCTCCGTTGTGGCTCAGGAAGTTCTTCTTGTCAGATGTCTGGAATGCATAGCAGCCATTGGTTTCATTGAAAATCCATGTATAGAACTTATTGGTAAGTTCTGCCTTGCTCTGCATCTCAGTACATTTGGCTGCATTGTTTGTATGAGGCACAGTCACCATCCTGCCGTCCTCGGCAGAGATTATCATGATGTTGCCGTCCTCGGCTTCCATGAAGTACCAAAACTGGTTCATGGGCAAACGAGGATCCTGATGGTTCAGGCACAGAGCATGTTTCTCTGCTCCCCATGGTTTAACGTTGGTAAAGACATAGTCACTCTTGTCGCCACCACCGTCTCTGCCACTATATATGTAGTACAGGACAGGAGTTTCTCCAGCCTTGGTGAGGGTGAAGGGATAGTCGTTTGTCTGTGCATGCACAGAGGCAAGCGCCACAAGGAGCAGGATGAAGATAGTAGAAATTCTTTTCATAAGCATTTGTTTATTTTTGGGGGTATATTATATGATGACATACGTTTATCTCCTTTGCATACGCTGATTGAAGTTTTCCAGAGCCTTCTGCTTCTTGTTGGCATTCTGCCATGCATTGTATCCACCCTGCAGGTCGATGACCTTCAGTCCCTTGGCCTCCATCAGAGAGGCGGCAGAGCGGCTTCGGCGTCCGCTACGGCAATATATATAATAGGTATAGGCGGTATCCAATGTGTCTATGCCCGCCACAAATGTCTGCTCGTCCAGCACGTTCATCAGCACCGCACCTTCTATGTGTCCCTCGGCATACTCCTCGGGCGTGCGCACGTCTATCAGGAAGGCCGTGGTGTCAGCATCCAGAGCCCCGGCATACTCCTCCACGGGGAGGATTGTATTTTCTGCATGTGTCTTCTGCCCGTCAGAACATGAAAGGAGCAGAAGGAGCATCAGTAGTGAAATGATGTTGGATTTCATAGTGATTCTGTTGTTATCCGTTTTTCTGTTTGTTGATGATGTATATACCTGCCGTGGCCAGTGCGGCGGCAACGACGTATTTCCAGTAGAACTCCTCATCCAGGCAAAGGCAGGATGTCAGTGCTCCCACCACAGGGATGAGCGAGTTGTAGATGGCCACCTTGCCCACGGGATTGCAGGTGAGGAGTTTGTTGTACAAGACAAAACCCAGTGCGGAGATGCCCACGAGCAGGGCAAGTATTACCATTCCCTGCCAGTTGACCTGTGGCAATGTGGCGCCGAGCAGGAGCGAGGGAACAAGCAGGAGCAATCCTCCGAGGGCAAGGCTGTAGCCTGTTCCCACGAACACATCCACACGCTTGACCAGACTTCGCGTCAGCAGGCTCGCCACAGCCGAACAAAGGGCATTGACGATAATCATGCCATCGCCCAGCAGGGTGAACCTTCCGCTTTCCTCTCCACCAAGGTTCAGTGCCAGGATGCCGGCAAATCCTATTCCGCATCCCAGTATCTTGCCGGCCGTGAGCCGGTCGCTCTTGAAAAAGATACATGCCATGATGACAAGCGAGAAGACACTGAGCGAGTTCAATATAGCCGCCCTTGCCCCGGCACTGTGAGACAGTCCTATGTAGAAGGCGGCATAGTGGAACGTGGTGTTCATCAGTGCAAAGACCAGCATGAACCACCAGTCACCGCCCTTCCTCATGGCAAAAGGCCTCCCCATGGCCTTTGCCATGGCCAGAATTATAAGGCCCGACATGGTGAAGCGCAAGCCTGCAAAGAGTATCTTGTTGCCCGTCATCTCTGGCGTGATGGCAAGGTATTCGAACCCCAACTTTATCAACGGATATGCCCATCCCCACACCACGGCCGCCGTCATGGCAAAGCACGCCACCCACACGGGGCGCTGGAACAAGGGGAGTACCGAAGGCCGTCCCTCCCCAACTCCGCCATTCTCTCTGGTAATAATCTTTGTTTGCATTTTTATCCTTTTGCTATGCAAAGGTACGATTAAGCGAGAGAAATACCAAAGAAACGATTAAGCGAGAGCAGAAAAAGTTTACTTTTTATGCCGAGTGTGAGTTTCTAAGACCAAAGGTCAAACTTGTTTGAGAATTTCCGAGCGTGAGTACCTAAGACCACCAGGTCAAAGGTTCGATTAAGCGAGAGCATGGTAGGGACACGGCATGCCGTGTCCGAATGATTCAAGCAAAGCGGACTCAGCGCCGAGTCCCTACAATGCCGAACGTTAGTTTCTAAGATCGAAGGTCAAATTTATTTGAATATCTCCGAGCCGACGGACAAAACAAGGGCAAATTATTTTTCACTCTCACTTCTATTCTGGTTATTTGAACGCGATACACTTCCTTTGCCGAAGTTGTATCTAAGGCTAATTTGCATCAATGCGTTATTAACTCTTTGATCTTCCCAAGATGTGAACTTGAAATCTGGTATAGTGATGTCTTTATATGTACGTTTTGATACAAGACTTGTTGGTATTGCAAAGTTAACAGATAATGATAATTTGCCCTTACACAGCGGACTCATTAAACCAAGCATTAAGGTCTCTTCTTGACCATATTCTTCTCCTTGTAATAATGGGTGCTTATCATGTCGCAAGAAATATGCAGCCATAAAATATAGATGCGAGATCATCTGATATGTTGCCATCGCATCCAAATACCAAGTGCGACCTCTATGCCAAATATTATCAGAGCCTTGCCTTCCATACCACTGGTAATTTGCAGTAAAATTCACTTGGAACTTCTGGCCGATGTTATAGTCACCGCTTAAACCTATGTATTGATGTAGGTATTTACTTCCCACTAAAGTCTCAACAACATAGTCATTCTCCATAAAATACCAAGGAGTTATATCATTAGCAGAATGTTTCAGCATATATGTGAACTCAATGATTTTTGGAACATTAATACGCCATTCCATATAGTGCATAACTCTTTCTTTTAAATCTGGGTTACCTCGATACATTAGAATCTTATTCTTATTATAGGTAACCGTAGATAACTGATCCAAATTAGGATATTCGATATTACAAAAGTAATTACCCGTAACTGACAATTTCTTGAGAGCTTGCCAATGTAACTTTGCTGAAGGCATCCAAGAATAACGATTATCAGAGTCTATACCATTATCTCTATGCACAAAAAGCACATTGCCACCAATTGCAAGACTAACTTTTTGATGTGGATTTATCATCAATGAGGCATAGATATCATGACGTTTCTCTAAAGAGCGGAATAATTCTTTGTCTGTATTGGTGTCCTTATTTATATAAGATTTGTCTGTATAAGTGTATCCAACGTTACTTGTAAGGATATTATTCCAAATATTGTAAGCGTTGGCATTATATCTCCAATAATCTTTTCTTCCTGAATAATCTAATTGGGTAAGTTTATCTACATTTTCATAAACTCTGTTTTCGTTAACATTGTAGTAGTTATATGTGAGATCGCTTGTAATAATGAATCTATCTGTTATATCACCTCTATAGAACAGACCACTTGTTGAGTTGATATTACGATAATTATTGCTATTTTCTGATAACAGCATATTTTCGGGTGTCTGATAACTCTCGGAACTATCGAATTTTCCTCCATCAAGCCATGATTGAATAGAAATTGTATGTTTGGTGGCAATCTTATAATCTGCACCAAGGCTCACATTGAAACTTTTGTTCGTATTATTGTTGTTCGGGTGACGAAAGTCTTCCATTGCAGTGGCTTCTGCTACTTCGTTCTTGTATAGATAACTATATGATGTTGCACTATACATTTTCTTATTAGACACATTGAAATCGCTATAGATATTCCATTTGTCCAATGTGTAAATAAAGTTTGCCCCTATATTCTCACTATGAGAATTGGGAGTACGAAAAGATACAAGCCCTTTGGACTGAACGCCCAAATCATAACCTAAATAGTTGTCGTATGTAATATAGTTCAGCACAATAGGCATATCGCCATATTTCCCTTTAGGGAATCGATATAATTCAATCTTCTTTATTCGTTGGGGGTTTAGATTCTGTACCAACTCTTTTCCTACTTCTCTTCCATTAAGCATTATTGGCACATCTCGATATTCACCAATCTTTACAGCATCAGATGCCCAATCTACACTAATTCCTGGTAGTTTGTCCAATAACTGAAGAGAATTCTTTGAACTGTTTCTCAAAGAATCGGTAAGAAAGAATGTTTCTTTTATCGCATCCTTATGTCTGGAATCTCCTTTAACAACTACTTCTTCTAATAATCCAGCATTTTCATTGAGAATAAAATCACCAAGATTGCCAGGTCGGCATACTATGGAAATCTTTTCAAACCCAATAAAAGACATTTGAAGTATACATTCTCTATCTTCATTCACTTTAAGTTCGAAATAACCATCCGAATTTGTAGTTGCTCCCACTATATAAGCTAAATCAGATTGTCCCATAAGAACACAAAATACTCCAGCAATGGGATTGTTCTCTTTATCCAGAACTCTTCCATTGAAACTTTGGGCACATAATTGTCCGAGAGTTCCAAAACAGAGCATTAAAAATACCACATTAATCCTCATAGAATTCCATTTTACCACTTAACATCTATAATATTCACTTAAATTATTAGCAAGCACATTTGCACCACAAAATTACATATTAATGTGGTTATAGGTCGTTTATATCTAAAAGTATTCTACTATGCAGATACGACCATAAATTATTAATAATCAGCAGCGCTTAAATATAAAAGTTTATATCACCACTTCTGGGACTTTATATCAGGGATGCAAACGGATTAAGTAACGAAAAATAGTCGTACCTTTGCAAAAAAAGAAGCTTTATGCGAATACAAATATTCATATTCATTATAATCTTAACTGGTTGCACAAACCGTCAAACCGACATCAACTACGAGCGGATATTGGATGTGGCAGAAGTCCGTCATCACCAAGGTGAATCACTAAGTGAAGAAATCCTGCTCTGTGAGGCATTAAAACATTACCAAACATTAGAGCCTACAGATTCCACAAGATTATTGCAAGCAACCGTTCTAACAGCATATCATTATTGGTGGAATAATGAAACGGAAAAATCATATAATTTATTGGAGCCTTTAGCCAACACATATAAAGACGCTTTATATGCTTTGCTTGATTTGGCTTATAAAGACAATAATTATAAGACATCATATGCTTATCTAAACAGAATTATGGAAGATGAAGCAGAACGAACATTTCAGAATTATCATAGGATGGCAGTACTAAACTTCTTCCTTGGGAATCATGAAGAATGCGAACGATTATATGATGAATTACCCAAATATATTAAAACTCCGGCAGATTCTGTTTTGTTTTTTGAGAAAACGCTTCCAAATCATGCTGATGCTCTTAGTGAGTATGGTAAGCAAGAAAGAGCCATTGAACTTCAGACACAAGTCTTGAATTATTTCATAGGAAAGGACAACTGGTATGTTGCTAAATCTTATTTGTCTCTTGCTCGATATAACATATTGTTAGGCCGCTTCAATAAAGCTGAGCAACACATAAATTCTGCTGAGGAGAATGCAGATGAATATTTCTACAGCAATTTGGCAATATCTACTTATATGCAACAGTTGAAAAGCATCCTTGATTATGCCAAAAACAATCATATCAGTGTAATGGAGTGGGCGCATTTTGGAAATACATTGCAAGGAAATGCATCCAAGAACCGAAATATTACCGAGGCCAAGAGAGAAGCTAACAGGAATCTTACAGAACAAAATATGCAGATAACCATTCAACGGCAAAAGGATCAAATGCTATTCTTGGTTATAACATTTATTTTGACTCTTACGATTGCCAGTTTGCTATTATGGCTATGGAATAGGAAAAACAAGTTTTTAGAAAAGGAAGAAGAAATAGACGCACTACGAAAACTCTTATCTGAATCATCGGAATCAGGTGATAGTAATAAAGATGACCGCTTCTTCAAAAAAATCCTGTTACAGCAGTTAGGGGTAATAAAAATAGCTACATCAAACCCAACATCTGCCAATCTGAAATTGCTCAAAAAAATGAAAGAAATTACGAGCAAAGAAGTGGATGTGGATACATTATTGAATTGGAATGACCTTTTTCAGATAATTGATTATATTTACAATGGTTTCTATACTTCACTAATCAAAAAATATGGTACGGTTCTTAATGAAAAGGAGATACGATTATGTATCCTCTTAAAGGCAAATTTCACGACTAAGGAAATTGGTGTTGTAACACAGCAATCAGTTCGTACTATTTATCAACGCAAGAGCACTATCCGTCAAACACTTCAAATGCCCGAAGCAGAGGACATAGCTTCATTCCTAAGCAAAGAATTGCTATGAGCCTCCCCGACGGCAAACTTTTGTTGCCCTATCAACAGTACGCTGTTGTCGTGGCAACAGGACTCTGTTGATAGGGCAACAAAGTCTAACGCTCGGGGAGAATCATTCCACACTACACGATGAACGAACCTTTCTTTCACGATAATTTCATTTTGATGTACCAAGAAAGAGGATTTATTAAAGTAATGTCGTATTTTTGTAGACAGGAAGAAAGCACATTTACCAACTGAAGTAACCTGCACATGAAAAAGACATCCATTATTGCCGCCCTGCTTTTAGTAGTCTTAATCTTCTGCATGGTGTGGGCTGTGGTCAAGTCTACACAGATGTATAAACTGGAAGACACGGAAAGAACTCCAGACACAATAATAGTACACGTTCCCACCATACCCTATGCAGAACCACTACAGACAGACAGCGTTCAAGGCAAGACGTTGCTGGACATGGTCAATGGTTTGGGTAAGGACATCAAAAGAGTCGGTGTTTGGGAAATGATTCCCGACCTTGCCTACACCGTAATTTTCAAGGAGAACGGCAGGTACTTCATGCAGGACATTTACATGGACAGATGCAAGTATGGGGACAAGGAAGAGATGAAAAAATCTGGAGGCTACACCTATCGCTTCTTGGAAGAAACCGGAGAATCCTTCGTTGTCAGAGGCGAAATGCTGTTTGGATACTCTGACGATGCTTTGGCCTGCCGATGGCCTCAAGTATTATGAATACAATATATTTTCAATATAACAAAACATATATGATAAAGCACATCATACTATGGACGCTCAACCCCGAGTTGTCCGAAGAGGAGAAAGAGAATGTTAAGGCAGCCATCAAGCAGGACCTGGAAGCGTTGGTGGGCGTAGTGCCGGGTTTGGTGGAAGCAACGGTACACATCGACGGTCGCCTTGCCTCGTCCAACGCCGACCTGATGCTGGACAGCACCCTGGAGAGCGAGGAAGCACTGAAAGCCTATGCCGTGCACCCTGCCCATGTTAAAGTGGCAGAGGAGAGGGTAAAGCCCTTTGCCGTACAGAGGGTGTGCCTGGACTTTGAAATCTGAAAACGGAAAGGTGAAAACGGAAAACTATGCGGACGCTGCAGCGTCCCTACATTGCCAAATGTGAACAACTAAGACAAAGTCAAGACGACAAAGTCGGATTAAACTAACCGCTCATCCGCTAACCGTTAAAGCACCACTCAGTTTTCCGATTTCCGTTTTCCGTTCATTAAATCCTATGCCATACACATATGAATACCCACGTCCTGCCGTAACGGCGGATTGCATAGTCATCACCAGAGAGGAGCGCCCACGGGTGCTGCTCATCCAGCGTGGCGGCGAACCGTTCCGCGGCCATTGGGCATTGCCCGGAGGCTTCATGGACATGGACGAGACGGCACAGCAGTGTGCCATGCGCGAACTGACCGAGGAGACGGGCCTCACGGTGACGGAAACCCGTCAGGTGGGTGCATACAGCCGTGTTGACCGCGACCCGCGGGGACGTACCGTGGGCATTGCATACCTGGCCATAATAGACTCTCCCATGCCCGTGCAGGGGCAGGACGATGCCGCAAGGGCGGAATGGTGGCACGTGGACAACCTGCCGCCACTGGCCTTCGACCATGCCGACATGATGAGGGATGCCATGCGCCTGTATGCCTCCATAGTTTCACAAGAATGACCAGACACCAAGCACACCGATGAGCACGAGCAATCCCGAACTCGACCTTGCCTGGCGCATAGTAGAGAACACAGGCATGCACATGTTCCTGACGGGTAAGGCAGGAACGGGCAAGACCACGTTCCTGAAGGAACTGAAACGCCGCTCGCCGAAGCGCATGGTGGTTACAGCCCCCACGGGCATCGCCGCCATCAATGCCGAGGGCATGACACTGCACTCCTTCTTCCAACTGCCCTTTGCCCCCTACATCCCCGACACGGTCTTCAATGCCGGGAAGGATGCCTACCGCTATCGGTTCAGCAAGGAGAAGATACGCATAATACGCAGCATCGACCTCCTGGTGATAGACGAGATAAGCATGGTGCGTGCCGACCTGCTGGATGCCGTGGACAGCGTGCTGAGGCGCTACCGCTCGTCGCACCTGCCCTTTGGCGGAGTGCAACTGCTCATGATTGGCGACCTGCAACAACTGGCGCCCGTGGTGAAGGCGGAGGAGTGGGAACTGCTCTCAAAACACTACGACACGCCATACTTCTTCAGCAGCCGTGCCCTGGCGGAGACACAGTATGCCACCATAGAGCTGAAACAGACCTACCGACAGACGGATGCGCACTTCCTGAACCTTCTCAACAGGGTGCGTACAAACACGGCCGACCGCAGGGTGCTGGAGGAACTGAACCGCAGGTACAAGCCTCAGTTCGTGCCACCTAAGGAGGAACGCTACATACGTCTGACCACACACAACATACTGGCACAGAACATCAACGAGAGGGAACTCGGCAAGATAGACCGGCCAACCTTCGTGTTCAACGCCGTAATAACGGGAAAGTTCCCCGAATACTCCTACCCTACGGACGAGACACTGACACTGAAGCAGGGTGCACAGATAATGTTCGTGAAGAACGACCGCTCGCCGGAGAAGCGCTACTTCAACGGCATGATAGGCGAGATTACCGCCATAGACGAAAAGGGCTTCTACGTAAGGAGCAAGGATTACCCAGAGGAAATCCGTGTGGAACAGGAGCAATGGGACAACAGCCGCTACACGCTGAACGAGAAGACCATGGAGATAACGGAGGAGATAGAGGGTACCTTCAGCCAGTTCCCCGTGCGCCTGGCATGGGCGATAACTATACACAAGAGCCAGGGGCTTACCTTCAGCCATGCCATCATAGACGCACACGATTCCTTTGCACACGGACAGGTCTACGTGGCCCTGAGCCGTTGCCGCACACTGGAAGGCATGGTGCTGAGCACTCCTTTGGGAAGCGGTGCCATCATCTGCGACAACACGGTGGAGCGCTACACTTCGGGCATAGAACGGAGGACTCCCTCGGGGGACAACATCGGGGAGTGGGAGAAGCGCTACTTCCACCAACTTCTGTCCGAACTGTTCGGTTTCTCGCAGGTCAGCCAGTGCTTCGAGGATGTGCAACGCCTGCTGGTGGAGCATTTCCACCGCCTCTATCCGCAAACGCTGGAGCGTTTCAATGCCTTGTCCCCGGTGTTTCAGGAGAAGATAACGGACGTTTCCCAGCGCTTTGCCAACCAATACACACGCCTGGTGTCGGAACAGGCAGATTTTGCCTCCTCCACCATATTGCAACAACGCCTCATGCAGGGGGCAACATATTTCGCCCAGGAACTGCTCCCCTTTGTGGAGTTGGCACAGGGACTTTCGCTCCCCACGGACAACAAGACCCTGAAGAAGCGTGTGGACGAAACTACCGACAAGTTCCGCCATGCCGTCTCCCTGAAGCACAGTCTTCTGGAGCATGTCAAGGAGCATGGATTCCAGACGGGCGACTACCTCAAGCGCAAAGCCATACTGGCCCTGGAGGCCGAGGAGGAGGAAACGTCCGCACCAGCCAAGAAGAGCGCCAAGAAGAGCAAGGAAGCGAAACTGGAAGTGCCGGAGGACATACTGTACCCCAACCTCTACAAGAGCATCACTACGTGGCGAGGCAAGAAAGCCAAGGAGGCAGGCCTGCCGGCATACTGCATCCTGCAACAGAAGGCGGTACTGGGCATAGTCAACCTACTGCCCGACACCCCCAAAGCACTCCAGAGGATTCCCTACCTTGGCAAGATGAGCATAGAGAAGTACGGCGACGAACTTCTGGAAATCATCTGCCGGTACATGAAAGACAACGACCTAAAGACCAATATATAATATATAAAGGGAAAGGTTATCCCCACTCACCGCTCACCCGCTCAAAACTGTCCCCCTGAGACAGGGGGACGAGCAAAGCGGAGGGGGTATGACATAACCACTCACCGTTAATCACTCACCACTCACCGTTAACCGTTAAAAACATCATCATGCAAGAAATAACAAGACTCATATCCCAGGCCCTGGGCATAAGCCTGCGCCAGACGGAACAGACGCTGAACCTGCTGAACGAAGGCGCCACCATACCCTTCATTGCCCGCTACCGCAAGGAGGCCACCGGAGGATTGGACGAAGTGCAGATAGCCGAGGTGGCACGGCAGGGCGAAAAGTTCAAGGAACTGGAGCACCGCAAGGAATACATCCTGCAAACCATAGAGGAACAGGGCAAACTTACGGACGACCTTAGGGCACGCCTCTCCTCGTGCTGGGACGCCACCGTGCTGGAGGACATATACCTGCCCTACAAACCCAAGCGCAAGACGCGTGCCGAAGTGGCCAGGAAACGTGGTCTCGAACCCTTGGCAGATGCCATACTGCACCGCCCGAACGGCGATCCGGAGCAGTATGCACGCAAGTTCCTTTCCGAGGAAGTAGCGTCCATAGAAGATGCCCTGCAGGGTGCGAGGGACATCCTGGCGGAACGCATGAACGAGGACGAGCGCGTGCGCAATACCCTGCGCCGCAGTTTCGAACTCACCGCCCAGATATCCTCCAAGGTGGTAAAGAGCAAACAGGAGGATGCACAGAACTATCGCACATATTTCGACTTCTCCGAACCCTTGAAGCGTTGCACCAGCCATCGCCTGCTTGCCATACGGCGCGGCGAGAACGAGGGTTTCCTGCGTGTAGACATCAGTCCGCGCGACGAGGAGGCTTGCATGGAGCGTCTCCTGCGTGGATACCCCACACGGGGCAAGTGTGGCGAGCAGATTGTAATGGCCATGACCGATGCCTACAAGCGTCTGCTGAAGCCCTCCATAGAAACGGAATTTGCTTCGGCTTCCAAGAAGCGTGCTGACGAGGAGGCCATCCGTGTCTTTGCCTCCAACCTGAGCCAACTGCTGCTTGCCGCTCCGCTGGGGCAGAAGCGCATCATGGGCATCGACCCGGGATTCCGCACCGGATGCAAGGTGGTGTGTCTGGACGAACAGGGCAATCTCCTGCACAACGAAACCATCTTCCCCCACCCTCCCCGTGGCGAGCGCATGGAGTCGCTGGACACTCTGGAGGCTTTGATGGACAGATTCCGCATAGAGGCCGTGGCAATAGGAAACGGCACGGCAGGCAGGGAGACGGAGGACCTGGTCAGGATGCTCCACCGTCCCGGCATGTCCATTTTCCTCGTCAGCGAGGATGGTGCCTCGGTGTATTCCGCTTCTAAAATAGCACGCGAGGAGTTCCCCGACCACGATGTCACCGTGCGCGGTGCCGTGAGCATAGGCCGTCGCCTTGCCGACCCCTTGGCGGAACTGGTAAAGATAGATGCCAAATCCATCGGTGTGGGGCAATACCAGCACGATGTTGACCAGACAGAACTGAAGCATGCCCTGGACCTCACCGTGGAGAGGTGCGTGAACACCGTGGGCGTGAACCTCAACACCGCCAGCAAGCACTTGCTCACCTACATCTCCGGTCTCGGTCCTGCCCTGGCACAGAACATAGTCAATTACCGCACGGAACACGGTCCCTTCTCCTCACGCCAGGAACTTCAGCACGTGCCTCGTCTGGGTGCCAAGGCCTTTGAGCAATGTGCAGGCTTCCTCCGCATCCCCGGAGCAACAAATCCCCTGGACAACACCGCCGTGCATCCCGAACGCTACGCCCTTGTCAGGCAGATGGCAAAGGATGCCGGATGCAACGTGCAGGATCTCATTGCCTCGGCAGAAAAGCGTAAGGGCATCAATCTGCAGCGCTATTGTTCCGACACCGTGGGTATGCCCACCCTGACCGACATCATGCAGGAACTCAGCAAACCCGGTCGCGACCCACGTGGCGAAAACGAAGAGTTCTCTTTCGACGACACCCTCCACTCCATCGACGACCTGCAGGAGGGAATGATCCTGCCGGGCATCGTCTCCAACATCACCAACTTCGGTTGCTTCGTGGACCTCGGCATCAAGACCAAAGGACTCGTCCATATCTCACAACTCTCCGACAAGTTTGTCCGCGACCCCATGACCGTTGTCCACGTGCAACAGAAGGTTATGGTAAAGGTCATTGAAATAGATTTTGCCCGCAACCGCATCGCCCTCAGCATGAAAGGAGTGGAACAGAAGTAACGGAACATCGTGATATAATTAGGCCCAAATCCCATCACGTATATTCCGAGAATTATAAATTAAGGTGAAACTGCAGTCGGCATGACTGCCCCCCCTGCAAGCAAGCGAGACTCCTAATATGACCATACCTGAGTCATCACTGGCGGTAAATTTAGTCGTCATTGGCGGTGAATTTTATCGCCGAGGGCGGTTCTGTTTACCGCCACCGAGGACTCGTCAAGGGCTTGACGGTAATTGTAACATGCCGATTTCTGGTTACTACAAGGTTTCAGTTTACCAGAAAAAGCCATTCAAGCTTCAATTTATTAATCATAAAAGCAAGATTTCCAATTTATTTTCGTACCTTTGCACCGCTTTTCCCCATGGGAAGGCACAAGAGATCATAAATCAATATTGTTTAACTTTTAATTTCAATGTAAATCTGTATGGCAGATTACAAAAATGTAGCTCCCGTTGAAGGCTTCGATTGGGAAGCATTTGAGAACGGCAGCAGCACAGAGGTAAGCCTTGAGGCTCAGGAGCAGGCTTACGCTGGCAGCATGAACAAGGTAGGTGACCACGACGTAGTGGATGGCACCGTAATTGCAATGAACAAGCGCGAGGTGGTTGTAAACATCGGTTTCAAGAGCGACGGCATCATCCCCACCAGCGAATTCCGCTACAACCCCGATCTGAAGGTAGGTGACACCGTTGAGGTGTACATCGAGAATCAGGAGGACAAGAAGGGTCAGCTCATCCTGTCTCACAAGAAGGCCCGCGCAGCCAAGTCTTGGGACCGTGTGAACGAGGCTCTGAACAACGACGAGATCATCAAGGGTTACGTTAAGTGCCGCACAAAGGGTGGTATGATTGTCGACGTATTCGGCATCGAGGCCTTCCTGCCCGGTTCTCAGATTGACGTTAAGCCCATCCGCGACTACGATATCTTCGTGGGCAAGACCATGGAGTTCAAGGTCGTAAAGATCAACCAGGAGTACCGCAATGTTGTTGTAAGCCACAAGGCTCTCATCGAGGCCGAGCTGGAGCAGCAGAAGCAGGAGATCATCGGCAAGCTGGAGAAGGGTCAGGTGCTCGAGGGTACCGTCAAGAACATCACTTCTTACGGTGTATTCGTTGACCTGGGCGGTGTTGACGGTCTGATCCACATCACCGACCTGAGCTGGGGCCGCGTAAGCAATCCCCGCGAGGTTGTTGAACTCGACCAGAAGATCAACGTTGTTATCCTGGACTTCGACAACGAGAAGAAGCGCATCGCCCTCGGTCTGAAGCAGCTCACTCCTCATCCCTGGGATGCTCTGGACAGCGAGCTGAAGGTAGGCGACCGCGTTAAGGGTAAGGTTGTGGTTATGGCCGACTACGGTGCATTCGTTGAGATTGCTCCCGGTGTAGAGGGTCTTATCCACGTTAGCGAGATGTCTTGGAGCCAGCACCTGCGCAGCGCTCAGGACTTCATGAAGGTTGGCGACGAGGTAGAGGCAGTTATCCTGACTCTGGATCGCGACGAGCGCAAGATGTCTCTGGGCATCAAGCAGTTGAAGGACGATCCCTGGGAGACTATCGAAACCAAGTACCCCATCGGCAGCAAGCACACCGCCAAGGTTCGCAACTTCACCAACTTCGGCGTATTCGTTGAGATTGAGGAAGGTGTTGACGGCCTCATCCACATCAGCGACCTGAGCTGGACCAAGAAGGTTAAGCACCCCAATGAGTTCACCAAGGTAGGCGAGATCATCGACGTTTGTGTACTGGAGATTGACAAGGTTAACCGTCGTCTCTCTCTCGGCCACAAGCAGTTGGAGGAGAACCCCTGGGACGTATTCGAGACCGTATTCACTCAGGATTCTATCCACGAGGGTACTATCATCGAACTCCTGGACAAGGGTGCCGTTATCCAGCTGGAGTATGGCGTAGAAGGCTTCGCTACTCCCAAGCACCTCGTTAAGGAGGACGGTTCTCAGGCTCAGCTGAACGAGAAGCTCCAGTTCAAGGTAATCGAGTTCAACAAGGACAGCAAGCGCATCATCCTCAGCCACAGCCGCATCTTCGAAGATGTTCAGCGTGCAGAGGCTCGTGCCGAGAAGAAGGCAGCCAACGCAGCCCGCAAGGCCGCTAACGCTGCTCGCAAGGAGGAAACTCCCGCTATCCAGAACCAGGCTGCAAGCACCACTCTCGGTGACTTGGACGCTCTGGCAGAACTGAAGGCCAAGATGCAGAAGGGCGAATAATCAAAGACGCCTTTTCTATAAACTAACTGGAGGGACAGCACACATCCGTTGAGGCTGTCCCTCTGTTTTATAAGAAACTTCACAAGGCGTTTTTCACCATTCACTTTTCCGTTTCAATGTCCCTCTGAGGGGAGCGCTACCCAGTGCGACGCTGGGCAAAGCGAAGCGGAGGAGGTATGACATAACCGCTCATCCGATCACCCTTAACCTTTAACCTTCCGTTTTCCATTCGTCCTCGCCCCCATATAGTTGTAACTACTCCCTCCCTCACAGGGAGGGATGGGGGTGGGTCCTTTCCGTTTTTATCCCCCATGGAACCCCTTTCCCTCCATATCCTGGGTTGCGGCTCAGCAAAGCCAACCCTACGCCACCAGCCCTCCTCGCAAATCCTGGAGTTGCGGGGCAAGTACTACATGATAGATTGCGGCGAAGGCGTGCAGACAACCATGCAGAGGCTTGGCCTCGGCATGCTGAAGATAGGTCACATCTTCATCAGCCACAACCATGGCGACCACGTCTTCGGACTGCCGGGCCTCATAAGCACCATGGCCCTGCTGGGCAGAACCGCCCAACTGCACATACACGCACCGGAGGAGGTGGAGGACTTCCTGAACGTGGTACTGAAGACCTACTGCGAGGGCATGGATTACGAAGTGCTCTTTCATCCCGTACGCACGCGCGAACATTATCTTATATATGAGGACCGGAGCACAGAAGTGTGGAGCATACCGTTGAACCACCGCGTGCCATGCGCAGGCTTCCTCTTCCGCGAAAAACAGGCCCTGCCACACATCCGGCGCGAGATGATAGAGGCTTTCAACATACCCGTAAGCCAGATCAACAACATCAAGGCCGGAGCATCCTGGCAGACAGAAGACGGCACCGTCATACCCCACGAGAAACTGACCACCCCGGCCACCCCGGCACGCTCATACGCCTACTGTTCGGATACAAGATACAGCCCCAAGGTGGCCAAAATGGTGCAGGGAGTGAACCTTCTCTACCACGAAGCCACCTTCCCGCACGACATGCTCGTGCAAGCACAGAAGACCATGCACACCACGGCCCTCGAGGCCGCCAACGTGGCCAAGGAGGCCAACGCGGGAAAACTCGTCATCGGGCACTACTCGGCACGCATAAAGGACGAACAAAGTATGCTAAAAGAAGCAAAAAGCGTGTTTACAAACGTTATTTTAGCACAGGAAGGGCTTAAAATCGACATTATTTGAGAAAAATCCTTGTGTATATAAAATAAAAAGACTACTTTTGCGTTAGCGAAAACATAAAACACAAGGATGAAAAGACTTTGGATTATAGCACTCTCTATGCTTCTCCTCGGAGTTGCCCCCTCCATTGCACACGTGCAGATGGACGAGCCGATAGAGGCGGAGATGGAGGCCGTAACCCTGACCATCCAGGAAGGCAAGGCGCACATCACCAACGCCGAAGGCAAGACGCTGGAGATATACAACCTCACCGGAGTCCGCGTGGCACGCATACGCATAGACAGCAACGACAAGCAGATAACGCTGAACCTGACGCGCGGATGCTACATCATGAAGGTTGACAAGGTGGTACGCAAGGTAACGATACTGTAAACAGACAAGCACAAACATAAAACCGCTCCCATAAGCATGGGTAGCGGTTCTTTGTTTTTTAGATAGAAACTTTCCCGTCCCTGGGATTAAACCATTCTGCAAAGCAGATGTCCAACAAGTAAAATGCACAACGAACAACAACTGATCCAAAGACTACAAACGCCGGCCACACGCGAGCAGGCCTTTGAAACCCTGGTAAAGGAGTTTCAGGAGCAGTTGTATTGGCAAATAAGAAGAATGGTGCTCGACCACGACGACACGGACGACATCCTGCAGAACGTGTTCCTGAAAGCATGGCAGGGTCTGGACAACTTCCGCGGAGACGCACGCCTCTCCACATGGCTCTACCGCATAGCGAACAACGAAACCATCAATTTCCTGCAAAGGCAGAGGCGCATCACAATAAGCCTCTCCAACACGGAAGACACCGACACTGAACGCATTGGACAACAACTGGAGAGCGACCCCTACTTCGACGGAGACGAAACAGAGATACAACTCCAGCAAGCCGTACAAAGTCTGCCGCCCAAGCAACGCCAGGTCTTCAACATGAAGTACTTTCAGGAAATGAAATACGAGGACATCAGCGAAGCACTGGGAACAAGCATCGGAGCACTGAAGGCCTCATACCACCACGCCGTACAAAAGATAACGGCATTCTTCGAACATCTGGAATAACACTAACACCATCACTCATAAAATGAACACTACGAACCACATAGACGACAAGACCTTGCGCGAGATGACATCATCCGCCAACGGCAAGAACCCCTTCCGCGTACCGGAGGGATACTTCGACACCCTGCCCCAAAGGGTAATGGAGCGCATCAAGGAGGAAGGACAGGCCGGGCAACCGAAGCGCCGTCGCAAAAGCCGCTTCTTCATACGCCTGACCGCAGCAGCCGTACTCACAGGCTTCTTCTCCCTGGCAGGCCTCATGATGTACGAACAGAGCCATCCGCTCACCCCCTACCAGGAAACCGCATCCATCGCATCGGCATCGGAAATGGAATATGGCGACGAACTTCTTGACTATGCCATGCTGGACAACAGCGACATTGAATACTACCTCACCGTAGCAGAATAAAACAAAAGACACTAATATGAAAAAAGCAACACTCCTATTAGTGCTATTTGCACTAATCTCCTCTGTAACATTTGCACAAAACAAGGGAGACATCACTTTATCCGGCGGTGCCAGGGGATTCAACAAGCAGGAATTCCGCCAGCGTGTAGAAAACTACATTACCAAGGAAGCCAACCTCACAGAGGAGGAGGCAAAGGCCTTCTTCCCCATCTACAACGAATACAAGGACAAGCAGCGCAAGATACACATGAACATCCACCGCCTCAAGAAGGATGTTCCTGCACAGGGCAACGAGGAGGCGCATGAAGAACGCCTCCTGAAAATCGCCCGCCTCAATGCAGAAGTGGCAGGCCTCGACTCCGTCTACTACAAGAAGATATGCAAGGCCATCTCTGCCGAGAAGTTCTTCAAGATCCTCACCATCGAAGACCGTATGCACCGCAAGATGCTGCAGAACTACAACCGCGAACGCGGACAGAGACAAGGACAAAGAAAAAAGTAGGCTAACTTCACGGGGCCTATGCCCCAATCCATATTTCACGGGAAAGGACCATGCACTATATTGGTCTTTTCCCGTGCTTTTTTCAGTACTTTTTACTACATTTGTTGCCGTCAAACAACCCAAAAGCCTAAAACATGAAAATCCCAAACCTCTCTACCATGAAGAAACGCCGCCTATCCTCCGTACTCATTCTTCTTTTCACCACACTTTGCCTGCTGGCACAAAACACCATGCATGTAGGCAGTTACAACATCCGCTATGCCAACAAGGGCGACCGCCAAAGGGGCAACGGATGGGAAGAGCGCTGCCCCAAACTCGTAAACCTCATCAACTATGAGCAATGGGACGTCTTCGGTGCGCAGGAAGTCCTTCACTCTGGGACGACACCCGGGTGCTCTCAGCCCGCCTGGGCGACCATCTTCTTGTGGCCAAGCGCAATGCCGGCAGATGGTTCCTCGGCGGGATCACTGGCGAGCGCAAGGAGGCTCTCGAGGTGGAAATCACCCTCGACTTCCTGCCCGATGGACAGACCTTCACCCTCAACTCCTTTGAGGACGGCATCAATGCCGACCGCCAGGCCATGCACTACACCAAGTCCTCCCGCCAGGTGCGCAAAGGCGACACCATCAAGGTACGCATGGTACGCAACGGCGGCTATGCAGCCGTGATAGAGTAAACGGAAATTTTGCCTGCTGATTGACAATAATCCCAAATCGGTTCATTAGACTGTTACGCACTAATGAAACCTTCTTTTTGTAATCTGTAATCTGTAATCTAATTGTAATCTAATATGAAAAAATACCTCTTACTCCTGATGATGGCTGCATTTGCCCTCATTGCCTTTGCAGAGAAGAATCCGGCACAGGTCTGTGCCTTGCTGGACAGAATCGGTGGCGAGGGAACCTCCGAACGTATAGAGACTCGCGTGAAACGCTCGCTTTCCAAGGACGGAAAGGATGTGTTTGAAATCAGCACGAAACGTGGGAAACCCTATATCCAGGCAAATTCGCTGAGCGCACTGACCACCGGCATTGGGTGGTACCTGAACCACTATGCCCACATAAACCTGGCGTGGAACAACCTGACCACGGACATGTCCAAGGTGGTATTCCCCTTGCCCCAGCAGACGGAGAGGCGCGAGTGCAGTGCCGACTACAGGTACTATCTGAACTATTGCACCTACTCCTATTCCATTGCCTTTTGGACCCGGGAGCGATGGGAACAGGAAATTGACTGGATGGCCTTGCATGGCATAAACATCCCCTTGGCACTGGTGGGCACGGATGTGGTGTGGAAGAACGTGCTTGACGAGGCTGGCTACACCAGGGAGGAGATAGACAGATTTGTGGCTGGACCAGGCTTTCAGGCTTGGTGGCTGATGAACAACCTGGAGGGTTGGGGCGGACCTAACCCCGACTGGTGGTACGATAGGCAGGAGCGCCTGTGCAAGTTCGTGCTGGAACGAATGAGGGACGTGGGCATGGAACCCGTACTGCCCGGATACGGCAGCATACTGCCCAGCAATGCCAGGGAGAAACTGGGAGTGGAGGCCATTGACCAGGGATGGTGGTGCTCGGGATTCCGGCGCCCGTTGTTCCAACTGCCTTCGGACGAGAAGTACAAGGAGATGGCTCGGCTCTACTACAAGCACCTGGAAAAGGTGATGGGCAAGTCGAAATACTACAGCATGGACCCCTTCCACGAGGGCGGACGCACAGACGGCATCAATCTGAAGGAGGCCTTCACCACCATATACGGGGAGATGCAGAAGCATTCGCCCGGTGCCAAGTGGGTGATACAGAGTTGGGACCGCAATCCTCGCAAGGAGGCTCTGGACACCATCCCCAAGGGTGGCTTCATAGTGCTGGACCTGTATTCCGACGGTTTGGCAAAATGGGAGGAGAGAGGCTACGAGGGACACGACTTCCTGTGGTGCATGCTACACAACTTCGGAGGCAAGACGGGCATGCACGGACGCTTCCAGCCAATGCTGGAGAACTACTACAGGGCTCTGGAGAAATATCCCGACGGCGTGAAGGGCATAGGTGCCACACCCGAGGGACTGGAGACCTGCCCCATACTCTACGACCTGCTGTTCGAACTCCCCTGGATGAAGCGCGAAGAGGGCAAGGATTGGGTGGACAGATACTCCCAGGCACGCTACGGCGTGAAGAGCGAGGCTATGGAAAGGGGATGGCATCTGCTGACGCAATCGGTGCTGAACTGCCCCAACCCGTCGCAGGACGTGGAGGCTGTAATCTGTGCTCGTCCCGCACTGGATGTGAGACGTGTCTCGGGATGGGGCACATGCCAGATATTCCACGACATACGCATGGTGCGCAAGGCTGCCGAACAGATGCTGAGGGAAAGGGAGCGCCTGCAAGGCAATCCCAACTATGAGCACGACATTGCCGATGTGGTGCGACAGACACTGACCGACTCCACCTATTACCTGCTCAAGGACATTGCCGCCAGTTACAAGAGCGGCAAGATGGAGACTTTCCGCAAGCAGTACACCACCTTCCTGGGAATGGTGGCCGATGTGGACCACCTCGTATCACAGATAGACCTGTTCAAACTGGACAGATGGACCTCTTCGGCAAGGAGCATCTGCGATGAGGTGGAGGGTACCACCGAGGCCGACCGCGACTGGATGGAATGGAATGCCCGCACGCTGATTTCCGTGTGGGGACCCGAGAAATGTGCCGAGCAGGGAAGGTTGCACGACTACTCCAGCCGTCAGTGGGGCGGCATGCTGGGCGACTTCTACCTGGCTCGCTGGCGGATGTTCTTCCAGGCTCTGGAAGAGGGCAGAAGCATCACATCTGCCGAATGGTTCAGGTGGGAAGAGAACTGGACACACCAGAAGACCATCACCAAGGCTCCAAAGGAGAACCCAATCGACATAGCAAACGAACTTTACCGGAAATACTTCTCGGAATAGCACGGTAGGAACGAAATCTCTAAACTCTAAACCACATACTTACACTTCTGTAATCTGCTATCTGTAATCTAATCTCTATGAAAAACAAGAACCTCATTTCCCTCTTTGCCCTTCTGTTCCTCACAACGAGTATCTTCGCCTTCGAGCAGAAGGAAATAGCCGTCAAGAGCAATAGTATGAATAAGGACGTCCTCGTTACCGTCATCACTCCAGAGGGGTATAGCACCCAGCAGTCCTACCCCGTCATCTACCTTCTCCACGGATATGGCGGCAACCACACCGTATGGGCACAGGGCGGTGTCGTAGGACAATTGGCCGACCAGTACAACCTCATCGTTGTCATGCCCGACGGAGCACGCGACAGCTGGTACTTCGATAGCCCAGTAACTCCCGAATACCGCTACGAAACCTTCGTTGCCAAGGAACTCGTTGCACACATCGACACTGCCTACTCCACCATCGCCGACAGAGCCTGCCGAGCCATTACCGGACTCTCCATGGGCGGACACGGAGCCTTCTATCTGGCCATGCGCCATCAGGATACTTTCGGCAACATGGGCAGCATGTCCGGCGGGCTGGACTTCCGTCCCTTCACCAAGAACTGGAACATAGCTGGCCGTTTGGGCACCTATGAGGAAAACACCCGACTTTGGGACGAGAACACCGTCATCAACCTCACCCATCTGCTCAAACCCGGCACCATGAACATCATCTTCGATTGCGGCACCGAAGACTTTTTCTATAAGGTCAACTGCAACATGCACGAAAAACTCCTTCAGGAAAAGATTCCACACGAATTTCACTCCCGTCCCGGGGCCCACAACTGGCCCTACTGGCTCAACGCCGTCAAGTACCAGTTCCTCTACTTCGCCGACAGATTCCCTAAATGGTGAAAGGAGAAGGCCCCCCTCAGTCCCCCTGCAGGGGGATTGAGGGGCTCTCAAAACATCCCAGTCCTCATACTACGAGGACTCCAGTCCTTATAGTAAGAGGATTGCAGTCCTCGTATTAAGAGTACTCGAGTCCTCCTAATACGAGGACTCGTCAATCATTGAGGTCAAACGATTCTATGTACGTGTCGAACTTGTATGCGTCCTTTATACCAACCTTTCTTAGCGCCTCTAATATCACGGCATAATATAACAATCCAAATATGCAATACCCAGAATCCATAGTATCAGATTCTTCCTTCTCTTTTTGAGTACTATGGTATCGGTTGCGGTGTTCATATAGCAGTATATTTATGGATTGCTATTCTGTAATCAAACGGCGAATCGTGTCTCGCACGCTATGAGGTGACTGCGGATAAGTACCGGGGAAAGACAAGAACCTGTCGTACATCGGCTTTGCTTCTTCCAATGTGGGAACAGGTCTATCCATCGCCTCGAAATAAATACGAATCCTACGCATAAGTTCCTCTTCAAAGTCTACGCTTACGATACCTGGAATGCCTATTGTCAGCACCAACTCATAAATTGGTTTGTAATAAATTATGCCATCGGCAATATCTTCCCATTTCAATTCACCATATCGAGTGTTAAAATATGGTTCTCTGCCAAAAGGAGTTTCCTTTATATCCATACCAAAAGGCTGACACTCCATGACCTCAAACGCAGCATCCCACAATCCACTTGCAACCAGTGGCATCTGCTCCTTTTGGGTGTATTCTGTCCAGTTGAGCATCACTATCTTCACATTATCCTCACCATAGAGTTCCTTGAGCCATTTGCCCTGGCGATGATAGTCTTTACTAGCAAAAGCGGCATTCAAAGCATGGGGATGATTGGTTATTATCAGAGCCTTTCGCTTGCCATTCTTAGGTTTTTGCTTGGCATACATTTCTGCAAAATGCAAAGACATCGTGGAGTCGCGGTAAGCGCAAGCCGGAGAATCGTCGAAGTCCCGATACTCTTGGGCGGTCTTGATTTTATCCCACGAGAAATTACAATCCGTCAATCCCAATGTAATCTTATGTCTGTTGGAACGATTTATTCCATAAAGTCCCCGAAGGAACTGTACACGGTTGTACTTATCCCAAAGCGGATTGAAATCCTCGTTACGAAGGTATGTATAGAGGGCATCGTTGAATGCCTGAGCTGTCTTGTATTTCCTCTGAAGTAATCTGTTTACATCTTTTGTTCTGTTTACACATCCTACTTCGGTATACACATAACCTATCTCCTTGGCAAAACGAGCATCACGCAATATGTCCAATATCAGTTCATACTGTGTGGTATCTCTGTGGTCACTTTCTCCAATCACTACGATATCGGAGTGTTCAAACAGTTTGAATATATAGTCTACAGGGGCGCATGATTTCGCCCTTACACTTGTCACATAGTCTTGCAATGACGAGGATTGGGCATAACCGGACAAGGTTGCGCAGAGAACACAAAACCAAAAAGCAATTCTCTTCTTCATAACGCATACAGAATATTCCAATGTTCTGGCAACGAGATAACGGAAAAGCAGACACAGCTACTTGCCCTTTTCCTTTGCCTCATTCCAAAGCCTGTCCATTTCCTCCAAGGTCATGTCCCCCAGTTCCTTGCCTTGCTCCTTGGCACGCTGCTCCACATAGGAGAAGCGGCTGATGAACTTGCGGTTGGTGCGCTCCAGTGCATTGTCGGGGTTGATACCGTAGAGACGAGAGGCATTGATGAGGGAGAAGAGCAGGTCGCCGAACTCGTTGGTGGAGTTTTCCTTGTCGTCCTTCTCCAGTTCGATGCGTAGTTCGTCCACCTCTTCGTGAACCTTGTCCCAAACCTCTTCGCGCTTGCTCCAGTCGAAACCCACGTTGCGTGCCTTGTCCTGGATGCGGTATGCCTTGATGAGCGAGGGCAGCGATTCGGGCACGCCAGAGAGCACGGTCTTGTTGCCGTCCTTTTCCTTCTGCTTTACCTGTTCCCAAAGTTGGCTCACCTCGCCAGCCGACTGTGCCTGTGCCTCGCCATAGACATGGGGGTGGCGGAAGATGAGTTTGTCGCACAACTTGTTGCACACATCGGCAATGTCGAACTGCCCCTCCTCACTTCCTATCTTGGCATAGAACACCACGTGGAGGAGCACATCGCCCAGTTCCTTGCATATCTCATGGGTGTCGTGCTTGATGAGGGCATCACACAGTTCAAAGGTCTCTTCTATAGTATTGGGGCGCAGACTTTCAAACGTCTGCTTGCGGTCCCATGGGCACTTCTCGCGCAGGGTGTCCATCACATCCAGCAACCTGCCGAATGCGGCCAGTTTTTCTTCTCTTGTACTCATAAGTTGTAAAATATTTACAAATTAGGACTTCTATAATCCGATATTACAGAAGCGTTATGCTCACAGCAAAAACATCGTTAACACTACACTACTTTACCTAATTTAAGTTCCTTATCCAGAAAGTCATAGACATAGCGTGGACTTTGGTAATAAAGATGCGTAGCATCGTTCAGTAATCGCTGGTAGGTCTCGGAATTCATAACGACGGATATAGCCTGCTCCATTGTCATTTCAAGATTGTTTTCCATCAACAATAGAGCAAGATTCTTTGTCATATCCAGTTTCATCTGTTCCTGTATATTCATTTGCGATGCAGTAATCTTATGGCCTCCTGTGTTCCGAAGAAATATTGGAAGGTCATGCCTTTTATATATTTAAGATTGTTGACCAGAGTGTGCAGGTCGATGCTCTGATTCTCGTATTTCCATAGTTGAACACCAACCCTGTCATCGGCTATCGGCCCATATACGATATCATAGTTGTGTGCCGGTCCTGAAGCAGTATTTCTACGGTTGAGCAAGATAAACTTTGCCCAATCCTCGGAATACTCATTGAAATGCAGGGTCTTCAGCGATTTCATAAGTTCCTCGTCCACTTCGTAAGTCAGAACCAGAGGTTCGCCAAATTCCAACTGCTCCATCTTGATTCTTGCCATAGCCAAGGCCTGTTCATAATCAGCAGTGAGGTAAAATCCTTGCCCGAAGTCCTTGTTGGGTTTGGATTTAGCCAAATCTATGGTATCAAATTCCACATTGGTTCCATGATACAGAATCATATCAGACCTCCTCCCTTTCTGTGACAATATTCGCTGATGTCCGCCACCATTGACTGGAACGACTGGGTATGTACATAGTCGTAGTGACGGTCTATGAAATCTATGCCTTGATAGCGGGACAAGTAATTGAAGGCCTGCTTGGCAGTAAGCCCGTATTTCTTTCCGAATTCATATACGAAAATCAGAGTCCACTCTATTTTATCAGCATTACTATACATAGTACTTATACACTAATGTTAACCAAAGGTACTAAAAAAATGGATACAAAGCACATCTTTAATACATAATTTACTATAAATGCCGAGACATACCCCCATTTGTTATATCAGCCTTAATATATATTGGAGAAAAAATACTACCTTTGTGCGCGAAAATAAATAAAAACGACATAATAGAAATGACAGAATTAGCATCCAAGTACAGCCCTGCCGAAGTGGAGGGCAAATGGTACCAATACTGGTTGGACAACAAACTGTTCAGTAGCAAACCCGACGGCCGCGAGCCATATACCGTGGTTATCCCTCCGCCAAACGTGACCGGTGTGCTCCACATGGGACACATGCTCAACAATACCATTCAGGACATCCTGGTGCGCCGTGCACGCCTGCAGGGCAAGAACGCATGCTGGGTTCCCGGCACCGACCACGCCTCCATTGCCACCGAGGCAAAGGTGGTGAACCGTCTGGCAGAGCAGGGCATCAAGAAACTTGACCTCACACGCGAGGAGTTCCTGAAGCACGCATGGGAATGGACCAACGAGCACGGTGGCATCATCCTGAAGCAGTTGCGCCGCCTGGGTGCTTCATGCGACTGGGACCGCACCTCCTTCACCATGGACGAGACACGCAGCGAGAGCGTGCTGAAGGTGTTCTGCGACCTGTACGAGAAGGGACTCATCTACCGCGGTCTGCGCATGGTAAACTGGGATCCCAAGGCACAGACCGCCCTGTCCAACATTGAGGTTATCTACCGCGAGGAGCAGAGCCACCTCTATAACCTGCGCTACTATGTGGCAGATGCCGACACCAACCCCGTAGTCCCCACAGGCTGTGAGGGCGAGGTACTGCATCAGGACGAGCAGGGCAGATACTATGCCGTGGTGGCCACCACACGTCCCGAGACCATCATGGGCGATACCGCCATGTGCATCAACCCCAAGGACCCCAAGAACCAGTGGCTCAAAGGCCACAAGGTGGTGGTACCCCTGGTGGGCCGCGTTATTCCCGTTATCGAGGACCGCTATGTCGAGATAGAGTTCGGTACAGGCTGTCTGAAGGTTACCCCTGCCCACGACGTGAACGACTACAACCTGGGCAAGACCCACAACCTGGAGACCATAGACATCTTCAACCCCGACGGCACATTGTCAGAGGCAGCAGGCCTCTACGTGGGCATGGACCGCATGGATGTGCGCAAGCAGATTGCCAAGGACCTGCAGGAAGCAGGACTCATGGAGAAGGTGGAGGACTACACCAACAAGGTGGGATATTCCGAGCGCAACCCCGACACAGCCGTAGAACCCCGCCTGTGCATGCAGTGGTTTCTGTCCATGCAGCACTTTGCCGACATTGCACTGCCTCCCGTGCTGAACGGTGACATCAAGTTCTATCCCCAGAAGTACGTCACCACCTACCGCAACTGGCTGGAGAACATCGACGACTGGTGCATCAGCCGCCAACTCTGGTGGGGACACCGCATACCTGCCTACTACCTGCCCACCGAGGAGGGCAAGGAAGAGCAGTTCGTAGTGGCCATGAACCGCGAGGAGGCTCTGGGAAAGGCGCACAAGATTGCCGGTTTCGAGAACATCACCGCCGAACAACTCCGCCACGACGAGGACGCCCTGGACACATGGTTCAGTTCATGGCTCTGGCCCGTGAGCCTGTTCAACGGCATACTGGACCCCGGCAACGAGGAAATCAACTACTACTACCCCACCGCCGACCTGGTGACCGGTCCGGACATCATCTTCTTCTGGGTGGCGCGCATGATTATGGCAGGCGAGGAATACCTGAAGGACGTTCCCTTCCGCAACGTTTACTTCACCGGTATCGTGCGCGACAACCTTGGCCGCAAGATGTCCAAGCAGTTGGGCAACAGCCCCGACCCTCTGGCGCTCATAGACAAGTACGGTGCCGACGGTGTGCGCATGGGCATGCTCCTGGCTGCTCCTGCCGGTAACGACATACTCTTTGACGAAAGCCTCTGCGGACAGGGTGCCGCCTTCTGCAACAAGATTTGGAACGCCTTCCGCCTGGTGAAGGGTTGGGAGATAAGCGACGAGATAGCACAGCCCGAACCCAACGTGAAGGCCATAGAGTGGATGCAGGCACAGTTGCGCACCTACGTGGCAGAAATCAACGACCTCTATGGCAAGTACCGCCTGAATGAGGCCCTGATGGCCATGTTCAAACTCTTCACCGACGAGTTCTCCGGCTGGTATCTGGAGATGATAAAGCCTGCATACCAGGCTCCCATCGACCGCAAGACCCTGGAGGCTACCATGCAGATATTCGAACAACTCCTGCAGGTCATCCATCCCTTCATGCCCTTCATCACCGAGGAACTCTACCAGCACATTGCCGAACGCAAGGAGGGCGAGAGCATCATGGTGAGCACCCTCACCCTGGACGCCCCCAGCGCCGAGGATGCCGCTCTGATTGCTGAGTTCGAGCAGTTGAAGCAGATTATCTCAGGTGTGCGTGCCGTACGCCAAAGCAAGAACATTGCCCAGCGCGAGCCCCTCACTCTGGAGGTTGTTGTGGCAGAGGGCGAGAGCCGTGTCACCCAGTGCCCCTCTTTGGGTAGCATCGTCAGCAAGATGGCTACACTCGGCGAAATCCTCTACGTGGCACAGAAGGGCGAAGGCAGCCAGGCCTTCCTCGTGGGTACCAACGAATATGCAGTACCTCTGGGCAACCTCATCGATGCCGAGGCTGAGATAAAGAAGGCCGAAGCCGAGATAGCACGTCTGCAGGGCTTCATGGGCGGAATACAGAAGAAACTCTCCAACGAGCGCTTCGTGCAGAACGCCCCCGCACAGGTGGTAGAACTGGAGCGCAAGAAACTGGCCGATGCAGAGAGCAAGATTGCTGCCCTGCAGGAGACAGTGAAGGCGTTGAAGGGGTAAAAGTAAAGGGTGAAGGACCCACCCCGACCCTCCCTGTGAGGGAGGGAGAAAACGGATGAGCGGTGAGCGGATGAGCGAAAAGGACATACCCCCTCCGCTTTCCTCCCCTGAGACAGAAGAGGTGCCCGCAGGGCAGAGGGGTATGACAAACGGAAACGGAAAAGTAAAAATGGAAAACGGAAAACAGCACACTCACCTTTAACCTTTCAGATTTCAGATTTCCGTTTTCCGTTCGCAAAGATGAGTACCGCACCGAGAAACATAGCAGAACTGTGCCGACACGAATACCTTCGTGAACGGCGCAGTATGCATTTCTCACGCGACATCATCATCTGGAGCCTGAAAATAGTTCTTTGGACAAGCATGGCACTGGCTCTGCCACGCACATTGGAAGCATCGGGGATAAGCATCGTGGAAAATCTGCCCCTACTGCTCGTGGCCGACCAGGTAATGAGGTGGTTCAGCCAGAGCACACCGGCATACAATGCACACCAATACAGGCTTCTGCCCGTCAGACACCGGCATGTGCTTGCTGCCTACCTTCTGCGGATGCTCTTCACGCCCCTCAACTTCATTTGGTTGCCGGCGCTATGGCCACAATGGTGGCTTCTCGGCTTCTTCATACTGAGCGGATACGTGTATCTGGCATGCTGGCATGTCTACCTGCACTTCACCCAAGGCAAGGAAACACAGCACCGCCTGCCCCATATACTGGACAAAGGTGCCTTCCTGTCATGCGAGATGAAGATGCGTCTGCGCCATCCCGCGCTGAGGAAGAAGATAAGGAACGGACTCATATCTTCCCTTATTCTCACTGGCATAAGCATGGCAATGGACATGGAGGTGTACACCGACTTTACCGTCCTGTATACACTCACTTTTCCCACCCTGCCTCTGCTCACCGCACGGCTTGGATACGAGCAACCATACATGTCCCTCCTTCATACACGCCTGCACAACCTCCGTGCCGTGTACAGGGCCAAGTACATAGCCGCCCTGCTCATGCTTCTGCCAGGCATGGCCATTATGTACCTACCCGTGGCCATGGGCACACTGTCGTGGCAAAGACTCATGGGATGGACACTGGCCGTTGCACTGCTCATATACCCCGCACTGCTCATGCTTGCACCGAAGGGAAAGGTCGGCTCGCCGATGGCACAGTTGCTGACACTCGTCACACTGACGCTGCCCATACTGATAACACAACTATTCAAACTATAACAACAATGATTATGAAAAAGACACTCATCATTCTTGCGGCCATGCTTGCATTCAATGCGGCACAGAGCCATGCACAGAGTCTTCTGGACCTGTTCAAGAAGTCTTCAAACACAGAACAGTCTTCATCACAAAGCGACGCTGCCCAAAAGGCACAGAGTGCCCTGAGCGGTCTGAGCAGTGTAGGCGACTTCGTTGCCGGTCTGCTGGGCAAAGACAAGGTAAGCACAACCAGTCTTGTAGGCACATGGAGTTACAAGCAGCCTGCCGTTATCTTCGAGAGCGAGAACATGCTCACCAACGTAGGTGGCATGGCAGCCGGCAAGGCAGCAGAAGAAAAACTCCAGGGGTATCTGGACAAGATAGGTTTCACTTCAGGCAAAGTAAAAATGGAATTCAAGGAAGACGGCACAGGTATTGTGACATACGGTAGCAAAAACATCCCCTTCCAATGGAGCGTTGCAGAAAGCGACCTTACCATCAATCTGGCAAGCAGCCCCCTAAGCAAGTACAGTACCTCCGGCAAACTTGGCAAGTACACCAGTTTCAAGATGAACTGCAAAGTGGGCATAGGCAGTCTGCAACTTTCCTTCAAGGCCGACAAGCTCCTGCAATTCATCTCCAAGGTTGTATCTGCTGCCGGTAGCACCACCAACAATTCCACAATATCTACCATAGCAGGTTTGGCAAACAAGGTAGACGGCATGTACCTGGGCCTGACACTGGAAAAGTAAGTTTCCGCCTCAAGGAAGTCTAATTGTCCTTGAGGGCAACTACATTAATCCCCGATGGCGATAAAGTTCACCGCCACTGGCCATTATTTTTATCGCCAGTGGCGGTGAACTTTATCGCCACTGAGGACCACACACGTAGGTACAGGAACCAATAGGAAAAATCAAGAACACATACTGCTGTCAACACAAATCGATCATTAGGCTTATACGCGCTAATGACCGATTTGGGGTTAAAGATAATTACTTAGACAAATGTGTCGTTGATATAGACAGGTTCTCTACATCACAACTTTCTTGCCGTTTACTATATATAATCCGCCTGTTTTCATGTCCTTGACAAAGCGTCCCTGCATATCGTAAACGGCATTCACATTACTGACCAAGTTATTCTCCTCATCGGTGAGCACGTCATCTATGCCGGTATACTCGGGTTTCTGATATACGCGAACCCAGTCAAAGAGGGTTTCATAGGTGAAGGACTCGTCGGCAGGACGTGCCCATGAACCGTTGCCCACACTCTGATTGAGGATGATGTAGAAGGGAGCATCAAAAGGCCACTGGCCGTTGTCAAGGGCATTCTGGTCGGTACTCTTGCCCTTAATGCCCGGTTTGCATCTCCCGAGGTGCTCGCTGGCATTTCATCACTTGCTTATTCCCTGCTTCTGACTTCGTTGTGGAAGAGATGGAAGGCGCAGGCGGAGATGGAGGCTGTGTGGGGATGGCGGGTGAGGAGGCCGGGCTGAAGGGATTCGAAGAGCAGGTCACGGCTGTCGGCTTCTGCCGATGACCACACCATGGCCCAGAACTCCAATTGATGGCCGCTGCGCAGGCGTGCCACTTCATCTATAATCACATCTCTCAACTCGGGCAGGGCGAGCGCTTGGCGCAGATACCATTGCCAGTACCATGATGCACCTTGGCTGAAGCGGAGGCCGCAGGTGATGCGTACCACCTTCTCGGCCAGTACTTCGGCAGGTATCAGCCGGAGATTCCAGAAGGCCGAGGTGTGGCAATAGGAACTGCCGGAGAAGTCGAAAGTAGTACCGGCCGTCAGGTTGTGAGGTTCGTAGAGGAGCGTGAAGTCCTCCCCACGGTCGGGAAAGGCGTTGAAGAAACGGGCCTCCGCGAGGCTGTCGGGACAGGAAAGGAGGGCGGCGTGGGCGGCTGCAATCTCCTCGGGACGCAGGTCTTGACTTTGCGCCGATGCCTTGACAAGGCTGGCGAGGGCAAGCAGGCAGATGGCCGCCCGCTTGAAGTATGATGCTGTCGTGTACATAATCATTCGCATTCGGGAAAGTTTCGTGGCGAAGGCTCCGAAGAAAAGTTTATGCCATTGAAAAAGAGCTTGCGTGCCGAGTCGTATACGGGCACCATCTGAGGGTGCCGTCTAAGGATGTAGCCACGGTGAAAGTCGCGCCTGCTCCGTACCTCGTCGTCGAGCGTTGTTGACCACACGAAACTCCAGAAGCGCATTTGGTCACCTACCGGAAGGCTTGCTACCCGGTCGATGAGAGTCTCCGCATCCCTGCCATGCCGCGTGAGCACACTTTCCAAACGTGCCTGCCAGTAGTTCGGCGCGTCCGCATCAAGCCTCAGCCCGCACGTCACGGCTGCTACTTTGCTGTAGAATAGCGAGTCGGGAATCGCATCGTGGCACCAGAAGGCCTCCACCATGTCGGCAGCGCAGTCGTAGAGCGACGAGTCCCGCAGTTCCGGGTGGTAGCCGAAGATTAGCTCATAATCCTCTCCGTTTGTGGGGAAGGCATCGAAGAAAAGCCTCTGCCGCAATCTTCCGCCCTCGCCGACCGACGCCTCATAGGCTGCCCGCAACCTTCCTGCCGACACTCCTCCGTGCTGCGCCCGCAGTGCCGGGCTCAGCACGATGAAGAGCAATGCTACAAGTCCGTAATTCCTCATTGAATAATATTTATACTGATATTGCCTGCTCCGTACATCTTAAAAAGTTCAAACAAAGCATCCAATTTATTCTTACTGTTTTGCACCATGTAATTTGAGTCGCCGACTTTTGCTAATGACATTCCTGGCAACAGACAACCAGAACTATCTTCTGCATAATTCCCTGCATGAATGGCAATTCCATAGCGTCCTGGCACTTCTTTCAAATACCATTGGTATTGTTGCCCGGGTGTTTTGGGTATTATGTTATATTCTCCTGGCTGAATGGCGCGTTTGCTTCCTGACTTTTCTGCCAAGTTTGCGTCATAGGGACGTTCCATGAAATATCCTTTAACGACAGAGTTGTTCAACTTTTGCCCATTTTGACCATAAGCCTGCGCTTCAAATACACTAACGGTACAATTAGTCGTCAATATATATCTTTTTGCAGTAATCCGCACTCCTGCTTTTTCCAAAGAATCAGGAGTCCTTATTTCTGGCTCTTTTGGCAAAGTGCTGCCACTAGAACCAGAACCTCCTCCTGTATTCGAGTTTGTTCCGGTAGATCCACCGTTGTTGCCGGTAACTCCATTGCTATTCCCAGAACCACCTGTTCCTGAATTATCCAAAGGGTCACTGCCGAAATCCCATGAGTCGAAATCATCGGAAGACCACGAATCATCGGAAGACCACGAATCATCGGAAGACCACGAATCATCGGAATCAATTATCCCCGAATCCGGATTATGATGAATCGTAGTCGAGCAAGAGGGGCAGAAGGATACTACATCACCACCTTCTTGCCATCTACGATATACAATCCACCAGCTTTTACGTCCTGAACCATACGGCCTTGCAGGTCGTAAACGGTGTTTGAACTATTGGCAGAGACCTGCTCCTCTTCATTAAGCACGTCCTCTATGCCGGTATACTCGGGTTTCTGATATACGCGAACCCAGTCAAAGAGGGTTTCATAGGTGAAGGACTCGTCGGCAGGACGTGCCCATGAACCGTTGCCCACACTCTGATTGAGGATGATATAGAAGGGAGCATCAAAAGGCCACTGGCCGTTGTCAAGGGCATTCTGGTCGGTACTCTTGTTGTATGTCCACACCTTTTCTCCATCCACATACCAGGTGATGGAAGTGGCATTCCACTCCACGGCATAGACATGCCAGAGGGAGTAATCTATCCCTGGTTTGTTGCCACTATTACCACCCTTCTTCAAGTCGTATGTCCAATGAGTGTGAACTGTACCATAGGCACGCCCATCGGTATCTATGGCCTCCCAGATGTCTATCTCACCATTATTGGGCCATCCAAGGCTATTGTCGGCAGGCATCATCCAGAAAGCAGGGAACGTACCGGTATGGGCAATGGTCTTGATACGTGCCTCTACCCTGCCCCACTGGAAGGCGAACTTGCCCTGGGTCTTCACGCCACCCGTTATCATGGGCACGTTGTCGGAAGACTTGTCGGGATTGGGAATGGCGCGGCAATGAAGTGCGCCGTCCTCTTGATACACCACCAGGGGAGAGTTGGAGCACCAGCGGTTCCATGTAGCCCCCTGGCGCTCGGTGCGTTTCCAGAATTCGGATGTAGGTTCGCCTTCGCCTTCAAACTCATCAGCGAAGGATAGTACCTGGGCGTTCTTTGTCTCGGCATCACGCACCCATTCGCCACTGATTACAACATCCCCGTTTACCTTGTCGGCAGGGATGGTAATCTCGGTGGCATAGGCACCGGAATTGATTTCCGTCACCTTGTATTCCTCATCACCGTGCTTGATGGTAAGTCCTTCAGTACAGTTCCATCCGAGGCGTGCACGTGTATAGAAAGTAAAGTCACGACCCTTGGCTATGCGCTCTGGCATAGGACCACCGTTCTTTGTACTCCACACATATCCGTGACGTGTGTCTATCTTCAAGGCTACGGTTTCGGGGAAAGCCTCCTTGAGTTTCTGCATACAGGTCTCGTAATCGGCCTGTACCTGGGCATTTTCCTCTATCTGCCATGTGGAGCCATTGTCTGCACTCGTCCAGATGCTGATGGGGTATGACAACTGGGGAGCGGCACAGAGAAAGTTCTGGTTGCCATCGTAGGAGCGGAGGTGAAAGCCACCGTTACCGTTGCTTGTAAACTCCACGGCTACAGGTGTGTCCTGCAACTTTGCCGAAGCGGTGGACGAATTGGCCGCTGTGTGTCCCACGGCCATAAACTTCTTCGCACCGAGGTTGTAGACAAACCACTGCTCGTTGAACAGCACAATCATCCATGAGGATGATGGGTCGGCCGCATTGAACGGTGTGGAGTAGGACTGGTCGGCTATCGTCTTGTCCGAAGCCGTCATGCCTGCCGCCCATACCAGCGACGTGCTCTTCTCTGCATTGTACACGGCATAGGTCGTGTAAAACGGATTATAGATGGTGTAGGCCTTGTCGGAGGACAATTCGTCCAACGACGAAATCTGTGCCGAGGCAACAAATGACGTTGCACCGAGCAGAATAAATGAGAGAATCTTTTTCATAACATTATTTGGTGTTTGTTTTTTCAATATATCAGGACAACACGGTTACTTCTTCCTCACAGCCGCCACGAATGCGGTGGGGATACTGAGCACTATGGCCAGGAAGGAGTTCAGGACAAGGAAGTTTATTGCCAGGTCCCTGAGCGTTATCTGCGAAAGCAGGTCAAGAACGTCCTGCGGTTTGTATTCGGGCACCGCCTGCTTCATCAGTTCCGTGTATTCGGGATTTGTGTACACCTCGGTCAGTGCCGTCAGCATGCGTCCGTTGTCCACATACCGGAAATACATGTACTGCACAAAGGTGCAAAGCAGGGCGGCCAAAAGTTGTACCTGCAAGGACTTGTGCCAGCGATGGCGCACACCCCAGGGTTCTTCCTCCTTGGGCATGGATTCCTGTGCGGCACGCAATTGCACGCCTGCCACCCAGAAGCTCAACACACCCAGCAAATTGCCGGCAAAGCCCCACGCAGGTTGCGTGAGGCTAAGCATAGCCAATAAGAACGAGGCACTCCAGCAGAGGCCTGTATAGAATCCAATCTTAGATATTTCCATAGAACGTTTAACGTTTAACGATGAACGGTGAATGGTGAGCGGTGAATGGTGAGCGGTTAACGGTGAGCGGTGAGCGATTTTGTTTTCCGTTTTCACATTTCCGTTTACTCTTATCATCCCAGGAACGAGATTAGCACACCTGCTGCTACGGCCGAACCGATAACACCTGAGATGTTGGACGACATGCAATAGTTGAGAACGTGGTTCTTGGGGTCGTACTGGGTGGAGATGATATTGCACACACGGCTTGCCATGGGCACGGCACTGAGGCCAGTTGCACCGATGAGCGGATTTATCTTCTTCTTGGCAAAGAGGTTCCACGCCTTCACCATGAAGATACCGGAAGCGATACTCAGCGCAAAGGCACAGAAACCACCGGCCACGATACCCAGTGTCTGCACGTTGATGAAGGCATCCACGGTCATTGTGGCACCCACGCAGAGGCCCAGGAAGATGGTGGCGGCATTCATAACACCGTTTGATGCGGCATCGAACAGGCGTGAGGTGTCGTTACCGATTTCCTTCACCAGATTACCGAACATGAGCATACCCACCAGACTCACGGCAGAGGGCACGAAGATGGCCACTATGGTCGTAACGGCAATGGGGAAGATAATCTTCAGCACACGCATGTTCTTTATCTCAGTTCCGTCGGGATAAAGGCGGTCCTGCTCCTTCATGTTGATACGAAGTTCCTTCTCCGAACAGAGCAGTTTCACCACCATGGGGATGATAACAGGCACCAGAGCCATGTAACTATAAGCGGCAATGGCTATGGGACCAAGCAAGTGGGGAGCCAGTTTGATGGTGGTGAAGATAGCCGTAGGACCATCTGCACCGCCTATGATGCCCAGCGAACCGGCCTCCTGGGGTGTGAAGCCCATAGCCAGAGAGGCCAGCAACACGGCAAAGATACCCATCTGTGCGGCGGCTCCGAAGATGGCCAGTTTCAGGTTGCGGAGCATAGGACCGAAGTCGGTCAGCGCACCCACACCCATGAAGATGATGGGAGGCAGAAGTCCGCTCTTGATGAGGGCATAGTAGAGGTAGTTCATCAATCCCAGGTCGTGTGCTATCTCGTGCAGGGGCATGGAATAGATGTCCTTCTTCACCATCACTCCGTTCTTCATGAACTCCACCATACCCTCGCTATCGGCCTGTGTCACGCCCATACCTCCACCGGGGAAGTTGGCAATGAGCACACCGAAGGCTATGGGAACCAGAAGCAGGGGTTCGTACTTCTTGACGATACCCAGGTACAGGAGCACGAAGGCCAGCAGGTACATCACCAGGAACAAAGGGTTCTCGGCAATGGCCTGGAAGGCGGTCATGCTATAGAGGTTTTCCAGTATCTCGTTAAACATAAGTCACTTTCCTCCTCTACTTTACTTTCTCAGAACCTTCATTATCACATCGTCCTCCTCCACGGAGTCGCCAGAGTTCACCGTCACGGCGGTAAGAATACCGTCGAAGTCGGCACGGATGGCATTGTAGGTCTTCATGGCCTCTATGTAACCGAGGGTATCCCCGGCCTTAACCTCCTGACCTATCTGTATGGCCTGTTCCTGTGTGTCCTTGGTACGATAGAACTTACCCTCCAGAGGTGCAAGGATATCCTCGCCCTCGCCTGTTGCCACGGGAGCCTGTGCACCGGCAGGGGTGGCGGCAGGCGCTTCGTTGCCGTAGGCGATGTTCACCTCGTAGGTCTGTCCGTTCACACTCACCTTGATGGTCTTGGGCAGTTCGGCAACACCTGCGGCGGGAGCGTTCTTCTTGGCCTTGCGCTCTGCCAGGTCCTTCTCGAAGTCGGCCTTTGCCTTACCGCTCTTGTATGCCTCGTACTGGGAGGGGTGCATGGAGTACTCGAAAAGTTCCTCGTCGTCCTGACCAGTGGGCCAACCCTGTGCCAGCATCTTCTTTCTGTAGTCCTCCAGGTCGTCGGGGTAGTAGTTCTGGGGATCGCCCGTCTCGAACTGACGTCCCTGCTCCTTGGCAAGGGCAACGAGTTCGGGTGCAACGGGACCGGGCAACTGGCCGCTCTTACCCAGAATCATGTCCCAGATGTTGTCGGCTATCATGCTCCAGCGTTCCTTGCCCTTCTCCATCTGTATTACGTTCATCAGAGCCAGGTTCTTAACATACTGGCTGAAGGGGGTCACCAGACAGGGGTATCCCACCTTGGGCCATACGTAGGCCACCTCGTCGAAGAGTTTTACCAGCAACTGGTCGGTGGTCAGTTCGGGCTGGCCATTCTTCTGCTTCCACTTGTTCAGGCTCTTGAGGTTGTCCTCCAGGTCGGTCATCAGCGAGCCCATCATGCCACCGGGCAGACCGGGTTTAACAAGAAGGGCATTGTTGATGTGGTTCTGTGCGGGGATATAGTAGCCAAGGAAGTCGTCGTACATCTCCTGGATGAGGGTACGCGCCTCCATGTAGGCCTCCATATTGATTTCCTTCACCTTGAAACCGGCATCCTTCAGCATCTCCTGAACGGTGATGATGTCGGCGTGGCCGGTACCCCATGAAAGGGGAGACATGCCGGTGTCTATGTAGTCGCAACCGGCCTTAGCCACCTCCAGGATGGATGCCATGCAGAAACCGGGGCCTGCATGAGAGTGGTACTGGATGACGATGTCCTTCTTGTATGCCTTGATGCCCTCAACAATCTTGCCGAGGCTAACGGGGCGACCGATACCTGCCATGTCCTTCAGGCAGATTTCATCGGCACCGGCATCAATGAACTGCTTGGCCAGATCCACGTAATACTCCACGGTGTGGATGGGGCTATGGGTGATGCTCAGCGATGCCTGTGCTATCATGCCAGCCTCCTTGGCATAACGGATGGAGGGAATTACGTTGCGTACATCGTTCAAACCGCAGAAGATACGGGTGATGTCCGTTCCCTGAGCCTTCTTCACCTTGTAGAAGAGTTTACGGAGGTCCTTGGGGCATGGGCTCATGCGCAGACCGTTCAGTGCACGGTCGAGCATGTGTGTCTGTATGCCTGCCTGGTGGAAAGGCTTTGTCCACTCGCGGACGCTCTTGTTGGGGTTCTCGCCATAGAGCAGGTTCACCTGTTCAAAACCGCCGCCGTTTGTTTCCACGCGGTCAAAGCAACCCATGCGGATAATTGCAGGGGCCACCTTCAAAAGTTGGTCAACACGAGGCTGGTACTTGCCTGCACTCTGCCACATATCGCGGAAGAGCAAACTGAATTTCACTTCTTTCATATTATTGCTTTATTTTTTTCGTTAATGAATTGTATCGGAGTAATCGGAGTAATCGGAATATTCGGAATTCACGGACACGGCATGCCGTGTCCCTACCGGAAACAGATTTCCGTTTTCCGTTCCCTAAACTCTCTTCGCGCTCTCCACTCGTCCCTTGCCACCGGTCAGTTGCTTTACGACCTCCTGAAGCACGGCCATTGTAGAAGCATCCACGGCACCAGGGGTGGATTGGGCAACAGTCTTCTTGGCTTGTGCCACTTCCTCGGGAGCGATGGCATTGACTACCTTTATCAGTAACTTGCCACCATAGATTACTATCAGCAGGATGGCAAAGACGGTTAGCATGCCCACTACGAGCAATTGCAGACCTATACCTAAATTTTCCATTCTTGTATTATTGTTTCCTTGTTAGTATCGTTTCATCAAGCACTCTACCATCCCCCCCTCCAATCTGGAATCTCTGACATAAAGATATACCTTATATAATATAAGCGCCCTTTGGAGGCGCAAAGATACGTTTTTTTCCTCTAAGAGGCAAGGATATTAAAATAATTCTTTCAAGATGCCACGTCCCAACAAGGAGGGGTTAGGAATTCGTCAAACTCCCGCAAATATAAGCTCCACTCCTATGGTTTATTCCATAAAGGAGTGGAGCAACGTTTGGCAGATAATAAAGAGTTATCCCAACTCTTTTTATTTGGCTACTACAACCTTCTTGCCATTTTGGACAAAGATTCCCTTTTGTGTTTTCTGTACAGGACGGCCACTAAGGTCGAAGATGACAGACGTCTGCTGTCCGTTGCAAGTTGATTGCAATTCTTTAATTCCTGTGTCGATATTCTTATCAAAACGAACGGCAACATTGTCATAAGCAAAGTAACCTGGTGCCCCAAGACCATAACCACTTGCATAGAGTTCCTCGCTACCAATCATATTGAATTCTACACGGGCCACACTACCCAAAGAACTGAGTTCCCATTTTGTCCAATCCTTTATGCCCGTACCGTTCTCCCAAAGAGCGAACTCTGCAATACCGGTAAGTTCATCATTAAGATTGTAGCCATAGGCCACGATCTTGAACCAACAATCGTCACTGACACCACCTGCAGGCACCATCCAGCCATCGCCATTTTCAAGTATATTGTAGACATAAGTTGTGTTTGTTACATACATGTGATCTATCACACGTTCCTTGCCATCACCAAATTCAAAATAAACCAGTTCGTTCATCATGCCCATACCGGAATCGTCAAGATAGCCAAAGTGCACACAGAAGTTATCCGAAGCATTAGCGCCACCAGTTACATTATAGGCTTGAAGATCATACATATAGTTGCCACATTGCTCAAGGTCGTTGCCCACGTAGCACGAAATGGCATGGCCACCATAACCAGGGAACAATGATGTTGGAGAAGGGGAGAAAGAAAGTCCGGTGTTGTTCTCGTCGTACCAGGAATCACGTCCATTGCCATTGCCATACTCGGAAGCAGGTATAAGGTCCGACCAATAGGTCTTTGCATTGTCCTCTGTACCCTTGTAGTCCTTATCCTCAAAGGTAAGAGTGCGCAGAACATAGTCCTTTGATTCATCTGTACCACGAGTTTGGCCTTGAACATTTGACACCATTAGGGATGCAATCATCAAAAGAGTAAAAGTCTTCTTCATAAGATGCTTTTTGTTAAAAGTTAATAATTGAATTTATTACACGTATTTTGCTATCTGACGATAAGTTTTCTCAAGCCATTGGGTGAGTGTTCGATGTAGATTCCAGATGCCGTTGGAGAGTTCACTCTCACACCATTAAGCATAGTGTATCGTGTCTCGTCGCCCCTGAAAGAGCCCTGTGACATAGTGGGATGTTGTACGGGAGTGGTATCATCTATCTGTCTATTGAGCAAATGCAAGTCGTTGGCTCCCATCACCTCGGTACTCGTTTCGCCCAGCCATCCACATGTCTGGTTAAGTGCCGTATAGACCTTAACAAAGTGTATGGATGGCAGATTTACAGATTTACCATCACCATCTACCGCCCACTCTATGTTGAACGAACTTCGTGCATCGGTATTGGGATGATTGTCGGCATAACCCCAATCAAAAGCATAAAGCACATAATAGGTGCCTAAACCACTCTCGTCCACCGCATTCTTTGGCAGCAGAGTACCTTGAAAACAAAGCGAATCAGCATCCACCCATTCGGGCCAGTAACTTTGACTATTATATGCATTACGTTGCACATAACCCTGCTGACCTTGGTTGTCTCGCCACGCAATATAGGAAGTGTCGCTTATGGCTGGATTTGATGGGTCGGGAGTAGGTTGTTTATCCTTGGCCGGGCGATAATAGGTGATGCTATAGTGCTTTATTGTGCCAGGATTATGATAATCGCTTCCAGCCAATTCATACCACTCATCATCGGGCAAGCCATTACCATTATCATCGTGGCTCACCATCACTATACCAGCTTCACACGAACCACCTTGTTTGTTGTTAGAGACATTAGCATTACTATAGAAGGCATTGCCCAAGATTTCAAAGTCCATCTGTCCTGGCCTATTCTCTACGGCATGATCAAAGCCAAAAACAACATAGCCTCCATAACTGCCCAGAGAGACTACCACACGAGCATCATCTGCCAGGCACTCTTCAGCCTTTCTGGCCATAACCTGACGGGTGTCGCCCATGTCGTAATATGGCATATTGTTGACAAACTGACCTGGCGCAGGCATAAATTCAAACACACGACTAATATAAGGCGATTGTGCAAATATGCTTATTGCGATACTAAGCATAAATAGTGTACAAAAAAGTCTTGATTTCATTCTTCTATCTTTACTTCTTTATTAGGTTTGTGCCAAGGTGTGCTGACGAAAGCAAAGTGTGCAGGTATGTCGCCTGTACGGACGCTCCATTTTAATACTCCGTCGAGCGAGAAACAATACAGCGTTCCAGGCGAGACATAATTTCCTGCATCCGTGATATAAAACTCGCCAGCATATCTATTCACCGCCACGCCATAGGGCATACGTATCCTGCTACCAGTACCATCCGCAATAAAATTTTCGCTAACCACATGACGTTTCTCTGTGTCTATGATTTTGTAAGTCACACGCCATGAGTTGCTGACATAACTCCATTCCGAACCGATTATGTAAAGCGAATCGCCCGATATGGTCATCTCCGAGTTAGCCACTTCGAACGAGTCGCATACCTCATTGCCCTTGGTATCTATAACGAAGGTCTTAGAACCTCTACCATAGTAATCACCTCGAGAACTTACCCACACATATCCTCTCTTGTCCACTTCCATTCGGTGCAGATTGATGGCAACATCAATAGTCTCCACCACCCGAAATGAAGCTATATCTATGACAGATACTGTACGGTCGTAATTTGGCACACGATAGCCTCCCGAATTGGCCACATATATTCTCCCGTCTGACACCACCAGTTCATCTGGCTGATACCCAACAGTGCATGTATCTACCACCTGTAGGGTTTTGATGTCTATCTTTGCCACATAGCCCAGTCGTGCATTGGGATCTATCTGCACTGGACCCGCATAACTGCTCACATAGGCATACTCTCCATCAAAACAGATATAACGGCAATTGGGTATGGAAATCTGTGTAATGTGCTCTGCCGTCCCAGCATCCATTACTTCCACAAAGTGCGAACAATTTACCACCGCCCATAGTTTTCCGTCGTACACCTGCAGATCGTTGCCCACATCACCAAGCTCTTTCACCACGCTAGGATTTACCTCTGCATAAATGTTGCGAGTGTATATACCAGTTGTGGCATCGTAGAAGTCCAACGTGCACTTATTGCTTCCCATATTGCCCTCATTTAGCAGATAGAAACCTTTTATGCTCTCTGTTGTCTGAGCACTATTACCAGTGCTTACCTCCTCGTCTTGCGAAGGGATGATGTCTTCGGCATCAGTACGGCATCCTGTCCATACCATGCATATGCCAAGCAATAGAATGTATACTCTTTTCTTCATTTGTATTTTTTATAATATGTAATCATCTATATCTCCACATTTAGTTTCGTCTTAAAGTTAGTACCCGGAATGGGATAGCACTGCACCACCTCGTATTGCTGGTTGAAGATGTTGCACACTTCGACACTAAAGCGCAAAGCCACCTTCTTTATCCTAAACTGTTTGGAAAGCCCCAAATCGCTAGTGTACCATGGTTGGGAATAGTTCTCTGGAATATTGGCACTGGACTCGTATCTCTCGCCCGTGTAAATAAAACTGTAATTCAATCGCCATCCTCTGTACTCTGCCGACACTATGGCAGAAAAGGCATGCCATGGAATGTAGGGCAACTGTCCACCGTAGAACTCACTCCGCCTGTCCGTCTTGTCCATGGCACGATTGAAAGTATAGGTCAACGAGGTGCCAACTCCTACCCTCTTTATCTGCCAAGAGGCTTTCAGCGAAGTTTCCACTCCCCAAATGTGGCACAAGCCAAAGTTCATCATCGTCCACCGAAATTGGTTGCTCGTTGGCATAGCCACAATCTTGTCCTCCACCAGATTGAAATATGCATCCGTTTGCCATTCCAACCTTCTCAACCAACCTTGTCCCATGGTACGATTGTAGTTTAGTCCAATGTTGTACTGTGTGGTATATTCGGGTTTCAAGGCCTTGTTGCCTATAAAAGTATAGTACAGATCGTTGAACGTTGGCATACGGAAGATACGCTTGTAAAATGCCCTGATGTTCAGCATACCCCTCTTGTCGTCCATCGCTTTGTACGCTACCACCACAGATGGGGTGAATACACTCTTGTGCAAACCCACACTTCCCACCTTCGAAGCCTCATCCTTGACCCAGGTATGAAGTAAGGAGGCCTGAGCTGTGAGCCCTTTCCATTCTACATTCATAGCCAATGCACTGAGTACCGTCCATCGCCACGGATATACAAAATTTGTGAGGTTAGCATCCAGATAATTGTACTGTACATCATTGGCCAGCGAGGCCTTTAGCCATGGAGTTATGCCAAACTGGTGTGATACAGAGAGGTAAGCCTCCGTTTGCCGGTACTCGTTATCTGTATACATGGTGGTGATATCAAGATTCGGATCGCTTAGGTAATGCAGATAGTCCCACGCCACCTTGCCGTTGAACATCAGTTGGTAGCGTTTAGTGAACCTTTTCTGCCAAGAACATTGGGCAAATACCGATGTATCCCATTGTCTGTCTTGATGACGGAACTTTCCTGGCTCTTCACGTACCGAAGCACCAGGAAAACCCCGTTCGCTATCGTAGAAATAAAGTTGTCCACACCATTCTCCTCCCTGCATCTCACCTGCCAACATCGTCTCTATGCGAAGAGACATGACATCACCATTCTTGCGCACCTCAGTGGTGTCATAACCGTTCTTTTTTGCATAGGAAAAAGGATACTTGCCAGATGTGGTCATGTACTCGGCCGACAACATTGCTGAGACCTTGTCCGAAAGTCTCTGTTCCCAAATGAGCGTTGGATTATAGGTATCAAACGAACCCACCTTCATGCCCACATTGCACCTATAGCCTTTCTCCGCACCTATAAAATAAGGTTTGCGCGTGCGCATATATATAGCAGAGGCCGAAGCAAAATCCTTTGCTGTCTGTAGGGCAGAGGACTTCTGTCCGTTATACATCTGCAGGGCCTCCATGTTGTCCATAGAGAAGCGCCCAAGGTCTATCTGGCCGTTCTGTGCATTGCCCAGTTGTATGCCGTTGAGAAACACACCCGTGTGGTTTGTGCCAAGCGAACGTATGTTCACCGTTTTCAATCCTCCCACGCCACCATAGTCTTTAACCTGCACACCAGAGAAATAGCGCAAGGCATCTGCCACCGAGTACACGCTAAGTTCCTTTAGTTCCCTACCCTTCAGTTCCTGCACCGGTCCTACCTCATGGTTCTCTATCCTCTTGGCCACTATCATTACCTCACTCATATGCCTTGCCGAGTCAGTAACCTCTTGCGCCCAGGTACAACATATGCCCATAAAGGTTAGCATCGAAAACCAAACACGCAATGTGATGGTCCTACCATATGACGATGTGTGTAGAAAAAAGAAATGCATCTCTGCTATCAATTAGTTGTCCAACATATAAGAATCAACCAATTATCGCAGAAATGCGTCAATCAACAATACTAAAACCTTGCCTCTCGCCAATCCGTTACCCGCAGACTGAATAATCGATTGATGCAGGTGGCAGGTCTTCTGACTTATTCCGCTTTCTTCTTGTCTTCCCAGTTTTTATAACCAGTGACTTATCTTTAAGATACCTCTTCAGTCTTACTGAAGGAGAAGAAAACTTTTCTTGCAGAGGCAAGTATGGAAATTACAGCAGCGGGAACTGTTGGGGACTCACACCCCATTCCCTTTTAATCGTTGACTAATCAACGAACCAAATGCAGTGCAAAGTTAGCAGAATTAATTATTATGACAAAATAATTGCGCCAGAATTTTTGTAATCTATCTACTCATTGCCATTGATACACCGATGGTATCAACTTTAACACCACATGGTGGATTCTCCTTATCAATACGTATGTTCAATGATTTGATAGATGAAAAATCGGTTATCAGTTTATGCCCCACCCTGTAGGCAAGATGTTCAAGCAGAGCAGATGATACCGACATTTCCTGCTTCACCACCTGTATGATATCGGCGTACGAAACAGTTCCAACAAGATTGTCATGAAGGACAGCTTCACTAGATACTTCAACATCAATATGAAGAGTAATATAGAACATGGCTCCTACTATGCGCTCCTGGGGCAAGACACCATGACGGCCTTGAAGAGCAAGGCGGTGGATATGGATAGTAACGGTATCGGGAGTGGCGGAACTATTCATCGTTGTCCTCCACGGTTTGTGAGACATCGGCATCCGAACCTCCGGAGGGAAGATAGCGTTTCAGAGCCTTGGCCACGCCGGACACCCATGTGTTCATGTTGTCGGAATCCAGTTGGAGGGATGATATCAAGGCTATGACATTCTCCATGGGCATACCGTAGCGCAGGATACCGGAAATGAGTTTGGCATAGTTCCAGTATTCGGGATTGAAGCGCTCGGAGAGTCCCTCGATGGTAATCTTGTAGCCACGCTTGTTCACAAACTGGAAATCGTAGCGGCGAGAACCGTCCTTGAGGACACGGCGCAGGATGTGTCCGTTGCTCACACTCTTGGGAATCATGATACCCTCGTCATCATCCAGTATGCCGGTAAAAATCTCATAGGGACGTCCGTTCAGCAATCCCACGAATGCCACCCAACGGTCTTTCTTGTTCTGGAAGCGCACGATGTCGCACTCCAAGGATTCAGGACGGGGATTCCTCTTGCCAAGCAGCACATCGCCCTGGAAGCCTTGACGACGTATGGCCTCGTCCAAAGTGATGGACATGGCACGGTTGGCCTCGGCGGTATAGCGTATGTCGGTGAAGACCTGTGCAAGAGTATCCTTACCGTTTATCTCCACGAAGTGCTGGTTTTCCGGCAAGGACTCCTTGTAGGCATATATGGCATCTATGCGCTCGGAAGAGTATGGCGAGTAGGTCTCGCGATGTACAAAAGCCTCCAACGGAAGGCGGTCGGAGGGTTGCGGTGTCTCGTCGGGCCATCCCAGTGTGATGGTTGCCACCGGGAAAGTGAGTGCCGGCAAGCGCAAGGTATCTATAATAAGTTGCGGATTGTAAACGGTAGTACCAAGGAAGCAAAGTCCCAAACCTTCGGATTCGGCCAAATCGCAGAAGCACTGGCAGAAGAGCAAGGCATCGGTGAGCGCGTTCTGATAGGAAAGGAAATTGTCATAACCGGGATGCCCCTGACGGTTCTGCGCCCAGTCGGTAGTACGGCGGAAATCGGCACAGAAGGTGAGCACTACGGGCGCACCGGTCACCATGGGCTGCGAGAAGTGGGCAGGAGCCAGTCGCTCCTTCATGGCCTCATCGCGTGTCACTATAACGCTGTATAACTGGAGGTTGCCCATCGTCTGGGTGTGGGAAGCCTTTTCCAGAAGGCTGTTCAGCAATTCATCGCTGACGGGACGGGAGGTGTACTTGCGGACGGTTGCTCTCATCTTATTATGCTTACATCTTCTTCTCTATCTCGCGGATTTCCTTCCTGAAGACAGGATTCTCCTTCATCTTCTTCTCAATGTTGCGTATGCCATGAAGCACGGTGGCATGGGTACGACGGCCAATGACATAGCCGATGTGCTTTGCCGTGTCGCCGGTATGCTTCTGTGCCAGATACATGGCCACCTGACGTGCCAGCACGAACTCGGCCTTGCGGCACTCTCCGTAGAGTTCCTCATGTGTCACCTTGTAGTGACGGCATACGGTTTCCACGATGTCCTCGATGGTGAGGGTGCGGCGTCTGTAGCGCGTACTTTCCTTCAGTATCTTGCGTGCGAAGTCAAGGTTGATATTGGCACCATGCACCACACTGTATGCCAGCATGGAGTGCACCACGCCTTCCAGTTCTCGCACATTGTCCTGAAGGTGCTCTGCCACATAGTCGATTACCTCTTCGGGGATATCCAGGCCGTCCTTGCGTACGAGGCGCACGAGGATGTCGTGGCGCAACTGCACGTCGGGCGACTCCAACTCGGCCAGCATGCCCCACTTGAAACGGGTGAGCATGCGCTCCTCCATGTCCTTGAGTTCCACGGGAGGGCGGTCGCTGGTCATGATTATCTGACGTCCGTTCAGGTGCAGATGGTTGAAGATGTGGAAGAAGGTCTCCAGAGTCTTCTCCTTGCCGGAGAACTCCTGTACGTCGTCCACTATGAGGCAATCTATGCTTTGATAGAAATGTATGAAGTCGTTGGTCTTGTTGTTTATCCTGGCATCGGTGTACTGCACCTGAAAGAGGTGTGCCGATACATAGAGGACACGCTTTTCGGGATGCTTCTGACGAAGACGCACGCCAATGGCATTGACCAGATGCGTCTTGCCGCATCCGCTGGGGCCAAAGATGAAAAGGGGATTGAAGGTCTTGCGTGCAGGAAAGTCGGCAACACTCTGCCCCACGCTACGGGGCAGGCGGTTGGAAACGCCCTCCAGGAAGTTGTCGAAGGTCTGCTCTACGTTCAGGAAAGACTCGAAATCGGATGCCGGCACCACGGCCTGCATAACGCCGGGAGCGCGGTTGAGCATGCGGTTGGATGTGGGTTCGCGCAACAGGGCGGTACGGTTGCCCTCTTCTCGTACTACCTCGTCCTGGATGACGGCCACCTGATACACAAGTTTAGTATCCGCACCGAACACATGGTACAGAGCCAGGTATATGAGTTGGCGGTAGTTCTCCTCCAGGTATTCGTAGAAGAACTGACTGGGTACGTATATGGCTACCTCCCTGGTCTCGAAATCATAGGATTTGAATCTTATGGGTTCGAACCAGGTGGCGAACTGCTGTTGGTTAAGTCTGGAGCGTATCAGTTCCAGACATCTTTTCCACTGGTCTTGCGGAGTTGTCATCAAGTTACTTTCCTTTCCTTATGTGGCGGTAATGATGTTTCTTGTATCAGAGTCTCGGTTTAAGTGGTGGATTCTCCCCTCCTCCTTCAGGTACGCCTACTTGTCTTTCTTTCCGAACACGGAGAAGTGGACGTAGCGCTTGGGGCGTGCCTTTATGTCTGTCATAAGCGAATCCATGCTTCCAACAGTCCTGTTCAGGGAATTGTACAGACTTCTGTCGTACATCAGTGCGCCCAGTGTGCCGTTGGGGTTGCGCATCTGGCTGACAATGGCATTGACGTTGCTGATGGTGTTGTTCACGCTGTCGAGTGTGGGTCGGAGATCCAGAGTCTTGAAGTTCTCCGTGATAAGGAGGACGTTCTCTCCCACCTTGTTATACGTCTGTGCAATAGCAGGTATGTCGCGACCCATGAGGGTATTCAGATGTCGGGTGGTATGTGTGAGGTCCGCGGTAACCTGCTCCATATTGCCGAGAATGGCCGGCAGATGGGGATCGTTCACCAAACGGTTGAGCGAGGTGACAAGTGTGTCCAGTTTATCTGCAATGGCCACCACCTTGGGCATTATGTCTTCGGCCTTGGACATGAGTCCCGCTTCATTGTTGCCGGGGATGGTGTCACCATGGTGATAAACTTTGTCGGTGATTGGTGCAGGAGTGATATTCATGGTACAACCGCCCATAAGTCCCGCATCCAAGGTGACGTCTGTACCGTGGCATAGTACCAGATAAGGGTCGACGCTGATTTCAATGAGCACGTTGCCGGGATTCTTGTAGTCATACAGGATGTCCGACACGATACCTACTTCAAAACCGTCGGCATACACCACACTGCTCTTGGCCAGTCCCTTGGCATTGGCAAATCGCACGTAGTATTCATTGTTGGTATTGAAGAGGGCCTTGCCCTTCAGAAAGTTTATTCCAAAGAAAAGCGCCACCAGGGCTGCTATACCCACCAGACCTATTTTATATTCCTTCTTCATAATTCCTGTTTTTTATGTGACTGACCGTAATGTCCGGCCTACTTGTTCTTCTTGTAATAGGCCTGGAATGCATTGTATATGCTTTTAGCCAACTGTTTCTGGCCCCACTCGCTTGCCAGGAACTTCTCCTCCTGGCGGTTGTTGATGAAGCCGAGCTCTATGAGCACACTGGGCATGCTTACCTCGCGCAATACAAGGAAACCTGCCTGATGCACTCCCTTGTTCACTCGCTTTGCCGTAGTGGCAAACTGTTTCTGCACCATACGTGCGAAATCTACGCTGGAAGCCATGTACTGGTCCTGCATGAACTCAAAGATTATGTACGACTCGCTGCTATTGGGGTCAAAGTCCTCGTACGTCTGCTTATAGTTTGTCTCCAGCGTGATGACCGAGTTCTCTCGCTTTGCCACGGCCAGATTGTCTGCCGCACGGTGCATACCCAAGGTGTATGTCTCCGTACCCTGCGCTGTAGTGCCCTTGCGACCTGCCGCGGTACTGTTGGTGTGGATGGAGATGAACAGGTCGGCCTTTGCCTTGTTGGCAATAGTGGCCCTGCGCCCCAGTTCCACGAAGCTGTCATTGCTACGGGTGTACACCACCTTTATGCCAGGATAGTTCTTCTTGATGAGATTGCCCAAAGCAAGCGCGACCTTAAGATTTATGTCCTTTTCGCGTGAAATACGACCTACGGCACCCACGTCCCTGCCTCCATGACCGGGATCAATGACCACGGTAAAAGCAAAGGACTGGACACAAGTCAAGAATATTGAGAACAATATCGTCAGGAAGCGCTTCATTTCTCAAATGCGGATTATCAGTGGTGCAAAGTTAATAAATAATTATGGATACACGTGCGTGGGGTAATACTTTTCCACAAAAAAACTAAAATTAACACGAGCGAAAGTACGGCTATACATATTTTTTATATATTTGCATGCGAGAAAAAGAAAATGTAACAATAACAACACCTAAACAAACAAATTATGAAACAAATCTTTACACTTGTTCTCATAAGCATGTTGTCGTGCTTTGGACTGCATGCCGAGGAAACACGTGGCGTTGGAAACTCCATCCGCTACATCACGTTGAAAGACGGACAGGTGATTGCAATCCCTGAAAAGTACATCCTGGACGAGAGCCAGGAGAATGGTATCTGTACCCTGACACTGGAGGGAGATACCACCTTCACATATGGCGTGGACAATGTGGCCAACATAAGCGACAAGTATGAAGGCGAGAAGCCCAAACTGCTATCCTTTGCCTTCACTCATGCCGACAACGACCAGGTGTACAAGGACGTTACTGCCACCATCACCGAAAACGGTGACACAATAGTCGTTAACGCCGACGTTCCTGTTTTGGGCAAGCGCCTGCGCCCCAGTTTCACACTGAGCGAAGGTTCCACCATGTGGGTGGAGGACGAACAGCAGGTAAGCGGACAGAGCAGTCACAGATATACATCTCCAGTTATCTACACTCTGGCCCAACCCAAGCATTGGATCTATGAGGTGAAAACCATCATGCCTGAGGAAGAGCCATCTACATCGGATGAATGGGAAAAGACAAAGATTGACATCTCTGCAAGCACAAGCACCAATGCTCCCAGCAACTACAACGATGAAGGGATTGAAAACCTTTGGGACGGCAACGCCGGAACCTTCTACCATTCCACTTGGGGTAATGGCACACATACAAAGCTCTACTGGCAGGATGGCGGAACCTGGGGTGATGGCATCACAGAGTGGCCATACCTGGAAATCCAGTTGGCAGAGGCCCTGGAGAACTTCTGCTTCTCCTATACTACATCCGGACAGAATAACCGTTTCCCGCAAGGATGGTACATCAGCGCCAAGAACGCCAAAACCGGGACATGGGAATTCATCGGTGCACTTAATTCTGCCGACGACGCTCTTCCCCAGACAAACCTAACAGAATACACATCCCCCGTCTATGCTCTCGGTGCAGACTATGACGCCATACGCATAGAACTGACTCAGGCATCCTACAAGAACTATATGGTTCTCTCCGAACTCTCGCTCTTCAGTTGCAAGCAGGCAGAGGCAGAACCAAACGAGCCGGCCGAGCCAACCATCGTGAAAGGTTTCAAACCTTTCGGACGTCCCTGCAAGGTGAACGTGAAGTACCTCACCGACCATGCCAACGGCACATACAAGATTCCCACCGTATACATCACCTTCGGAGAGGATACCACCAGGTGGGATTATTCCCAGTGGATTGGCCAGACTCTGCCAGACGGCACAAACACAAAGGAAGAATGGATTGAGGGTTGCACCTTCCAGTTGGACGGTGCCGGTGTATGGCCAGACATTGCCAAGGTAGAAGATTGCGAAGTACGCGGACGTGGCAACAGCAGCTGGACATGGTCACCCTATAGCAAGAACCCCTTCCGCATCAAGTTGCCCAAGAAGAACAAGCAGTCTCCCTTCAACCTGACAAAGGACCGCCAGTGGGTATTCATAGCCAACAAGCAGAGCGGTTCAATGACATCCAATTCCATCGCCCAGAAGGTAGCCGCCATGGTGGACGCAGAAGCACTGTGCCACATGATTCCCGTGGACGTCTACATCAACGGACACTATCGCGGTTCATACTGTTTCACAGAGAAGATAGGCATTGCCGACAATAGCGTAGCAATAGATGAGGCGACCGGATGTCTGCTGGAACTGGACGACTATTATGACGAAACTTTCAGATTCCGCGATGACACATACGACCTTCCCGTAAACGTTAAGGATCCGGACTTCAGCGAGGAAGACGAAGAGCGTGTCATTACATTCACAGACATACAGAATTCCATCAACAGCCTTACCGCCACCCTAAAGGCAGGAGGAGACATCGCTGGCAAAATTGACATGGAGTCTTGGGCAAAGTTCTGGCTTGTCAACGACCTCGTTCGCAACGTGGAAACACACCATCCCAAGAGTTGCTATCTCTTCAACGAGAACCCTGCCGAGGGAGAGAAGTGGAAGTTCGGCCCGGCATGGGACTTTGACTGGGCATTCGGTTACGAGGACACCAAGGACTACTTCATCTATGGTGCCGACATGGATCTGTTCAGCGGTGTGTACTACAACAACAAGGCCGGTTACCAGTTCTACAATGCCCTGCGCAACAGTGCTGCCGGCAAGCGTGCCTACTACAAGGAGTGGGTCAACTTCATGGCAGAGGACCGTTTACAGGAACTCTTGGAGTATATCGACGACTACACCGAATTTGCAATGCCCAGCATCCTGCACAACAACGATGCCAATGTGAACGAGAAGAACAAACACGACTATACCGTACTTGCAGAAAAGAGCAAGCAGTGGCTTACCAAACGCGCCAACTACATATTCAACTCTCTGGAGAAGTATGACATATCTCCCGACATCGTCACTCCTGAGGATTATGGCCAGCCAACCGACATCGAGGACACTACCGCCGACAAGGACCTGAACCGTCCTGTGGACGTTTACACCATCGGCGGCATACTGGTACGCAACAAGGTTCCATACCTGAATGCACTCAACGGTCTCGAACCAGGACTCTACATCGTAGACGGCAAGACCATAGTAGTACAATAAGCGTTGTAAACATATAGCAAAGGAAAGACGGGACACACTGGCGTGATCCCGTCTTTCCTTGTAATGGAGCATATGTGAAATCTCCGAAAAGCCACCGAGGGGGACCCTCGAGTCCTCGGTGGCGGTAAAAAGAGCCGCCATTGGCGACAAAGTTTATCGCCGATGGCGTCTCATTTAACGGCCAGCGAGAACCCGGCGGCAGACCATGTATAATACTAATGGTAATCTACGGTAAAAGAATATTTCATCATCGGTGCATCCTTGCGGGTGCCGTTTGCCACCTTCTCGATACGCTCAAGCAGTTTCTTGCTCCTCTTGGAGACTTTCCCATTGTCCAGCCTGCCATTCGTTATACTCCTTTTTGCTTTGGCGGCCAGTTCTTCCATAGACATGGTGTTGGGTGTCTGCACGCATTTTACGGGCAGTAGTATGCCGGAGACATTCTCGCACTGGATGTAACTGGACATCAGCGAGGAACGGTTCTCCTGCCTGAGCACTCCCCACGAGCCGTCGGCTATGTGCAGGGTGGTCGTGCGCTGGTAGGCCTTGCCCTTGTTTCTCCATACTTTCAATATATAGTATAGGCTGCCGTCCTCCTCCTCGGCCGTGCCTATGTACTCTATTTCATACACCTTGTGGCGCTTCTTCCTGTCCAGCAGGTTCTTGTCCCCATATACGGCATCAAACATGGGGAAGCGGGCCATCTTCATTATCTGTTGCCCCACTTTTTCCGGCATGTCGGAGGGGGAGAACAGGATGCGCTCATCGCTATAGTCAGTGTCGTTTCCCTTGGCCTTCTGTGTAATGCTGATGCCCAAGCCCGTTTCCTCGTGCGAGGTGACATAGTTGTACATCGCCCTCATGCCCATCAGTCCCATGCCGGTCTTTACGGCCCAGTTCTGTGTCTTGCTCAGGAACTGGGGCAGGAGGTCCATGTTGCTGGCATAGACGTGGAACGTGGTTGTGGCCGTGTAGTCCAGCGCCTTGCGGTTCTCCTGTGCCTTGCGTGCCACATTGTCCAGAATGTAGTCGACGGGGTTGCTCCCGTCGGGGGTGACAAAGAGTTCGGGCAGTATTCTGAAGGGTTCGGGCATGGTGTCGCCCTCTGTCTCCATGAGGCTGTCGCGCACGGAAATGACCTGTGCGGAAACGTGCGTTGCGGTGAAAAGAAGTGCCAGGAAAAGAATCTGGCGAAGTGCGGTGAATAAGGTTTTCATGATGTGGCAGTTGAGTTAATGTATAGAGGGCATGCACTGGATGGTTTCATCAGGCATGCCCTCGGTATGTATGATAAGTGGTATCCCGTATTATATCAGGTTCATGCCTGCTTCCTTACATTCGCGGCGCATGTCTTCTGGCCAGATGCTGGATTGTGTCTCGCCCACATGGGCCTTGTGCAGAAGGATCATGCACAGACGGCTTTGGCCGATACCTCCACCTATGCTCAGCGGCAGGGTGCCCTCCAGCAGACGGCGGTGGAAGTAGAGTTCCTTGCGGTCAGTCTTGCCCTGGAGTTCCAACTGGTGCATGAGCGCATCCTTGTCCACGCGGATACCCATGGAGGACAACTCTATGCTCCTTTCCAGAATGGGGTACCAGATGAGCAGGTCGCCGTTCAGTCCCAGGAAACCGTCGGCATTGGGCGTGCTCCAGTCGTCATAGTCAGGGGCACGGTTGTCGTGCGGTTCGCCGTTGGAAAGTTTGCCTCCGATGCCGATGATGAACACGGCCCCGTACTTCTGGCAAATCAGGTCCTCGCGCTCCTTGGCGGTCTTGTCGGGGTACATTTGCATGAGTTCCTCGCTATGTATGAAGTGTATCTTCTCGGGCAGGTAAGGATGCAACTGGGGGTAAGTCTCGCAGATGTAGAACTCGGCACGCAGTATGGTGTTGTAGATACGGCGCACGATGTCCTTCAGGAAATCGATGTTGCGCTGTTCGGCCGTCATGGTGCGCTCCCAGTCCCATTGGTCAACATAGAGGGAGTGGAGGTTGTCCAGTTCCTCGTCGGCACGTATGGCATTCATGTCGGTGATGATGCCATAGCCGGGCTCCACCTGGTACTCCGCCAGGGTGACGCGCTTCCACTTGGCCAGGGAGTGCACCACCTCTGCCATAGCCTCGCCCATGTCCTTTATGGGAAAGGAAACGGGGCGCTCTATGCCGTTCAGGTCGTCGTTCAGGCCAAGGCCGCGAAGCACAAACAGGGGTGCAGTAACTCGGCGCAGGCGCAACTCAGTAGAGAAACTGCGCAGAAAGAAATCCTTTATCTGCTTGATGGCCAACTCTGTCTGCTTCAGGTCGAGTGCCGCTTTATAGTCTTTCGGTATAAGTAGGTTGCTCATGTCTTGTGTGTCAATTTGACGGCAAAGTTACGAAAATAAATGGAGTGTTATATGTTGTTTGCTCCTATAAGGTCATAATACATGTATCTCGTTTTCAATGGAAGTGTAAGGCCCGAACTCTCTGCTTCTTGTGCCTCTGTGGAGAAAAGGTAGTTGAAACCGTTTTTCTCATAGTATTTTAACGTATGTTCGGTATTGTAGGAGTCAACGGCAAGGAAACGGCAGCCGGTTTTGTTGTTCGGGTGAATGAACCATCTTTTGATAAAGGCCATCAACTCTGTTCCTATGCCAATACCGGAAAACTCCTTGCTAACCCCTAAACGTCCTATCAGCACTGCTGGATACCTCCGCATTTGTTTTTCATGTGGAATAGCGTTGTTGATTTTCTTCTTCCTGTTGTTGGGGAGGTGGTCCACTCGCACACTATCGTTGGAGAGTGTAAAGGCACAAACTATGATAGAGGGGTCTTTGTCCAACAAGTAACAGTATGTCTTGCCTAATAGTTTGTCCATGTATGGAATGGAATCCTTCATGAAAAATTCATCAAGGTCGGCATTGCCGCATGAGAATGGCTTGCACGTGGAAATGATTTCACGTGTCAACAAATGGAAAGAGCAGTGTTCAGAGAGAAATCCCATTTCTGTACAAATGTGCTTTTTCCATTATTTTATTGAATTCCTCCTGTGACATCTGCAGTTCCTCTGTATATGGTTTGCTTTCTGCCGCTTCTGCCGCTTCAATAAAGCGCTCTGCATCAGAACCTGTCAGTGTGGGAATAGGTCTAATCTTTAATGCCATGCTCTGCTATGTATTAGTCATGAAATCGGACACAAAATTAATTCTTTTTTTTTACAAAGCAATGCGATATGCTTAAAAACGCAGACCTAAGGTCCTATTTCAACCTCGATGCCCCCATATATTTGTGGTCAGTAGCATAATTTGTAGATAAGGTGTCGTTATTAAATAAAAAAATACATATCTTTGTACTCGCCCCATTCATGACAGAATTCCCCGTCTCAGGCAAGGACGTCAAGCGTGGAGGGTACAACATATTGGAAAGCGTTTGCTGACGCTTTGTTTTTGGTCGTTAGAACCTAGGAAATTCAAACGTAGAATCAAAGACAATGCAGAGGTAGGTGCTACGGGTAGGTATATGCTATTCCCGTTAGTGTGCAGAGGGTTTCCCTCGTGCACACTTTACGGGTGTATGTTATATCAACGGCGTGGGTATCTTATTCTGTCTGTTTTATTCTACAGGTTTTCCTAGGACCTTAACGACAAACAGACGGAGTCATAGATACCCCGCTTTCTTTTATGTTGATGAATTATTACTTGTACAACAAGGTCTGGCAAGGGTGTCTGGCAGACAGAATTTTTTTGAATGATGTCAGCTAAAACCAATTGTCCGACATCAGGGCAACGAAACGACATGGTACAAATGTTTCGTGCTCTTTCTATTATTGCGGTCGTTATGATTCACACAACGCCAAATCTTGAATGTCAGGTTTATTGTAGGCCTTTTGTCAATTTCTCTGTAGCAACCTTTTTGTTCCTTTCTGGTTATTTGACAAAGTCTGAGAACATAGACTGGCAAAAACTCTTTAGAAAAAGAATTATACGTGTAGTCATACCGTATATTATATGGACTATACTCTACAGTTTGCCTTCGGTGTACTATAAAGGTATATCAAGTGTGTTTGTAAATCTTTTAACGGCAAAAGCGGCGGCCCCCCTTTATTACATATTCGTTTACATTCAATTTGTCCTTTTAACCCCACTGCTTGTCAGATTGGCTAAATCTAAGTATCAAGTACTTGGTTGGCTCGTTTCTCCGGCATCGGTATTGCTGTTTAAATACATTCCTTTATTTAGCGGAATAGAGTTAAACCGTTACGTGTCTCTTATATGGTCGGTGTCATGTTTAGGATGGTTCACCTTCTATTATCTTGGTTTGCTTTTGGGAAATAAAATTATTGATAAACGATATTCGTTTAGGGCATTGTCAGTGCTATATTTATGCTCTATTATAATACAAATGCTTGAGGGGTATGGCTGGCTATTGTTGGGTGACGGGAATTGTGGTACACAATTAAAACTGAGTTCCTTGTTGACCAGTTCTTTGTTTTGCTTGATTGTATATGAGTCGTTGAATCGCAAAGCAGTAGATTTGAAGAATCGTTTCGTTAAACTTATTGGTGATTATTCTTTCGGTATATATCTATGCCATATTATGGTAATGTGGATTTTGGCTTTAATACCTTATTATAACATGGTAGCATATCCCGTTTCTTCTGCTATAGTCGTACTTGCAAGTTTAGCCTGTTGTTATACAGCCGATAGGGTATGTGGAGACAGGTTCAGCGCATGGCTTGGACTGAGATAAATTATGTTAACTAAAGCCTTTTCTTTGTTAATAGAATGGAAGAAATGGCATTTTCTCCTATTATATTAGTATGCTCTTCGTTCCTTTTTCGTACCTTTGCACCTCGAAGTCGAAGGTACTGCCGTTCGGATTTACTCAAATAAATTTGGTTAATCGCTTACTTAATCGTACCTTTGCATCGCTTAATTAAGTAAAAAGTAAGAAGATGAAGACAATGAAGTACATGGTATTAGCTGCTGCCGCCACTATGGTGTTGGGCAGTTGTGTAAGTAAAAAGGAACTTGTTGCTGCCCAGCAGCAGTTGCAGGAATGTCAGGATAAGGGCAAGTCTCTTGGTCAGAAGTACTATGAGGCACAGCTTCAGCTGACAGAGTACAAGACAAAGAACGAGAACCTGCAGTCTCAGATTAACGACAAGAACGCCCAGTTGAAGGAGAAGAACGAGGCAATGCAGATTATGCAGAAGACCCTCGACCAGAGTATCTATCAGGGTGGTGCAAACATCAGCAAGCTGGTGGACGAAATCAATGCCAGCAACAAGTACATCAAGCAGTTGGTAGAGGCAAAGAGCAAGAGCGACTCGCTGAACGTGGCACTGACCAACAACCTGACCCGCAGCCTTTCACGCGAGGAACTGAAGGACGTTGACATCCAGGTACTGAAGGGCGTCGTGTACATTTCTTTGAACGACAATATGCTCTACAAGAGCGGTTCATACGAAATCAGCCCCAAGGCAGGCGAGACTCTGAGCAAGATTGCCAAGATCATCACCGACTATGACGACTATGAGGTGCTTGTAGAGGGTAATACCGACAATGTGCCCATCAGCCGTACCAATATCCGTAACAACTGGGACCTCTCTGCCCTTCGTGCCAGCAGCGTGGTACAGGAACTGCAGAAAAAGTATGGTGTTAATCCCAGCCGTCTGTCTGCCGCAGGTCGTGGCGAGTACAACACCATTGCTGACAACAATACAGCAGAGGGTCGTGCCAAGAACCGCCGCACACAGATTATCATCACTCCCAAACTTGATCAGTTCCTGGAGTTGATAGACAAGGCTCCTGCCACCGAAGAGGAGGGCGTTCCTGCACAGAGCGCAGAGTAACAGACCTTTTTCCGGAAACAGTTACGACGTAGGAAGAACAGCGATACTATGAAAAAGCAAATCATATCCTTGCTAATGCTCTCTTTCGTGTTGTGTGGTTGTAACCAGAAGACACAAACCACGGGGAGCACTCCAGAAGGTGTAGAGGCGAAGGCCGAGGCGGAGAACATTCTGCACCGCCTCCCCACACTCCATGTAGAGGATACCGTAAAGTCGGGCAGCAATGTATATGCCCTGATGATAAACCGCGAGGCATGTGACTCCCTGGGTATCGTTACCGATGAGATGGGATACCGCTTTGCCGACAATCTGCTGAAGATATCGGTGAAGAAAAACGGCGCGGTTCTGTTTGCACGTACGTTCAAGAAGACGGATTTCCTGCACCTCTTGGACGCCGAGTTTGCCAAGCACAGCATCTTGGACGGTTGCCGCTTCCTGCAGGTACACGAGGGTATGGTGACATTCTCCCTGGCCGTAAGTTATCCGGATAGTGACATGTCGCGCCCCTTCAAACTGAACATCGGGCCTGACGGAAGTTACATGATAGTAAAGAACGACGACCTGGAGGAGGAGTACAACCCAGAGGGTTCTAACGACGGGGTCTAAGGCATACCTATTTAGAGTAATAAAGATGGCGCATGAAGGAGAACGTTTCCTGCATGCGCCATCTTCTTTTTATAGTTCTTTTATCGTCCGTTGTAATGTGTCAAGGAAGTGTGCGGCATGTGCGCCGTCCATCTGTGTGTGGTGGAACTGGAACGAAAGGGTAAGGGTGGTTTTCAACCACGAGCGCTTGTACTTGCCCCAAATGATGAAGGGATTGTTGAAGATGCCGCTATACATGCCCACGGCACCGTCTATCTCGTAATGTGCAAGAGCAGAGGTGCCGATGACCATGCTTTCTTGCGAGAGGTCGTGGTCAATGCAACTTTCTGCCACCTGTCTTGTAAGACGCAGATAGTCATCGTTGAACTTTTGCAAATCCTTGTTGAAGGGTATGTCGCATGAACTTACCTCCCCGGCACTGTTGGCAACGATGGTGTTTACGGCAATAGTGTCGTATTGCATCAGTTTTCCGTCTACGGGGAGAAGGTAGAACTCCTTGATTGTGCTTGCCGCCCGTCCTATGCAATAGCACATGAGCATATTGAACTTCATCTCCTTCCTACGGCTGATTTTCAAGAGATGCGAAACATCAAGTGTCTTGAAGAATGTTACCATAGGCATGGGAGCCTTCATCCACATGTCAAAGGCGTATGCACGGGTCGTTTCTTGGGGATTTACTTCTTTCATGATTGTCTGCATTTTTATCGGACGAGTTCCGGCAGGGCCTCCAACAGGGCGAAGTGGTTGGGGAAGACGATGTCCGCTCCTGCATCGTACAGAACCTTGTCGGGCAAAGGACCGGTGTTTACGGCAATGGTGAATATGCCTGCACCTTTGGCCGACTCGACGCCAAGGGGGGCGTTCTCCACTACGATGGCCTCTTCGGCAGAGATGCCGGCCTTGGCCAATCCCATCAGGTATGGTTCGGGATGAGGCTTGCCGTGCTGGACATCAAAGGCGGTTACCATCAGTTCTGCTTTGAAGATGCCGGGGAAGTTGCTCTCGAGTCTTTCCAACAGGCTCTTCTGTCCGCTGCCCGTAACGATGACGCGCTGGCGTCCCATGGCCTTTACGGCCTGCAGGACCTCAAGTGCACCGGCTACAGGCTCAACGTGTGGCAGGGTGTTGAAGATGTTGCTCTTTACCTTATATATATATTGCATTTCTTCGGCAGTGGCGGCACGTCCCCATTGAGCCTGGGCAAAGATGTCGATGGTGCCCTCGCCGGTGCGCCCCTCGTTCATGTACACGTCCTCGTGCGACATGACAAGGTTGTTGGCCTTCATGGCACGCACCCATGCTTCGGCATGGTTCTTCATGCTGTCGAAGAGCACGCCGTCCATGTCGAAAAGGAGAGCGCGGACGTTCTTCCTGCCAAGCGAGGCAACATTAATAAAGGAAGGGCTTCCCGCCCTCCCTTTACCTGTATTCGTTGTATCTGACATCGAATGTTCCTGTATTACAGACGAGCCTTGATGGCCTCTGTCTCGGCCTCGTATCCGGGCTTGCCGAGCAGGGCAAACATGTTCTTCTTGTAAGCCTCTACGCCGGGCTGGTCGAAGGGATTGACCTCAAGGAGCAGGCCGCTGATACCGCAAGCACGCTCGAACATGTAGATGAGCTGGCCGATGTGGTATTCGTCGAGTTTGGTGATGCTCAGGCGGATGTTGGGCACACCACCGTCTACGTGAGCCAACTTGGTGCCCAGTTCTGCCATCTTGTTAACCTCGTCTATGCGGCGGCCGGCCAGGAAGTTGAGGCCGTCGAGGTTTTCCTCGTCAGAGGGTACCTCCAGACAGGTGTTGGGCTGCTCTACGCTGACAACGGTTTCAAAGATGGTACGCTCGCCGTCCTGGATCCACTGACCCATAGAGTGCAGGTCGGTGGTGAGGTCAACGCTTGCGGGGAAGATACCCTTGCCGTCCTTGCCCTCGCTCTCGCCATAGAGTTGCTTCCACCATTCGCCCAGGTTGTGCAACTTAGGCTGGTAGTTGGCCAGGATCTCTATCTTCTTGCCGTCCTGATAGAGGGCATTGCGGATAGCAGCATATACGGCGGCAGGGTTCTCCATGAAGGGAACCTCGGGGGCTGTCTGGGCCTCCATGTCCTGAGCACCCTTCACCAGAGCGGCAATGTCGAAACCTGCTACGGCAATGGGCAGAAGACCTACGGGAGTGAGCACGCTGAAGCGGCCGCCCACGTGGTCGGGGATGATGAAGGACTTGTAACCCTCCTTGTCGGCTGTTACACGGGCAGCACCGCGCTTGGCGTCTGTTACGGCAACGATTACCTTAGCGGCCTCCTCCTTGCCGCGCTGCTGCTCGCAGAGGGTCTTCAGCAGACGGAAGGTGATGGCTGTCTCGGTGGTGGTACCGCTCTTGGATATGTTGATGATGCCGAAGCGTACGGTCTTCAGGTAGCCGATGAGTTCGGAGAGGTAGTCCTCGCCGATGTTGTTGCCGGCAAACAGGATACGGGGATACTTGCTCTCCTGCAACCAGCCGAAGGTGTTTGCAAGAGCGTCTATTACCATGCGTGCACCGAGGTATGAACCGCCGATACCGGCAACTACCACCGCATCGCACTCCTGCTGGAGAGTCTTGGCGGTGTCGTTGATTTCTGCAATGAACTCGGGAGTGATGTTGCTGGGCAGGTGCATCCAACCCAGGAAGTCATTACCCTTGCATGTGCCCTCTTCCAGTGCCTTCTGTGCGGCGGCAACGGGGGCTTCGAACTTTGCAATAGCGTCAGCACTGAGGAACTGTGCTGCCTTTGAAATGTCAAGTGTTACCATTTTGTGTTTGTATTGTTTAGTTGTTTGTAATCTTATGTTACGTCTGCCAAGGGGCGATATAAGGTGTGGATTATGGTGTTTCCGTCCTATCTGAATGCCTCGGACAGGAGTTTCACTTCGATGTTGGGACTGATGCGCTCGTAGAGGATGTTGTAGACAGAATCCAGGATGGGCATGTTCACGTGCAGGTGGCGGTTGATGTCCTTCATACACTTGGTGCCGAAGTAGCCCTCGGCTATCATCTCCATTTCCAGTTGGGCGCTCTTCACGGAGTAGCCCTTGCCTATCATGGTGCCGAAGACACGGTTTCTGGAGAAGTTGGAGTAGCCAGTTACCAGCAGGTCACCGCAATACACGCTGTCTATGATGCTTCTGTCCAGTGGGAACACGGCGGTGAGCAGGCGTTGCATCTCCTGCAGGGCATTGGAGATGAGCACTGCCTGGAAGTTGTCGCCATACTTGAGACCGTGGCAGATGCCAGATGCGATACTGTACACGTTCTTCAGCACGCTGGCATATTCTATGCCCACCACATCCTGCGACACCTTGGTCTTCACATAGTGGCTCTCCATGCACTTGGCAAAGGCCTGTGCCTTGTCCAGGTCGGTACAACCGATGGTCAAGTACGTGAGCCTGTTCAGCGCCACCTCCTCGGCATGGCTCGGTCCGCCTATGACGGCCAGATTCTCGTCGGGCACATTATAGACCTGGTGGAAGTATTCCGAACAGATAAGGTTCTCGTCAGGCACGATACCCTTGATGGCCGTTACCAGGAACTTGTCGCTCAGGCGCACCTTCAGTTTCTTCAGGTGTCCCTTCAGGTAGGGCGAGGGCGTCACGAACACCAGTGTCTGGCAGTTGCGCACCACCTCGTTGATGTCTGAAGAGAAGGTGATGCGGTTCACGTCGAAGTGTACGCTGGTCAGGTATGCGGGGTTGTGTCCCAGACGCTTGAAGTCCTCTATGCGGTCGTCGCGACGGAGGTACCACCATATCCTTTCGTTCCTTTCCAGCAATATCTTGGCTATGGCCGTGGCCCAACTGCCACCTCCCATTACTGCTATTGTACCTATCATACTCATTCTGGCGTTTAATCTTTTGGGGACCTTATGGGCTTTAGGGTCCTTAAGGTCTTGGGGGATCCTAAGGATGTTGACTGTGTTTGGGGGTTATGCCTCCTCAGCATCCTGCTTGGGGGCGGCCTTCTCGGGCTTCATCTGGGGGAAGAAGAGTACTTCCTGGATGAAGGGCTTGCCCGTCATGAGCATAACCAGACGGTCAATGCCTATGCCGATACCGCTGGTGGGAGGCATGCCATACTGCAGGGCGCGGAGGAAGTCCTGGTCGATGATCATTGCCTCGTCGTCGCCCTTGTCGGCCAGTCGCATCTGTTCGCGGAAGCGCTCTTCCTGGTCGATGGGGTCGTTCAACTCGGAGTATGCGTTGGCCAGTTCCTTGCCGTTCACCATCAGTTCGAAGCGCTCGGTCAGCCCGGGCTTTGTGCGGTGCTTCTTGGTGAGGGGAGACATCTCTATGGGATAGTCGGTGATGAAGGTAGGCTGGATGAAAGTGCCCTCGCAGGTCTCGCCGAATATTTCGTCAATCAGCTTGCCCTTGCCCATGGTGGAGTCAACCTCCACACCGCACTTCTTTGCCACCTCGCGCATCTCGTCCTCGCTCATGCCCTCCAGGTCGTAGCCGGTCTTTTCCTTGATGGCCTCCAGGATGGGCAGACGGCGGAAGGGTGCCTTGAAGGAGATTACCTTGCCGTCAATCTCTGTCTCGGGCTTGCCGTTCACGGCTATGCAGATGCGCTCCAGCACCTTCTCGGTGAAGGACATCATCCAGTTGTAGTCCTTGTACTGGACATAAAGTTCCATGCAAGTGAACTCGGGGTTGTGGTTCTTGTCCATACCCTCGTTGCGGAAGTTCTTGCCGATCTCGTACACACCCTCGAAACCGCCCACGATGAGGCGCTTCAGGTACAACTCGGTGGCTATACGGCAGTACAGGTCTATGTCCAGGCTATTGTGGTGGGTGATGAAGGGGCGTGCGCTTGCACCACCGGCAATGCTCTGCAGGATGGGAGTCTCTACCTCGGTGTAACCGGCCTCGTCCAGGCACTGGCGCAGAGTGCTGATCACCTTGGTACGTTTCAGGAATGTCTCCTTCACACCCTCGTTCACGATGAGGTCCACGTAGCGCTGGCGGAAACGGAGTTCGGGGTCGGAGAAAGCATCGAACACGTTGCCCTCGGAGTCGGTCTTCACCACGGGCAGGGGGCGCAGGCTCTTTGCCAATACGGTCAGTTCCATACAGTGGATGCTTATCTCGCCCGTCTTGGTGCGGAACACATAACCCTTCACGCCGATGAAGTCGCCAAGGTCAAGGAGTTTCTTGAACACGGTGTTGTACATGGTGGTATCCTCGGCATTGGGGCAGAGGGCATCGCGTGTGACATACACCTGTATGCGGCCCTTGCTGTCCATCAGTTCCACGAAACTGGCCTTGCCCATAATGCGGCGGCTCATCATACGGCCGGCCATGCACACCATGCGGCTGTTCTCGGGGGTGGCGGGTGTAGGCACGTCCTCGCCCTGCTCGTTCTTCATTGTGGGCAGGTCAACGAACTCCGCCTTGATATCTGTTGAGAAAGCATCGGTGGGATACTCGGCAGCAGGGTATGGGTCAATGCCCAGGTCACGCATCTGCTGAAGGTTGCCACGACGCACTATCTCCTGTTCACTCAATTCTTGTACGCTCATATTAACATTATTTATATTTATAGTTTCACGCACAAAGGTACGAATAAGCGGGCGAAATACAAAATAAAGCCTGCTTTAATTTGGCATTTCCGGGCGAAAGTGCCTTAGACATGTTGCCAAGGGTACAAAAAAAGTCCTAAATGCACCTTAATAATCGTTAAATAATATTATCTTTGTGTCTGCAATGTAACAAAAAACACTCTCATAACTATGAAAGCAAGACACATGGCACTGGCCCTTTTGGCCACCGCCTTTTCACTTAACTCCAATGGCCAGTTGGCCATGAACGAGGAGTACCAGGACGGTTACGACCACTCCCTCCAGAACTACATCACCGAGAAAATCACCCAATACCAGGACAAGCAGGACGAGAAGCCTCAGGAGGGCAAGAAGAAATGGAAGATGGCCGATTATGTCACCGTCCCCAAGTTCGGCGGCTACATCGTGGGTACATACAAGTACAACAGCCAGGAAGGCAAGAACGGAGGCGACGGTTTCGGTTTGCGCTACCTGCGTCTGTATCTGGACGGCACTGTGCTGAAGGACTTCAAGTACCGCGTGCAGATGAACGTCTCCGGTGAACCGGGCAGCAAGAACGGCGCCCGTGTCATTGATGCCTTCATTTCATGGCAGAAGTGGGCACCTCTGGGCATAAAGTTGGGTGAGTACAAACGATGCTTCACCTTTGAGAACCCCATGAACCCCTGGGACATCACTTCGGGCGACTATACCCAACTCACCAAGCACTTTACCGGCATGGGCGGTGACCTGTATCAGGGTGCGGCAAACAGTGGCGGCCGCGACCTTGGCATACAGATTTATGGTGATGCCTTCAAAGTGGGCAAGACACAGCACTATCTCCTGCATTATCAGGCAGGTATCTACAACGGTCAGGGCATCAATACCTCCGACAAGGACAAGGAGAAAGACTACATCGCCACCGTGCAACTCCAACCCATCAAGGGCCTCTACGTGGGCGTCTTCGGATGGAGCGGTTCGTTCTTTGACGGCGCACAAAGCAACTACTTCAAGCGTTGGGCGGCAGGTGTTTCCTACGAAGGCCTTTTCTCTGCCCGTGCCGAGTATGCACGCAACATCTATGCTGACGGTGCCGACACTCATGGCCTTGGCCAGAAGTCCGATGCATGGTACATCCGCATGGGCATCCCCACATGGCGCTGGCTTCGCGTGAACCTCGGTTACGATGCCTACCGCAAGGACATGTCCACATGGACCTCCCTCAACTCCATCTACTCCCTCGGTCTTCAGGCACGTCCCCACAAGAACCTCCAGTTCCAACTCCAGTGGAACTATTGCCACAACAACGCCTCCGGTGTCGACAAGGACTATCACCAACTTTGGACACAGGCATACATCAGATTCTAAAGTACAATCATTAAATACCAATCATTATGATAGAGCCGATTCATTTGATAATTGTATGCGTTGTTGTTAATGTGCTGCTCATTATTGCCTTGCTAAGTCGTTTCCGCCGATGCCCGGCAGGTAAGATATTGGTAGTAAGTGGGACAGCAACACAAGACGGCATCCGGTGCCTAAATAGGGGTGGTGTTTTTATATGGCCTCTCATCCAGGAATACTCGTATCTGTCATTGACTCCCGTCATCCTTGGTGCAGAACTCAGGGATGCCATGTCGGGCGACGATATGCATGTGGATGCTTCCGCAAGAATGTCCGTAGCCATCAGCACAGAGCTCGAACTGATGCCCAATGCCGCCAAGCATCTGTTGAATGCATCAGAGGAGCGTATCCAATCATTGGCACATGACATTCTCCTTGCCCAGTTGCGGAGACTTCTTGCCACAACAAGTATGGAAGGTTTCAGCGCTTTCAGAAACAAGTTCTTGGACACGCTTCAAGAGAATGTGGAGGCAGATTTGAACGAGTTAGGCCTGCACATCGTCAGCATTGATTTGACGCAGATTAGAACCAAGCGCTAAAACCGGCATTACCTGTATCAGTTTGTCCATAAGACAAACCGGCATAACTTCAAACTGCAATACCGAGCGGAATCGTGCTTTTTGGGGCGATTCCGCTCGGTTTATTGATATTTATGCTCTGCCAGTACTCTTGCGAGAGTACTGGAGTTTCCCCATGAGAGTACTGCAATACTCTCACGAGAGTACTGAAACGTGATTGGGATATAATATATCATGCGAGTATTTTGTCTACGCATATTTCTATAATCGTGAGAACCAAACTATATAGCGAGCGGAATCGACTAAAAAAGCACAATTCCGCTCGCTATATATGTATGGTATTAATGATAAAATGTATTTAACTATTTTATTTTTACCCAAATGTTCATCTCCTCTTCGTCTCGTTCTCCAGTATATTTATTTACTCGATATGTTATCATTTCTGTTTTATAAAGTTGAGAAACGTACCATATGGCTTCAACCGAATCCTCCCAATACCACGTGATACATCCATCCTTATATGTGTAAGTACTATTTTTGTTGATGGTTTCGTTTTCATTGTCATTTATTTCGTTCCAAATCAGTGTCCTATCTTTTTTAAGAGTGATTTGGTAATAATACCCTTTTGCTTTATCAGTATAACAACGCCATGTTCCAAGAATAGTCACTTCATCTTTATCCTTTTCTGGTTCCACTTCTTCTTTGCTACATGAAGACAGACTGAATGCCATTACTGATACGAACATTATGCCAATAAGGCACAAAATAAACTTTTTCATTTTCATTGTTGTTTGATTGAGATTCCTACTCACTTATGCGGCATTTCGGTTACTCCGTCGTCCTTGGTGTATTTGATATACGCACACAAAAAAGCGTGGACGAAACTCTGTGTATCTGTCTTTGAGGTCTTCGACTACCTATCCATCAAATATACGAGTAAAGCCCACGCCATGTGGCGTGAGCGTTCGTCGCTTTACTCTTGATGGATTTTGAAAGTGTCGAAGTTTCAAAGACAAGATCCAAGCTAAAACGCTTTTCCAATAAGTCTTATAGTGTGCGTATAGTGTTATACGCTATGCTTCATAGGCAGATGTGTTTGTGTTAATAATAGTGTTGGTTGATGTGTTATTTGTGTGCTTGATTCAGCAGGTAGTAATCCAGGATGGTCATTGCCGCCATGGCTTCCACTACGGGGACGGCACGGGGGAGCACGCATGCATCGTGGCGGCCGCGGGCTTTCAGGGTGGTTGCCTCACCGTCCTCGGTTACGGTGGGTTGTTCCATCAGGAGGGTGGCAACGGGTTTGAAGGCAACGCGGAAGTAGATGTCCTGTCCGTTGGAGATGCCTCCCTGTATACCGCCACTACGGTTGGTTTGGGTGGTGATGCCACCCTTGCCGTCGGGGATGAAGATGTCGTTCTGCTGACTACCCCTTAGCTCCATCCCAGAGAATCCCATGCCATACTCAAAACCTTTTACGGCATTTATGCTGAGCATGGCACTTCCCAGGGCGGCATGCAACTTGCCGAAGCAAGGTTCGCCAAGACCTGCGGGACACCCCTTTACAATGCATGTGATGATGCCTCCGATGGTGTCGCCCTTACCCTTCACCTCCATGATGAGGTCCGCCATGCGCTGTGCCGTGTCGGGGTCGGGACAACGGACGGGATTTTCCTCGGCACGTCCGAGGTCGTAATCCTGATAAGTTCCGGGCAGGGCAATGTCGCCCACTTGGGATGTATATGCGCAGACGCTGATGCCCAATTTGCGCAAGGCAAGCATGGCAAAGGCTCCGCCCACGACACGGCTTATGGTTTCGCGTGCCGAGGAGCGCCCGCCGCCACGATGGTCGCGTATGCCGTATTTGGCGGTATAGGTATAGTCGGCGTGCGAGGGACGGAACACGTGGCGCATGTTCTCATAGTCGGAACTGTGCTGGTTGGTGTTCCTCACCATGAAGCCTATGGGACAACCCGTGGTGCGGCCCTCAAAGACACCGCTGAGGATTTCCACGCGGTCCTCCTCCTTGCGTGCCGTGGTGAGACGGCTCTGCCCCGGGCGACGGCGTGCCAGTTCGCCCTGGATAAAGTCCATGTCCACGGCAATGCCTGCCGGCATGCCATCAATGACACCTCCTACGGCTTCGCCATGGCTTTCGCCGAATGTGGTCAGACGGAATATGTTGCCAAATGTGTTCACTTGTAAAAACGGAAAATTAATTAGTAGAGTTACGTCATACCCCCTCCGCTACGCTCGTCCCCCTGTCTCAGAGGGACAAAGAAACGGAAAACTGTGAAGGGTGAGGCTTAGTTGCAACCTCCGCAACAACTGCCTTCTCCGCAGGAGCCGCCACAATCGCCGCCTCCGCAACCGCCACAACTGCCGCAACCGCCCTGGCTGTTGAGGTAGTCCTGGATTTCCTGGTTGGTGGCCAGACGGTTCTCCACAACAGTGCCGTCGAAGGTCAGTGCCTTGCCAGCCAAGGGGTGGTTGAGGTCCACAACGACCGCTTTCTCCTTTATCTCGGCAATGGTGCCATTGAAACGCTCGCCATCGGCATTCATCAGGGGCACTACGGCACCCTCATAGATGTGCTCTGTGTCCAGTTTGCCCTCGATGAAGAAAGCCTCCAGGGGAACTTCCTGTACGCCCTCGGGGATGTAGGGACCATAAGCCTCGTCCTCGCTGAGAGTAATCTTGAAGGCCTCGCCTGCCTGCAGGGGGTGAAGGTGGTTCTCCAAAGCCTCCAGCACCATGCCCATGCCGCTGATGAACTGGAAGGGCATGTCGGGGCGTGTTTCCTCTATCAACTCTATCTGCTTTTCTGCACCCATGGGGGCATACAACTTGTACTGAACTGTGATATAACGGTTTTCCATATTGTGTGTTGTTTTTATGTACATTTCTGTGCAAATGTACGAAAATAATCCCTAATCCCGTGGCGCGTGCAGGGCTAAAATGGGCCGTGCGCTCCTTTTTGACGGAAAATGCAGGCCGTGCGGGCGTATCATCGGGCAAATTTCGTTATCTTTGTGCCTTGATGAAGTACATTATTATATTGGCGGCCCTGCTCATGGCATCCGTCTGCGGAGCAAAGACTCCCCAACCAAAGAAGGACAAGGAACAGCCGAAGGTGCTTGGGCAGAATCCCAAGCGAGAATTCCGCGGTGCCTGGATACAGTGCGTCAACAACCAGTGGACGGGTATCGGACGCGAGAAGATGCAGAAGACGCTGACCATGCAACTGGACGAACTGAAGCGTTGCGGCATCAATGCCATCATGTTCCAGGTGCGTGCCGAGGCCGATGCCCTGTACGAGAGCAAGATGGAACCCTGGAGCCGCTACCTGACGGCAGAGCAGGGGCGTGCCCCCCAACCCTACTGGGACCCTCTGGCATGGATGGTGGAGGAGTGCCACCGCCGCGGCATGGAGTGCCACGCATGGATAAACCCCTACCGTGCCAAGACGAAGGGTACTACGGCCCTGTCGGCAGAGCATCCCTATTTCAAGAACCCCGAGCGCTTCTTCCACTACGACGGCCTGATGCTCTTCGATCCCGGCCAGCCGGAGAACCGCGACTACATCTGCCGTGTGGCAATGGACATTGTGGAGAGATATGACGTGGACGGCCTGCACATCGACGATTATTTCTATCCTTATCCTGCCAACGGTCTGCCCATCCCCGACGATGCCTCTTACGAGAAGTACGGCAACGGCATGTCGCGCGACGACTGGAGACGCGACAATGTGAACAAGTTCATCAAGCAACTCAACGAATCCGTCAAGAGCGTGAAGCCCTGGTGCAAGTTCGGCGTAAGTCCCTTCGGCATATATCGCAACAAGAGGAACGACCCTATGGGTTCCGAAACCAAAGGTTTGCAGAACTATGACGACCTCTATGCCGATGTGCTGGAATGGGTGCGCCAAGGTTGGGTGGATTACAACATACCGCAGATATACTGGCAGATAGGTCATCCTACGGCCGATTACGAAACCCTCATCAGGTGGTGGAGCGAGAATGCCGGAGGCCGACATCTGTACATAGGTCAGGACGTGGAGCGCACCGTCAAGTACAACGACCTGCGCAATGCCGGCGAGCACCAGATGCGTGCCAAGTACGACCTGCAGCGCAACCTGCCCGGCGTGGAGGGCAGTTGCCAGTGGTATGCCAAGGCCGTGGTGGACAACCCCGGCAACTATGCCACCATGCTCAAGGAGGATTACCACAAGTATCCTGCCCTGGCTCCGCTGATGCCCTGGATAGACAACAAGGCTCCTAAGAAGGTCCGCCGCATGGCCATCATAGGCACGAAGGACGGTCCAACACTCTTCTGGACGGCTCCCAAGGCCAAGACTCCCATGGACAAGGCTGTGTGGTATGCCGTTTACCGCTTCCGCAGGGGCGAGAAACGAGATCTTGACAACCCTGCAAACCTCGTTACGGTTACACGCAATACCTTCTACAACCTGCCCGACGATGCTCTGGGACACGTGTATGTGGTCACTGCCCTCGACCACATGCAGAACGAGAGCAAGGGAGTGACGATGAAGTTGTAAAGGCAAAAAATGGGCCTTAAGGTCTTTTGAGTCTTTAAGGTCCTTAGGGTCTTTTGGGTCCTTAATAATAATTTGTTATGGAAAGCATATACATAAAAGGCGCAAGGGTAAACAACCTGAAGAACATAGACGTGGAAATACCCCGTGACAAACTCATCGTAGTGACGGGTGTGTCCGGTTCGGGCAAGTCAAGCCTTGCCTTCGACACACTGTATGCCGAGGGTCAGCGCCGCTATGTGGAAAGCCTTTCCAGTTATGCCCGCCAGTTCCTCGGCCGTATGGGCAAACCCGAATGTGACTTCATTAAGGGCATCCCCCCTGCCATAGCCATAGAGCAGAAGGTGAGCAGCCGCAATCCGCGCTCCACCGTGGGCACCAGCACCGAGATATACGAGTACATGCGCATGCTCTTTGCCCGAGTGGGGCGCACCTACAGTCCTGTGAGTGGCGAGGAGGTGAAAAAGCAGGGTGTGGAGGACGTCATCAGATGCGTGATGACGTACACCCCGGGTACTCGCTTCGTGGTGCTTGCCCCCATGCATCTTTGTAAGGAGAACGGCACGGCAGACGTGCGCGAATGCCTGAAGAAGTATCTGCAACAGGGCTTCGTCCGCATTGAGGTGGACGGACAGATAACCACCATAGAAGAATACCTTGCCACGGAAGGTGGCGCAACTCCCCGTGAGGTGCATCTGGTCATCGACCGCCAGTCGGTGCGCGACGACAACGACTCCCTTTCCCGTCTTACCGACAGTGTGGAGACGGCCTTCTACGAGGGCGGAGGCGAGATGATGCTGAGGTTCCTGCCTGCCGGCATACTGCACAAGTTCAACTCGCGCTTCGAGGCCGACGGCATAGTGTTTCAGGAACCCACCGACCAACTCTTTGCCTTCAACTCCCCCCTGGGGGCATGTCCCGAGTGCGAGGGTTTCGGCAAGATAATGGGCATAGACGAACGCCTGGTCATACCCAATTCGGCACTCTCCCTGTATGAGGGTTGCGTGCAATGCTGGCGAGGCGAGAAGATGAGCGAGTGGAAGACCTGCTTCATCCGCTTCAATTCCGAGCGAGGTTTTCCAGTGCACAAGCCATACTACGAACTCACACAGGCCGAGAAGGACTGGCTTTGGCATGGCAGGCCCAGCGAGAAGGCCCTCTCCGAATGGACGCTGACGCCCGAGGAGCAGGAGTGGGGACTGGTGTCCATAGACGCCTTCTTCGACATGCTCAAGGCCGGCCAGTACAAGATACAGAACCGTGTGATGCTTGCCAGATACCGTGGCAAGACCACATGCCCCAAGTGCCTCGGCCGTCGCCTGAAGCCCGAGGCCAACTATGTCCGTGTGGCAGGACGCACAATCTCCGAACTGGTGGAATGGCCCATATCCAAGTTGTCCGAGTGGTTTGCCAAGGACCTGACTTCAAACCTCACGGAGAACGAGCAGAAGATAGCCATGCGCCTGCTGGTGGAGATAAGGTCCAGGCTCCGGTTCCTGATGGACGTAGGCCTGCCTTACCTTACCCTCAACCGTCTGTCCAACTCCCTGTCGGGCGGCGAGAGCCAGCGCATCAACCTGGCCACTTCGCTCGGTTCAGCTCTGGTGGGCAGCCTTTACATTCTGGACGAACCGTCCATAGGCCTGCACTCGCGCGACACGGAAAGACTCATAAAGGTTTTGCACCAACTCCGCGACCTTGGCAATACCGTGGTGGTGGTGGAGCACGACGAGGACATCATGCGTGCCGCCGACTGGATAATAGACGTAGGTCCCGAGGCAGGCCGCCTTGGCGGACAAATCGTATATAACGGAAAGATAAAAACGGAAAACGGAAAAGGGCGGACCCTCCCCCTTACCCCTCCACAAGGGAGGGGAGAAGATACAACCGCCACTCACCATATAAACAAAAAACATTCCCACACCCTGGACTTCCTCTCCGGCAAGGATAGCATCCCCGTGCCCGAGACGCGCAGGAGGTGGAACCGCTACATAGAAATCCGTGGAGCACGTGCCAACAACCTGAAGGGCATAGACGTGCGCTTCCCCCTGAACGTGATGACCTGCGTGACTGGTGTGTCCGGTTCGGGCAAGTCAAGCCTGGTGCGCGACATCCTGTTCAATGCCATAAAGCGTAATCTGGACGAGGTGGGCGACCGCCCGGGCGAGTTCGCTTACCTCGAGGGCGACACGAATGCCATCCAGGCAATAGAGTTCGTGGACCAGAACCCCATAGGCAAGAGTTCCCGTTCCAATCCCGTAACCTACGTGAAGGCATGGGATGAAATCCGCAAACTTTTTGCCCAGCAGGCACTTTCCCAACAGATGGGCTTCACGGCGGCATACTTCAGTTTCAATGCCTCCGGTGGCCGGTGCGAAGAGTGCAACGGAGAAGGCACCGTGACCGTGGAGATGCAGTTCATGGCCGACCTTGTACTTGAATGTGAGTCGTGTCACGGCAAGCGCTTCAAGCAGGAGGTTCTGGAGGTGCGTTTCCATGAAAAGAACGTCTACGACATTCTGGACATGACCATCAACCAGGCCATAGAGTTCTTCACGGAGTGGAAGGAGAAGAAGATTGTGAAACTGCTCAAACCCTTGCAGGACGTGGGTCTTGGATATATCAAACTCGGCCAGTCGAGCAGCACCCTTTCCGGCGGTGAGAACCAGCGCGTGAAGTTGGCATACTATCTTGGCATGGACAAGCATGTACCCACGATGTTCATCTTCGACGAACCCACCACAGGCCTGCATTTCCACGACATAAAGAAACTGCTTGCTGCCTTTGATGCCCTCTTGATGAAGGGCCATACACTGATAATCATCGAGCATAACCCGGATGTCATCAAGTGTGCCGACCATATTCTGGACATGGGTCCCGAGGGTGGAGAAGAGGGCGGCTACCTCATTACCTCTGGTACTCCCGAGGAGATAGCCCGGTGCAAGCAAAGTTACACCGGTCACTTCCTGAAAGAAAAACTACATAAGAAGTAGTTTACTAAAAGTAGCAATTTCTATTACTGTCAGAATATTGAGGCCTGTGTCTCAGTCGTGAGGAGTTCGAGGGCTTTGATTCCCATCACAGAATTGCCTTTGCTATTGAGGCGTGGACACCATACGGCAACGGAGTACTGGAGAGGATAGATGGCTACGATACCACCGCCTACACCACTCTTGCCGGGGAGACCAACGAGGTAGGCAAACTCGCCAGCCTCATCATAGAAACCACATGTCTGCATGATGGCATTGATGCGCTTCACCTGAGACGGAGTGAGGGTTATACCTGCATAGTCGAACCTTCGGCGATGGTTGGCAAAAACGAGGAAGGCATGGGAGAGTTCGCGGCAACTCATCTCTATGGAGCACATCATGAAGTAGAAGTGCAGGACGTCCTCGATGTCGTTCTCTATCGTTCCGTGATACTTCAACAGATTTACTATGGCGGCATTCAGGTAACCTTCCTTGCGCTCCGAGAGGGCAACCTCCTTGTTGTAATAGATGCTATCGTTACAGGACACTTCTCTCACAAAGCGTAGAAAGTCTTCTTCGGGATTATCCAAATGAGTCAACAGGATATCGGCAATGACTATGGCACCGGCGTTTATGAAGGGATTGCGAGGGATACCGTGCTCCACCTCCAGTTGCACCAGGGAGTTAAAGGCAGTGCCTGAGGGTTCCTTGCCAACTTTTGTCCATAGTTCGTCTCCCTTGATAGAGAGGCACATGGCCAAGGCAAACACCTTTGATATACTCTGGATGGAGAAGCGTGTATCCGCCTGCCCGATGGAAGCCACCTCGCCGTATATCGTTTGGATACACATGCCGAACTGGTCGGGGTTCACCTTTGCCAGTTCCGGTATATAGGTTGCCTGCTTGCCTTCTTTGGCATAAGGAAGGATGGCCTGGTAGATGTTTTCTAATAGTTTGTTGTAATCCATATGTTTCCTATACAGAGCGAGCCTGTCAACTTCTTGGCAGACTCGCTCCTTTTATTGTATAATGTAGGTACAGACAGTACCCTACCCTATCAGATCTTCTTCATACGTACGCAGAACTCGTAGGTCTGGTTACCGTCGATGACGTACTTCTGCATGGGGCCGGGACCACATGAAGCGTTGCCAAGACCACGGATGTCCATACCCAACTGCAGCCAGATGTAGGGACGTGCCTTGATGTCCCATGTGTGCTGGGCATTCATCAGGTCGGCATCGGTGTAGCGGTTGGCGCTGAAGTAGATGCCCTCGGGGCACTCTATCTGCCAGCCATGGCCCTTGGCATCGGTGAGGCTTACGCTATATACGAGACGGTCGCCGGTGGTCTGGGGCTTGATGTAAGGTTCCATCAGAGTTCCCTCGGGCAAAGTGCCGTCGGCATTGTATGTAACCACCTTGCCCTCGTAGTTGCCCACGAGCACACCTGCCATACGGTCGGGATAGTTCTCGTAGGGGCCATAGCCATAGTAGTCCACATTGCAGAAGGCGGTGTCCAGTTCGGCAGCCACACCCACACGGCGCAGGTTGCTCTTCGGAGTGATCTTCACGATCATGTCTATGCTGCCGTCCTTCAGATAGTTATAGGTAATCTGGCAATCAGCCTTGTTCTCGCTATTGGTGTCGCCGAAGCGGTCGTTTTCGATCCAGCGGTGGTTCTGGAAGGCGAACTTAGGATGCTCGGTCTTTTCGCCCTTATCCATAACAGGCAGGAACATACCCTTCACGAGGTCCACGCCATAGTGTGCCACAACGTGGTTGGCAGGAGTGGAGAGGGAAGCCTGGGTGTCGGTGACAACAACGTTGAGTACCGCATGCATACCCTTCTTGGTGGCCTGCTTGATATACTTGGCGTCGGGGATGGCGATGGTGGTTGTCTCGCCGGGCTTAACATCGCCGAGCATGGCGGTGACGGTCTTCTTCACCTTGCCGTCAAGCATTACCTTGGCCTCTACCTTCATACCCTTGAGCGAACGGAAGTCGTAGGCATTGCGCAGGGTGAGGGTGCCTTCGGCATACTGGAACTTGATGAACTGGTGTGCAAACTTCACCTCTGCCAACTTGGCGGTCTGGCGGCGTTCTGCCGTTACCACACCATTGGAGCAGAAGTTGCCCTGGTGAGGACCAGGGAAGTCATAACCTGTGTGCAGACGACGAACGCCCTTCTTCAGTTCCAGAGGCTCGTAGACAGCCTGGTCTACCCAGTCCCAGATGCATCCGCCTATGGTGGAGTTGCTCTCCTCCATGCTCTGCATGTACTCAGGCAGGTTGCCGATGGCATTACCCATGGCATGGGCGTATTCGCAAAGGAACATGGGCTTGTCCATATTGCTGGTGTTCTTTGCCATCCAGTCCATGGAGGGGTACATCTTGGAGTAGAAGTCGGAGTATGCGCTACCGCCGAAGTCGCGGTCGATACGTGTTCCCTCGTAGTGAACGGGGCGAGTGGAATCCATCTTGCGGGCAGCCTCGTAGCAGTCCTTGAAGTTGGTACCGGCACCTGCCTCATTACCCAGAGACCACATGATTACGCTGGCATGGTTGATGTCGCGGCTAACCATACGTTCTATGCGGTCCACGAATGAAGGAATCCATGACTTCATGTAGGAGATGGACTGGTTGGCATGGTCCTCGAGGTCGGCCTCGTCGCAGCAGTAAAGTCCGTAGTAGTCGAACATGGCATACATGCGAGCATCGTTGGGATAGTGGCTGGTGCGGATGGTGTTGATGTTGTTGCGCTTCATCAGCAGTACGTCCTCCAGCATGTTGTCAGTAGTGACGGTGCGGCCTGTAACGGGGTTGGTATCGTGGCGGTTCACACCCTTCAGCATGACACGCTTGCCGTTGACATAGAGCAGGGAACCCACAATCTTGACCTCGCGGATACCCACCTTGGTGGAGAATGCCATCAGGTCTTTGCCGCCCTGGTCCTTCTGCACGATGTCCAGAGTGTAGAGAGCAGGGGTCTCGGCTGTCCAGAAATTGGCATTGGGAACCAGGAACTTGGCCTTGCCGCCCTTGAAGGCCTGCTCTGCCACCAACTGACCCTCGGGGGTGTACAACTTGGCCACAGAGGGCACGTCGGCATCCACACTGACATTGACAATGCCGTCATTGCCGCTGATGTTGGTCTGCACCACATGGTTGCGTATGCTCCTCTGGGGTACATTATATATATATACGCTGCGGAAGATACCAGACATGCGGAACATGTCCTGGCACTCCAGGTATGAACCGTCGCACCAGCGGTGAACCTGCACCACAAGGTCGTTCTTGCCTGTGCGAAGGAGGTGGGTCAGGTCGAACTCGGCCACGTTGTTGGAACCCTGGGTGTAGCCCACGTACTTGCCGTTGAGCCAAACCTGTGCACAAGAGTAGATACCGCCGAAGTGTATGATGGTGCGCTGCTTGTCCCAGCCCTGGGGCAGGTCGAAACTACGGTGATAGGTGCCCACGGGATTGATGGCATAGTTCTTGCCGCCGTCGTTGAAACCGGGACGTGCCTTGATGAAGGGAGGAGTATTGCCGTGAGGATACTCCACATTGCAATAGATGGGGCGGTCATATCCCTGCATCTCCCAGCATGAGGGCACGGGGATGGCATCGGGCTTCACGTTGCCGTTACCGTTGGCATGGGCCAGGGCGGCCTGGAAGGCAGGCACGTCCATTACCTCCACATTGCCGGTGGCGGCATTCTTGCCCTTCTCGGGCACGGAGGTGAACCAAAAGTTCCATGTGCCGTCCAGAGACTTGTAGAGACTGCTCTTGGGCTCGGTCCACGGTGTCTTGTAGTAGTCGGCATCAGCCTTCATCTCAGCCTCGTTGGCGTATGGCATGTATGTTGCCACACCGGGAAGTTTGTTTATCTCGAAGACGGTTTCATCTTCCCAGATGGGAGAAGACAACTTGGGTTTCTCCACCTGCTCAATGGTGAACCACGAAGCCTTGTCGGCCTCATCAATGTCGGCAATCTTCATCTGGTTGCCTTCAATGCGGAACATTTTCTTCTTGTTGGCAGAAACAACGCGGTAGACTCCCTTCTGCCCCTTTACGGGCTCCAGACTCATCAGTGCGTTGCCGGGATTGGCTGGGTTTGCCTTCCACTGAAGCAGCCATGTGATGCTCTGGTTGCCACCACCATCATCGAAGTGGCTGTCGTAGAAAGCACCACCGATGAGGTGACGGCCCAGAGAGAGGGTCTTGATGCTCCAGTACTGGCCACGGTTCACTGTATCCATTTTCTCGGCACGGATACGTGCATTGTTGCCTCCGTCGTCGCCATTGCCCAAAACCATAGCAGGATCCTGAACGCTACGGAAACGATAGGTACAGTTGTCATCGCTGCCAAAGGCATCGGCCTCGGTGATGGTAACGCCCTTCTTCAGTGCCTGAAAGGAAGTCTGGTTGGTGGGCACGGCACTGTACTTGCCGGGAGCAATCTCCTTCAGAGTCCATTTCTGCAACTCGTCGCTGCCGTTCACCTCACCATACTCCATGCCCTTGTCGCCAACGCGCAAGGCACGCTGCTTGAAGGGGTCAATGAATCGCCACGAACCTGACAATTCATCCATGATGAACAACTGACCCTTGTACTCCGTGGGAATGCCGTCTACCTGATACAAGGCACCCTTTCTGAAGTTCTGGGCATAAACACCGGCGGTGGCCAGTATCACACTCAGTAAGATTAGGATTCTTTTCATTTGCTGTTAGTGTTTATTATGTTTAGGTTTTTACTTTAGTTTCAGGATGTCATAGGACTTCATAGGATGTCATAGGATGTCCTAAGGTTTCCTAGGGTTTTATAGGACTTCATAGAACTTCATAGGACCTCCTATGATTTCCTAACGTTTTTCTGTGCAAAGATAGGCATTCCCGAGCATTTCCCTTCACGGCAAGGCGTGACACCTGTGTGACATCTTTGTGACAAGTGTGACACCTTCATTCCTCAACCCTTCTGCACATGCGTTCCCAGGGCTGGCACGTATTCTCCCTCCGGGGTGGCCTCCATGGTATCCACCTTAGCAGAGATGTTGTCCAGATAGGTCACTATGGCGGCCTCCTGGATGCAGGGCAGTACAGGACTGCCGTATTCGCGCTGGCCATGGTGAGCCAACACGCAATGCACTATGCGCTTCACCTCATCGGGTTCCACGCCGTGCTGCTCAAGCACGTTCTGCAACTTGTGCGCACCAATGTAGATGTGCCCCAGCAGATACATGTCGGACTGGGTGTCGCCCTGGCGGTTGTACTCATACACCTTGCCATAGTCGTGGAAGAGAATGGCCAGAATGCAGCGCTCCACCTTTATCTGGTAAGGCAGGCATGGATACAGGCCCTCCAGCATGTGCAGCATCTGGTGGGTATGGTTCAGCAGACCTCCCTGATAGGCATGGTGCACGGTGGTGGCGGCAGGGTATTCACTATAGGGTTTGTAGAGTTTGCCGGCAAAATCCTGTATGATGGGCACCAGGGTACTGTCCGTGCAGAAGGACAGCAGGCTGGCAATGGTGTCGTCCCACACCTTGCGGTTTATGGGGCGCGGTATAAGTCCGTATAAGGGATGTTTCTCGTCGGCCATCAGACCCAGCACCATGTCTGCGATGGAGCATGACTTCTTGCCTCCGAAGTCCTTCACCTGCACAAACTGCACCAACTGACCGGGGAAGGGTGCCATGTCGGGAGCCACATCCCACACGGAAACGGAGAACGACTGCTCGGCATCGGCTACCTTCAACAGGGCATAGGGACTGCCTTGACGGGTAGTGGCGTTGGCACGACCTATAACCAGGAACTCTTTCTGCATAATGTCTATACCTTATATATTATATATCTGTGCGAACAAAGATAGCAATAATTTTGCAATATTGTCACACGTGCAGGGGACAAATGCCGGGAATACTGACAATTTGTCCGTTCTCCCCGTCTTGGCACAGTCTTGGCGATATACAAAGCAGTAAAAAGAATACATTAACTAAACAAATACATAAGGATACTATGAACATCAAACCATTGGCAGACCGCGTTCTCATTGAACCCGCTGCAGCAGAGACAAAGACCATCGGTGGCATCATCATTCCCGACACAGCCAAGGAGAAGCCCTTGCAGGGCACCATCGTTGCCGTGGGAGGTGGCACCAAGGACGAGGAAATGATCCTGAAGGAGGGCGACAAGGTTCTCTATGGCAAGTATGCCGGCACCGAGATAGAGCACGAGGGCAAGAAGTACCTCATCATGCGCCAGAGCGACGTGGTGGCTATCCTGGGCTAATACAGGAACAACATAATACAAACCCCATCAGAATACTATACTACAATGGCTAAAGACATTAAATTCAACATAGAGGCTCGCGACCTGATGAAGCAGGGCGTGGACAGCCTGGCAAATGCAGTGAAAGTGACTCTCGGTCCCAAGGGCCGCAACGTTATCATCGAGAAGAAGTTCGGTGCTCCCCACATCACCAAGGACGGTGTTACCGTGGCAAAGGAGATAGAACTGGCAGACCCCTTCCAGAATGCCGGCGCACAACTGGTGAAGAGCGTGGCTTCCAAGACCGGCGACGATGCCGGCGACGGCACAACCACCGCTACCGTACTGGCTCAGGCTATCGTCCGCGAGGGTCTGAAGAACGTGGCAGCAGGCGCCAACCCCATGGACCTGAAGCGCGGTATAGACAAGGCCGTCAGTGCCGTAGTGAGCGAGATAAAGGACATGGCCGAAGTGGTGGGCGACGACTATCAGAAGATAGAGCAGGTTGCTACCGTCAGCGCCAACAATGACCCTGAAATCGGCCAACTCCTGGCAGACGCCATGCAGAAGGTGAGCAAGGACGGCGTCATCACCATCGAGGAGGCAAAGGGTCGCGACACCACCATCGGCGTGGTGGAGGGCATGCAGTTCGACCGTGGCTACCTCTCTCCCTACTTCGTCACCAACACCGAGAAGATGGAGTGCGAGATGGAGAACCCCTACATCCTCATCTACGACAAGAAGATAAGCAACCTGAAAGACTTCCTGCCCATCCTGGAACCTGCCGTACAGACAGGCCGTCCCCTGCTGGTAATTGCCGAGGACGTGGAGTCTGAGGCCCTGACCACTCTGGTTGTCAACCGCCTGCGCGGACAGCTGAAGATATGCGCCGTGAAGGCTCCCGGTTTCGGCGACCGCAGAAAGGCCATGCTTCAGGACATCGCCACCCTGACCGGCGGTCTCGTAATCAGCGAGGAGACAGGTCTGAAACTGGAACAGGCTACCATAGAGATGCTTGGCACTGCCGACAAGGTTACCGTAAGCAAGGACAACACCACCATCGTCAACGGCCATGGCGACAAGCAGATGATTGCCGAGCGTGTCAGCCAGATAAAGAACGAGATTGCCAACTCTACCAGCGACTACGACAAGGAGAAGTTGCAGGAGCGTCTGGCCAAACTGGCAGGCGGCGTGGCAGTGCTCTACGTTGGTGCTCCCTCTGAGGTGGAGATGAAGGAGAAGAAGGACCGTGTGGACGACGCTCTGTGCGCAACACGTGCCGCCATCGAAGAGGGTATCATCCCCGGCGGTGGTGTGGCATACATCCGCGCCCAGAAGGCTCTGGACACCCTCACCGGTGCCAACACCGACGAGCAGACAGGTATCCGCATCGTTCGCCGTGCCATCGAGGAACCTCTGCGCCAGATTGTAGAGAACGCAGGTCTGGAAGGCAGCGTGGTAGTTAACGAGGTACGCAACGGCGAAGGTGACTATGGCTACAATGCCCGCGAGGACAAGTACGAGAACCTGAAAGCATCAGGCATCATCGACCCTGCCAAGGTGACCCGTGTGGCACTGGAGAATGCCGCTTCCATCGCCGGCATGTTCCTCACCACCGAGTGCGTCATCTGCGATGCCAAGGAAGACAAGCCCGAACTCCCCATGGGCGGTGCTCCCGGCATGGGCGGCATGATGTAATGCCTATACAAACACCATAATAATGGGGCTGCATCAAGATTACCAAGATCCAGATGCAGCCCCTTGTTGTATATATACACAAATGGGCTCAGTAGCAAAAAAGTGTGGAAAATCGGTACAAAGCTGTATCTTTGTATCCATGGAAAGCAAGATATTAGAACAATTAGCACAGTTAGTACTCCCGAGTGAGATACTAGAGCGTTTTGAGATAGTAAAAATAGAGACC
>JAFTUK010000021.1 GCA_017466325.1 Bacteroidaceae bacterium | reverse complement strand
GTCCGATAAAATGTGTACTTTTGCCCATAGTTATTTGGATGAGTGTGGTAACCGCTAAATAACGAAAAAGGGCTGAATCCTACAAATGGAAACAGCCCTAATTTTTATTCTGGCAAAAAAGTTTTATCGGACACCAATAAATCTTTATAATGCATGACTTGAGTTTCCATTCTCGTCTTACCTTAATTGAGAATGATCCACCTGAGCGGGATTTACAACTATCCAGCACCACACTATCCTCATTCATAAGACATACATTTACACCACCTATTCTGGCATTTGTAAAATCATCTCTTACTTGGGACACGAAATAATAAGGCGGCATGTCCTTCAGCGAGGCTTTGGCCTGTACATTTATATTACCGTTCTTCGCCTTCACCTTCACACCAAGTCCCTTGCACAGACTTTTTATTGCCCTCAAGGCATCCTCTTCGTCAATCTTGGCAGAAGTGGTCAGATGCGTAAGACCATCGGAAAGGATGGATACCGTGTACTCCGTCTGCCCCTGCTCTATGGTGCAAATGGCATCAATAAGGGGAGTGTTCCTGAACTGGTGCGACACCTGGGCACAGATAATCTGGGCCAAAAGTGACAATATGGTTAGCAAGTAGTATCTCATTTATCGTCCTCCTCAAAATCCTTGGTTTCCACAAAGATGGTGTCGCGTCTTACCGACAGGTGCAGACCATCGAACATATTTATAAGGTCTAAGAAGGATGTCAGCGAGGAATCGGGTTTCCACGTCATGATGAACTTCATGTCCTTGGTCTCCTTGCTGGAGAACTCTACCTTCTTGCCATAGTGGCTGGAAACAACGGTAAGGATGCTGTCAAGCCTGACGTCATTGAAAACTACGGATGCGGATTGTATCTTATTGTCATCATGCGATACGGCACTTGCCATAGCTTCTTTACGGGCAGAGCCAGAATTGCGTATATGGTGTATGGCGGCAAATGCTATGCCGGATACCAGTAGCACTCCTATGAATATGGCTGCCACACGGGGAAGGAACGGACGGTGCACTGAATGTGCAGGGCAATTGATTTTCTGCCATGCTACCTCCACATCGGGCACACGGTCCAACTCGTCCATCATGGTCTCTAACTCTTCGTCGGTATACCTTTCGGGATGCTCCTGCATGTCAAGGAACAGGCGTTTCTTGTCGTTTGTGTGCATAGTGTTATTTTTTATAATGGTTTCTGATAAGGGTCAATACACTGGAAAGGTGCCGCCATACCGACACTCGGCTGATGCCTTCCTGCAAGGCTATCTCTTCGTAGCTATATCCTTCGTGGAAACGCATGCTAAAGATACGTCTGTCCTGCTCCGGCAGAGAATTTATGATATTATCCACCACATCGGAAAACTCGTCATCCGATTCCTCATGTACGCTATGACCGGAAAACGGAACATCCAACAATTCCTTTCTGACGGCCTCGTGCCTCAAGCGTTTCAGGCAACGGTTCCTGACGCATTTCATCAGATATGCCTCCTCAGTTCCAGGCGGGAGCGCGACATGCCTTTGAAGCAGGTCCTCGAAGATGTCGCTGACAATGTCCTCGCTCTCCTGCTCGTCGTACAGGAAACTCCGTGCCACCCTGTACATCTTGGCATAATGCTGTTTGAATAATATAGGGATTTCCATTCCTTTCCTTCTCGTTTTTATTGTAATACCCTTTAGAAACCCGAAATGCTAACCTAAGGTATGACTTTTTTCCGCATATTCACATCTTTTAACGCAAATCTGCCATTTTCAGCCAAAAGACTCCATGTTTCAGGCAAAGGCATTTAGTGGACAAATAATGCTCATGCAGAGTAAATTAAGAGAGGAGGTGCAGACCTATAACGAATGCTGCACCTCCCTGTCTATTTTGAAACTATCTACCTCCAGAAAATTAGTTGATTACTTCTTCGCATAACCAGTAGCCCGTCCCTTACCGACCTTCTCGATGAAACCAGCCTCAAGCAATTCCTTCAAGGTACGTTCAATGGTTGTTTCGCTAATATCGGGGCAAAGTGTGGCTATGTCTGATTTTTTTACCACACCGAGCTTCTTCTCAAACACAGCCTTTACTCTATCAGCCTTTGACAATCTGCGATATTTCAGATGTGCTATGCGGTCTTGAAACTCATTGTAACCTTTCAATACAACCCCCAGATAATATCTGACAAATGAGGTGTAATCACTTTTATTATTGTGCCACTCAATGGAACTGTTCTGCAAGGCCTCATAATAGGTTTCCTTTGTCTTTTCTATCAACATTTCCATACTGACATATTTCCCCACAATGTAGCCACTGCGATACAGTAACAGCAAAGTCAATAAACGGCTCATGCGTCCATTACCATCATTAAACGGGTGGATACAGAGGAAATCAAGAATGAACATAGGTATCAATAACAGCGGGTCGTACTCTGCCCGTTCAATGGCATTATTAAATTCGTTACACAAGTTCTCCATCATTTCGGGTGTATGAAACGCAGGGACTGTCATAAATCTGACACTCTGTTGTCCGTCCTTACCCGATTCCGCTATCACATTATCCGTATTCTTGAATCTACCTCCTGTATCGCTACTACTGAAACTGTATAGGTCACGATGCAATTGCAGGATATTGTTCGGGCGGATTGGGATATACTCATAACTGTCATGAATAGCAGTCAAAACCTCTCTGTATCCTGCAATCTCTTCTTCTGAGCGATTACGAGGCTCTGTCTTATCCATCACCAAGGCTTCCAATCGTTCATCTGATGTATATATACCTTCAATCTTATTGGATGCCTTTGTACTTTGAATCTTGGCTATATCCAACAATGCCGTCAATACATCTGACTCTGCTTCTATATACAACTCCTGCCTTCCCTTGAACTCATGCAATGAGGATAGCATATTGACAATTTCAGGTGTCAACAGCCGCTTGGGAGCTTCCTTGTAATCAAATGTATGCATACCTTATATTATTTATGTGGGTAAAGTTAATGCATTTCTGCATCATAAAAGAAAAATCTGCATCATTTTTATCATTCATGATGCAGATTCTGGTAAAATGATGCAGATTCTTATTCATTCAATCAATACTCTTCTTGAAAGTCTCGCTGTTCTTACCAAATAACCACAGAAGTTCTATTCACCTCCTTCGTCTACAAAAGACTCCATGTTTCAGGCAAAGTTCTTTTGTGGAGAAAGTTTGTACTTCAGACCTTCTCGTGACATTATCCAATAGGCACATTTATCATGCAAACGGTCTACCACAATACAACACCACTCTCAACTTAAAATCCGCTAAAAACGTAATGTAGTATTTAGCATTACCGACAGAGGCTGTAGATGATAGTCTGTGAAACTCTCTGTCATATCTCCTACGGTAAAGGTGTAGTAATGGCGTGTATTCAACAAATTGCTGGCACGAAGCGTAAAGTCCAGTTTCTTAATCTTATATCTTAGGTCTGCACTGAGGAAGAAGTTATTCTTCTTGTCAAGTTGGCTATCGTACTGGTGCGATGCATTGAATGTGAACCACAGTTTGTTTCCAATGATAGTAGTATTGAGCAGTAACTGATTACTGCAACTTTTCGTGGAAATCCTGCTCATACCATCTTCCGTATTGGAACGATATCTGCTCCACCGTATATTATAATTAAGTTCAAGCCACTTGTTCACCTCCATGCTTAATTTTCCATCTACGGCATAGGCATTGCTTGAGTAGCGAGTAAGCACATCTTGGCGCAGGTACTGATTATTGCCATGGCTCCATGTTGCCGTTGTCTCCATACTGAGTTTCTTCCAGTCAAAGTCTTTGCGCAGATTGCCACGTACCTGAATGTTACTGTTGGAGTTGGGTTGGTGTACCATCATCATTTCACTTAACCCCTGCTCGTTTATACGTGAACCATATGTCATATCCGAGCCAGATTTGGCAGCACTCACCTCCATCCACGCAAAGAACTGAGCGAAGATATGTTTATAATCCACCTTCATTCTGCCACTAAAAGACTCTGTATCGTAGATATCTCCCTCGTAGCACATCAGGCTACGGTAATTCCGCAGTACATAGGCCCCATAAATGGTCTGCCACGACGATGGCGTCTTGCTCCATCCTACATTGCCCGTGCCTGACCAGTTATCGCTTATTCTCCACGAGAACGATGCAGAGGGATTAAAGTAGAGACGTGTCCGTGTGGACTTGCTGTTATTGTCTGTTATGAATGTGGGCCTGACATCTACAGGCAAATGCACTTGGGCATGAAACTGACGTAAGGTGTAACGCACACGCAGCCCCAGGCCAAAGTTAAGTCTAGTGTAGTTCATGCTTCCAGCAAAATCCTTTCCGGCGTCAAGCATAGAGTTTATACCGACATGCTCTATGTTGGCATGCGCTGTAGGAGAGAAAGTGAACCGATGCTTACGTATATTATTTATAAGAGCAAAACTGTTTGACGAGCTGACCCTGTTGATTGTTGCCGTTTGGGTGACAGAGGTATAAGGTACACTATCGGTCAACTGTTCTGGAAAAACTCCTGGAGATACTGTAAGGCTTTGGGGAGTGGAAGCAAACATGTTATTGCTTTCAAGTTCAAACCCGTTACCTTTTTCTGTACGGTGTACCCAATGTGTCTTGTTGGATATACCCAGTGTATGGTATTTACTATGCTCCTGATACTCTGCATCGTTCAGCATATCATTCCAGGCCCCAGCCAGGTCCGTCTTACTCCTTATATACTCCCGTTTAGAATTCCGTTCATAGGTCACGTTGAAATTTGCCTCATTCCCTGTACTTTCCGATGCAAGATTCTCTACAAGAATACGGTTACTACCGTCTGGCATGACATATACCGTTCGGCTGTCTGTCCTGGTGCGTACAAGGTTGTACTTGTATGATGCGTTTGCATGCAGTTCTGTAGAATCATTCAGTTTCCATAGGTTGTTGCATGCCAATTGATGGTATGTATTCCTGCGGTTGCGCCCTACTGGCGAACTTGGAGAGGCCGTAGCAGAAGTAATGACATTGCCAGATATACCGCCACCACCATAGTGTGAAGTGAGCATGTCGCTACCTCCACCGTCATTCTCCGTGTCGTAAGTCATGACATGCTGCTCCTTCTTGCCGAACATCATTGCATTTGCCCTTGCTTTCCACAGAAAACGGTCGCTTGCACCGAGTCCTATGTTTGCCGACCCTGTCCACACGCCACGCTTCTCCTTCTTTAACTTCAGGTTCAGGGCTGCAGCCTCTGGTGGAATCTGGTCATCCAGTGCCTGTATATGTTGATGATGTTCCAAAACCTGCACTGTTGCCACATCCTCGGCTTTGATACCCTGCGTGGCTATGTTGTACTTGCCCTGCAGGGCATCCATATTCTCTATGTAGAACTTGCTTATGGGAATGCCCATATAGAGAATCTTGCCATTGTCCTTCAACTCTATGCCTGGCAACCTTTTGATTATGTCGCCAATAGTCACATCATGATTACGCATATATGCGGCAACAAGGTAGTTCAGCGTATCCTTACTGCCCCACAACTTCTGTGCCTTTATCTGCACCTCCTTCAGCAGTGTGCTTTCCTCTGTACAAATCCAATCTATTTGGCACGACTCGTTTGCTACGTTTCTGAATTCTCTTTTTACGTTGAATCCAGCCATGCGCAGCAGAAGCATCTTCAGATTGCCGTTGACAAAGGATATTGCATAGTTACCTTGTTCGTCTGTACTTCCATAGGCAACGATGGTGCTGTCCTTAGGATTAAGAACTGAAATCAATACTGCCTCTGCCGGACTGCCGTTCCCATCTTTCACCACACCTTTAATCGTGGTCTGGGAAATGGATACGGCACTCCAAAGCAGAGCTATGTTCAGCAATAGTATACGCATGTGTCAGTCTATCTCCAGCGGATTGTCATAGGTAAAGAATTTGAACTTGGGCTTGGAACCATCATAAGATACCGCTCCATACCCTATACCCATCTGGTCAAGAACGGCATCAGGACGTGACAGGAGAAGTTTTTCTTGTTTACGTACCTTCTTTTTCGACGTAGATATAAAATCCCTTTTCCACAGACTTATGTCGGCAGGCGTCTTCACAGTCTCTATACCACCAAGCACAAATCTGTACTCACCGTCCACAGTTTCGGCCTTTATTATCAGTCCTGGCAAGCCACATAGCTTCCATGGACCGTAACTTACAGGAATCTCTTCCGTAAACCACGCTCTGTATTCTCTGCCTGCGTATTTGCACACGGCCATAGTACAATGATAGTCCAAAGTATCCAGTTTTTCCTCTGTAATAGTCCATCTTAACTTTGCTGTAGGCTCTTCATATTTAAATGTTCCCAGTACGTCAAGGCTGTATATTACCGTATTCTTTCCTTTTGGATAGCCTACAAATACCTCGCCAATATTAGAATACAGCGCAAAGAAAGCATTAGTACCACGTTTGCCATCATTCTCATAATTGCGGTTGAATTTCACTTCATTCTTCCATTCCCGTTCAATATAGCTGTGGCACACCTTGTTTCCTATTTCAGTATACATCACGTCACGCTTTACCTTCTCCGGTTTTTCCTTGGAATAGTGGAAATCTACGTTGTACTGTACCTTCAGACGCATTTCGTCCACTGGTCTCAATTTGTCCTTGCTTGGATATTCCTGTGCCATAGCCAACATGGGGACAAGGAGTAGGAGCATGAGTAATGTACTACGCCCCTTTGTCGTAACATTGTTTACTGTTGTCTTCATTTTCTTTTCATTTTTAGTGTTGTAGAAGATTTGTACGTCATATTCCCGGGACTGACGCTGCAAATATACTTATATCATATCACCACGTTGGTGATTACATACCTATATTTTACGATTTTACCCTGACTTTAATATATATTCTTAGATATTGAACACTTATTAACTGTACCTGACTTAAAAAAGGAGTTGAAGAACTCTGTCTTTTGTACTGATTGTTCTGTCAACTCCTCTCTCTGATTACTATCTTTTCTTTGGGTTCTTGTTAAAATGGTACACAAGATGAAGCATGGCATAGTTGGGCAATGTTCTGTTCCATGTCTCGGTTCGGCCCTGTGCATTGACTACGTACTGGGTGGAGGAGAGTTGGTGGAAAAGGTCGAAAGCCTCAACCTTTGCAATAAGTTTTCCCTTTAGGAACGGCTGGCTGACAGATGCGTTGAATACGAAGTCATCGGTGTTTAGTGCATCGCTGCCATATCCACGACGGCTATACATATTGCCATCTACAGAAATCGTAGTTTTCAATTTGGGTATGGTGTATCGTGCATTCAAACCATACTGGTAGTCGAAGGCATTTAGTGTTGTAAAATCGTGCATCTGGCTTTCTGAGTGACGCCAAGAAATATTGCCTTTTGCCCTGATGCTGAAGTCCTGCTTCTGATACTGAACCCAGAGGCCATCACTCAACGTAAGGGTATTGACGGCATTAGGGGTGCTTTCCGTCATGCCAGTTTGTAACACATGGTCTATGGAATGGTTGTATGTGGCATTGAATGTCGTCTGCCATGACCAGTGTTGCGGCTTGTCCAGAAAACTGTTATAGTTGAACTGGCCCGAGGCAACATAAGCGCCACTGACATTCTGTGGCTGGTAGGTGTACTGGGAGTTGTCTGGATTAAACACTACTGACTGCGCCACCTGACGGTGGTAATATTTGAAATCTCCCCTGATGTTGTATTGTTCTCCCCTGCGCTTGCTTTCCCTATCGTTAAAGTTTATATTGAATGAAGTTGTCATGTTTCCCTTCAGATTGGGATTGCCCAGCTTTACTACTTGTGGTGTGGAATCGTCCACATAGTCAAGGAGGTCGAACATGGAAGCATTGCCCTGCCCGTGACTTATGCCGAAAGTTAGTTGTTCGCGTTCCCTTTTAGTGGGGAGTATCTTGAAGTTTAACGAGGACATAAAGCCATAGCTCGTGCGATTGTTGTGCTGAGTGATATTGTTGCGCGTGTATGTCAGATTCTCACAACTGATGAGACTGGTGAAGTTCAAATTCAAAGAAATGTGCTGCATCTTGTAGAATTGCCCTGAAATATACTTGCGCCATTTCAGCTTAACTGTCGGCGTGTTGGTGTACTCACTATAATTACTCTCGTATGAGTTCCTATAGTCGGTAATTGCCAACAAGGCATCCAACTGAGAGGGCAAGGCTATAGTGTCGGGATGATATAGGTTGTCTCGCTCGTATCTTTTTGCAAACACCTGACGGTCCTGTATTTCAAGACGGAGATTCCTGAACAACTCCTTATCCCACACTAGGTGGATACTGCCATTTGTTTCCCTATGATGGAAGTCATTGGCATTATACTGTGTCTGCTTGGATGCATTTACGAACTGCTCTGTCAGGTAGGCGCGGGCCGTCTCGTTCCTGTCCTCGTTGTGATTGAATCCGTAAAAGATAGCAAGTGGACGAAGAATGGGATTGTTTATGCGAGGCGATATGAATCCGCCCACTCCCACATGGTAAGAATAGCCGTCGTTATAGTGCGAACTGCGCAAACGTGTGCTGATGCTGTCCAGGAAGTCCTCCGATATGGATTCGCCGTTTCCCTTATATTTATTATAGGTGAAGTCCACTCCAATGTCGGTATATATCTTGTTGGGTATACTGAGTTTCAGGTTGTTCTTGGCCAATAGCTTGTAAGCGTGTGATGTGTTGGAGGCCTTGTATATGGAATATGGCATACTGCCGTCCAGGAAGAGCTCCCTGCGTTGGGCAGTCTCTCCAAAATCCTTGGAAGCGGTAAAGTCAACCATGAAGTTTTCCTTCACGTTGCCGTTCTTTGACTGGTAGTCTATCTCTGCGGCCACACTTTTGGTTGTAAGCATGGAGCGAGGCATGTCCTCCGGTTTCCAACTGTCCGATTCTCCGATGTGACGTTTTTCGTTTACATTATTCGCATTACCCAAGAGCGTAAAACGAAGTCTGTCTGTAAATCCCAGCAGGAATGCACGGCCAAGCCAACGCTTTTTAGTTCCCCCGGCAGCCTCTATGTTGGCAATATAGCCATTGCGGTATTCGTCCTTAAGGTTTACGTCCATTACATATTTCTTTGGATCAACCTCGTAGCCTAAGGCCCGGCTACGGTCGCTCTCCATTTCATAAACCTTAATCTTATTCACCGTATAATAAGGCAGATTCTCCAAAAGAACCTTGCTATTACCTCCAAAGAAGGTACGCGAGCCTAACAGAAGTTCGTCCACCTTGCGCCCGTTGACAAATATTTCGCCATTGTCGTTCATCGTCACTCCGGGCATCTGCCTTATCAGGTCGTCAAGCATGGAGCCTTCTGGCAACTTGAAAGCCGTGGCATCGTAGACCAAAGTATCACCCTTGTAGAACATCTTTAGTCTTGTTGCTGTAACCGCAACTTCGTCAAGCGTCTTTTCAAAAATACGACGCAATCCAAGTGGAGTCTCAAGTCCCCATGCATAATCTATTCCTCCCTCAACTTTAAGAATCTGCCAGGCATCCTCATAACCGGCAAGGGTGGCACGAAGGAGATAGGTATTTGCCTGGTTTGGTACTTGCAGAGAGAACATGGCTGTTCCATAGCGTTCACTGTCTTTCTTGTTCAAAGTGACCTTGATGGAGTCCTGCACAATAATGCTGTCCGCGGTCAGTAACGACACACGTGCATTGGGAAGAGGTATTTTCAGAAATGCGTCACACACAGAACCTAATATGAGTTGGTGTGCTGGCATATCCCTCAGCGAGGCTTTTGCCTGTACGTTTATGTTACCGTTCTTCGCCTTCACCTTAACACCAAGTCCCTTGCACAGACGCTTTATTGCCCTCAAGGCGTCCTCTTCTTCAATCCTGGCAGAAGTGGTAAGATGCGTAAGACCATCGGAAAGAATGGATACCGTGTACTCAGTCTGCCCCTGCTCTATGGTGCGGATGGCTTCAATTAGGGGAGTGTTCTTGAACTGGTGCGACACCTGGGCACAGATGGTCTGAACCAAGAACAACAATATGGCCAACAAACTGTATCTCATTCCTGCTACTCCTCCACACCGTACAGCAAACTGCCTGCCGCTCTGTACATCTTGGCATAATGTTGTTTGGATTTCCATTTCTTTTCTTCGTGTTTTTATTGTAATACCCTTCAGAAACCCGAAATGCTAACCTAAGGTACGACTTTTTTCCACATATTCACATCTTTTAACTAAATTCTACTCTTCCCAGCCAAAGACTCCATGTTTCAGGCAAAGGCATCAACTCATAGAAGTAAAGGCCTTTACTAGCCCAAGTAAGTACTACTTTGTTTATTCGGGGAATATCTCAAGTGCCAAGAAAGTGTTGATACGACAACACTCGAGTGTTGACGCGACAACAGAGCAGTGTTGTCGGGGCAACAAAGATTTACCGTCCCCGACGGCACGGGAGGGATGACGGTAAACAAAGCGGCTCGCACTGTTCCGGTTGACACCTCAGTCGAAAGAAAGGTAGGGAGAGAGACGGAGGATGTCATCCTCTGAGAAATGGGGCAAGGACCGGAGTACATCGATACTGCGGATGGGACCGTGCACACGACGGTAAGCATCAATCTCGGAAGCGCGGTAATACCCCATATAGGGATGCTTCATGAGTTTGCGGACACTGAGGCGGTTTATCTGCAACTTCTGCACATAGCACGTGTCGGCAACCTCCATCCATGCAAGGGCATCGGCAGGAAAATCCTCTATCTGCAGAAGTTGGTCGGCAGAGGTATAACCACCAAGGCGCTTCCTGTACTGAAGGATACGGCGTGCAAAATAGGGACCTATGCCCGGGACACGGCAGAGCAGGGCACTGTCGGCAAGGTTGAGGTCTATGGTTTCATCGCCGGAAAGTTTCTGCGGATAAACATTTCTGACTCTTGGAGAAGCAGAGGAATCGGGAGAGAGTACGGGACGGGCCGTCAGGGAATCCATAGCGGAAGGAGAACGGTGCGAGGAGGACAGACGCTTGTCCGTCTGAGGCAGGACAGGCACCAGCTGGTACTTGGGCGCAATGCGTATGAGAGGGGAAAGGCGCTCCCACTGCTCGTTGGTAAGACGGTAGACACGGCGGAAATCGTCCTTCGTGCTGAAACGCCCACCCTTGGCACGATAACGATAGATGCTCCTGACCTGGAACGGAGCCAGGCCAAGGCGAAGCAACTGGGTGCTGTCTGCCTCGTTGGGATCGAACAGGAAAGAGTCTGGTTCCACCTGGGGCACGGCATAATAACGGGAAGATGGCGGAGAAACAGAGTCAGAGGCGATGGAGACAAGTGCCTCTCCTACCCTACCACCCCTGCCACTGCGACATCTGGAAAGCAAGGCTGCCCCCAATATCACAAGACTGACATTGAGGACGGCCAACAGGAATAAGACCTGTGTACGCGTGAACCACTTCCGCCGTTTCATGCACTGCTAAAGCATCTCCATCACTCCCTTGACGAACATGGACATGATGGCAATGGGGGCAACCCATCGAATCAGGAACATGAGCACGCCGAAAAGGCGTTCGGACAGAGTGCCGTTGTTCGTCACCTCCATATACACCAGTTTGCGGTCCAAATACCAGCCTACGAACAGGGCAATGAGGACACCGCCTATGGGAAGCATAATCTTGGAGGATACGGAATCGAACAGGTCAAAGACGTTCATGCCGAATACCGTCCAACCGCTCAACACACCAAAACTGAGGCTGCATATCACACCAAGGGACATGGTGCTGACGGAAACCAGAGTGGCGGCCTTCTTGCGGGACATGTGCCAGTTCTCGTGCACATAGGCGGTGACAGACTCGTGCAGGGATATGGCACTGGTGAGGGCGGCAAGAAAGAGCAGTATGTAGAACATGCCGCTGAAGAGATAGCCCAACCATGGCACACTGTCGAAAGCCATATTGAAGACGTATGGCAGAGTCTGGAACACCAGACCGGGACCTGCATTGGCCTCGACATCGGGTACCGAGAAGACGGCCGGAAAGACGATGAAACCGCTGAGTACTGCCACGAAGGTGTCTATGGCGGCAACACTGGCGGCAGAAGACATCAGGCGTGTCTTGGGACCGAAATAACTGGCATAGGTGCACAGGCATCCCATGGCCAGAGACAACGAATAGAATGCCTGGCCCATGGCACTGAGCACGGCAGATACGGTAAGTTTGGAGAAGTCGGGTTTCAGCAGGAACCTCAGACCCTCATCAATGCCCGGCATGCTGAATGCACAAAGTACCAGCAGGCCTATGATGAGCAACAATACGGGCATCATCACCTTGGAACACTTCTCTATACCGCCCTGAACACCGCGGGAAATGACAATGTGCGCAAGGAGCATGAAGAAGGCGGCAAAGAGGACGCTGAGCCAGGGATTGGCGACAAAGTTGCCAAAGAATACGCCATAGTCCGTGTCCTTGTCCATGAGCACGCCGCTGAAACTGCTATAGGTGTAGTATAGTGTCCAGCCGCTCACCACAATGTAATAACTCAGAATGACAAAAGCCGCCAAGATGCCGAGTATGCCTATGAAACGCCACCACCTGCCTGGGGCAAGCCTGCGAAAAGCCTCTATCATGTTGCTCTGCGTGTGACGGCCTATCACAAACTCGCTGACCATGATGGGCAAACCCATCAGAAGGATACACAAAAGATATACCAGAATGAAGGCTGCACCACCATTGTTGCCCACCTCCATAGGGAAACGCCACACATTGCCCAAACCGACTGCACTGCCGGCTGCGGCAAAGATGGCTCCCATACGACTACCGAAATTCGCGTGTTTCTCCATTATCCGCTAATCAAACCATAAATGAATATTATACCAATACCTATTGGCGCAACCCAACTGAACAAAACCATCAGCAGGGGAGTGAATCTTGAATCGAGTTCCTGTGCCACGAGTTTCTTGTTCATGTCCCATCCGACAAAGGTACAGATGAGCAGACCGCCAAGAGGCATGAGGAACTTGGCTGTGATGAAGTCGAACAGGTCAAAGAAACCCTTGCCCATAACCGTGACTTCCTTCCACAGACCGAACGAAAGGCTGCAGGCTATGCCCATCAACAGACAGAGGGCAGTGACGATGGTGGCGGCCTTGGGGCGACTCAACTTGAAAGTCTCGTGTATGTATGCCGTGCATATCTCGTGCATGGAAATGCTGCTGGTAAGGGCTGCAAGAAGCAGGAGCACATAGAACAGGCCCGAGAAGATGTACTCCAGCACGGGCACACCGCCAAATGCCTCCTGGAACACGTATGGCAGGGTGATGAACACCAGTCCGGGACCGGAATCGGCACTGACTCCCACACTGAAGACGGCAGGGAATATGATGAAACCGGCAGAAACGGCAACCAGCGTGTCTATGGTACATACACCCACAGCCGAGGAGAAAAGGCGGGTCTCCTTGTTGAAATAACTGGCATACGTGGCCAGCGTGCCCATGCCTACGCTGAGCGAGAAGAACGCCTGCCCCATGGCACTGATGACCACATCCTTGGTGACCTTGGAGAAGTCGGGCGTGAGCAGGAACCTGAGACCTTCCATGGCATTGGGCATGGTCAGCGAGAATGCGGCAAGGACAAAGATAATAAGCAGGAGCAGGGGCATCATGATCTTGCTGTAACGTTCGATACCCTTCTCCACTCCCGTAGCCACGACATAATGCGTGAGAAGCAGGAATACGGTAAGGAACAGGGCGGGACGCCAGGGACTGGACACGAAATCATTGAAATGCTGTCCGAAGTCCGAGCCCGACATGAGGTTGCCCACAAGGGATTCACAGGTATAGTCCAGAGTCCATCCTGCCACAACACTGTAATACGAGAGTACAAGGAAACCGGCCAGCACACCCATAAAACCGGATACAACCCACGGTTTGCCCGGGGCCAACACACGATACGAGCCAACCACATTGGAGTGGCTGGAACGTCCTATGACAAACTCGGCCACCATAACAGGCATGGCCAGGAAGAACACACACATCAGGTATATCAGAATAAAAGCAGCACCGCCGTTGCTGCCACATTCTGTTGGGAAACGCCATATATTGCCCAGTCCCACGGCACTGCCGGCCGAGGCAAGTACGGCGCCTATCTTGCTTCCGAAATTTCCTCTTTCCATAATTTGAACGGGTAGTTGCGCATGTGACTGTTGTAGAAACGACGGTCACCGGTAACCTCACGCCCGATGAAGTCGGGCTTCATGAAGGGTTCGTCCTCACTGGCCAGTTCCACCTCGGCAAGTACAAGTCCCTCGTTGTCACCGTAGAACTCGTCTATCTCCCAGGTGTGACGCCCGTCGGGCGACTTGACGAGGTAGCGGGTCTTGTCGATGATACCTGGTTCGCATATCTCCAAAAGGTCGCGAGCGTCGGTCAAAGGTATCTCGGTGTCGAACTCATAACGTGTAAGACCGGCCAGACCGCTGGGTCCCTTGATGGTAAGGTAGCCCTTGTCGGCACGGATGCGTACACGCACGGTTCGCCCGTTGCCACTGGCAATGTAGCCCTGCTGTATCCGTGTGGCATCGTAGGATTGTGACTTGAAGTCGCCGACAACCAGAAACTTCCTCTCTGTCTCGTAATGCGCCATATTGTCAAATGAAATGCTGCCGAAGGCCTACTCGCCTCCGAACTCCATCAAATACGCTTTAATGAATGCGTCTATCTTGCCGTCCATCACTCCGCCCACATCGCTGGTCTGGTAGTTGGTACGGTGGTCCTTGACACGGCGGTCGTCGAACACGTAACTTCTGATCTGGCTGCCCCACTCAATCTTGCGCTTGCCGGCCTCTATCTTGGCCTGCTCCTCCATGCGGTGCTGCAGTTCCTTGTCGTAAAGCATGGAGCGCAGAAGGCGGAGGGCGTTTTCCTTGTTCTTGGGTTGGTCGCGGGTCTCGGTGTTCTCGATGAGGATTTCCTCCTCCTCGCCGGTATAGGGATCCTTGTACATGTAGCGGAGACGCACACCGGACTCCACCTTGTCGACATTCTGGCCGCCGGCACCCGAACTGCGGAAGGTGTCCCATGAAATGCGGGCCTGCTCAATGTTCACCTCGATGGTATCGTCCACCAGAGGGGTAACAAAGACTGAGGCAAAAGAGGTCATGCGCTTGCCCTGAGCGTTGTAAGGGGAGACACGGACCAGACGGTGCACGCCGTTCTCGCTCTTGAGATAGCCGTAGGCAAACTCGCCCTCAATCTCCAGGGTACAGGACTTTATGCCTGCATCATCGCCCTCCAGCAGGTTGGCGACACGCACCTTGTAGCCGTTCTTGTCGGCCCACTGCATATAGAGGCGCATGAGCATCTGTGCCCAGTCCTGGGCCTCGGTGCCACCTGCTCCGGAGTTGATCTTCAGCACGGCATCCATGGAGTCTTCCTCCTTGCGGAGCATGTTCTTAAGTTCCAGTTCCTCTATAGAGGTGATAGTCCGCGCATAGAGTTCATCCACTTCCTGTTCGGTAACCAGTTCTTCCTTATAGAAATCAAAGGCTGTCGCCAACTCATCGGCCAAAGTACTTACTTCCTGATAGCCCTTGATCCATTTTTCCAGTCCCTTCACAACCTTCATCTGTTCCTCGGCACGCTTCTGGTCCTCCCAGAACTCGGGCGCCTGGGTGCGCAGTTGCTCTTCTTCGTACTGGATCTTCTTCGCCGGAATGTTGAGATAATGGTTCAGCTGTTCCACCCGGGACTGAACCTCCTTCAATTGGTCTTGTGTAATCATTCTTCTTCGTACATCTTTTCTATCTGCTCCTTATAATTCTTGTACAGAACTGCACGCTTCACCTTCAGCGTGTTGGTCAGTTCGCCCCTCTCCAAACTGAAGGGTTCGGGGAGCAATGTTATTTTCTTAATCTGTTCGTAATTTGCAAATTCCTGTTGCAGTGTGTCTATTCGGTACATCATGAACTTGACAACACGCTCGTTGGCACACAGTTCGACATTATCCGCACAATCCACACCATAGTCGCGGGCCAGTTCCCTGAGAAGGTCATACTGAGGGATCACCAACGCAGAAACGAACTTGCGCTGTTCAGCGACAACGACAATCTGGTCTATATACTTGTCCACGCATAGTTTGGACTCTATGAGCTGAGGCGCAATATACTTGCCGTTACTGGTCTTGAAGAGGTCCTTTATCCTGTCGGTAAGGAACAGTTCCCCGTCCTTGATGTAGCCGGCATCGCCAGTATGGAACCAACCGTCGGCATCGATGGAGAGTTCCGTTACCTCAGCCTTGCGATAGTATCCCTTGGTGATAGTCTTGCCCTTCAGCAGGATTTCATCGTTTTCACCGAAACGGATCTGTACACCATCGAGCAAGCGTCCAACACTTCCGATGGAAGCAGGGCGATTGAAACGGTCAATACTTACCGTGGCCGTGCTTTCCGTCAGGCCATAGCCCACGATCATCATCAGACCGGCAGAACGGACAAAGTCTTCCACCTTCGGAGGAACTGCCGCACCTGCCGTAGGGAAGAAGTTGGCACGTTCCAGTCCGAGCTGCTTCTTCAGGAAGGCTATCATTGTACCTTCGTAAATAGAATACTGAAGGCGTAAGGCCAAAGGCGGTTCAATACCCTTCATCCTGTACTCTACATTGTATTCATGCCCCACACTCAAAGCGTCGAGCAAAAGTTTCCTCTGCATGGGGTTGCTTCGCTCTATGCGTTCCTGTACGGCGGAATATACCTTTTCCCAAAAACGAGGTACGGCACACATGCATGTCGGATGTACTTCGCGCATGGACTGGAGCACATCGGAAGGTTTTCGGTTCACTGCCAGCGTACAACCGTTGGCAATACAGAGATATGCCCATCCGCGCTCCAGCACATGGGTAAAGGGAAGGAAGTTAAGCACCACGTCCTTGTCTGAAAGGGGGAATACGCCATAATGCGAAGCCACTGCCGTGTTCAGCATCTCGTGAGTAAGCATCACACCCTTGGACAGTCCTGTCGTGCCACTGGTATAAAGGATATTGGCCAGGTCGTCCGGCTGGACCTTCTCGGAGCGGGCACAGACAACACCTTTATGCATATCCGAACCGGAAGCAAGGAAGTCATCAAAATAAACGCTGATACTATCCTCGGGGTTAAGGCAAACATCACGACTGAAGATGATCAGACGCTCGAGTGTAGAACCGTGTTTGAGCACACGGAACGCAATGTCGTACTGGTCCTGCTCGCCCACGAAAATAAACCTGACGCTGGCATCGCTGACAATGTACTTTACCTGCATCTCACTGCTGGTAGCATACATCGGTATCACGACTGCCCTGATGGCATAGGATGCGAAGTCCACCATCAACCCCTCTGGCATATTCTGCGAAAAAACGGCAATGTTCTCCTGCTCTGCCACGCCCAACGTTATCATTGCGTCCGAGAGACGACGCACACTGAGCGAAAACTGTTTCCACGAGATATCCTTCCATATACCGAGTGAATAGTCACGATAGCGCAATGCCACCCGCTCTCCGTAGATGCGGGCCTGGTCGTGCACAAGTTTTTGTAACGGACTGAAATTCTGCATGGTGTTATGCCTTAAATCACGCGCAAAGATACTATTTTCCTGACATACTTGCGGAATATTGAACAGAATAATTTCCGTATTGTGACAAAAAAGAGTAACTTTGCTGTGAGAATACACCTCAAAAAACCAATGAACACAGAATACCTGACACAAGAAGCTGTAAAACTGCTATGCAGACTGGTGGAAATACCGCGCATGAGCAGAGAGGAAAAGGATGCCGCCGACATGTTGGAAGCATACATGAAGAATGATTGCGGCATGGACGTAAAAAGGGAGGGGAACAACCTGTGGTGCATGGCCCCAGGATACGAAGAGGGCAGGCCCACCCTGATGCTGAACGCACATATAGACACGGTAAAACCCACCCCGGCATGGAAACACGAACCGCACCGGGCAAGCATGGAGGGCGACATTATATATGGACTGGGAACTAACGATGACGGCGCCTCACTTGTAAGTCTTCTGCAGGTTTTCAGAAGCATACAGAACGAGCAACTGTCCTACAACCTGCTGTTGGCACTCAGTGCTGAGGAGGAGGTGAGCGGAAAGGACGGCATGGAGCACTTGCTGACCAAACTGCCCAAAATAGACGTTGCCCTTGTGGGAGAACCCACGGGGATGCACCCTGCCGTTGCGGAAAAGGGACTGATGGTTCTGGATTTGACCGCACATGGAGTTTCGGGGCATGCAGCAAGAAACGAAGGCGACAATGCCATATACCATGCCATGGAAGACATGGCATGGCTGAAGGATTTCCGTTTCCCCAAGGAAAGTCCGCTACTGGGTCCCGTGAAGATGACCGTGACGATAGTGAATGCAGGCACACAGCACAATGTGATTCCATCGGAATGCCACTTCACCGTGGACGTGCGAAGCAACGAACTTTACAGCAACGAAGAAATCTTCAACATCGTAAAGGAGAATGTGAAGAGCGAGGTTAAGGCACGCAGTTTCCGTCTTTCATCATCAAGAATAGACATGCACCACCCGCTTGTGGAAAAGGCCGTATCACTTGGACGCAAACCGTTTGGAAGCCCCACGCTGAGCGATCAGGCCCTGATGCGCTTCCCATCGATGAAGATGGGCCCGGGCGAGAGTTCACGCAGCCATACTGCCGATGAATTCATCAAAATCGGAGAAATACGCGAAGCCATCGCTATCTACCAATCCATGATGAAGAATCTAATGCTATAGTACGATGAGGGATGCGCACTCCTTGCGAAGCACATCCCGCATCTAATAATCAGATAGTATTTTGACTTGCCATAATACCCAACACAATCATTGCAAGATAGAATATTACGACCAACACCACAATAACGCAATAAGCTACTGCACCCCAAATCGAAAACTTCTTGGCAGCATCTGCAGCTCTTTGGGCCTCCTCATAACGGCCCTGATTCCACAGACTTTCCACTGAAGTCGCTTTAACAATAGCAACTATACCTAATGGAGCACAGCACAAACAAGTGCATAAAATAGCCCAAACAAGATTTGTGTCGGGACAAAATTTCTGTTCGTTCATAAGACTACTTTTTATACTTTGAATAGATTGTTTCTAAATATTGAAAATAATTCGCATCACCCACCAAACAAGATATAAAACAACATAGACCATTAAAGTCTGCCTGCTATAAACAAACCTATTGGTGTTATCGAATACCCCTTTGATGTTATACCATTTACCTAATACTGCAAGTACTGCATACGGAATAGACAGTAATAAGAATGGATTCAAACAAAATGCCTCATAGACATGACCTGATAATAATTGGTGCGTAAAGCGCTGTATTCCGCATGATGGACAATAGGTACCCGTAAGCAACCACCATGGACACTTAATAACCCAGTAAGGATGCTCTGGATTACAATTATAATAAATGATACCGATGGAAACAAGAACCACCGGTATCATTATTCTTATTAGGAGTATACGCATTTACTTTGATGCAGCCATACCCACAAATACAAATACAACTACGAAGTACAGAATTGCACCAACTACAGTAATGATAGCACCCCACTTAGCATACTTCATGGCATCATCTGAAGCCTTCTGGGCTTCTTCGTGTCTTCCCTGATTCCACAACTTCTCTACAGATGCAGCCTTGACGATTGAAACAATACCCAATGGCAGACAACACAACACAGTACATAAAATGGCCCATACCAAATTTGTATCTGGGCAATACTTTTGTTCGCTCATAATTTTAGTTTTTATTTATAAATGATTAATATATGTATAAAATTCCCATTTAGTCAACATTTCGAGTGCAAAGGTAAAAAAAAGGAAAAAATAGCAAAATTATGTTAAGTTTTTCTGCAAATATATTATCATTTTGTTAATTTGGGAGAGGAATGAATGGCGAGGAATGATTAGTGGAGAGCGTGAAGCGGGAGGAAAAAAGGGATGGAGGGCGGGGAGCAGGTATTACTTTCCGCTTAATATAACAGCACGATTATGGTATGCATGCCAGTACTCCCGCGAGAGTACTGTAGTTTCCCCGCAAGAGTACTGCAATACTCTCACGAGAGTACTGAAACATGACTGGAAAATATTGGCACATGCTTAACCCCAAATTCAATAGGCTTTTACACGCCAATGAACGATTTGGGGTAAACAATAGCCATCGCTATCTACCAATCCATGCTTCGGGATTTAGTTTTGTAGTCTCCTTGCGCAACTGGAAGTGGAGTATACAGTTACCGGACTCGTCGGCCTGTACCGTGCCGATAAGGTCACGGGCCTTGAGTTTCTGGCCTTTGCGGACAATAACCGAAGACAGGTTGCAGTAGACAGAAATGTAACTGCCGTGACGCACAAGGACATTCTTGGAACCAGAGAACTGGAACACGGCCGTTACCTCGCCATCAAAAATGCATCGGGCACGAGCGCCGGGTTTTCCGACGTAGTTAACTCCCTTATTGTCCAGAGTGACGTTCTTCAGACCGGGCACATTATACCGTCCGAACCGTCCGGAAATACGGTACTGTCCAGTAATTGGCACGGGCAGGCGCCCCTTGTTCTGCAGGAATGTTCCGTTCAGTTTCCTGTCGTTTGCCGTAAGCCATGAACCGGAGGAAGAAGAGGCGGACTGCTGTGCCTTGGAGCCAGCCCCTCCGGAAGTGCCTTGCTTCTTGGATGCAGATGTACCGCTCTTCGCTGCAGCCTTGCGCCTTGCCTCGGCCTCTGCCTTGCGTTTTGCCTCGGCTTCGGCACGCTTTCTGGCCTGCTCTATCTCGTAGGCAATAAGGTCATCAATCTTCTTGTTCAGGGCAGCAAGTTCCCTCTGTTGTTTGCTGACCTTATCCCGAAGGTTGTCCTCCTTACGCTTCAAATTCTTTATGTACTGCTGCTGACGTACCTGCTGTTCATTGAGTTTGCGTCGCTGCCTTATCACCTCCTGCAACAGGACTGCCATACGGCTCTTAGAGGCGAGCAGCGAATTCTGCGCATCCATCAACTCGCCTTGCTTCTGCTGGATCTGGCGCCCCAGGTCATGTTGATACACGGCATATTCCCTCGTGTATCTGGCACGGCGATACATCTGCGTCAGGTTTTTGGCACTAAGCACAAAAACCAATGTGTTCCTAACCTTGGGAAACTGGCGGGAAAAGCGTATGGCACGCAGGTACTTTTGTTTCTTGTCTGCCAGTTGGGCATCCAGACTTGCGATGTCCGCACTAATATGCTTCATCTCTGCCTCTATGCTGTCCATCTCATGCTCCATGGTACGGATATGCTCAACCCTGTCCTCCAACTGGCGGTCGATGTGGTGAAGATAAGATTGGCCGTCCTTCACGTCCTTGCCCGTCTTGACAAGAGCCTGCTGGGATTTCTTCAGGTTCTTTTGTAATTGTGTCTTCTGGGCCTTCAGGTTCTTCACTTTCTTGCTGTTCTGGGCACACACGGGCATACCAATGCAAAGCATCAGCAATAACGTACAGAAACAGCATAAAAAACCTTTACGTCCCATGCACATACCTTAGCCTCCCATCAATAAAGTGAGCATCCTGATTATCTGGTTGGAGGTCAGACGCCCGTAGTTAGTGGCATTGAATTTAGTTCTGGTAGTCCAGCCGTCCTCCTGCTTATGATTGGATGTATTCAGAACTAACTTCACAGTCACACTGCCTTTGGAAAAAGCAACCTCCATACTTTCGGGTAGTTTACGTCCATCCGCAAGTTCGGTGAAACGGTTATATTTCCACCTCACCCCCTTGACATTAAAGTCTGCCGCCTCACCCCAAAAGATATTTTGCATGTCTTCAAAAGTAATGGTACGGCCAAGCAAGGCTGATAGTTCCTGATAATCAAAAGCGGCATACTGTCTGGTGGCACGGCTGACAATGAGCACACTGTCGCGGGTTATTTCCATCGTACCAATCTGTATGCCTAATATATATGTGGCGTTCAACTGAATGACATCGTCACGCCTCATCCTGAGCGTACCTCCAACGGCAATGTCCTTGCCACTTGCATCGGCCAAAGCGATATTAGCACGGGCAACGACACACTCCCCAGCCTTCCACACAGAACGTGCAGAGGCAACTGATTCATCCTTCATTGCCTTGCGGCTGGACGAACATGCTGCCATAGAAAGTATGACGCACACTCCTATTATATAATAATGTATATGCTTCATCTCTTTTACTTATTCCTATAGTACTTGCGCTTCCTGGCCTTCTTCTTCAAGACTGGTGTCAGTTCGTCGTCACCACGCTTTACCGCCAGCTGCCACAGATAGGCGGCACGTTCAACGTTTCCGTTCATCCATGCCACATCACCGGCATGCTCCAATATGGCAGTACTGGTGTAGAGGTCAGTCATCAGGAAGTGCTCGCTGCTGTCAGGAGGCACCACCTTATCCATATATTCCTGTGCCTCCTCGTACTTGGCTTGCATGAACAGAATCCATGCATATGTATCCAGATAAGTCTTGTTATCCGGTTCTGCCTTTATGGTACGGTAACTCATCTCCTCGGCTTTATCAAGATCTTCGTTGCGCAGGGACAAATAATAGGCATAATTGTTAAGGCACAATATGTTGTCCTTGTTATAGACCAAGGCCGAATCGTACTGGAGGAAGGCTTCGCGGTGCTTGTCCATATTGTAATATGCATCGCCCTTTACGGTGAAAGCGTCCGAAACCAGTGCATGACGCGTGTCTTCCGAGCGCATGCGTATACCGCGGTCCAGCACCTCCAGCGCTTCAGCATTGCTGTCGCGGTCCATAAGTATCATGCCCAGAAAATATGGATATACCAGATCCTTGGGATGATAGTTCACGCCTCGCCGACATATTTCCTCCAATGAAGAATAGTCCTTGCGCGAAGCATAATACTGAAGCAGCCACTGCGTGGCCATCTCATTGTCCGGTTCCACAGACAATACCCGCGACATGACCGCCTGTATCATTTCCTGTGGCTTTTGCCTATAGTCCAGGAAAGCAGCATACATGGTGAGCATTTCCACATTGGTGGAGTCCAACTGGAGAACCCTGTCAAACCTGTCGATTATCCGCTGGGTATCCGCAGAGTCCGGAGACATACGCTGCACCATCTGCTGTATCAGCACGATGCGCTTGCCTGTATCCGTTTCGGGAGCATACAGTATGGAATCGCGTGCAGCATCATAAAGACTGTCCATGCCCTGCAACAGATAATAGTCCAGCATGGCCATCTGAAGCGAGACGTTAGTAGGATCAACAGCCTTGACTTCATCATACATTTGCAGCGCCTTTTCATAATCGCCCAACTGCTGGTAACAATATGCCATGTCTATCTTATAGGATAGGTCGGCCGGATATTCATCACAAAGACTCTGCAATTCGGCAAAAGCCCTCACGCTGTCGCCTATCTCCATGTAGAGGGAAAACTTCTCGTTGCTGATTTGCGACATCTTTCCTTCAAGCATTTCCAGGCGGTCCAAAGTGGCAATGGCATCCTCCAGTCTGCCGGTCTTGGAATAAATACTGGCCAGGTGCGACAACACATCCGAACGCCTGCTCTGCAACTCGCTGATACGTTCAAGCAGTGGCAGGGCATCTTCTTCACAGCCCTGGCGAAGCAGAATTGCCGCCAAAGGTTCAATATAATACGTATTGTCCGGATCCAGGTCCACAGCCTTATGCAGATACTCCAGGCCAACACTGTCCTGCCGAAGATAAAAACTGATCCTGCCCAACTGATACAGAGCCTCTGCAGAGCAGGAATCTATCTGCAGGCAATGGGTGTAGAGTTCCATGGCCTTGGACCACTGACCCGACATGCGGCTCTTGGCGGCCTCGGCCATGAAATAGTCCAAGCGCGTCTGTGCCATAGACAACTGGCACAACAACATTGTCAGTATGACTGCAATCGCCCTCATTTCACTCCGCTATGTCCGAAGCCTCCTTCGCCACGCTCCGTTTCGTCCAAAACATCCACCGGCACAAGTTCTGCCTGCTCGTACTTGGCAACAACCATCTGGGCTATACGTTCGCCGTCGTTGACGACGAAGTTCTCCTGCCCCAGGTTTATCAGTATCACACCCACCTCTCCACGATAATCGGCATCTATCGTTCCGGGAGTGTTCAGCACAGTCACCCCGTGCTTCAAAGCCAGCCCGCTCCGAGGTCTTACCTGAGCCTCATAGCCCTCGGGGAGAGCCATAAACAGACCTGTAGGTATCAACGCACGCTGAAAAGGCTTGAGAACGACAGGACTGTCAAGGTTTGCTCTGAGGTCCATGCCTGCGCTGCACAAGGTGGAATATTGTGGCAGAGGATGGCGGGATTTGTTTACTATCCTAACTGACTTCATGATCATGTAACGGTTTCGTTGTTTATAGTGTGGGGATGGACATGCCGTTTATCTTGCGGTACATATCCATGGCATATACGTCGGTCATGCCGGAAATATAGTCCAGCACTGCCATTATGCGTCCGTAAAGGGTTGGTGCCTTGATGTCATATTGGGTGGAGACACGGTTTATCAGTAACTGCGAGAAGGCTTTTTCGGGGTGGATAACAGCCTCTACCATCAGGTCAAGAAGGGTGGTTATCACCTTGAAACCGGCAATTTCAATGTCCATGACATCCTTGCTGTTATATATTCTTGCGTAACTGACCTGCTCGCATTGGCGGTACGCCTGCCTGGGAATCTCATTGATGTGGTCTATGAGACTTCCCTGAAAATCTCCGTTAAGTATGGCGTCCTCGTTATCAACAAAAACCTTGACACATTCGGTTTCCAAAGCATTTATCACACAGGAACGGAGGTACACTATCTGTTCGTTTCTGTCCTCCACCGTACTCATGCGCCGGATTATGCGCTCCCTCTGCTCTTCGGGGAAGTATGACAGCAGAAGACCCTTAGTCTCTTCCGTGGTGAGAATCTTCAGTTTGTGGGCGTCTTCTATATCCATTATCTCGTAGCAGATATCATCCGCTGCCTCCACGAGATACACGAGCGGGTAGCGTGCATACCTCAATGTGCCCTCGGGACTGTCCAGACGCTTGATGCCCAACTCCTCGGCGATTCTCAGATAGGAGTCCATCTCCTCGCGGAAAAAGCCGAATTTCCTCTTGCCGGCGGACAGATTGCTGCTGAACGGATACTTGACTATGGAGGCAAGGGTACTGTATGTCATCACGAAGCCCCCCTGCCGACGCCCCTTGAAATGGTGAGTGAGTAATCGGAAGGCATTGGCATTGCCCTCAAAACTTATAAGGTCGTTCCACTGCTCCGCTGTAAGGGAATCTCCCGTTTCATCACAAAAATAGTGCTGGAGGAAGCGGCCGTTTCCTTCGCTGAAATACGTTCCTATAGCCTTCTCGCCACTATGGCCGAAGGGCGGATTGCCCAAATCGTGAGCCAGACAGGCTGCCGAGACGATACTGCCCAGTTCCATGAAATGGGTATCCTTCAATTCCGGATGCCTGTCCAAAAGTGCACGGCTCACATCGTTGCCAAGAGAACGCCCCACACTGCTCACCTCCAGAGAGTGAGTCAGTCTGTTGTGGACGAAAATGCTTCCTGGCAAGGGGAAGACCTGCGTCTTGTTCTGCAAACGCCGGAACGGGGCTGAGAATATCAAACGGTCGTAATCGCGCTGGAATTCCGTACGGTCGTCCACGCTATGTTGCTGATGTTCCTGGCCAAGCCTCTTGTTGGATAGTAACTGTTCCCAATTCATCTACTATATCATCATATTAGGGGCAAGGCACTCCTTATTTCTTGTCTTCTACAGGGTAGAAAAGTTTGTTGGCACCAGAGGTGACCTTGATGAGTTCGGGATGCTCAGCCGCAAAAGTGTCGATATGGCGCATGCGCTTTTCCTGCAAAATCTCGTCTACGGCAATGAGGATACCGGTTTCCTCCACGTTTCCGAAACCGTCGTTTATGGCAGTACCGAAAAGTTTCATCGTGGGAGAAAGACCCATATAGGCGTTTACCAACGGGGGGATGTTCAGACCACGATCGCGGACAGCCTTGTTAAGGATACGGTAGTCTGCCTTGAATTCATCCTCTATGAAAAGTTCCTCGAACTGCTTAGTGTCGTGCTCGTAGTGCAATGGTTCCAACGGTTCGATAAGGTTGTCGGGATCGGGGAAATGCTTGTTGAGGAAATAGATGATCATGTCCCTGCTCAGACGGTCGTAGGATGGATACATGGTGAACTTGCCGAAAAGGTAGCGCACGTCCGGCTCTATGACAGTAACGGCGCCCAGTCCGTCCCAAAGGTTGTCCAAAGCAAAAAGTCCCTTGGTTCCCATGCGGCTACTCTGATACTCCAGGGTGACGAACGAACGCCCCAGTTCTATTGTCCAGGGGGCATAGTCGCGCATGAAAGCCTCGGAAAAATGGAACATATGGCTTGTGGCCAAGAGAGGCTGGCCATCCTCGCCTATCTTCCAGTCACGTCCCAGAATATATCTGTATCCTCCCAATATCTCTTCCTCCTCTGGATCCCATACTATAAGCTGCTTGTAGGGATTGTCGCATGTGTCGTACTCGTCCAGATCAAGGCTCTTGCCCGTACCTCCGCCAGCAGCCCGGAACGCTATCTCGCGAAGTCGTCCTATCTCGCGCAATGTATTGGGCGAATCCTGCCATGTTACAATATAAATGTCATTTCCACTCTTGTTGGTACGACGCAGTTTGCGTTCTTCTGTAAGCTCTGCCTTTATCAGCTCTCTGGGAACCTTTGCTATTATCTCTTCCATGATAAGCTATGTGCCGGAACAGCAACTGTTTCTTTATGTTTTTGTATGGTATTATTATTTAATGGCAACCAGTCTGTTGTTGATAAAGTACCGCCCCTTGGGCAGACCGTTCAACCAGTTTGTACCTTTGTTCAGACGTACAATCAGATAGAAGGTACCGGTATGTGTGTATATGGGCAATATCTGGTTCTCGGGACTTTCCACCCTGACGGCATTGCCCACTACACTCATCTGAACAGGATATGCGGAATGGCTCATCTTGCGACTAACGACCCTGTCACCATCCCTCTGTATTACGCGAATGGTCGAATCCTGTCTTTGCAGTTGTCCTGCCATGCAACAGAAGCCAGCCGGTGCTGCTGCTGAAACTTTCAGCAGAGCACCGACCAACATCAATATTGCCATTATTCCTTTCATCTTGTTCATAATCCCATCATCCCAGGTTATCCCTATATTGGACAACGGACAGATGAGATAGTTTATTGTCTTGCGTGTTTACTTTTGCATTTGACCGGCAGTATTGTACTTCTTGCCAGCCTTGACAATTACAACACGACCGTTTTCAACGAACTTGCCGTCAGCAGAAAGCTGAGAAGCGTTGATAGAGTCAATGCCTGTAGTAGCAGACTTAACAATATCAGCCTCACTACGAGGGCAGATTTGAAGTGTATTGTAATAGCTAACGACACCGGTAATATCATATGCGACACCCTCTTCAAAAGTTGGCAAAGTCATGAAAGACTTGTAAGGGGTAATGGCTGCATCACCTTGGTAGAACTTACCTTCCTTGTAGACAACACCCTTAAGCTCTACCAATGCGCCCTGACTGGCGGCAGAAAGTTCAGACACCCCAATCTCCAACACAGGAACCTCCTGGTCAGGAGTAATTTTCAAATTCTCATCGTCTGCCTTAAGATTCTTCAATTCTGCAGCTCCGTTATAAATGGTCAAAGTTGTAACTACTATACCAGAAAGCTTGTCACCTACATTGAACCCATGATTATTTGAATACAAGAGGATACCCTTACCAGCACCATCAGTAAAGTAAACATTACTACTTCTAACACCAGAGCACAACCAACCTTCTGTATTTACCGCAACGTCAGTATCAGTCTTTGTAGCAGCCGCATGAAGGTCTGAAAGTGTCATCACCTGAAGGATATTGTAAGTCTCTGTTGCCACTATACTTGAAACACCATCCTTAACGGCAATAGCCTTTACCGTTGTTGTCTCTGTTATTGCGATTGGAGATGTATACTCTGTGCTTTCTGTTGTGGGATCCGTCCCATCTAATGTATAGTATACTTTGCAACCCTCTTCCGCAGAAAGTTCAACCGTCTGTTTTCCTACATAACTACCACCATCAAGACTGAACACAGGTGCTTCTACTGCACCCGCAGGCATAGTTCCATAGAAATCAACCTTCTTAACCTCAATATACTGGTTGCTTGAACCTGAAGTCGTTACATTAAACACGAACTTATAATATGCGCCCAAAGGTGCAGAAACCTCAAAGGCAGTCTCACTCTCTGCAAGAACCTCATTGGCAACGACCTCTGTTGCATTTTCAAAATCAGAATTGTCTGCAACCAACAACTTTGCACTGTTAATTGTCAGATTTATACGATGCGTCGTCAACACAACCTTTTCAACACTACCAAACATAGGAGTTTTGCTTGCAAGAGCTCTATCCGTATTAGAGATTTTCTTACCTCCCAAACGATAGAGTTGAACTCCTTCATAGGCATACTGAGTATTACCCTCTACATTCCAAGTAATACCATTAATCTCAACATCACAATTTCCTGTATAGCTATTGTTGCTACCTGCTATCGGTTCAAGACTATAAATTAACTCTGACTGTGCAACAGCCATGCCAATGCCCATAAACAGGGCAACGAATGAAAGTAAAAGTTTTTTCATAAGCTTAATGTTTAATTAGATTGAACAATTATTTAGATTATCTTATCAAAAAGTCCTCTGCCTTGAACTCAAATCCGCCTTTATCACGCGCAAATATACATAAAAAATAGGACATTGGCAAAAATGAGTTTACAAATATATAACTATAAGCAAAATTACGGCCACACAAGCACACTCCGGACTTCATTCTTATCCTTAATACGAATTGTTTGCACCAACTCCTTTGCAAAACATGCCTCTGCACAATCCGGCCACATCCATCTACCGCATTTACCCTCCCCCCCTTAAATCACATCATTGGAAACGAGATTCTATCACCCCGTCCTTATCGGGGCCTCTCCGTGTCCTCGGTGGCGGTAAAATGAACCGCCCTCGGCGATAAAGTTCACCGCCACTGGCGGTTCATTTTACCGCCATCGAGGACGGAACGGAGCGCCCCGAATGACAACACCAAAGGCACGGAGGACTTCTTGACGTTCACGGTGCTACCACAAAAACAAAAAAAGGACCACTGGCAAGCAATGGTCCTTTTCGTATTGAATATGGTCAGTTACTTAATCTGCAACTTTCTCGTCCTTCTTCTTGGCGAGATACTCGGGAAGAGCCATACCGGCCTGGTCGAAGAGATCGTTCAGAGGAGGAACGGACTTCATGAGACCTGACAGGAAGTTAGCGGTAGAGGTCTGGCCGTTGGCATTGCCAGCACCACCGTCCCAAACAGTAACCTTGTCGATATTGATACCCTTGATAGCGTCCACCTGAGTCTTGACGAGTTCAGGCAACTTCTCCAGCAGGAGCAGGGTGTATGCCTTGGTGGCATCGCCTCCGGCAGCCTTGATCATGCGGTCGTAACCCTCGGCCTGCTTGGTAAGAATCTCGTACAGACCCTTAGCCTCAGCCTCCATCTTGGCGAAGATGGCATCAGCTTCACCCTTGGCGTTAACGCGCTTCTGCTCGGCCTCGGCCTCGGCAGCGATGACAAGACGACGCTTTTCAATCTCCTGGGCCACGATGACGTTGGCGTTCTGGCTGGCACGGTCACGGTCGGCACGTGCATCCTCGGCCTTCTGCTCGGCAGCATAAGCCTCCTCCAGAGCCTGAGCCTGGGCAACCTTCTCGGCAGCAATGGCCTTGCGCTGTGCCTCTGCCTCGCGCTCACGGCGGTTTGCCTCAGAGTTGGCAATGGCAATCTTGGCCTCGTTCTCACCCTGTACAGCCTGGGCGTTAGCGTCGGCGGTACGGATACGGGTCTCGCGGACAGCCTCGGCCTTACCGATTTCACCGACCTTCTCCTGCTCTGCAACGCGAACCTTGGCCTCGTTGATAGCCTTGGCGGCAGCCTCCTGACCGAGAGCCTCGATGTAGCCGCTCTCGTCCTTAATGTCGGTTACGTTAACGTTAATCAGGCGAAGACCGATTTTCTTCAATTCTACCTCCACGTTGGCGGTGATAGCCTCCAGGAACTTGTCGCGGTCGGAGTTCAGTTCCTCGATGCTCATGGTGGCGATAACCAGACGCAACTGACCGAACAGGATATCACGAGCCATTTCCTGAATCTGTGAAGACTGGAGACCAAGCAGACGCTCGGCGGCAGCCAGCATAGAGTCGGGCTCGGTGCTGATACCTACGGTGAAACGGCAGGGAACGTCCACACGGATGTTCTGGCGTGACAGGGCATTGGTAAGGTTGGCATCGATGCCGATGGGGGTCAGCGACAGGTAGGCGTAGTCCTGGATTACAGGCCACACGAATGTACCGCCACCATGTACACACTTGGCAGAACCACGGTCACCGGTGGTACCATAGACTACAAGAATCTTGTCCGAGGGACAACGGCGGTAGCGGTTCAGGATGGCCATGACAAGCATGACGAACACCACTACACCTACAACAATCAAATAAATAGGTTCAATCATAATGGATATGTTTTTAGGTTAAGAATAAGCGGATGAGCGGTGAGCGGCGAACAAAGAGTTTTCCGTTTTGACTTCAGCCCCTTCGGGCGTCGACCTTCGGTTCACCCTTCCGTTTCAGAGTTTCTCCACAAGTACCGTTGTGCCGTCAATGACCTCAAGGACCCGCACCTTGGAACCGGAGCGTATGGGTTCGTCGGAATCTGTCAGGGCAGCCAGTTCCTGCACGGAACCTGAGAAACTGATCTGCACCTTGCCCATGCCGGCGCGGTTGGCAGGAATGGTAAGGTAGACATCAACGGTCTGTCCCACGCAGTCTTCTATGTGATATGCTCCGTTCCTCTCCAGTTTGAACAACTGCCTATATATAAATAAGAATATGTATACAAAGAGCATACCCACCAATATTGCAACTATGGCAAGTACTATGGTGTTAGGGATAACCGAATAGAGGCACACACCACCCCACCCCAAACCAAGTAGGAAATTGATGAAGTTGCGGATGGTGAACAACTGCATGGCACCACCGGTGTCCAACGTGTCGCCATCGGAGAAATCGGCATCACCGCCGAAGTCAGCATCACCGCCGAAGTCCAGATCCGTGTCGGCATCGCCTATACCGATAAATGTGAGCACCATCTGTACAAGGAAAACCAAAGAGGTTATCAATGCAATAACCCAATATACCTGCAAGGTGGAGGGCAGGGCATTGTACCATTCATAAAAAGTATCTATCATAGTGAAAAATGTGATAAGGGTTAGTTTTTTCCTTTTTTTCTTTTGTCATAGACAAAGGTACATAAATGGGGGAAACTACGCAAGCATTTGCCATTTTTTTTGAATAATAAATAAGGTATAATGGGAAAAATGACTTATCTTTGCGCCCAGCATACATAAAAAAACAGACGAGATGATGAATAAAAATCTGGTTATCGTGGAGAGCCCTGCCAAGGCAAAGACAATAGAAAAGTTCCTTGGCGAAGACTACAAGGTCCAGTCTTCCTACGGACACATCCGTGACTTGAAGAAGAAGAATTTCAGCATAAACACCGATACCTTCGCACCACAGTACGAAATCCCTGCCGACAAGCAGAAGATAGTACAGACACTGAAGAAGATGTCGGCCGAGTCGGAGACCGTATGGCTGGCTTCCGATGAAGACCGCGAGGGAGAAGCCATATCGTGGCACCTTCAGCAGGTATTGGAGCTGGATCCCACACGCACAAAGCGCATCGTCTTCCACGAGATCACCAAGAACGCCATTCTGGAGGCTATCGCCAACCCAAGGCAGATAGACAGCAACCTGGTAAATGCACAGCAGGCCCGCCGTCTGCTCGACCGCATCGTGGGTTTCAAGTTAAGTCCGGTCCTTTGGCGCAAGGTGAAGCCTGCCCTGTCTGCAGGCCGTGTGCAGAGTGTGGCAGTGCGCCTCATCGTTGAAAAGGAAAGGGAAGTCCTTGCCTTCAAGAGCGAAGAGACATATCGCGTGACAGGCCTGTTCCTTACGGAGAAAGGCGAGGAGGTCAGGGCCGAGTTGTCAAGACGATTCACCTCGCAGGAAGAGGCAGAGGCCTTTCTGGAAAGTTGCAAGGGCGCAACGTTCACTATACAGGAAGTGACGAAGAAACCGGCAAAAAGAAGCCCTGCACCCCCATTTACCACCTCCACCCTGCAACAGGAAGCAGCCCACAAACTGGGATTGAGCGTGGCGCAGACCATGATGATAGCCCAGCGCCTGTATGAAGGCGGTATGATAACATACATGCGTACCGACAGCGTGAACCTGTCCAAACTGTGTCTGGGCGCCAGCAAGAAGTACATTGCCGAAAACATGGGTGCGGACTACGTGTCCATACGCCAGTACCATACCAGCAGCAAGGGCGCACAGGAGGCACACGAGGCCATCCGTCCCACATACATGGACAAGACCGAGATACAAGGCTCCCTGCAGGAAAGAAGGCTTTACGAACTGATATGGAAACGTACCATAGCCAGCCAGATGGCAGACGCACAGATAGAGCGCACTCAGGCCATCATAGGCATCAGCGGAGATAGCGACAACCAGTTCATAGCCACCGGCGAGGTAATAACCTTTGACGGTTTCCTGAAGGTTTACCAGGCACACAACATCGCTTCTGAGGACGAGGAGAACGAAGGCGGGGAAAACCTCCTGCCTGCACTGGCAAACGGTCAGGCACTGGACAGTCAGGAAATCCAGGCCACACAACGCTTCAGCCAGCGTCCTGCAAGATTCAACGAGGCATCACTGGTAAAGAAACTGGAAGAACTGGGTATAGGCCGCCCCTCCACTTACGCCACCACCATTACCACCATACAGGACCGCGAGTATGTGCAGAAGGGGGACAAGGCCGGTGAAACCGTTCCATATACCGTAATCGTACTGAAGGGCGGCAAGACAGAAACCATCGGGCGCGAGATAACCATAGGTGCAGAAAGAGGCAAACTCCTGCCCACGGACACGGGCATCGTGGTGAATGACTTCCTGATGGACAGTTTCCCAGAGATAATGGACTATAACTTCACCGCCGAGGTGGAGAAGGAGTTTGACGACATCGCCGAGGGAAAGGCCGACTGGATACAGATGATACGCAAGTTCTATGAGGACTTCGATCCCAAGGTGGAGCAGAGCCTGAACAGCCGTAGCGAGCATCGTGTGGGAGAGCGTTTGCTGGGCAAGGACCCCAAGAGCGGCGAACCCGTAATGGTGAAGATCGGACGCTTTGGCCCTGTGGCACAGATAGGCAGTACGGAGAGCACCCAGAAGCCAAGGTTTGCACAACTGAAGAAGGAGCAGAGCCTGGAGACCATAACCCTGGAAGAAGCCCTGGACCTGTTCAAACTGCCAAGGGAGTTGGGCGATTTCGACGGTGAAATGGTGAAGATTGGCGCAGGCAAGTTCGGCCCGTATATAAATATAGGTAAGACATACATATCCATACCCAAGGAAACCGACCCTCTTGCCATCAGTTTGGAACAGGCCGTGCAGATGATTCTGCAACATCGCTTGGACGAGGCCAGAAAGCACCTGAAGACCTTCGAGGAAGATACCGAACTGGAGGTGATGAACGGCAGATACGGACCATATCTGGTCTACAAGAAGCAGAACTACAAACTGCCCAAGAACCTGCACGACAAGGCAGAGTCGCTGACATACGAGGAGTGCATGGACATAATCAACAATGCACCGGCACCTGCGGCAAAGACTGTAAGAAGAAAGAAGTAGGGGCAGACGTATGAAGAGCATAGTCCTCATAGGATACATGGGAGCCGGCAAGACAACCATCGGTCATGCCATGGCAAAGGAAATGGGTATCCAGTTCTACGACCTGGACTGGTACATAGAGATGCGCTTTCACAGAACAGTGGCGCAAATCTTTGAGGAACGCGGCGAGGAAGGCTTCCGCGAGATAGAGCGCAACATGCTTCACGAGGTGGCTGAATTTGAGAACGTCATAATCTCATGCGGCGGAGGCACACCCTGTTTCTATGACAATATGGACTATATGAATTCGCTCTGCGATACCATATATCTGAAAGCCTCGGCAGAAGTCCTGGCAGCCCACCTGAAGATGGGCAAGGTGGTACGCCCGCTGATAGTCGGCAAGACACCGGAGGAACTGACCGCCTACATACAGGACATGCTTGACCAGCGCGAACCATTCTACATGAAGGCCAAGCACATCTTCAACGTGGACCTGCTCAATTCCAGGGAGAAGGTGGCGGAAAGCGTAAGACTGCTCAGGGAGGCAACCGGCATATAGACCGTACATTTTATTATATATCACACTGACAACACATTACAACAAACAGCCTTTGGCAATAATCCTGTCATATAAATGAAAAAGTGGCGCATTGAGGACTCGGAAGAGTTGTACAACATCAAGGGATGGGGCGTGAATTTCTTTGGTATCAACGAGAAGGGACACGTTTATGTGGAGCCTAAGAAGAATGGCACACGCATAGATTTGAAGGAAGTCGTGGACCGTCTTGCCACAAGACACGTTGCAGCACCCATGCTACTTCGTTTCCCCGACATTCTGGACAGTAGAATCCAGAAGACGGATGCCTGCTTCCGCACTGCCGGCAAGGAGTACAACTATCAGGGCGAGCATTTCATCATATATCCCATCAAGGTGAACCAGATGAGGCCCGTGGTAGAGGAGATCATCAGTCACGGCAAGAGATACAACCTCGGACTGGAGGCCGGCAGCAAGCCCGAACTGCATGCCGTGCTGGCAACACACATGGATTCGGACTCCCCCATCATCTGCAACGGACACAAGGACCAGAACTTCATTGAACTGGCCCTGCTGGCACAGAAGATGGGCAAGCGTGTCTTCCTGGTGGTGGAGAAACTGCCTGAACTGAAAATCATCGCTGAAACCGCGAAGAAACTGGGTGTACGTCCCAACCTGGGCATACGCATCAAGTTGGCTTCCAGCGGTAGCGGCAAGTGGCAGGAGAGCGGTGGCGATGCCAGCAAGTTCGGTCTGAACAGTTCCGAGTTGCTCACAGCCCTGCACACTCTGGAGGAGATGGAACTGAAGGACTGCCTTACATTCATACACTTCCACATAGGCAGCCAGATAACAAAGATTCGCCGTATCTCCACAGCCCTGAAGGAGGCCGCCCAGTTCTATGTGCAACTGCATGCCATGGGCTATAACATCAAGTTCGTGGACTGTGGCGGTGGTCTTGGCGTGGACTACGATGGTACACGAAGCAGCAACTCGGAAAGTTCCGTGAACTACAGCATACAGGAATATGTGAACGACTGTGTCTACACCTTCGTGGAGGAGTCCAACAAGAACAACATACCTCACCCCAACCTCATCACAGAGGGCGGACGCAGCCTTACCGCACACCACTCGGTGCTGATTCTGGATGTCATGGAGAGCGTTACCGCACCACAGATGCCAGAGGATTTCCAGCCCACGGCAGAGGACCACAAACTGGTACACGACCTGACCGAGATATGGGACAAACTGTCCAGCCGTTCCATGCTGGAGGACTGGCACGATGCCGAGGACATTCGCGAGGAGGCCCTGGACCTGTTCCGCCACGGCATTATCGACCTGAAGACCCGTGCACAGATAGAGAGCCTGTACTGGGCCATAAGCCATGAGGTGGCAGAACTGGCACACCACCAGAAGCATGTCCCCGACGAACTCCGCACGCTGGACAAGCAGATGGCCGACAAGTACTTCTGCAACTTCTCCCTGTTCCAGAGCATGCCCGACTCTTGGGGCATAGACCAACTGTTCCCCATCATGCCCATCGAGCGCCTGGAGGAGAAACCCACACGTTCTGCCACCCTGCAGGACATTACCTGCGACTCGGACGGCAAGATTTCGGCCTATGTGAACGGAACCCAGCAGACCAGTTACCTGCCCCTGCACACCATCAAGCAGGGAGAGCACTACTACATCGGCGTGTTCCTTGTCGGTGCATATCAGGAAATCATGGGCAACATGCACAATCTCTTCGGCGATACCAATGCCGTGCACATTTCCATAGACGGGGATGGCGGTTACGAGATAGAGCAGATAATCGACGGTGAAACCGTGGCAGATGTGCTGGAATACGTACAATACGAACCTAAGAAACTGGTCCGCCGCCTGGAGATATGGGTCAGCAAGGCTGTAAAGGACGGCAAGATAACGGAAAGCGAGGGCAAGGAGTTCATCAGCAACTACCGTGCCGGCCTGTATGGTTACACCTACCTGGAATAAACGAAGACAATGGACAAGATTAACGTCATAAAGGTTGGCGGTGCCGTAGTGGAGAACGAGGCATCGCTGAAGGAACTCATCAACCAGTTCGCCACCATGCCGGGTTATAAGGTGCTGGTGCATGGCGGAGGACGCTCGGCCACCAGGATAGCATCGCAGTTGGGCATAGAAAGCCGTATGGTGGGCGGCCGCCGTGTTACCGACGAGAACATGCTCCAGGTAGTGACCATGGTGTACGGCGGTCTGGTAAACAAGCGCATCGTTGCCGCCCTGCAGGCCAGAGGAGTGAATGCCATTGGCCTGACCGGTGCCGACATGGACATTATCCGAAGCCACAGGCGTGAGCCGAAGATGGTTACCCTGGACGACGGCACACAGGAAATGGTGGACTTCGGTTTCGTGGGCGACGTGGACCATGCCAACGGGCATCGCCTGGCCTCACTTGTCAAGGCCAAGGACGGCATACAGGCCGCCGTGCCTGTGGTGGCACCGCTCACACACGATGGAATGGGCAATATTCTCAACACCAATGCCGACACGATGGCCGCCACGGTGGCAAAGGCCCTGACGGAGGAGTTCGACGTTACCCTGACCTATTGCTTCGAGAGACCCGGCGTGATGGCCGATGCGGAGGACGACGACAGTGTCATCCCATCCATCAATACAGAATCCTATGCCCGCCTGAAGGCCGACGGCATAGTCAGCGGTGGCATGATTCCCAAACTGGACAATGCCTTTGACAGCATTTCATCGGGAGTGAAGCGCGTAGTTATCACCCATTTCATGGACATACAGGCCTGCATGGGTACCGTGATAGAGAAGTAAAGACAAAAATGGCTATAAATTACTTTTTTTTCGGTCAGAAGCACTGAAAAATGCGTCCAGACTTACGCCCTCTATACGCAAGAAGCAAGAGCGAGCCGTCTGTATAGAGCCAAAACCGACAATATCACATCCGGTTATCGATGTGACATCACCACGCAAAATCATTTTCTTCAGTTCTTCCACACGATGCGTTGTTATGTATTCGTGAATATTATTGTGTCCCTGACTTCGCAGACATTGCAACATCAACTGCCTGTTAATCCCTGTTTCTTCACATAACTTATCACGTGTAAAGCCGTTCTCCATCCATTTGGTTTTGTTCTGCTGCATCCATAACTGGACGCGCAAATAACGGTTCCGGTTTACTTCATTGAAGTCTATCTGACGCTGCAGCTTTAGCGAAGCATCCTCTTTTTCCTCCAGCAAATCAGGAACATCATCCAACTCCATATTCACATCCGGATGCGGAATCATCACAATCAACGTTTCCATCGAATGGCATACCCAGAAAAAGTTTACCAGAGTAAATACAACCATGTAAGCACAAAGCAATCTTGGCGTATAGTTTAACGCTGTATACAAATATAGGATAACCGACAGTATCAGTACAACTGTATATGCCAACAACAACATCGGGTATCCACTTTTATATGCCAGACGACGAGGCAGGAACACGATATTGAGAACATAAAACAAACCCAAAAACATCGCAGCCAAACGGAGCAAAATTTCCAAGGAAAAGATATTGCCCAATAACTCATTTAGCGAATATACCTTAGTTAATTGTCCTGCCGGAAACATGGCGACAACGTAAATCAATGCCAGAACAACAATAGGAGAAGCGTATTTCCACATTCTACCCCATTGCAGATAGCCAGGCATTGCAATACCTAAAGAATAGATACTCTGTAAATACGTGCCTACAACCAGCATCAACAACATGTATGGGTTCAGTATACCAGGACGACCATCTGCTACATTATCGCCAAACATTGCCACAATAGAAATGACACCGAAAAATATAGCCAACAACCATGCTAAACTGAGATACTGCACACGATGCCTTGCCAATATTGCCATCACCAGCATTCCCACAAAATGCACAGCGGCACAACAAGCAAATACTATAGATACTATTACGGCTTCGGTGTTCATACATGACAAAAGTATAAAAAAAAAACGAATTTGACAAGTTTTTCCATGAGTTAATTTTGTCACAAATACAAGTGAATAATATAGTTCCTTTAAAACATGGCCCTTAACACCTTCAAAGGAAGTTTCATTCCAATTCAAATGGTTTTTCAGGAGACGTTATGAATATTATATTACTCGATAGGAACAAATATGAGAGAGATTTAACGGTGCACTTTACATGTTTTTAATATTATTTCACTATATTTGCACAGATTAAGATACAAAAGATATGGAAACTATCATTAACATCTTCGCGCTCTTAGGTTCGCTCGGCCTCTTCCTTTTCGGTATGAAGATAATGAGCGAGGGCCTGGAGAAGTTTGCAGGCGAACGTCTGCGCAGTATTTTGGCATGGATGACCAAGAACAGGTTCATGGGTGTGCTCACCGGTGTCACACTGACGGCCCTTATCCAATCGTCCTCCGCTACCACCGTAATGGTCGTGAGTTTTGTGAATGCAGGTCTGATGACTCTCTCCGAGGCTATCGGCGTTATCATGGGTGCCAACATCGGTACTACCGTCACCGCATGGATCATTACCGCTGTAGGTTTCAAGGTTGACATCGCAGCCTTTGCAATTCCTCTGCTTGCCGTGGGTATGCCTCTGATTTTCTCAGACAACGGCAACAGAAAGAACATCGGTGAGTTCATCTTCGGTTTCTCCTTGCTGTTCCTTGGTCTGGAATACCTGAAAGTCAATGCAGAGGGCATGCATGTTGACACTATCGTCAGCAACCTCGTAACATACATCCCTTGTGATTCCTTCCTTGGCACAGTGTTGTTTGTCATCCTTGGCGCCATCATCACCATGGTGGTACAGTCCTCTTCTGCTGCTATGGCCATAACCCTGATGCTGTTGGCCATGAATATCCCCGGTTTCGGTTTCGTACAGGCTGCCGCACTGGCAATGGGTCAGAATATAGGTACCACCATCACTGCCTTCATGGCCTCACTGACCGCCAACACACAGGCACGCCGTGCCGCCATGGCACATCTGGTGTTCAACGTGGTGGGCGTGCTGCTGGTTCTGCCTGTGTTCACATACGCCTGCGACGGTGTCACCTATATTACCACTGAAATATTGGGACGTGCCAATGACGACACCACATGGAAACTTTCCACCTTCCACACTCTGTTCAACCTCATCAACACATGCATACTCATCGGCTTTGTTAAGCAGATAGAAATGCTTGTATGCTGGCTTGTGCCACAGAAGGAAGCCGAGGAGGAGTACCGCCTGCAGTACATTTCTGCCGGCATGCTCTCTACCGCAGAACTGAGCATTCTGGAAGCACAGAAGGAGATAAACAGTTATGCAGAGCGTTGCAACCGTATGGCTGGTTTCATTGACGAACTGATGAATACCGAGAAGGATGATGATTTCAACAAGATATTCTCTCGTGTGGAGAAATATGAAAACATCACCGACAACATGGAGGTTGAGATTGCCAACTACCTGCACAAAGTGAGCGAGGGGCGTCTGAGCATAGAGTCAAAGATGCAGATTATGCGCATGCTCCGTCAGGTTACCGAACTGGAGAGCATCGGCGACTCCTGCTACAATCTGGCACGCACACTGAACCGCCACCGCCAGAACTGCACAACTCCGTTCACAGAGCAGCAACTGGCCAACATGCACACCATGATGGGAATGGTACGCAAGGCAATGCAGCACATGGGACTGATTGTCGATGCTATCCTGTCAGGTCACCATGTAGACTACAATACCTCTTATAATATTGAGAACGAAATCAACAACTACCGCAAGCAGTTGAAGAACCGCAACCTGCAGGACATCAATTCCGGTGTGTACAGTTATCAGATTGGTGTATTCTACATCGATTTCATTTCCGAGTGCGAGAAACTGGGCGACTACATACTGAATGTTGTCCAAGCAACAAAGCCCGAAAAAGCGTGAAGCAAACGGAAAACCTAAAGGTTAGAACAAAGAACTGCGATAACAATAATAGGGACACGGCCAGCCGTGTCCCTATTATTATATATACTAAAACCCTATTCCTGTTTTAACCGAAATCGGTCATTAATGTTATGATGATAATAGCCTTGGTTTTTGAACAGATGTTTTGGCACTTTGAGGGCGCAATAGGGTTCCTTTGTAAGCGAGAAGCGACGAAACAGACGCAAAAAGGATGGCTTTATTAGTGCATAAGAACCTAATGACCTTTGGGTTCAATCCCGCCTTGCGGTCTTAAATCTGCTTCTGTTAGGTAATGTTGGGACTCGGCATGCCGAGTCCGCTTTGCTCCTGTTTTTCGGACACGGCATGCCGTGTCCCTACCATACTCTCGTCTACTCGCAGTTTTGACTTTAGCCCCTCCGGGCGTCGACCTCCGGTTATTCGCCTATGCTCATCAAGTTCTGCAAGTCCGTTTTCACCTTTCCGTTTTCCGTTTTAATCACCATCCCATCACTATGCAAAGGACGGTACTAAAGTGGGCTGCCGCACCAAGCAGGACAAAGATGTGCCAGATGGCATGGAAATTGTTGCGGTCATCGTGAGCGAAGAAATACGTTCCTGCCGTATAGAACAAACCTTCGGCAAGCAAGAAAATGAGGGCAAGGGTTGACAAACGGGAGTACACCGTGGGCGCTATAAGCAATCCGCTCCATCCCATGAACAGATACAGGCCGAGAGAAAGGCGCGGATATTTGCCCAAGGCTATGAGTTTATATACCACACCTGCCACCACAAATGCCCATTGCAGACCGAACACGAGCCATCCGAGCCAACCGCCCACTACACCTACGGCTATGGGGGTGTAGGAGCAGGCTATCATCACGTAGATGCTGATATGGTCGCACTTGCGCAGGGCACGCTTCAGTTTGCCGGGAGGCACCATGTGGTACACCGTACTGGCCAGGAACATCAGGAACATGCCCACGATGAAGAAGATGACGCCAAAGCTCATCTGCCACCCTTGTTCCGTCGCTGGCCAGATTAGCCAGATGCAACTTAAAGCAAACACGACGCCAGCCAGATGTGTCCAGCTGTTGCCGTGCTCAAAGCGAACTTCTTTCATCAGAATTCCAGTTTCTCTATCTTCAGCAGACCGCAGTCGTTGAGGATGCCTGCATATTCCACAAACTCGGGTGTCTGTGCGTGCAGGTCGAGGGATTCCTGATCCTGCCAGGTCTCACAAATCATAAAAACGTCGGGGCGTGTGGCACTCTCGAATACATCGTATGCCTTGCATCCCTGGTGTGACTGACTCTTGGCAGTGAGGGCCATGGCAGCCTGCAGTGCCTCATCATAACGGCCTTCATTGGCCTGGAAGAAACAATTAAGACGTAACATAGTAGTATGTGTGTTTATTGTGATTACTATTTTCTCCCTACTTGGACAGATAGCGAAGCAAATGGTTTATAACCTTCCCATGAACTTCTCCTTATTTATAATATAGCGTACATGCTCGCCCTCTCCTATCAGCCCCTGCTCGTCATGAGCCTCAACATGGAAGGTCAACTTGCGCCCTTCGCGTGAAAGCAGGGTGGCCGTGGCAGAAACCGTCTTGCCGAGGGCAGTGGGTTTGACGTGGGAGACGGAAATGTGGCTGCCTACCGTGGATTCGCCCTCGGCAAGTTCTCCCTGCACGCAAAGCATGGCGGCATTCTCCATCAGCGCAACCATCATGGGGGTGGCAAGAACCGGCAGGTCGCCACTGCCTACGGTGCAGGCCAGATGCTTCTCTTCTACGGTTATTGTACTTGTATATTTCATCGCGTTATCATTGCTTTTCTTCTTCTAATATCTGCATGACATCCTTGCGGAAGTCATACCTGACCGGTATCTTGTAAACCTTGTACCCCAATGCCTGGGCAGCATCCACATTGGCCTGAGCGTCGTCCAGAAACAGGCACTGCGAGGCTTCCGCCCCCAACTGCTCCAGAACAGACAGGAATATGTCGGCATTGGGTTTGGACATGTGCATCTCCTGAGAAAGGAAGAGGCTGTCGAAATACTCATCGGTACGCCCCCCGAAGTGCTCCTTGGCGATAAGTTGCCAGTGCGCATCGTTGGTATTGGAGAGCAGGTGTGTACAATATCCCTCTTCCCTCAGGGCCTTGATGAACTCCAGTTTATATGCCGGTATGGCCAGAAGGCAGGCGTTCCATGCCTCCAGAACCTGCTCTTCGGTAGTACCAGACTTGCAGAACCGCTGTATGCCGGCAACAAAGTCGTCCGTAGACACGTCTCCCGTCTGGTACAGGTCCATGGCGCCATTTGCCACCAATCCGTCGCACAATGTGGCCTTTGCCTTGCCACTCCCTGCATCAGCAGGTTCAGGTCGGCGCAGCAATACTTCGGGGTCAGCACCCAAGGCACGGAATTCCTCCAGGCAACGTGGCATGTCAAGGTCTATCAGCACACCGCCCAGGTCGAAAATAACATGCTTAATCATAGAGTTCCAGGTATTCGTAAGTATTTCCCACGATGGACAGATAACGTTCAAAGTCGGCCTTGGCAATTACCACCGTGCCACGGCAATCGTTGGGATGGAAACTCAGCGTCTCCGCTTCCTGCAGGGTAGCATCCAGAAACAGATGCACATGGTGCTCCTCATCGTTGATAAGGCCGAAGGGCGACACACTGCCGGGTTCCAGTCCCAGATAGCGCATCATGCGCTCTGCCGAAGCAAAGGAAAGTTTACCCGGAGCCGCCATGCCACGGCTCTGCAAGGCCGCCTTCAGACACTGTTCCAGGCTATGGATATCCAGGTTGTGGTCGCAATGATAGCACACCAGATAGTGTTTGTTGCCCTTATGGTTGCGCAGGAATATGTTCTTGCAATGCACGCTCCCGTCGTCCTTCCACCACCTTTTGGCCTCCTCTATGGTCTTGCCCTCGGGGTGGTTGTAATTGGTAAACGGTATATCGTGCTCGCGAAGGAAGTTCAGTACAGTCTCTTCTCGTGTCATGCTTATTTTTTTTCAGTACAAAGATACGATTAAGCAAGCGAAATACAAAATAAAGCCTGCCTTAATTTTAGATTTACGAACCGAGTCCCTATCCATGAGGTGAAAAATAAAGTCGGCAATGGATTTCTTGGATTTAGAAATTCAGAGTACAATCATAGAGAGAAGGCACACTTCCACCAGAGGCCAGCAAGAAACCGTCGGTGGCGGTAAAACGAATCGCCACCGACGATAAAGTTCACCGCCAGTGGCGGCTCATTTTACCGCCACCGACGGCTCGGCGAGGTCCCTTAGAAGACAGGGACAAGGCGTCCTGAGAATTACGGGTCTTTTTAGGGCATGCTACCTAAAATACTTCCCCACCACCGGCAGGTTGCGGAGGGGCAGGTCGTGGTAGATGATATGCCCAACGAAAGCAACAACCAGCACGGTGTTGATGGCCATGCGGAGGAGGGATGGCCATTCCTGCGGAAGGATCTGCATGATAGCGAAGAAGAGGCAGGTGATGGCCACGTAGACCGCCATGCTCTTCATGGGATAGTTGATGGGATTCTTCCTTTGTCCTACCACATAACTGAGTACCATGGCCGTGCCATACCCGGCAAAGCCGCCCCAGGCGCACGCCATGTAACTGTAATGGGGGATGAAAATGATGTTCACGGCAAACAGTACCGCACATCCTGCCAGTGAGAACCACGCTCCGTAGATGGTCTTGTCTATGAGTTTGTACCAGAAGGAGAGGTTGAAGTATATGCCCATCATTATTTCTGCCGCCATCACTATGGGGATGACGCGCAATCCCTCCCAGTAGTCGCTTCCCACCATGTATTTAAGCAGGGGCAGGTATGCCACCACGCACAGGAATGCCAGCAGGGTGAAGATTAGAAAATACTTCATGCCTATGGCGTATGTCTCGTTCTTGTCCTTGTTCTTGCTTTGCGCGAAGACAAAGGGTTCGTAGGCATAGCGGAAGGCCTGCGTTATCATGGCCATAATCATTGCCACCTTCACGCAGGCGCCGTATATGCCCAGTTCCACCACTCCCTGTGCATGGTCGGGATAGATGAGGGGGAATATCATCTTGTCTGCTGCCTGGTTGAGTATGCCGGCAATGCCAAGTATCAGCACGGGCCATGAGTAGGACAGCATGCGCCCGAGCAGACGGAAGTCCACCTTCCACTTTATCCTTGCCAGTTCGGGCAGGAAGAAGAAGGTGATGATGCCTGTGCAGGCCAGGTTGAGTGTGAAGACATAGAGGACGTCGGTCTTGCCCAGCCAGACGAAGTACATTAGGTTAAGGCCGATGTTGAGTGCTATGAACAGGAGTTTGAGTGAGGCGAACTTTATGGCCTTTTTCTGGTATCTGAGGTAGCAGAACGGCAAGGCCTGTATAGCATCCAGGGCAACTACGGAAGCCATTACCATTATATATTCGGGGTGCTCGGTGTACCCCATCAATCCGCTTATCGGTGTTATAAAGCTCAGAATGCCGGCCAGGAATATCAAGGCAAGTCCTGCCACCACGGCAAACGATGTGGAGAAGACGGTATCGGGGTCTTCGTCCTCCTTGTTGGCGAAGCGGAAGAAGGTAGTCTCCATGCCGAAGGTGAGCAAGACGAGCAACAGGGCCACGTAGGCATAGAGGTTGGTGACTATGCCGTATCCGCCGTTTGCAGCGCTGATGACGTGCGTGTAAAGGGGAACGAGCAGATAGTTCAAAAATCTGCCCACTATGCTCGACAGGCCGTAAATTGCCGTATCCTTGGCAAGGGATTTCAAGTTTGCCATATGTTATTGTTTATAGTTGAGGCCCCCCTCAATCCCCTATAGGGGGAAGACAAGATAAGGGGGTAAGCAAGTTCATTTGCTCTCGCTTACTCGCAGTTTTCCGTTTTAATCCGACTTTGTCGTCTTGAACCTGCTCACGCTCGGCAATTCAAACAAGTTTGATTGCTCTCGCTTACTCGCAGATTTCCGTTCAAAACAGTCCGTACAACCTCTGGTCTATTTCTTCCGTCACTGTACGGAAGTCCTCGGGGTTGTCTCCGAACTTGCAGGTGTCGCCATCGATGATCAGCACCTGTCCGGGATAGTTCTTAATCCACTCCTCGTAGCGGTCGTTCAGGCCCTTCAGGTAGTCGATACGAATGCTCTGTTCGTATTCGCGCCCGCGCTTGCTGATTTGTGCTATGAGGTTGGGGATGGTGCTGCGTATGTAGATCATCAGGTCGGGCAGTCCCACGAGAGACATCATCAGGTCGAAGAGGTCGGTGTAGTTGTTGAAGTCGCGGTCGGACATGTATCCCTGGTCGTGCAGGTTGGGGGCGAAGATGCGCGCATCCTCAAAGATGGTGCGGTCCTGTATAATGGTGCGGTCGGTAGCCTTGCTTATCTCCACCACGTCCTTGAAGCGCTTGTTCAGGAAGTAGATCTGCAGGTTGAAACTCCAGCGCGACATGTCCTTGTAGAAGTCCTCCAGATAAGGGTTCACGTCCACCGGTTCGAAGCGTGGTTCCCAACCGTATCTCTTGGCCAGCATCTTGGTTAGTGTGGTCTTGCCACAACCTATGTTTCCTGCTATTGCTATATGCATAATCGGTATTGTTTGTTGGTTTATATTCCGGGCTCTTCGGGGAAGAGGCTGTAGAAGATTCTGTCTATCTTGTCGGTTATTGACTTGAAATCATCGCGGTTGTTCAGGAAGTCCATGTTGTCCACCTCTATGGTCAGGACCCTGCCTGGGTATTTGTTCCGGATGAAGTCCTCGTAGCGGTTGTTCAGGTTCTGCAGGTATTCTATGGGTATGCTCTGTTCATATCCTCGTCCGCGTTTCTGTATGTTGGCCACCAGATGAGGTATGGAAGCCCGCAGGTAAATCATCAGGTCCGGTGTGCGTGCCACGCTGGTCATTTGTTGGAACAGTTCCATGTAGGTGTTGTAGTCGCGCTGCTCCATGTTGCCCATTGCCTGGTTGTTGGCGGCAAAGACATGTACACCCTCGAAGATGCTTCGGTCCTGAATGATGTCCTTGTCGGTCTGTGATATGGCCAGAAGGTCGCGGAAGCGCTCCTTCAGGAAGAAAGTCTCCAGGCAGAAACTCCACCGGTGTATGTCCTTGTAATAGTCCTCCATGTAGGGGTTTGTGGCCACTGCCTCGTACTTTGGCTCCCAACCATAGTGCCTGGCCAGAAGTTCGGTCAGTGTGGTCTTTCCTGCTCCTATGTTTCCTGCTACTGCTATGAACACTGTATGTGATGTATTACTTATTATAATATGTATATGTCCTCAGGTCTATCCGAAGAAGGCGTATGCAATGAATATTGCCGCCACCACTCCGATGAGGTCTGTGATGAGGCCTGCCGATACGGCATGGCGTGTGTGGCGTATGCCCACGCTGCCGAAATAGACGGCCAGTATGTAGAATGTGGTGTCGGTGGCACCCTGGAATATGCAACTCAGGCGTCCGACGAAACTGTCTGCTCCGTATGTGCTCATGGCATCCACCATCATGCCTCTGGCACCCGAACCGCTCAGGGGTTTCATTATTGCCGTGGGCAGGGCAGGGACAAAGTCGGCATTTATCCCCATGCTTCGTACTGCCCATTCTGTACCGGAGATAATCACGTCCATCGCTCCCGAGGCACGGAACACCCCTATGGCCACAAGGATGGCCACAAGATAGGGGATAATGCGCACTGCCGTTTCAAATCCGCCTTTGGCCCCTTCCACAAAGGCTTCATAGACATTCACCTTGTGCCTTAATCCTGCTATGATAAAACCTATGATAATGGTGAACAGGACCACATTGGCTATGGTGGTGCTACACAGGTTCATCGTGTCCCTGTCTACCTGAGTGCCCAGCCAAACCACACCGCTGATGAGCAGACATATTCCCAGCATCGTGCCCAGGATGGCACGGTTCATCAGGTTTATCTTCTGGTAGAGGCTCGTCACGATGATGCCTCCCAGTGTGGCAATGGTGGTGGCCAACAGTATGGGTATGAAGATGTCGGTGGGTTGTGCCGCACCCATCTGTGCCCGGTACACGAGTATGCTTACTGGTATGAGCGTGAGGCCCGAGGTGTTCAGCACCAGGAACATTATCATGGGATTGGAGGCCGTAGCGTTCAGTTTTTCTGCCTCCTCGCGGGAAAGGCCCTGTTCTGCCATCCTCTTCTCTGTCTGTAGCCTGTTGTGCTCCTGCATGGACTCCATGGCCTTCAGTCCCAACGGTGTGGCGGCATTGTCCAGTCCCAGCATGTTGGCGCTGATGTTCATGAACATGTGGCCGTAGGCAGGATGGCCCTTGGGAAGGTCGGGGAAGAGGCGGCAGAACAGAGGTGAGAGCATGCGGCTAAGTGCGCTGACCAGTCCGCCCTTCTCGCCTATCTGCATGATGCCCATCCACAGGGACAATACTCCGGTAAGGCCCAGAGAAATCTCGAAGGCTGTCTTTGCCGAAGAAAAGGTGCTGTCCATTATGGCGGGGAACACCGAGGTGTCGCCCATGAACACCAGACGCACCAGTGCTATGAGGAATGCTATGAGGAAGAATCCTATCCAAATGTAGTTCAGTACCATGTTGAAAACGGAAAAGTCTGATTACTCTGATTACTCTGAATGCTCAGATTACTCCGAGTTTATTCATAAGTCAAAGAGACTCTGCTGGCCGTTGGCGGCAAGGGGTGTGCGCCCCAGGTGCTGGTAGGCCAGTTCTGTAACCTCGCGCCCTCGTGGCGTGCGTTTTATGAAGCCTTCCTTTATGAGGAAAGGTTCGTACACTTCCTCCACCGTGCCTCCGTCCTCGCCTATGGCGGTGGCGATGGTGTTGATGCCCACGGGACCGCCCTTGAACTTGTCTATGATGGTCAGCAGTATCTTGTTGTCTATCTCGTCCAGGCCATAGCGGTCGATATTCAGTGCCTCCAAGGCATAGCGTGCTATGTCTACGTCTATTCTGCCGTTGCCCTTCACCTGTGCAAAGTCGCGCACACGGCGCAGCAGGGCATTGGCTATACGTGGCGTGCCACGGCTGCGGCTGGCTATCTCGCCGGCGGCCTTGCCCTCAATGGGCACGCCCAGAATGCTGGCACTCCTCAGGATAATCTTCTGCAGGGTGATGCTGTCGTAATATTCCAGATGCAGGTTTATGCCGAAACGGGCACGCAGGGGAGCGGTGAGCAGGCCGCTTCGTGTGGTGGCGCCTACCAGGGTAAACGGTGCAAGGTCTATCTGTATGGAGCGTGCCGAGGGACCCTTGTCTATCATGATGTCTATCCTGTAGTCCTCCATGGCGGAATAGAGGTATTCCTCCACCACGGGACTGAGGCGGTGTATCTCGTCTATGAAGAGAACGTCGTTAGGTTCCAGGGACGTCAGTATGCCGGCCAGGTCGCCGGGTTTGTCAAGCACCGGACCCGATGTCAGTTTGAAGCCCACACCCAGTTCGTTGGCAATGATGTTGCTCAGCGTGGTCTTGCCCAGGCCCGGAGGTCCGTGCAACAGGGTGTGGTCCAGGGGCTCGCCCCTGTATTTGGCGGCCTCCACGAATATGCTCAGGTTCTCGACAACCTTCTTCTGTCCGCTGAAGTCCTGGAATTTCAGCGGGCGTAAGGCGTTCTCGTAGTCCTTCTCGCGGATCTGACCTTCGTGTCTTATATCAAAATCTTCCATATCAGACTGCAAATATAGCAAATAAATGTCAATTTCACGGGCAGAGGTACGGCAAAAATCATCACCTGCAGGCGTAAAGGCCAAATAAAGCGGAATGCACTTTGCGCAGGTTGCCTCTTATTCGTATATTTGTCCTTGCTATGACAAACGAGGAATACATAGACCAGCACCGCCTTGACGATGTCCGCACCCTTGCCCTGAGGAGTGCGCCTGAGGGCATTGACATAAAATGGTGCCTCCAGCAGATAGAGGGTTGGCAGAAGGCTCGCGAGAAACTTCCCCGTTGGGCAGGTACGGACGGGCTTTGGTATCCTCCTGTCCTGTCCATGGAACAGTGCTCCAGCGAGCAGACGGCAGAGTACAAGCGTGGCATAGTCTCCCGCCTCCTTCCCGAGGCTTCAGACAGACAGGCTTTTGCTGACCTTACAGGGGGGTATGGCATAGACTTCAGTTATATGGCGGTTCTCTTTGACTCTTCTGATTATGTGGAAAGGAATACCGAACTGTGCCGTATAGCCGAACATAATTTCAGTATGTTGCGTCTTTCCGGTGCCAATGTTGTTTGTGCCGATTCCTCCGACTTTCTGGAACGGAATGCCGCCTCCTACGACCTTATATATCTGGACCCTGCCAGAAGGGATGATGTGGGCAGGAAGACGGTTGCCATAGCAGATTGCACGCCTGACGTAGTGCAATTGCAGGACAGACTGATGGCGCTCAGCAGATTTGTAATGATAAAGTTGTCCCCGATGCTGGACATCAGTGCCGCATTGTCCGTGCTAAGGCATGTTAGGGAAATACATGTGGTCAGCGTCAGGGGCGAGTGCAAGGAACTGCTTTTCGTGCAGGATAGCCAATATGACGGTTATCCCACATACTATGCCTCCAATCTCGGCCTTGCCGACGAGGTTTTCTCTTGCACGGATGAACAGAGGAAACGCGCCCCGTTGCGAGTGGCCGAGGAACACGTTGCAAGTGCCTCTGCAACGTGTCTCTACGAACCTCATGCCAGTATCCTGAAGGCTGGCATCCAGGACGTGCTCTGTGAACGGTATGGCGTGGCCAAGTTGCATCCCATGAGCAACCTTTTCGTGTCTGCCTCTCCCGTTCAGGATTTTCCGGGTCGTAGTTTCAAGATTGTGGATTCCTGCGGTTTCAATAAAAAGGAATTGCGCACCATGCTTGCCGGTGTTTCCAAGGCAAACATTACGGTAAGGAATTTTCCTACCAGTGTCGCTGAAATCAGGAAAAAACTGCGTCTGGCGGAAGGTGGTGACGTGTATTTGTTTGCCACAACCGTGGCCGACGGGTCACACCGCCTTATCCGTTGTGTCAAACAAAACTGAGGCTTTCCTTACATCCTCTTGAATTTGCGCCTTCAGTTCGTCCAGAGAGGCAAACTTCTTCTCCTCGCGTATGCGCTCAATAAAGGAAAGGTGCAGTTCCTTGCCATAAAGGTTGCCCTCATAATTCATAATGTGCACCTCTATGGAAAGATTCGTGCCGTTGTCCAGTGTAGGCCGTCGGCCGATGTTCATTACTCCGGCTCCCAATTCGGTTGCTACGGCATAGACACCATTGGCAGGAATAAGTTTCTCTTGCGAAATGCGCAGATTGGCCGTGGGAAAACCCAGAGTGCGCCCCACCCGATGGCCGCTTTCCACTATTCCCGTCAGCACGTATGGATGGCAAAGCAATTTGGCGGCCTCTGCCACATTGCCCTCGTTTAACAGCCTTCTTATCTCGCTGCTACTGGCATAGTGACTTTCGAATTGGCGTGCTATGACCACCTTTATGCCACACTCTTCGCCCCATTTTATGTAGTCTTCATGAGTGCCTCCCCCATGTCCGAACCGATGGTCGTATCCCATTACCAGGGTGCTCACATTCAACTGCTCGCGTAGAATCTTCTTCATGAACATGCGTGCATCCATTGCCGCCATCTTGTGGTCAAACTCCAGTACCTCCACATGCTCTATGCCACTTTCCCTGAGCAAGGCCATCCTTTCTTCCGTTGTGGTAAGCAGGCATGGCACATAATCCGTTGCCACTATGGTCTTCGGGTGGCGGTCCATAGTGATAGCCATGGAGTGCAACCCCTCCTGTTGCGCCTGCTCCAGAACCTGAGATATCAGGAACCTGTGCCCGCAATGCACCCCATCAAAAAAACCTATCGTTGCAACAAACATAGTGCGAAGGTACAAAAAAAACTCGAATATTGCTTGCAGTATCGGAAAAATGTTATACCTTTGCACTCGCTAAGGAGAAATCCCGATGCCCGGACTTGTAGCTCAGTTGGTTAGAGCAACAGACTCATAATCTGGAGGTCCCTGGTTCAAGCCCAGGCTGGTCCACACTAAAAATCAGCAACTTAGAAGAAATTCAAGTTGCTGATTTTTCTTTTCGGGAAAACAATGGGAAAACACAACGATTTTGAAAACTCCATGATTTTTTGGCTCAGTAGTTAATTAGTGTGGATAAGCAAAAAGTTTGGCTATTCTGAACAGGAAAAATTTTTTGTCTATCACTCCTCTAAGATTAGCTCTGAATAGTTTTATTTTGGCGTTAAACG
>JAFTUK010000020.1 GCA_017466325.1 Bacteroidaceae bacterium | reverse complement strand
TTTTTGATGAAATTTCGCCACATCAATTAACTCTTTTCTGAATTGGGGGCTTGGAATTTGAAAAAAGAAATCTCAACCGCATAAATACTGCGATTGAGACACACTCTTATACACTTTTAAACTTTTATCGGACACCAATATAAAAATATATGATAATACACATTTGACAATACTCATTTATTCTACACCCGTACCTTCTTTTAGACTTGGTCGAAATCCAGTTTCCCCACGAGGAAACTCCAATACTCTCGCAAGAAAACTCCAGTACTCTCACGAGAGGACTGGGCACGGCGTGTAGTGTGCTGCTAACCGCAATAATGCAGCAACCTTTTATATAAAGGTACGCGCGAGAGCAGGGGGCTGTTGCCTACGAGGATGAGGTATTCCCTGGCACGTGTCATGGCAACATTCAGTTTGCGGTCTATCGTCATGCCGTCTTCCTGGAATGTGGTTTCTGTGAGGAAACGCAACTGATAGACCTTTTGAACGGTGAAGCCGTAAATTATGTAATTGCGCTGGCTGCCCTGGTATCGTTCCACCGTGTCTATGGTGATGTGCAGGAGCGGGTGGTCAGGAGTGTCGAGCCTCTCGGCCAGTACTGTGCGTATGGCAGATATCTGGTTGCGATAAGGCACAATGACACCCACGGTCTCCTCGGGTTTGAATTCATGCTGATGGCGTTGCCATATAAGCATGAGTTCATCGGCAATGACGAATGCCTCGGAGGGATTCACCTTGTCCGTCTGGGAATAGTCCTGTGGCTGGACATCAATAAAACGAACTCTGGAATGTGCCGAAGCGGCAAGCTGGTGTTCCAAGGGTACCTCCTGCAACTTGCCTCCATAGAAAGCAATATTGGGAAAATGTGCGATATCCCTGTGCATGCGTCCCTGACGGGTGAGCATGTAGCAGACTTCCGGATTGTGGCGGTATCTGGTCAGAAGCCTCTCGAACATGGAGTTACGGCAATCAGACAGTCCGATTGCGTTCAGGGATGGGTCATCAACACGGGACTCCCTGCTGCGTTGCTGCACCACGGCAGGCAGTTGTTTGTGGTCTCCTATCATCACGAACCTTGAGATGCAGGGAGTGCCGTCGGCACAACAAAGGGAGAGCAGAGGCAGAAGATGAGGTTCCAGAATCTGGCTGGCCTCATCTATGATGCAGAGTGAATAGCGGTCCATGGACAGGAGGGGCAGATGCGACATGGCCGACGATGTTGTCCCTACAACGACACGTGCGGCCGCTACCCTATCCCTCAACTCAGCCGAGGTCTTGCATTCGGCAACGATGCTGCCGAGATAGCGTTCGGAATAGGTTTCGACGGACGACACATTGCCACCAAGGCGGATAAAGTCTATTTCCGGATACAGTTTGCTGCATATCTCGTCCACCGAACGGTTTGTATACGACACTACCAGCACCCTGGTGTCACCCTCCAGCAGTTCTTCCTGCAAGGTATGGAGCATGCCAAAGGAAGTCTTTCCCGTTCCCGGCGGACCGATAACCAGGAAAAGGTCTCTGGAGGCCTTGATCCTTTTCTGCAAACCGTTGAAGCCGCCATAATCACCACGCAAGGACACATCAGGATTGACACGGGGAGAGCGCTGCATCAGCACAAGATCCTTGCGCTCCTGGGGAGCACACAGAAAGGAATACAGACCTTTGTAAAGACCGCTATAGGAACTCTCCATGAAGTCATGCTCCAGGCACCATGCACTGCCCGTCGGGCAATGAAAGACGGAAGCATCCTTCTGCGTGTTCCTGAGTTTCAAGGTTATTTCAGAGGGCGAAACGTTGCTTATCACTGCCCTGAACACCATCGTCCGTCTTATGTCGGGGGCATGGTCTTCCGGATAGGAATACAACACTACTATGTCCCCCTGTCTGAAATTGCCCGACTCGCCGCTATATTCCAACACCAGGTGTGATATATGTCCCGTATCAGGGAAACGGCCGGCGTTTATGGCAAGGCCAAGAAGAATGTTGCCGTATTGCTGCTTTTCATCCAACGAAGACAGCCACGCACTGGCAAATCCGGAACACTCCTTTGTCTGGTTTCCTATCTTGGAGAGTCTGTGTTCCAGGGCGACAAAACGATAGAAGCGCTGGAAATATGCACGCTCCAGTTCCGATGAAAGGCGGAAACGGCAAAGCAGGCCTTCAATGCGCGGACGCTGATACTGCTCCCATAGCCTGCCACGGACTTCGTTCAGGTTCAGACTCTCGGCGGTGGACGACATCAGTTTGGAAATGCCTCCCTGGCAGAGGTCCCTCTCCTGTGCCACATACCTGTTGCGCAGGACAATGGCCCTGTGCAAAAGTTCAGGTGCAAACCCCAGTCCGACAAGCGGATGCATGTACTTGCTATAAAGAAGGAATGCATGCAGTTCGCGGTTGTTAGTCTCATAAAGTTGACGGAAATTATACCTTATAATGGCCATATACAGGAGCATCTGGATGTAGTGTTGCTCCTTGTATTTTGGGGTGTCGGCATCAGCGTCGCCATAGACATAAGCCGCCTTGCCTGCCTTCTGCTCCACCAGCACCCTCATATCCGTCTGAAGCATATCCATACGCCCCTGCAGGCCCAGCATTTCGGAGAAGAATGTCGGTTCCACCACAACATTGGTCTCGTCATACCTGTCTACCGCTTCGGGCAAGGTGGCATGCAATGCCTTGTGTATGTTCTGCATCTGTTGCCATGCGAGGGAATGGAAGGATTTGTCGGGATGGGCATACATCACACCAACGGCATTGCTCTGGAAAAACCTCTTGGCCGCTTCCACATAGAGGTCCTTCATCATCTCGGACGAGCGCCCTGCTACACTACCTCTGTCGTGAATGACCGTATCCAGAAGTTCGGATGCCATATTACCCATAAGGATGGGTTCTGTTATTGCCGGCGGTTCCAACCTCCTCAACAAAGAAACGACAGGGGATTCGGCATAAGACTCGAAGCACGATGCTATGGTGGAGACATCTACAAGAAAGTCCGGTTCCAGGACAAGAAGTTCAGGCAGCAGGACTCCGTCCTCCGACTTTCTGGGACGGACAACGTTGAGCATCATGCCCTTGCAGAGCAATTCCGAGAGATAGGAGTTGTCATGTCCATACAACTGCCCCTCACCCGAATACCTTATCCGTATGTCCTCTTCTCCCGATTCGGAGGTACAATGCAGGAACTCATCGTCCCAATCATGGAGAATAACACGGATGTAGTCAGCATCTACGGCATATATACCGCCCGATTGGCGCTCCTTGGGAAACAGTTCTTCAAGTTCCGCCGGGACCTCCTTGCCCAGCAGCAGGGCAATAAAAAGACACAGAGCCTGAAAATCATACATGAAATTCCCGGCACTCTGTGTTCCTTTATCCTTGGTCAACCTCAGACGCATGCCATTGACCATACGTCTGAGTTGTGGTTTTGCTGATTTCTGCTTCAGCAGATAATCCGTCTTGGCAAAGCAACCTGCCAACAAGACATCCGACTCGGAAGTTGCATCGTCAAGCAACTCGAAAAATATCCTGCCTAATCTTGCATAAGCGGTTTCATAGTCCGGCAACAGGGAATAGAGTATCCCCATCTCCTGAAACCACTCGCTACTCATTGTTGGAGGCGGAGGCTACACGGGTATAGTATACCTGTATGCGGATAGGTTCATCCTTGGTTCCCTTTACCAGACGGGCGCTCGTAAGGGAGAGGTCGTGGCTTACGCTTGTTATGGAACCGGAAGCGGTATTGGTGGTAATCTCTACAGGTATAAGGCAACACTTGTTCCAATCAGGATTGCGCTTGGTCCATTCGTGTGTCTCCTCCTCAATCTGTGCCTCCGTAGGGTTATCCACCTTCAGTACATCCTTGATGTAGGCCATAACGGCATTCTCGCGATCCTTGTACATGAAGGTTGCCATCTGGCTGATGTTGTTGAACGTGTACGTATTGTAGGCCTTTTGGAAGGCTGCAAGGTAAGACGTCACCTCATCCGGAGTCTTGTTCTGGATGAAGAAACTGTTGGCCTCGCTCTTGCGGACAAGCAGAAGATTCTGGGGAATACCGAATTGGTTTCCTGTCTGCTCCTTATTGTATCTGTTGAACATCAGTTCCACACGGCTGATACTGTCGTTCTTGTGGCTTCCTGAGAAGATATCATCAATGGGCAGTGTTACCTCCGTACATATTCCCGTAGGTGTCTTAAGCCATGTGCATGATTCATCTTCCACCAGTTCGGCAACATCGGATTCCGAGAACTGGCAACTCTGGATAACCTCTGGAGTACCTGCAAACACGCTATATGAAGGCACCTCCTCCACAATGCTGTCATTCAGTACACGTGCATTGTATATCAGATACAGGGCATCCACAAAGACACGCACCATCACACCCTCACCGTTTATTATTTCAGCATAGTAACCGGGATGGACGTTTCTGATGAAATGATATGAATCGTCAAAGTTGCGGTTTACATGCTCCTCTTCTGAAAGTCCCTTGTTGTCTTCCAGGTACTCCCAGTACTTGTCCATTATCTGATTGCCTTCAGACAATGGCAAAGGAATACGTATACTGGGATAACTGCCTGACGTGGCGTTAGAGGGGTCAGAACCGTGTATTCTGTCCCACGCGGTGAATACCTTTGTTGCTATGGGCTTGTCCTCGTATCCGGGACGTATGTACTTTCTCAAATCCGTGTTGGTGTAATATACGCTGTCTTCGCTCAACGGATTGTTCATGTCCAACGGATATACCGCCAACTTCAACGGGGTATTGACATCGCCGTAATAAGTGTCAAAATTCAATTGCAACATGACGCTGTCGCAACGGGGGCTTCCTTCCGAATCCCTTGATGTAATGGAGTCTATCGGAGGAAAGTACCTGAACCCCTCCATCACGGCAAACTGGGTGATGAAATTGCCGGTAAGACGTCCGTTGGTTTCCGGGTCGTAAATCGACCCCAAATAAGAGGAAACTGAATGTGCCTTTATGCTATCCAGTTTCACCGACTTTGTGTAGACATCCCAAACCGCCACACTACTCTCCAATGTTTCATTTGCAGGAGGAATGCCTATGTTCCCAGTATTCTCTGTACAGGAGACTAAAAATGCCATGGCCGAAGCCACTACCAATGAACCTATACGGTCCAATATATTAAGTTTCTTCACTTCTAAAGTCCTTTCTAATCAAAACACGACCAACATCAAACACCTCAATGCTGAATGACAGAACCTACCTAAAACAGGAAACCTTCGTCGTCGTCTTCCTCCTTGGGCCTGTTCCTGACAACCTCGTCCCACAAGGTATCATACAACTCCAATGGAGCGGCCACGAGATTCTCCGGGTCCAGTATTGCCACTGGCTTTCCCATCTCCCTTGCCATACGCTGGTAGTATTCGTTGGGTTCGTTAAGAACAACCCCGTCGCTCATGAACATACCGATGCGGTTCAAGTCTTCCAGGTTGGCCAGACTGCCAAGTGTGGACAAGGCTGTCCTGTTAGCCTCACGGAAAGACAATATGCCATCAAAATTCTTGGGAAGCGGAGACTCCGGAATATCCGTTGACGGTGTAAAGATTATCTTTGACTCGCGAAAACTCGGTTCGTCATAATATGCCAGTTTCAACAGATATGGAGCCAAAGAACTCATTATTCCCTGACAATGCACTATTTCCGGAACCCAACGAAGTTTCTTGACCGTCTCAAGCGAACCACGTGCGAAGAACATTACTCTATCCACATTGTCCTTATACAACTTTCCCTTGTCGTCCGCCAACATAAGACGATTCTTCATGAAATCGTCATTGTCGATAAAATATACCTGTATACGTGCCGCATTGATACTTGCCACCTTGATAATCAGTTGATGGTCGGTATCGTCTATTATCAGATTCATGCCGGAAAGGCGTATGACCTCGTGCAACTGATTGCGGCGTTCATTGATCTGCCCCCACTTGGGAGTAAAAGTGCGGACCTCACGGCCAGACTCCTGAACGGCGGGAATAAGCGAACGGCTTATTGAACTCAAGGGTGTTTCACAGACGTACGGCTCTATCTCCTGCGTCAGGAAAAGTATCTTCTTTGCTTTCTCCATATATGCGCAATATACATATTATCTTGTGTGCAAAGTTACAAAAAAACGGCGACATTCATGTCCTGACTGCCATCTGTTTTATTCAATTTAGCACTTTTTTGCTTTTTTAGGACGATTTCTTTCTTTAGATACCTATAAATATTTTACCTTTGCATGAATTTTTGAACAAACAGTTATTTTTCAACCATTGCAATGCAGGTAATTAACACGATAGCACAGTTGCAGGACATTCTTGTGTCCGAGCGTGCAAAAGGAATGTCAATCGGGCTTGTCCCCACCATGGGGGCCTTGCACGAGGGGCATGCCTCGCTGGTTCGCAAAAGCGTTTCAGAGAACGACATTACGGTAGTAAGCATATTTTTGAACCCCACGCAATTCAACGACCCCAAGGACTTGGAGCGCTATCCAAGGACACTGGAAAGCGATTGCGCAATACTTGAGGAGTGCGGAGCGCAAATTGCCTTTGCCCCCAGCGTAGGCGAGATATACCCTGAACCGGACACCCGCCGGTTCTCATATCCCCCCACCGACTCTGTAATGGAGGGGGCACGCCGTCCCGGACACTTCAATGGCGTATGCCAGATTGTAAGCAAACTGTTCATGATTACCGACCCGGACAGGGCATATTTCGGAGAGAAGGACTACCAGCAGATAGCCGTCATACGCCGCATGGTGGAGGATTTGAAGTTCCGTGTGGACATCATCCCATGCCCCGTAATACGCGAAGCAGACGGACTGGCTATGAGCAGCAGAAACACCTTGCTGGCTCCCGACGAGAAGGCAATTGCCCCCAACATCTACCGCATACTAAAGGAAAGCAAAAGCCTTGGACTTACCGTTAGCGAGACACGGGAATGGGTTGTCTGCAACATCAACGAGATTCCCGGCTTAGAGGTGGAATACTACAGCATAGTGGACGGAGACACACTGGCCGACATAGAAGACTGGTCTGATTCCGCCTCAGTAGTCGGTTGTATTACTGTATATTGCGGCAAGACACCTATACGTTTGATTGACCACATCAGATACAAATGACAATAGAAGTACTCAAAAGCAAACTGCACTGTGTACAGGTAACGGAAGCAAACCTGAACTACATGGGCAGCATCACCCTGGACAGGGACCTGATGGATGCCGTGGGCATCATACCGGGAGAGAGAGTGTTTATCGTAGACAACAACAACGGAGAACGCTTTGACACATATACCATTTCCGGTGAACGCGGAAGCGGATGCGTATGCCTCAACGGTGCCGCCGCACGCAAGGTGCAGGTGGGCGATACCATCATCATCATGGCCTATGCACGCATGACTCCGGATGAGGCCATGGACTTCACCCCTCAAGTGGCGTTCCCCGAGAACAACACATTACCCAAGAAACAATAACACTTTTAAATCTATATTCATTATGAAGATTTCAAGAATCGAACACCTGGGCATCGCTGTCCAGAACATTGCAGAAGTTCTCCCCTACTACACCGACGTTCTCGGTTTGGAGTTCTATAAGGAGGAGGTTGTAGAAGACCAGAAGGTGAAGACCGCATTCCTGAAGGTAGGCGAAGTAAAGATTGAACTGTTGGAGCCCACATGCCCCGAGAGCACCATCCAGAAGTTCCTGGACAATGGCGGCCGTGGCATCCACCATGTTGCCTTCAAGGTTGAGGATGGCGTTACCGAGGCTTTGGCCCAATGCGAAGCAAATGGCATCCGCCTTATCGACAAGGCTCCCCGTTGTGGTGCCGATGGCCTGAAGATTGCTTTCCTGCATCCCAAGAGCACCTGCGGCATCCTGACCGAGTTGTGCGAGGAATAAAATTTTGAAAAGATTAATAATACCGCCTCATTTTAGCGTATTATACAAGGGGGAGGACTCGGTTCCTCTCCCTTGTCATTTTCTAAGGGTTCTGACTTTATTCCCACGAGACACCTTTCCAATCCTCGGTGGCGGTAAAACAAGCCGCCACTGGCGGTGAAATTTATCGCCGAGGGCTGTAAATTTACCGCCACCGACGGCTCGGCGAGGGGCACAAGAGGACATCTGTTGGATTTCACATCACTTTGTCTATTGCACAAGCATAATAAAGGCTGACTTGCCAAACTGGAAGTCAGCCCTGTTTTATGGTCAAGAACCTTTTGCCTTACAAATTACCGCTATTTTGAGAAGTAACGCTTCAGCAGACCTTCAAATCCACGTCCATGACGTGCCTCGTCCTTTGCCATCTCGTGAACGGTATCATGGATAGCATCAAGATTTGCAGCCTTGGCAGCCTTGGCAATGTCCATCTTACCGGCACATGCGCCACATTCGGCCTCTGCACGCTTCTGTAGGTTAGTCTTGGTATCCCAAACAACATCACCAATCAGTTCGGCAAATCTGCTGGCATGGTCGGCCTCCTCAAATGCATAACGCTTGAAAGCCTCGGCAATCTCGGGATAACCTTCGCGATCCGCCTGACGGCTCATGGCCAAATACATGCCAACCTCAGTGCACTCGCCGGCGAAGTGGGCCTTGAGACCTTCCATAATCTCTTCGGGGCAACCCTGTGCCACACCGATAACATGCTCTGTTACATAAGACTGCTCAGCAGCCATCTCGTTGAACTTGGATGCTGGAACACCACACTGAGGACACTTTGCGGGTGCCTCGTCACCTTCGTGAATATAACCACAAACGGTACAAACAAATTTCTTACTCATAATCTTAATTTTTTATGTTTAGTATATAATAATGTATTATCATTTAGTTACTGTCAGGAAACATTCTCATTGACCAGACACTCGGAACATATACCCTTATAATAATAATGAACTTCCGTAACACGATGTCCACAGATGAAATTTTCCGCCGTAACAGCAGAAACACTCTCCTGCACAATGTCATGTATCTTGCCACACCTGCTACACAAGAGGTGGCCGTGTGGATATGTCTGTCCATCATAGCATACCTGCTTCTCATTTATTGTAAGCGACAGGCACAATCCCTTCTCGGCAAAAAGTTTAAGGGTATTGTATACCGTTGTAAGCGACAGAGTTGGAACACTTCCTCTCAGGTCACGGAAAATCTCATCAGCAGTAGGGTGCGTATAGTGATTGCGCAGATAACCCAATATGGCTGTTCTGGGACGGGATGGCGATATGCCACACTTAACCAATGCTTCTTTTATCTGATTCACGTCCGTCATTGTCGAATAATTGTATTTGTTATAATTACAATGCAAAAGTAATGCTTTTTGATTATAATGAAGAATCTTTTGTGTAAAATAACCCTAAAAGATGTTTAAAACTTGCAAGATATACAAAAAATGTGTACCTTTGCAATAGATATGAGTGCGGTAGTAGCTCAGTTGGCAGAGCATGGGCTTCCCAAGCCCAGGGTCGCGGGTTCGAACCCCGTCTACCGCTCATAGTTTTTATTTTCCATTTTAGAATATTATTGCCCAGAACCGGTCAGCGGATATGTTTCTAAAGATTTTAGTAAAAACTTCTTTTGGGCAAAACTACATAACATTTATATTGAACTGCAAACCGCTTCTCATTATTAATTGGATGCGCAATATGAACGTTAAACGCTCTAAGTTTTGCATTAATAACGAAAATTCACTACCTTTGTAATGAATTTGACAACACTAACATTAACATAACGATTATGAGTTACGGATTACTGAAAGGCAAAAGAGGCGTTGTTTTCGGCGCACTGAACGAGCAGTCCATAGCGTGGAAGGTGGCGGTGAAGTCTGTTGAAGAAGGCGCAACAATCACCCTGTCAAATACAGCCATAGCAATCAGAATGGGACAGGTGAACGACCTGGCAAAGCAACTGAACTGCGAGGTGATACCCGCCGACGCCACCAGTTACGAGGACCTGCAGGAGGTGTTCCGCCGTTCGCAGGAAGTGCTTGGCGGCAAGATAGACTTCGTACTGCACTCCATAGGCATGTCGCCCAACGTGAGGAAGGGCCGTACATACGATGACCTTGATTACGGCATGTTAGGCAAGACGCTGGACATAAGCGCCATTTCCTTCCACAAGATGCTACAGGCTGCCAAGAAGCAGGATGCCATTGCGGAATACGGTTCCGTTGTGGCACTGACCTACATGGCTGCACAGCGCACCATGTTCGGTTACAACGACATGGCCGATGCCAAGGCTCTGCTGGAATCCATAGCACGCAGTTTCGGTTACATCTACGGACGCGAGCACCATGTGCGCATCAACACCATTTCCCAGTCTCCCACGATGACCACGGCAGGAAGCGGTGTAAAGGGCATGGACAGGCTCTTCGACTTTGCCAACCGCATGTCCCCCCTGGGCAATGCCAGTGCCGACGAATGTGCCGACTACTGTATGGTGATGTTCTCCGATCTTACACGCAAGGTGACGATGCAGAACCTTTTCCACGACGGCGGCTTCTCCAGCATGGGCATGAGCCTGCGTGCCATGGCCACATATGAGAAGGGACTGGAGGAGTACATGGACGAGAACGGCAACATAATATACGGATAAGAAGAATACCAGTTTCGCCAGAACGCACACAATACTGAAACTATGGCAGAGAAGAATACCTCCACCCCACCCCGAAAGACAGAGGACAACGGGGGGATAATGCTCATGCTTCTGATATTCATCCTGGCTGGTGCCTTTTCCTCCATAGCGCAGGAGATGGGATGTGTGGACAGTGTGGTAAACCTCACGTTGGCCATATTGCCGGGAAACTTCATCCTGGTGGGAATGTTCATAGCGGCATGTCTTGTGTCCCTGAGCATAGGTACCAGTTGCGGAACCATTGCGGCGTTGACACCCATTGCCGTGGGCATAGCCACGGCAACATCAGCCAATGTGCCCATGGCCACGGCAGTGGTGGTGGGAGGAAGCCTGTTCGGCGACAACCTGTCCTTCATCTCGGACACAACCATAATGGCCACCAAGACCCAGGGATGCAGGATGTCGGACAAATTCAAGGCCAACATCCTCATTGCCCTGCCGGCAGCACTTCTGACCGTGGTGGCATACATGTTTCTGGGCTATGGAATAGAATCGCAGACGGCACTGAATTTAGGCAATCCACTGAACATACTGCCCTATCTGGTAGTCTTTGTTCTTGCCTTGGCTGGCATGAATGTGATATGGGTGCTTATTATGGGCATCCTGACGGCTTCCGCTTTGGGATTTTTTGACGGAAGCATGGACATGGCATCCATCTGGGAAGCCACGCAAAAGGGTATACTAGGCATGCATGACCTGATTATCGTAACCATCCTGGCTGCCGTAATAATCGACCAGTTGCGCAAGCGCGGAGTCATTGACTGGCTGATAATGAATCTGGGGCGCATCGTTTCTTCGCGCCGTGGTGCAGAACTGAGCATTGCGGGTGCCGTGGTGGCGGTGGACATGCTCACGGCGAACAACACCATTGCCATTCTGGCCGTAGGTCCGGTGGCACGCAGTATCTCGTACCGATACGGCATAGAGGCAAAACGCTCTGCATCCATACTGGACACCATGTCGTGCTTTGCACAGGGTATCATCCCATGGGGCGCACAACTGCTCATTGCCGCAGGTTTGGCCTCCATAAACCCGCTGGACATCATACCTTATTTATATTACCCGTACATTCTGGGTACCATCACCATTATTAACATCATCTTCCATAAGAAGAAGTAAAAGAACAATATTCCCATGAGAAAAACCAAGAAAAGCCTGCTACTTACATTCCTGTTTGCCATAGCGGTGTTCTCTCTTGCCTCATGCGTGCAGAAAGGCAAAGGCGGAAAGGAGGACAATAAAAAGGAGGAAACACCTCTTGTTACCGATTCCTTGCACATAAGCAAGAGTACGGACGATATCATCTCCGTAGACTATGACTTCCATTTCCTTAAACCGGGAAGTGTAGTGGCTGATAGCATAAATGCCAAGATTAACGAGCAATGTATTTCCGGCCGTCACGATGCCGACATACGCACTGACATCACCACTGCTCTGGCCAAGGAAATCGATGCGCTGAAGGCCGAGGTGACGGAATTCCATGACCCCGACGACGAGACATTCGGCGAAATCACGTATCACGTCGGCAGGAAGGGACGCTTCGTTGCTGATGCCGCAGACACGGTGATAGTGTACCACTACGCCATTGACATGTACACAGGCGGAGCACACGGTTCCTACGTACTGTTTACGCTGAACTTCTCCAGGCGTACTGGCCTTGCCATAAGTATCAGTGATGTGCTGGACACCGCACACGAACGGGCCATACTGGACATCATGCTGGCAAGACTCCTGAAGGACAACGACTGCTCCACACGCGAGGAACTTATAGAGAAGACGGGCATACTGGGTCTTGGGGACCTGTACCTGACAGAGAATTTCCACCTCGGCAAGGACAGCATCATCTTCTGCTTCGGACAATACGACATTGCCCCCTATTCCAGCGGAATAACATATATAAGCCTCAGTTACGACACACTGAAGCAATACCTGAAGACCAATTGACAAGGACCATGGAACTCATCAAAAAATACTTCCCAAACATAACGGAAGAGCAGCGCCAGCGCTTTGCCGCACTCGATGCCCTCTACAGGGATTGGAATTCCAAAATCAACGTGATTTCCCGTAAGGACATAGACAATCTCTACGAGCATCACATCCTGCACTCTCTGGGAATTGCCCAGATAATCAACTTCAAGCCTGGAACGCGCGTCATGGACCTTGGCACAGGCGGAGGCTTCCCTGGCATACCCTTGGCCATCATGTTCCCTGAGGTACACTTCCATCTTGTGGACAGCATAGGCAAGAAAATACGTGTTTGCGACGAAGTGCGCACAGCCTTGGGACTGACAAATGTCACCACGGAATGGACACGTGCCGAGAACCTGAAGGAGAAATACGACTTTGTAGTATCGAGGGCGGTAATGCCCTTGGCAGACCTTGTGAAACTGGTACGCAAGAACATTGCTCCCAAGGCACAGAATGCCATGCCTAACGGACTCATCTGCCTGAAAGGCGGAGAACTTGCAAACGAGGTACTGCCCATGAAGGCGCACACCCTCATCACAAGCCTCAGCGATTACTTCGAGGAGGAATTCTTTGAAACCAAAAAGGTTGTATATGTTTCACTATAAGCGTTTCGTTGTCAATCCCATAGAGGAGAACTGCTACATCATCTGGGACGACATCAGCCACGAGGGTGCAATAGTGGATTGTGGCGCGTGGACAAAGGGCGAGCATGCAAGAATAAGTGATTTCCTCAGCGAGAACGGCATCACGCTGAAATACTCGTTGCAAACACATATGCACTTCGACCACTGCCTGGGTCTTGGCACCATATGCGGACAATACGGACTTACGCCCATGTGCCACCCTGCGGAAATACCCGTATATCAGGCGGCACCCGACATGGTGCAGAAATGGTTCCGCATAGACATCTCCGGCATGCTGCCAAAAGCCGAAGCGTCCATCAGCGAGACATCTGTATTGAAATTGGGCGAAACCTCCATACAGGTACTGCACACACCTGGACACACCCCAGGCGGAGTGTGTTATTACATACCGGAGGGAAGGGTGGTTCTCACAGGCGACACTATCTTCCGTATGGGCATAGGACGTACCGACCTGCCGGGAGGCAACTATCAACAGGAACTGGAGAGCATCAGTCACAAGATTTTCACACTGCCTCAGGACACCGTCATCCTGCCCGGACATGGTCCAGAAAGTACAATTGGTGAAGAGATGGACGCAAATCCATATATTAGCTAACCTTGTACATTAGGGTGTATAGAATCTAATTATCTTGGTAATGGAGTCATTCTCTACAAGCAAATCCTCCCATGTGTTCCAATACAAACTATCACATTCCTTTGACCTGATATATTCTTCCGTTGAAGATGTTATGGTGTCATAGACAAGATGGAATTTATAATATTCTTCTCCTTCCTCAGGTTCGAACCTAAAATCCACAATAATGACATCAGACGCCAAAGGGAATGATGTTGTTCCGATGCATGTATATGTGGCGCAACCACCTTCTTCTGAAGCTCTGTAGAGGCCATTTCCAATAGGCTTTAACCAAGCCCCACCTTCATACAATCCATTGTTGATTGTCAAGTATTCATCCTCATGCTTCATGTCATTGAATATAATCTCTCTATCTGAGTATTTTAAAGTATCTCCGACCTGCATTTGGCATATTTCCAACGAGTCATATACATCCATACTAAAAAGTTTGAAGGTTAATTGCCGTAATTCCCAATCAAAATCTTTGTAATCAAAGTCGACACGCACAACAGTATCTGGCAACTTGGCTAACGTATATGCCGGCGGAAGGGGACGGATATGATTTCCTAAACGTGTCGTATTCAATACAGGCTTGCACTCTTTCATGAACGTGGTGTCAGTCAGCAGGGTGTCAATAGCCATAGTTGCTAATTTTTCAGAACAATCATCTGTAATACCTTTTTTCTGCGTACAAGCAACATTAGTAAAGACAAATAACACTAACAACAAAACATAACCAAGTCTTTGATTACTGACAATTGATATAATCTGATTGTACACCATAACACTTTTTGAAAACATTTACGTAAAGTTATACAATTATTTCCATAACACACAGATACATTACAAGCAAAAGCAAATAAAACACCAACGAAGCAAACAAAACTAGACAAAATCCTTTGTGTTATAAAAAAGAATAACTAACTTTGTACAGAAGAATGAACGTTTTTAATCACATAAACTAATACTTAGAATGAAAATCCTGTTAACTGGCGGTGCAGGCTTTATCGGAAGCCACACCCTGATTGAACTGACCGAGGCTGGTCACGAGGCAGTAGTTGTTGACAATCTGGACAACTCATCTCCTATCTCCCTGAAGCGCGTTGCAAAGATTATCGGCAAGGAGGTTCCCTTCTACAAGGTGGACATCCGCGACCGCGAAGGTCTGCAGAAGGTATTCGACGAGCACAAGTTCGACGCATGTATCCACTTTGCCGGTCTCAAGGCTGTAGGCGAGAGCTGCGCAAAGCCTCTGGAGTACTATGAGAACAACATGAACGGTACTTTCGTTCTGGTTGACGTAATGCGCAAGAACGGTTGCAAGAACATGATTTTCTCTTCCAGCGCTACCGTTTACGGTGATCCCGCTATCATCCCCATCACCGAGGAGTGCCCCAAGGGCCATTGCACCAACCCCTACGGACAGACCAAGTCTATGCTTGAGGAGGTTCTGATGGACGTACAGAAGGCCGACAACGAATGGAACATCGTTCTGCTCCGCTACTTCAACCCCATCGGTGCTCACAAGAGCGGTACCATCGGCGAGAATCCCAACGGTATCCCCAACAACCTGATGCCCTACATCACACAGACAGCCGTAGGCAAGCGTGCTGAACTGGGCGTATTCGGTGACGACTACGACACACACGACGGTACTGGCGTACGCGACTATATCCACGTTGTTGACCTGGCACGCGCTCACGTAGCAGCACTGAAGGCTATCGTTGCAAAGAAGGGTATCGCTATCTACAATGTAGGTACCGGTCACGGCTATTCTGTATTGGACGTTGTCAAGGCATTCGAGAAGGCCAACGGTGTACCCGTTCCCTACTCTATCAAGCCCCGTCGTCCGGGCGACATTGCCACATGCTACTGCAACCCCGCCAAGGCTGAGGCAGAACTCGGTTGGAAGGCTCAGTTCGGTATCGAGGAAATGTGCCGCGACAGCTGGAACTGGCAGAAGAATAACCCCAACGGTTTCGAAGAATAAAAATCAGATTTTTGTATAGTTATTAGGGATGTGTCCTCATGAACAAATGATGTGACACATCCTTTTTTATAATAGAATTATTGGTTCTCCATGCCAATATTTCTTGATAAATATAGTGAGTCCGACGAATTATAAGCAGTTATAGTTCGTCGGACTCGCCCTTTGTATTCTTAGGGAAGCGGATGATCCTGCCTGAACATCTGCATGCGTTCCTCCAGAACAGGATAGAGTTCATCGCGCATGCGGCTGGTGCATGCCCTTACGCCGTGTTCAAGGGAACCCGTCGTATCCAGATTGATGCTGGAAACTCCGTAGGAAATCAGTTCGCTTACGAGTTCGCCTCCAGTCATGCCAGGATACGAGAGGGAGAAGAAGAAACCGTCGCCAATCTCTTCCGTCACGTCACGTGGATAGGTTATGGTAAAACCGTTGTCGCAGAATATCTTCTTCATCCTTCGGGCACGTTCGGCATAAGCCTTGGTATCCTCAACAAAGTTTATCACGCCTTCACATGACAGGCGGAGCATCTCGGCATAGGCATACTGTGTGCTGGCCGTGCAGCCCGAGGTAATCATGTATTGTATGCTTGCGATGAACGTGGGGCCGAAGACTCCGCTATCATTATAGCGTTTTGCCAGGGCAGGGAACTGGCGGTCGAAGAGTTTGTCGCTGATGCATACCAGGGCTATACGTCCGCCTGCATAAGAGAATATCTTTGAGGCCGAGAGCATGAGCAGATAGTTGTCGGTATACCTTGCCACGGTACGCACGAAGGGAGGTTGGAAGGGACGTGAGAGGTCGCGCCTGCTGTCCATGGCAAAGTAGGCAAGGTCCTCCATGACGATGATGTCGTGCTTAGTGGCTGTCTCGCCTATAATCTGCAGTTCCTCCTCCTCCAGCGATATCCATGCGGGATTGTTGGGGTTGGAATAGATGATGGCCGCTATGTCTCCGCCACTTACCTCCTGTTCCAATTTTTCGCGCAAGGCCTGGCCACGGTAAGGATATATGTCAAAACTCTTCCATCCTATGCCGAGGATGCGCAACTGTGACTTCTGTATCGGGAAACCCGGGTCGATAAACAGTACCTTATTCTTCTTCCCGTCACGCTGGCAACATGCTATGAAAGCACCGAAACTGCCTGCCACCGAACCCACTGTGGGGATGCAGGCTCGCGGACTTATGTCTATGTCCAGAAAAGCCTTTACGAAACGGCTTGCCGCCTCCTTCAGTTCGGGTATGCCTGCCGCCGCAGGATACTGGCTGTTGACACCGGCATCCAGAGCCTTCTTTTCTGCCTCTATGCCGAAAGCGTTGCAAGGCAGACCAGGGCTTCCCTGATCCATACGAATGAACGGCAACCCCGTCTTCTGTTCCAGATATTGCGCCACGAGCAGAGTCTCGCCTATCGTAGCATGGGTCAGGTCGGCGACATGATTGACTCTTGCCGCCTCCTGCACAAGTTCGTCTGAGAATATCTTCATTTTCTAAATATGATAGTCAAAGGGGATGATGTCTTACTTGCCCTTCTCCCAATCCGAGAAGTCGCGCTTGTCAAGCACATGCTTTGCCTTGCCCTGCGAGCGCTCTATGGTTCCTGGCGGCTGGATGTGTATATTGGGCTTTATGCCGGTAACGGAAACCAGACGGTCGTAGAGGTACTTGATGAAAGGCATCTGCTTGGCAGGGTTCGGCGAGAACAGGTCTTCGCGCAACTCCACGTCCAGGTCGAAGGTATCTTCGTTGTGCTTGCGGTCCACGGTGATGAAGTATTGGGGCGCAAAGGCAGGGAACTCCGTCAGTATGGCCTCTATCTGGCTGGGGAATACGTTCACGCCACGGATAATGAGCATATCGTCGCTACGTCCCAGGATCTTGCCCAAACGCACGGTGGTACGTCCGCAACGGCACTTCTCGTAGATAAGGTGCGTAAGGTCGCGTGTACGATAGCGCAGGATAGGCATTGCCTCCTTGCAAAGTGATGTGAAGACGAGTTCGCCACGCTCGCCCGGCGCTACAGGTTCCAGCGTGTCGGGATTGATAATCTCGGGATAGAACATATCCTCCATAACGTGTGTGCCGTCCTGGTACTGGCACTCTCCGCCCACACCGGGACCCGACATTTCCGTAAGACCGTATATGTCTATGGCCTTGATGCCCAACTTTGCCTCCAGTTCACGGCGTATGCCCCAAGTCCAGGGCTCGGCACCGAAGAAACCGACACGCAGTTTGAGGTCTTCTTTCTTGATGCCGCATTTCTCCATGACCTCTGTTAGGTGCAAGGCATAGGAGGGAGTACAGCAGAGGGCAGTTGTGCCAAAGTCATGCATCAGCATCACCTGCTTCTCGGAATTGCCCGAAGAGGTGGGCAACTGTATGGCACCGACTTTTCCTGCACCGTCGTGTGCGCCAAGTCCGCCCGTGAACAGACCATAGCCATAGGACACCTGTACCACGTCGCCAGGACCTATGTCGCCAACGGCCAGCACGCGTGCCACACACTCCGCCCAGTTGTCCAGGTCGTTCTGCGTGTAGGTGCCCACCACGGGCTTTCCCGTAGTACCCGAAGAGGCATGTATGCGCTTTATCTCGCTCATGGGCACTGCCTGGAGGCCATAGGGATACTCATCGCGCAAGTCGTGCTTGGTGGTAAAGGGAAGTTTTGTTATATCGTCTATGGACTTGATATCCTCTGGGCGGATACCCTTCTGGTCCATTTTCTTTCTGTAGAAAGGCACGTTCTCATAGCAGCGCTTTACCGTGGCAATGAGACGCTCGCTCTGCAATTCGCGCATCTTCTCGCGCGACATGCATTCTATTTCCGGATTGAATATCATAGTTGTCTTAAATTATAAAGTTATCCTCGTTCAGCAGGTCCATATCGTTCTCTGCTATCACCTCCAGGGCCTTGTCGCTTTCATCCGTGCGCATCACCAGCACTCCTCTGCCCTTCCACAGGAAGGAATACATGTAGAGGATGTTCACCTCTGCCTGGGACAAGGCACTGATGGCCAGGGCGGCATGCCCGGGTTCGTCCTCGATGGCAATGGCCAGCACATCGGTCAGCTGCACGTTGATGCCATGCTCCTTCAGTATGGTGTAAGCCTCGCATGGAGCCGAGCACAGGACACGGTAAATGCCATAGTCCTGAGTGTCTGCTATGGTGGATGCGATGATCTGTATCTTAGCCTTGCTGAACAGTTCCAGCACCTTTATCAGTGTGCCGCTCTTGTTCTCGATGAAGATGGAAAGTTGCTTTAATGTATTCTTCATAAAAACCTGTTATGTGATTGTTATTGATACACGGTACGCTTGTCTACTACACGCACGGCCTTGCCTTCGGAAACGGGCAAAGAGCCCTTGGGCAGGAGTTTCACGTGCGGAGTGAGGAGTATCTCGTCCTTCAGGGCACGCTGTATGCGGTTGGTCAGGTTCTGCAGGCGGCGGTAGTCGTCGGTGAAGAGTTCCTCCAGTTCCACCTCCACGGTCATGTTGTCGTTGTCCTCGTCGGTGGTCAGTGTGATGAGGTAGTTGCTGGCCAGTTCGGGGAAGGTCATCAGTATCTTCTCTATCTGTATGGGGAAGATGTTCACGCCGCGAAGAACCATCATGTCGTCGCTACGTCCGCGCATGCGGTCAATGCGCACATGGTTGCGTCCGCAGGGGCATGTTCTGCCAAGCACTCGGGTAAGGTCGCGAGTACGGTAGCGCAACAGGGGCATTGCCTCGCGGCACAGGCTTGTCAGCACCAGTTCGCCCACCTCTCCGTCGGGCACGGGCTCCAGAGTCTCGGGGTCGACAATCTCCACTATATAGTAGTCCTCCCAGAAGTGCAGGCCGTTCTGTTCCTGACACTCGAAACCCACACCAGGACCGCACATCTCCGACATGCCGAAGGAGTTGTAGGCCTTCACGCCCATCATCTCCTCTATGCGCCGGCGCTGCTCCTCGGAATGAGGCTCGGCACCAATGGCCAGCACCTTCAGTTTGGTATCACGGCGAGGGTCCACACCCATGCTCTGCATCACTTCGTATAGGCGTGTAACGTATGACGGCACGGCATGCAGGGCGGTGGTGCCAAAGTCGGTAATGAACTTTATCTGACGTATGGAATTGCCTGCGGCGGCAGGTATGGTAAGCATGCCAAGGCGCTCGGCACCATACTGGAAGCCAAGACCGCCTGTGAACATGCCATATCCGCTGGAGTTCTGGAACACGTCGTCGGGGCGCAATCCCACCATCCACAGGTTGCGTGCCACCTGTGCCGCCCATTCCTCCAGGTCCTTCTGTGTGTGCAGGATAACGGTTGGCGTGCCTGTTGTGCCGCTCGATGAGTGAAGTCGTGTGCACTCGCGCAAGGGTACGCTGGCCATGCCAAAGGGATATGTGTCGCGCAGGTCCTGCTTTGTGGTAAATGGGATGCGCCTGATGTCGTCCAGGGTCTTGATGTCCTCGGGCTTGAGGCCAGCCTCCTCGAAACGTTTCCTGTAGAACGGCGAGTTCATGCAATGCTGCACGGTGGCCTGCAGGCGTTCCAGTTGCAATGCTTCTATCTGGGCACGCGTCATGGTCTCCATCTTCTCGTCGAAGAAGGGATTATTGTCGTTGGGAAGAATCTTCTTCATCACTTTTTGCTTTACTTCTTGACTCTGTTGCTACTCGCCCAGTCCTGCCTGGAAGGCCTTCAGGTTGGCCTCTACCACGGCCTCTCCCTTGCGGGCGAATACGGTGCGTATGGCATCACGCAGTTCGTCGGCGCCAAGTATCTGCAAATGCCTTGCCGCCATGCCCAGCAGCACCATGTTGGCACCGCGCGCATTGCCGGCATCCTTGGCCACGGCATCTATGTCCATCATGGACAGGGAGGGCAATTCTGCGAGAGCACCCTGCAGGGCCTCCTCCTCGGGATAGTTGGGGATATTCACAAAGGGCTTGCTGCCCGTCACCACCCTACCCTCCTTGGACAGGTATGGCAGGTAGCGCAGGCTCTCCATGGGTTCCATGCTGATAATCATGTCGGCACTTCCCTGTGCTATCAGGTCGCTGTATATCGTCTTGTCGGACAGGCGCAGGTGGCTCTGCACGTCACCTCCACGCTGGCTCATGCCATGCACTTCGGCCTGCTTCAGGTTCAGTCCTGCCCTGGTGGCAGCCTCGCCTATGATGGTGGCAATGGAAAGTATTCCCTGACCTCCCACACCACATAGTATAATGTCTTTCTTCATAATGCTTTTCTTTATGTATGGTGGGACAATCAGTTGTTCTCTCGTAACTTACGCGCTTCACGAGCCTTGCGTGCCGCCGTCTGTATACATTCCCTGCGCGGAATGATAACGGACACGCCCGGATAGTCTATTTCCTCTTTCAGTATGCGCGTTATCTCCTCCATGTTCTTTGGCAGGGGGACTACCACTCGCACATGCTCAGGCTCCACGCCGAGGGCGGTGCAGATGGCCTCATACTTGCTTGTTCCAGCCGACTCCTGTCCGCCGGTCATGCCCGTAGTGAGATTGTCGGAGATTACCACGGTGATGTTGCTCCCGTCGTTTACGGCATCCAGCAGACCCGTCATGCCGCTATGCGTGAATGTGGAGTCGCCGATTATGGCCACCGACGGATGGAAACCTGCATCGGCAGCACCCTTTGCCATGGTGATGGAAGCGCCCATGTCCACACAACTGGCCAGTGCCTTGAACGGAGGCAATGCACCGAGGGTATAGCAGCCTATGTCGCCAAACACTCTGTAGTCGGGATATGTGGCAAGCACCTGGTTCAGTGCCGTATAGACATCGCGGTGACCGCAGCCTTGGCACAGTTGAGGGGGACGTGGTGCAACTATAGTGGAATGTTGCATGGTTTCCTTGCCTTCCACGCCAAGGGCCTTGGCCACATTGTCGGGGGTCAGTTCGCCGGCTCGTGGCAAGTCGCCCGTCAGACGTCCCTTCACCGGGTAATCGGCACCAAGCAGTGCCTTCACCTGCTGTTCCACCACGGGTTGTCCGTCCTCCACCACCATTATGGCATCGTTCTCCTTTGCCAGTTGGCATATCTTGGATTCGGGCAAGGGATACTGGCTTACCTTCAGGACATTAGCCTTGTCGCCCAATGCCTCCTTCACATAGTTGTAGGCAATGCCGCATGCTATTATGCCCAGGGAACCTTCGCCTTTTTCCACCTTATTATATATAGAGGTCTCGGAAGACGCCAGCATATCGTCCTGCTTCTCCAGAAGGGCGGCATAGCGCCCCCTGGCAATGCCGGGCAACAAGACCCACCGTTCCTGGCATATCCCTCTGTCCTGCACCTCCATGGGTTCGCTCACCTCCACCGCGGCACGGCTATGCGCCAGGCGTGTGACTATGCGGAGCACTACGGGTTCGCGCAACTGTTCCGACAACTCAAATGCCGCGCGCATCATGTCGTAGGCCTCCTGCTGGTTGCCTGGCTCCATGGCAGGCACCATGGCAAAGGAGGCATAGAAACGGCTGTCCTGCTCGTTCTGGCTGGAGTGCATAGAGGGGTCGTCGGCCGCCACCACCACCAAGCCTCCGTGCACACCCGTTATGGCAGAGTTCACGAATGCATCGGCGGCCACGTTCATTCCCACGTGCTTCATGCACACCAAGGCGCGCTTTCCTGCATAGGACATGCCCAGGGCGGCCTCCATGGCGGTCTTCTCGTTTGTACACCAACGGCTATGCACCCCACGTTCGCGTGCAAGTGCATCTGCCTGTATATATTCCGTTATCTCAGTGGAGGGAGTGCCGGGATAGGCATACACGCCTCCCAAACCGGCATGTATGGCACCCAGTGCTATAGCCTCGTCTCCAAGTAGTAGTTTCTTCATAGTTGATTATCTATTTTGTCTGCCCTCTTCTCCTTTGCAGAGGGGCTTGGTGTTATTGTATTAATCGGAGTATTCGGAGTTGTCGGAGTATTCTGATTATTCTGATTACTTAGATTATTCAGCGTTCTCGGAGTTTTCCGTTTTAATCCCGCTTCGCGGTCTTTTCTCTCTTGTAGGGACACGGCATGCCGTGTCCGCCACTATAATTCTATGGTTCAGTTTCCTTAGTCCTTTTCGGAATAATTGGAGTTTTCCGTTTTCCGATTTCCGTTTTGACTTCGTCGAATCTGCTTCCGCTCGGCAGAGTAAATAAATTTTCTCTGCTCTCGCTTACTCGCAGATTTCCGTTTCCAGTTTTCCGTTTCCTTAGTCCGCATCCTTCAGTACCGGGAATTTCTCGCGGAAGGCACAAAGTGCCTCCAGGTCAGTTTCTGCCGACACGTATGCTTCTTCATCCATGGGGCATTGTGCCACCACCTTGCCATAAGGGTCTATCATCAGTGTGCCGCCGGAATAGTGGCACGCAGGATCTGTGCCCACACGGTTCACGGCACAGACATAGCACTGGTTCTCTATGGCTCTGGCCTTCAGCAGCGCCAGCCATGCCTCCACTCGGGGAGTGGGCCAACTTGCCACATATATAATCGCATCATAGGGTTCGTCGGCCTTGTTGCGTGCAAATACGGGGAATCGCAGGTCGTAGCATATCTGCAGGAGGAAGCGCACACCACGGAACTCAGCCACCACACGTTCCTTTCCTGCCGTATAACGATGGTGCTCGCCGCCATAGGTGAAAAGATGGTGCTTGTCGTAGAAGGTGCAATCTCCATCTGGGCGCACGAAGCAGAAACGGTTGTAATAGCGGCCGTCCTCCTCCCTTACGGCAACACTTCCCGCTACGGCGGCATCCAGTTCTGCCGCCATCTGCTTCATCCACTCAAGCGAAGCGCACGAACCGTCATTAAAGTCTTCTGCTATTCCCTCGGGTTGCGTGGCAAAGCCCGTAGAGAACATCTCCGGCAGGATATAAAGGTCGGCCTTGTCCTGCGAGCGCATGATGCTCTCTGCATGCTGGCGGTTCGCCTCCGGTTCTGCCCATACGATATCTGTCTGTATCAGGTTTATCTTCATGGTCATATATACTTTCGTTTTGGTACCGACAAACAGGTTATTCAGTACAAAACGTCATTATTAGGCTGTAAAGATAACTATTTTTATTGGATTTTCCCGCCTTTTAGTGTAGATAATGACACTTTTCTTATGTGAGGACTACATTTCCCCTGCCTGACATCCGGTAACAGATATGCCAGATTGCATAAATCAGGTCTTTGCACAATCGTTTGACAGACTTTATTAGCCAGATGCCCTGTTAATACATGTATGTGATAGCGGTGACATTCGGGCATTGAGGGATTTTATCGTTTAACCATCGTCAAAACTTCAATAAATGTTTGTATCTTTGCACCGCAAAAACGATAGAAATCTCATAAACAATACACCCAACACACACGAAAGAATGAATAACAAGGTATCGGAAAACCCTTTAAAAAACCGAGTATTTTTTGACACACCACTGATGATAGTCACAGGACTGTTTGTGACACTCTATCTCGTTTCCAACGTGATGGCTGTCAAGATAGTCAGTATATTCGGCTTTTTTTACTTCGACGCAGGAACCATCACCTTCCCCTTCGCCTACATGCTGGGCGACGTGCTCACCGAGATATGGGGCTACCGTATCTCCAAGCGCGTAATCTACCTGAGTCTCATGTGTAACATCGTGCTGGTCTTGTGCACCAACATAGGCATATGGATGCCTTCGCCCGACTATCTGGACGAGACGGCACAGGCCTACAACCACATCTTCTCCTATGTGCCCAGGATAGTGATAGGTTCGCTCACAGGCTTCCTGCTGGGAGAACTCTCCAACGCCTACATCATGGAACGAATGAAGGAGTGGACACGCAGCAAGCACATGTGGCTCAGGACAATAGGCAGTTCCATGGTGGGATATGTCTTCGACTCCGTCCCCTTCGTACTCATTGCCTTCTACGGCACGGTGTCTACCGAAGACCTTTTGAAAATGATGCTGTTGCAATACGTGTTGAAACTCGTAATAGAGGTCTTTGCCGGCACGCCGCTGGCCTATGTGGCCGTAAACCGTCTGAACCATTACTACAGGAGAAGGGGCGCATGAACAGGTATTCCGTCATCCGGGGAAACTTCCCACGAGAGTTCCTCCTCCTGCAAGGTACCAGTTGCAAGTGGGGCAAGTGTACCTTCTGCGATTATTGTAGCGACATTTCCCCCACACCATACCACGTCAACAAGGAGGTGCTGAAGCGTGTCACCGGCAAGTTCGGTGTGCTGGACATCATCAATTCTGGTTCTGCCATGGAACTGGACAGCGAAACCATATCCGAGATAAGGAAAGTGGTAAAGGACAAGTGTATACACACCATCTGGTTCGAAGCACACTATATGTACCGCCACAGGCTTGCCGACTTTGCACGGCAGTTCCAGCCTGCCGTAGTAAAGTTCCGTTGCGGTGTGGAAACCTTCTCCCCAACCCTGCGCGCCAACTGGCATAAAGGCATACCACCGCATGTCACGCCCGAGGATATAGCACGTCACTTCCAAGGACTCTGCCTGCTCTGTTGCACCGACACTCCCGGCGACACCAGGGAGCGCCTGCTCCGCGACATAGACTTGGCAGAACGCCATTTCGAGTATTACAGCGTAAACGTATTCTGCCCCAACACCACCGCCCTCCGGCGCAACGACGACATGCTCCGATGGTTCCTGGCCGAAGTCTACCCCACCCTACAGAAATCCTCCAAAGCCGAAGTCCTCATAGACAACACCGACCTTGGCGTAGGATGAATTACCCTCATTTTCATCTCACGCAAAGTGGATACTGGGGAGGCGCGTGGTATGCCAGGGGCCGTTTCAGTTTCCCTACGAGAAAACTCCAGTACTCCCACGAGAGTACTGGAGTTTCCTCACGAGAGTACTGGCGATGTTGTGAGACAAATAAATGCCCACCCGCCAACACTCATTACCTTAGTTATAAGTTTACGAACCAAAAGAACCCACCTGCTCTGGCCTGTCTTAATTGCAATAAAGGTTGACTTGATTGCAGAAAAATAGTCTACCCTATGAAAGATTCTCAATTATTTTTCCTAAATTTGTTACGCGAATAGCATAAAAACATACAAGAATACAAACCCAAACAAACTTAACACTATGAGCAAGTATCCAAAAATTGGCATCCGCCCCACTATCGACGGTCGTCAGGGCGGTGTTCGAGAGAGTCTTGAGGAAAAGACAATGAATCTGGCAAAGGCTGTTGCCGAACTTATCTCCGCTAACGTGAAACATGCCGACGGTACTCCCGTGGAGTGCGTGATTGCAGACGGCACCATCGGCCGTGTGGCCGAGACCGCAGCATGCCAGGCCAAGTTCGAACGCGAGGGCGTGGGTGCAACCATTTCCGTTACTTCCTGCTGGTGCTACGGTTCTGAGACCATGGACATGCATCCCCACTGGCCCAAGGCAGTATGGGGTTTCAACGGTACAGAACGTCCCGGCGCCGTGTATCTGGCAGCCGTACTGGCAGGCCATGCACAGAAGGGTCTGCCCGCATTCGGCATCTATGGCCATGACGTTCAGGACCTGGCAGACAACAGCATCCCCGAGGACGTGGCAGAGAAGATTCTGCGCTGGGCACGCGCCGCTCTGGCCGTTGCAACTATGCGTGGCGAGAGTTACCTGTCAGTAGGTAGCCAGTGCATGGGTATCGCAGGCAGTATCGTTGACCAGAACTTCTTCCAGGAATATCTGGGCATGCGCAACGAGAGCGTGGACGAGACAGAAATCCTCCGCCGCATGGAAGAGGGTATCTACGACCACGAGGAGTATGCCAAGGCAATGGCATGGACAGAGAAATACTGTAAGGTGAACGAGGGTTGGGACAAGAACCGTCCCGAGAAGCAGAAGGACCGTGCCGGCAAGGATGCCGACTGGGAATTCGTAGTGAAGATGACCCTCATCGTGCGCGACCTGATGCTCGGCAACCCCAAGCTCCGCGAAATGGGCTTCAAGGAAGAGGCTATCGGCCACAATGCCATAGCAGCAGGTTTCCAGGGCCAGCGCCAGTGGACCGACTGGAAGCCCAACGGTGACTTCACCGAGGCTCTGCTTTGCAGCACATTCGACTGGAACGGTATCCGCGAGGCATACGTAGTTGCCACCGAGAACGATGCATGCAACGCCGTGGCAATGCTCTTCGGCAAGTTGCTGACCGGTTGCGGACAGATGTTCTCCGACGTGCGTACATACTGGAGTCCCGAGGCCGTGAAGCGCGTAACAGGCAAGGAACTGACAGGTCTGGCTTCCGGCGGTATGATTCACCTCATCAACTCAGGCGCCACCACCCTGGACGCTACAGGTGCCAGCACCAATGCCGCAGGCGAACCCTGCATGAAGCCCACTTGGGAAATGACCGACGCCGATGCCGAGGCTTGCCTGAAGAACACCAACTGGATGCCCGCCGACCGCGACTACTTCCGTGGCGGTGGTTTCTCTTCCAACTTCCTGTCAAAGGGCGGCATGCCCGTTACCATGTCACGTCTGAACCTCATCAAGGGTCTTGGCCCCGTCCTGCAGATTGCAGAGGGATGGACAGCCGACGTGGATCCCGAGATACACGAGGTGCTGAACATGCGTACCGACCCCACATGGCCCACAACATGGTTCGTGCCCCGTCTGGACGAGACAAAGGCTCCCTTCAAGGACGTTTATTCCGTAATGAACAACTGGGGTGCCAACCACGGTGCCATCAGTTACGGACACATCGGTGCCGACCTCATCACCCTGGCTTCAATGCTCCGCATTCCCGTGTGCATGCACAATGTGCCCGAGGAGAACATCTTCCGTCCCGCCGCATGGAACGCATTCGGCATGGACAAGGAGGGTGCCGACTACAGAGCATGCCAGAACTACGGTCCCATCTATAAGTAAGGCATAACATCCAACAGGGTTAGAAAGGAGAGACAGACTTTTCCTTTCTAACACTTCCACATTTACCTTATATATCTTAATACAATGATAAACCGCTTTATACTGAACGAAGTTTCATACTTCGGCCCCGGTGCACGCGAAGTGCTCCCACAGGAAATATCCCGCATGGGCTACAAGAAGGCATTCGTTGCCACAGACAAGGACCTGATCAAGTTCGGCGTTGCCGACAAGGTGCTGAAGGTTCTGGAAAATGCAGGCATCCCATACGAGGTGTTCAGCGAAATCAAGCCCAACCCCACCGTGTCCAACGTGAAGGCCGGTGTTGAGGCATTTGCCAAGTCGGGCGCCGACTTCATCATAGCCATCGGCGGAGGGTCCTCCATGGATACCGCCAAGGCCGTGGGCATAATAACCAACAACCCCGAGTTTGCCGATGTGGTTTCGTTGGAAGGCGTGGCTGACACCAAGAAGAAATCCGTGCCCATCATAGCACTGCCCACCACAGCCGGTACGGCTGCCGAGGTGACCATCAACTACGTCATCACCGACGAGGAGAACGAGAAGAAGATGGTTTGCGTGGATCCCAACGACATCCCCGTGATGGCCATTGTGGACGCCGAACTGATGTACACCCTACCCCGCGGCCTGACCGCAGCCACCGGTATGGATGCCCTTACACATGCCATCGAGGGTCTCATCACCAAGGGTGCATGGGAAATGAGCGACATGTTCGAACTGAAGGCCATAGAGATGATAGCACGCTATCTGGAGACTGCCGTGAACGAGCCACAGAACGCAGAGGCACGCAACGGCATGGCCGTGGCACAGTACATTGCCGGCATGGCCTTCTCCAACGTGGGTCTTGGCGTGGTACACGGCATGGCACACCCTCTGGGCGCCATTTTCGACATACCCCACGGTGTGGCAAATGCCCTGCTTCTGCCCACGGTGATGGAGTTCAACATGCCTGCCGCCATAGACAAGTACGTGCAGATTGCCAAGGCAATGAATGTTTACTCGGCAGGCATGAGCAATGAGGAGGCAGCAGAGGCAGCCGTAGAGGCCGTTCGCCAATTGTCCATCCGTGTGGGCATACCCCAGCATCTTGCCGAACTGGGCATCAAGGCCGAAGACCTGGACAAACTTGCCACGGCAGCAGCGGCAGACGTATGCACGCCCGGCAACCCACGCTTCGTCAACAAAGAGATAATCCAGAGACTTTACGAGAAGGTTCTCTAACCATTCCGCAATGATGCGCATAATGCTATAGTATAGTTACGGCAGTGTTGTACTGACAACACTGGTTTGTTGATACATCAACACCGCAGTGTTGCTACATCAACACTTCCCTGTTGATACTACAACAGAAATGCAGAGATACGACAGCATTGCCGTAACACACATATAGCAGCATCGCAGATTCAAGAAAACACTACACCTTATTTATATAATAATAAAAGACAAGAATCATGATTACCAATCTTCATATAGAGGAATTCATCAAGCAGGCACACCGTGTGGGCGATGCCGGACTTACAGTGTGCAGCAGCGGCAACCTTTCATGGCGCCTGGGCGACGAGGCCCTTGTGTCGGGCACAGGGTCATGGGTTCCCACCCTGCAGAAGGAGAAGGTTTCCCAGTGTGTAGTTGCCACCGGCGAGGTGCTGAACGGCGTGAAGCCTTCCATGGAAAGCGGCTTCCATCTGGGCGTATTGCGTGCACGTCCCGACGTGAATGTAGTGCTGCACTTCCAGTCTCCCTATGCCACCGCAGTGTCTTGCATGAAGAAGAAGCCCGAGAACTTCAATGTAACCGCCGAGGTACCCTGCCATGTAGGTCGTGAGATTCCCGTAATACCCTATTTAAGACCTGGTTCACCCGAATTAGCAAAAGCAGTAGTTGAAGCAATGCAGGACCACAACTCCATCCTGCTCACCAATCACGGACAGGTGGTTTGCGGCAAGGATTTCGACCAGGCTTTCGAACGGGCCATGTTCTTTGAGATGGCATGCCGCATCATCGTACAGACTGGTGGCGACTACTCCGTGCTCACACCTCAGGAGATAGAGGACCTGGACATCTACGTTCTGGGCAAGAAGACTCCCCTGCAACAGTAATCAACCAAGAATGCAACGGATGGAAATGCCTATGGCCGGGCGCCGGGTGTTTTCATCCTTTGCCTTTAAACAAGACAAAACAACATGAGCAAAGTATATCTTGCGGCCGACTTCGGCGGCGGTAGCGGACGTGTCATTGCCGGATGGTTAGAAGACGGCAAACTGACAATGGAAGAGATACACCGTTTCGGCAACCGCCAGGTACGCCTCGGCGACCACGTCTACTGGGACTTCCCTGCCCTGTTCGAGGACATGAAGGCAGGCCTGAAGAAAGCCGCGTCAAAAGGCTACGAGGTGGAAAGCATTGGCGTGGACACCTGGGGCGTGGACTTCGGCCTCATCGACCGCGACGGCCAACTGCTGGGCAATCCCGTGTGCTATCGCGATGCAAGGACTGCCGGCATGACGGAGAAGTTGTTTGAAACACTCAACCCCACCGAACACTATGCCACCACCGGCATACAGGTGATGGAAATCAACACCCTGGCACAGTTGCTCAGCATAAAGGGCACGGCACAACTGGAGGCGGCAGAGCATCTTCTCTTTATGCCCGACCTGTTCAGTTACTTCCTCACAGGCAAGGCCACCAACGAATACTGCATAGCCTCCACATCGGAACTGCTGGACGCCAAGCGCAGGGAATGGTCGTGGGAAACAATAGAAGCCTTGGGACTGCCCAAGCGCATCTTCGGCGACATAGTGATGCCAGGCACGGTGCGTGGCGAACTACGCAAGGACATTGCCGAGGAGACAGGACTGAAAGACGTGAAGGTGATTGCTGTAGGCTCGCACGACACGGCATCTGCCGTTGCCGCCGTTCCGGCAATAGAGGGCGACGGTCCTGTGGCCTTCCTCAGTTCAGGCACATGGTCGCTGCTGGGCATAGAACTGCCCGAACCCATCCTTACCGAAGAGGCACGCCAGGCAGAGTTTACCAACGAAGGCGGCGTAGGCGGACGCATACGTTTCCTGCAGAACATCACCGGCCTGTGGATACTGCAACGCCTCATGGCGGAATGGAAGGAGCGTGGCGAGGAACAGACCTTCGGCGAACTGCTGCCTGCCGCCGCACAGGCAAGCATATCCAGCATCATTCCCGTGGCAGATGCGGCCTTCACCAATCCCCCGTCCATGGAAAAGGCAATCTCCGACTATTGCAGGCAGAGCAACCAACCCGTACCTCAGACGAAGGGCGAGTTCGTACGTTGCCTGTTCCAGTCGCTTGCCAAGAAGTACAAGGATGCCATAGAGGGCGTGAACGGACTTCTGCCCGAAAGCCTGAAGCGTCTGCACATAATCGGCGGCGGTTCGCAAAACGGATTGCTCAACCAGTTCACGGCAGATGCCCTGGGGATACCCGTATGGGCAGGCCCCGTTGAGGCAACGGCGATGGGCAATATCCTGGTGCAGGCCATGGCTGCCGGAGAGGTGGCGGACCTTGCCGAACTGCGCGAGGTGGTACGCCGCAGCGTAACGCCCAAAGTCTTTGAACCGAACAACATCTAACACACAACAAAACCCTATTACATGGAAAATCCAAAGAACGGCTATCCCGTACAAGAATACAACGGTCCCGTAAAGCGCTATTGCCAGACACTGGACCTGAAGGACAACCCTGAACTCATTGCCGAGTACCGGCGCCGCCACAGCAAGGAGCATGCCTGGAAGGAAATCCTTGCAGGCATCCGCGAGGTGGGCATACTGGAGATGGAGATATACATCCTTGGCACACGCCTCTTCATGATTGTGGAAACTCCCCTTGACTTCGAATGGGACACGGCAATGGCACGCCTCGCCACCCTACCCCGCCAGGCAGAATGGGAAGACTACATGGCAGAGTTCCAACTGGTCAAGGCAGGAATGTCCTCGGCAGAGAAATGGCAACTGATGGAGCGCATGTTCCATCTGTATTGATTCACTTACACGACCTATCTAAATATACCATGCAACAAAAACTCGTAGAAAAGAAATATCTTATCACCTTCATCCTAATCACCTCCCTGTTTGCACTGTGGGGCTTCGCCAATGACATAACGAACCCCATGGTGGCAGCCTTCCAGACGGTGATGGAGCTTTCCGCATTCCAAGCCTCGTGGGTGCAATGCGCCTTCTATGGCGGATACGCCACCATGGCAGTACCGGCAGCGCTCTTCATCAGAAAGTTCAGCTACAAGAGCGGAATACTCTTGGGATTAGGACTTTATGCCACAGGTGCATTTCTCTTTATCCCGGCGGCATCAATGCAGAACTTTCTGTTCTTCTGCCTGTCGCTTTATATTCTGACATTCGGTCTTGCCTTCCTGGAAACTACGGCAAATCCGTTCATCCTCTCACTCGGTTCCAAGGAGACTTCCACCCGCCGACTGAACCTTGCACAGGCCTTCAATCCCATGGGTTCGCTCTCCGGAATGGCCGTTGCATCGCTGGTGGTACTCCCCGCCCTTTGGTCGGACAGGCGCGATGAAATGGGCAACACCTTCTTCCACACACTGAGCGAGGCAGAAAAGGCAGAAATCCGTCTGCATGACCTGGAGGTTATCCGCGACCCGTATGTAATGCTTGGCATTGTGGTGCTGATAATGTTCATCATCATTGCCTTCAAGAAAATGCCACAGACATCGGCCAATGCCGAGCAGGATTCAGCCATGCACACACTCAGACGCCTTTGGCACAACACCATCTACCGCGAAGGTGTGCTGACACAGATGTTCTACGTTGCCGCACAGATAATGGTATGGACCTTCATCATCCAGTATGCCGACAATCTGGGCATAAACAAGGCCACGGCACAGAACTACAACATCTTTGCCATGAGCATGTTCCTGTGCAGCCGTTTCATCAGCACGTTCCTGATGAAATACGTAAACTCACGAGCCTTGCTTGCCGTGTTTGGCATTGGTGCAATGCTTTGCACTTTGGGCTCCATACTTATTGTTGGCATGACCGGCCTGTACTGCCTCGTGGGCATCTCTGCCTTCATGTCCCTGATGTTCCCCACCATCTACGGCATAGCCCTGGAGAACGTTGACAGCAGAGACACATCACTTGGTGCGGCCTTCCTTGTCATGGCCATCGTTGGCGGTGCCATCATGCCCCCATTGCAGGGAACTATCATCGACATGGGGACCATCTCCGGCCACCCTGCCGTAAACGTATCCTTCGTCCTGCCTCTGATTTGCTTCTTCTTCATCACCATCTACGGCATACGTTCGTATAGAAAGTTGGTGTAAGTTTGCATTGAAAGATACCATAAACTAACACTGCATTGCTACATGAGTATAAATATTGGCGATAAGGTGCGCTTCCTCCGAGAAGTCGGAGGAGGCGTTGTTACGGGATTCCGCAAGGGAGGATTTATCTTGGTTGAAGACAAGGACGGTTTCGAGATTCCTATGCTTGAAAGTGATTTAGTTGTCATACCGGAAAACAACAAAGTTTCACCGGCAAGTGACATTTCCCAGAAGAAACCAACCGATTCCGCATACAGTCCGGCACAACAACAGAAGCAGCACGCACCTTCTGGCGCAGAGGAAAGGGAGTCTCTGGAGGAACGCTTATGTAAACTGGAGCGTATGGTACAAAAACTCTCCCACCGCATAGACGAGTTGGAAGCATCCAATGCACTGAGGGCACATGTACGTACTACTGAAATTTCAGGAAACGGAAAGACACAGACAAAGAAACCCGCAAAAGACGAAATCATCGAAGTTGATTTGCATGCCCATGCCCTTCTGGACAGCACCTCGGGATTGTCCAACACAGAAATCAAAGACTACCAGATGAAAATCTTTCGCGATACGATGGAACAATACCGCCGTGACCATGGGCGCCGTATAGTATTCATCCACGGCAATGGCGATGGTGTCCTTCGCAAAGCCATCCTCACAGAACTAAAATACTCATATAAAACCTGCCGTCACCAGGACGCGTCCTTCCAACAATATGGTTTCGGAGCAACTATGGTAACTATCGGTTAAGCATATACGTAAACCTACGCTAAATCGGCCATTAGAGGATTGAAATACACTTTTCCCTAATGGCCGATTATTCTTAATGCTTTTGGAATACCAGACAACCGATAGTACGGTCGGAGGTATTATAGATGCAAACTAATCATCCAACTTGCGGTAGCGGATGCGCTTGGGTTCCTCTATGCCGAGGCGCTTGCAGCGGTTCTGCTCGTACTCGGAATACGATCCCTCGAAGAAGAAGACTTCGCCATTGCCTTCATAGGCAAGGATGTGGGTGCATATACGGTCCAGGAACCAGCGGTCGTGGCTGATTACCACGGCGCAGCCGGCAAAGGCTTCGAGACCTTCCTCAAGGGCACGCAGGGTGTTCACGTCGATGTCGTTGGTTGGCTCGTCAAGCAGGAGCACGTTGCCTTCCTCCTTCAGTGCCATGGCCAGGTGCAGGCGGTTGCGCTCACCGCCGGAGAGGACTCCGCACTTCTTCTCCTGGTCGGCACCGGTGAAGTTGAAGCGTGACAGATAGGCGCGGGTGTTTATGTCACGGCCTCCCATGCGGATGAGTTCGTTGCCCTGGCTGACAACCTGGAACACGCTGGCATCGGCGGTGATGTCCTTGTGGCTCTGGTCAACGTAGGCCAGTTTCACAGTCTCGCCCACCTCGAAGGTACCTGCATCGGGAGTTTCCAAACCCATAATCATGCGGAACAGGGTTGTCTTGCCTGCACCGTTGGGACCGATGACACCTACTATGCCGTTGGGCGGGAGCATGAAGTCGAGGTCCTTGATGAGGGTCTTGTCGCCATAGGCCTTGCAAAGGCCGTGTGCCTCGATGACCTTGTTGCCCAGACGGGGACCGTTGGGGATGAAGATTTCCAGTTTCTCCTCGCGCTCGCGCTGCTCCTGGTTGAGCATGCTCTCGTAGGACTTCAGACGGGCCTTGCCCTTGGCCTGACGTGCCTTGGGGGCCATGCGTACCCACTCCAACTCGCGCTCCAGGGTCTTGCGGCGCTTGCTGGCCACCTTCTCCTCCTGTGCCATGCGCTTGGTCTTCTGGTCGAGCCACGAACTGTAGTTGCCCTGCCAGGGTATGCCCTCGCCACGGTCAAGTTCCAGAATCCATCCTGCCACATCGTCCAGGAAATAACGGTCGTGGGTAACGCAGATTACCGTGCCCTCGTACTGCTGCAGGTGCTGTTCCAGCCAGTCGATGCTCTCGGCATCGAGGTGGTTGGTAGGCTCGTCGAGCAGGAGCACATCGGGTTTCTGCAGGAGCAGGCGGCACAGTGCCACACGGCGGCGTTCACCACCTGAGAGCACGGCACATTTCTGATCGGCAGGAGGACAGCGCAGGGCATCCATGGCACGTTCCAGACGGCTGTCCAGATTCCATGCATCGGTGGCATCGAGGATGTCCTGAAGTTCGCCCTGTCGTGCAAAGAGGGCGTTCATCTTGTCCTCGTCCTCGTAGTATTCAGGCAGGCCGAACTTGTCGTTGATGGCGTTGTACTCGTCCAGAGCGTCAACGACGTTCTTCACGCCTTCCTTGACAACCTCCAGGACGGTCTTCTCATCGTCCAGATAAGGTTCCTGTTCCAGATAGCCCACGCTGTAGCCGGGACTCCACACCACCTCGCCCTGCGAGGGTTGTTCAAGTCCTGCTATGATCTTCATCAGGGTAGTCTTACCTGAGCCGTTCAGACCTATGATGCCTATCTTGGCGCCATAGAAGAAACTCAGGTAGATGTTCTTCAATACTTGTTTCTGGTTCTGCGTGATGGTCTTGCTCACACCAACCATGGAGAAAATGATTTTCTTGTCGTCTACTGTTGCCATGTATAATAGTCGTTGTTTGTTATTTTTTGCTTGGTTGTATCTTTGTCCGCCCTGCGGTGCGGACTTATCGGCGTATGGGTTCTATGATGGTCTTCTGCCCCTTGATTTTCTGTCCGTCTATGCGCGACATGAGTGAACGTATGCAGGAGCGCTCCACGGCGGCAAAGGACCAGTGGGGGAATACGGTGACCATGCCCAACTGGTCGCGCTGGAGACCTCCTGTCTTGCTGAGGAAGCCCACGATGTCCACCTTGTTTATCTTGTCTTTCTTGCCCCGGCCGATGTAGAGAGTCTCCCAACGGGAAGAGGGCACGTGACAGGAGTCGGGGACCTCCATGGGTGTAATGTCCGTAAGGCAATCCAGTTTGTCCAGATTCTCCTCGGGACCCAGGATGAGGTACGACGCCCCTGCCCTATCCCATCGGGCTGTGCGTCCGTTGCGGTGGATGTAGGCCTCGCTGTTCATGGGCAGGTGATAGTGTATGATGTTCTCCACGCCTGCAATGTCCAGCCCCCGGGCGGCAAGATCGGTGCTTACAAGCACATTGGCGCATCCGCTCTGGAAGCGGAACAAGGCCCTTTCCCTGTCCTTCTGCTCCATGGCGCCATGGAAAGCAGAGACACAGAACCCGGCCTTATGGAGGAACTGATAAACACGGTCCACGGCTTCTCGATAATTGAGGAAGACGATGCTTGGAGTGCTGCCCAGAGAGCAGAGCAAGTGGCCGAGGGTCTCCAGTTTGTCCTTTTCGGGAGAACGGAGCAGGTACTGGCTGATGCGGTCGGCATAGTCAGTATCGGTATCGGCAAGGTAGTTCATGCGGTGCACCCTGCCGGCACCCACGAAGGACGGTATCTCGGGACTGTCCGTGGCGGAAAGCAGGATACGCTTCCTGACCGAAGGGAGGAGTGCCAAGATGTCGGCCATCTGCTGGCGGAAGCCGAGTTCAAGGGACTTGTCGAACTCGTCTATGACCAGAGTGTCAATGTGTGTATAGTCGAAATTCTCCTTCTGCATGTGGTCGAGCACACGTCCGGGAGTTCCTATTATCATCTGCGGAGAGAGGTTGCGCATGGCACGGTGCTCGTCCATGGCAGGACGGCCTCCGTAGCAGGCATTGGCCCTGGTGTCGCGGCACAATTTGGATGCCACGCCCTGCGTCTGGATGGCAAGTTCGCGGCTCGGCACAAGTACCAGCACCGTAGGATGTGGCTGGGGCTGCATGGTCTCAAGGACGGGAAGCATATAGCCCAATGTCTTGCCGCTGCCCGTGGGGGAAAGCAAGACAAGGGAGTCGTGGCGGCGAACCTCGGCCAACATCTCCTCCTGCATGGGATTCAAGGCCTCAATACCTAAGGCATGAAGGTCGTATGTCATAATTGTTGTAAAGTCTGGAACTGTTTTCTTTGCTGTTGAAATAAAATACACTAATGTCCCCGGCGCACTATCTCAGGAAAAGGTCCACCAGGAAGTATGTCCCCAAAGATGCCACCCAACCGATGAACGCAAACAGAGTGACACGGCGCAGATACCACCAGACGGTAACACCCTCGGCCCTCATCAGGGCAAAGCCAGCCACACTTCCTATGGGCAGAAGGCAACCGCCCACATTGCCGCTGAGGGCAATCAGATGCCAGTACTGGCCGTTCTGGACGAAACTTTCCATGTATCCGCCCTGAACCGCCTCCTGAGGCAGGACGGAATATATGTTTATACCAGCCATGACGAGCGCAATATTGTCCAGCACACTGCTCATGAATCCCATGAAAACACTGGCAACGTAGATGTTGTGGATATTGCTGTCCAACCAACCTGCGGCAGCACGCATGGCGCCAATCTCTACCAGCACGTCAACGCAAAGGCACACTCCCACACAATACATGATGACCTGCAGCACCTCGTACTGCAACTTGCGACCAAGGGAAATGTTCTGAGGTTGCTCCGTGCGTATGCGGTTGACATTGATAATCTCATTCAGAACCCACACCACGCCAAGGCAACACAATGCACCGAGGAACGGAGGCAGAAGCGTAATCCTATGGAAAGAGGGCACGAACCACAAACCTCCTATGCCGAAGAAGAAAAGAAGCAACTTCTGCCACCATACAAGGATACTGTCATCCCCACGGAATGAGTATGCAGGACGGTCAAGGTCAAGATACTCGGGCAACTTCTTCTGGATAAGGAAAGTGGGGATAACCGTGGCAACGACAGAAGGCAGTACAAGCGCGGCACTGAAGTTGGTGGCAGTAACGGCACCCTTGCCCCATACCATCAGGCTGGTGACATCGCCAATCACCGTCCAGCAGCCACCGCAACTGGCGGCTATCACTATGGCAGAACCAATGTACATCCTCTGTTTGCCGTTGCGGATTATCTTGCGCAGGATCATCAGCATCAGCACCGTAACGGTAAGATTGTCTATGCATGCACTGAGCAGGAATGTAATCAGAACCGTCAGCCAAAGCATCTGGGCGGTACTCCTGCGCCTGAGCCAACGCTCTATGAAGGAGAAACATTCGTTGTTGGTAAGCACCTCCACTATAGACATTGTTGCCAGAAGGTACAGAACCAGTTCGCCCACCTGTCCCACGTACCGCAGGAAGATATGTTCGGAAATAAACTCCTTGCCTGTCTGTATAGTCTGCTGCGCTCCGCCAAGGAAATCCAAATACTCCTCCGCATGCATGCCATTGATGAAGGAGGTTCCCGTACACATGAACAGGACCCAACCGACCGTGCCGCATAAAAGTGCCACAAGGGCCTTATTTACATGGGTAACATGTTCGGTGGCAATGAACACGTAACCCAACAGTATCACAACAACTATAGCAATCGTCATCTGTATGTAATTATTTAATTCAGGGATGCATATATTCCGCGACAAATTTACTTAAAAAAATCAAAAAACACAAACCATACACAAAGTTATTCAAACAAAAAGCCCTAACTTTGTCTTCAGTATGAAACATAGAAAACCATTGGCCGTCCTGGCCGGCATGCTTCTGGCAATAAACACAACAGACCTTCAGGCACAGAGTGTAAGACTCTATTCCGATGGCAAGGCATACCCCATAGAACCCCAGCAAACACAAACTGAGGTGAAACCGGGTTGGAAGATAGTAGACATCCAGTTGAAGAGCACCCTGCAACGCTACCTGTGGGGCGCACGCGCCAAAGATCTGACTGACGACACACGTCCTCAATTCATTGTTGACACGGACACCTTGCTACTTAGCGACATGGTCCTCATCAAACTGAAATCAAAGAAGGAATACAGGAAGATTCCAAAGGCAGAGATTCATGATAACAAGTGCATCCTGGTTGACCTGAACACTTTCCGTATAGAGGCCTACGGAGAGGAAGCCTTCCTGCTCCAACCCCTGACTGCGCTGGAATCCGGCGAATACATTTTTACATGGACCACAAAAGAAACGGTTGGAGAACTGAATGACTGGGTTGTGTGGCCATTCAGCGTAAAGTAGCAAACGCTACTCATCACTTTTTGGCCAGGAACTGCCTTACCCTCTCGGTATACTCCGCAGGATACTTGTAATAGGAAAGGGCATGCGTGACACCTTCCGGAAGCCAGATGTCTTGGCGACCTGGATGGGCGTCATGCAGAGGATGGACCATCCACGTAGGGACAAAGGTGTCGGCATCACCGTGGATGAAAAGCATGGGACGGCGGCAACCGGCAACCTGCTCCAAGGCACTGGCCTCGGTGAAACTCCAGCCGTACAACACCTTGCAGAGAAGAGAGGAGGTGTGAAGAATGGGGAACGGCGGCAGGGAGAACTGGGCCTGCAGTTCGCCCTCAAACTCGTCCCATGCACTGGTGTAACCGCAATCTTCCACGAAATGAGTGACACTGGAGGGTAACTCTTCCTCCGCCGAAAGCATCATGGTGGTGGCGGCACCCATGGATATGCCATGCACCACGATGGGGACATGGAACAGGCTGTCGGCAATACCGCACCATCGCAGGACATCCAGACGGTCAAGCCACCCCATACGGATAGACTCCCCGTCGCTCTGTCCATGGGCATGGAGGTCGGGCAACAGGATGTTGCATCCCAGGTCGTGATGGTACATATAGCCCAGATGCATCATGTCTATGGCACAGTTACGGTAGCCGTGCACCAGTACTGCCGTAGCAGATGAAGACCTCCCCGACAGATAATAGGCATGCAGGCGCCGGCCGTCTTCACTGAGGATGAAGGTATCCTGAAGGGCACCGCTCGTACGTATGGAATCCATCCACCCTGCGGCCCATGGATAATAATGCTCCACCCTCTGCCATGCCTGTTCCTCTGTCCATGCCGTGTGTCTGCGCGCCAGGGCAAAGTCCAGCATATAGAACGATGCGCCGAGCACTGCAATGCAGAGCACAACGGCAAGCAAGAGGATATATCGCCAGAATCTGCTCATAATATCAGATCTTCACAAAGATGCGTGCTTTGTACATGGTCCTTAGGATAAAGAATATGATAAGGTAGTTGCCGAATGCGAGCCACACATTATACCAGTCCTGGAGATAGGGTTGCAGGCCATAACTGACGGATTGCACCACGCTACGGAAATTGACAACCTCGCCGAGCATATACGCCACAATGGAGTTGGTGCCGTATATCTTCAGCCACGACAGGCCCCTACTCCGCCCCTTTACGTCCACCAGCCAATAGAAGAAGGCCATAAGCGCCCAACACCAGCCACCGGAAATCAGAGTCATGCTTGTTGTCCACAGGTGCTTGTTGACAGGAGCGTGCATACTGTGCAGATGTCCCAGCACGAGCAGGGCAAAGGCAATCACCGCCAGACGCAGGGCGGTAAACCGGCGATTGTCGCTACCGGCCTTTATTACCTGTCCGGCAAAGGTGCCGAGCATGACGGTGACACCGAAGGTGAGGCTGCTCCACACCCAAGTATAGTGATACCAGGGAGAAAAGTGCCACTGTCCCTGTTCGTCCCAATATACACCGTCGCGCCAACGTCCAAGCACAGCCTTGTCCACCATCTCGGCAAAGTTGCCCTCGGCAGTGTAGTCGCCGCAGAAGTGCATGGGTATCCAGTAAATGAGCATGAGCAAGCAGGTAGCCGCAATCTGTGCTCGAAGACTGAGGTGCAGGATCAGCACCGAGGCAATGAGATAACCCGATGCTATGGCCTGGAGCGTGTTGCTATAGAAACGGAACATCTGCGGGTCAAACCCCAGGAGATTGCCCTGCACCACCATACCGAGAATGAAGAGGATGACGAAGCGCTTCAGTATCTTGCGGTAGATGGGCCACTTGGTTTCTGCCGTCCTGTACTTGGAGAAGGCGAAGGGCATGGAGGCGCCTGCCATGAAGAGGAACAGGGGCATAACCATGTCCCACAGGTGCAGTCCCTCCCAATCGGCATGGGAGAACCACTGTCCAATGGTCTTGACCCAGGGGACGTCCACACGGGCACATATCTGCATCAGCACTGGTTGGAAGAAGACAAGCAGGAACAGGTCAAGACCACGGAGTATGTCCAATGACTCTATACGTTTTGGAGGTTGTTGCATGGTGAAATGGGTATAAGAGTTGTAGGAGCTATAGGAGCTATAGAATCTATAGCTTATTCTTTAAGAACATAGAAGGCCCGGCATCACCGGGCCTTCTGTTATTTAGTCTTTCAACTATTGTATTATTTCCGGCCTACTCGTACTCCTGCCAAGCCTTTGTCTGGATGTCCTCCAGAGGCAGACGGCAGAATGCCTCGATGAAGGCGCTGGCCAGACGGGCGTTGGTAATGAGGGGGATGTTGTGGTCGATGGCACCACGACGGATACGGTAACCGTTGGTCTTCTCGCGCTTGGTGTGGTCCTTGGGTACGTTGACGATAAGATCGAACTTGTGCTGGGCAATCAGGTCCATGATGTTGAGCATGTCGGTCTTTGTGCCCACCTCGTCAGGATAGCATACGGGGATGGCCTTGGCGTTGTTCTCGTTCAGGAAACGGGCTGTTCCCTCGGTGGCATAGATGGTGTAACCAGCCTTGCACAGAGCCTGGGCGGCATCGAGCAGGGAAGCCTTCTCCTTGGTACCGCCGCTGGAAAGCATGACGCCCTTGTCCTTGGAAGGAATCTTGTAGCCGGTGGAAATCATGGCATTGAGCAGAGCCTCCTCGAAACTGTCGCCCAAGCAACCTACCTCGCCGGTTGAACTCATATCTACGCCCAGGATGGGATCGGCAGGTGCAAGACGGTTGAAGGAGAACTGGCTGGCCTTCACACCGATACGGTCGATGTCAAAGACACTGCTATCGGGCTTGCGATAGGGAGCGTCGAGCATGATGCGTGTGGCGGTCTCGATGAAGTTGCGCTTGAGCACCTTGCTGACGAAGGGGAACGAGCGGCTGGCACGGAGGTTGCACTCGATAACCTTCACGTCGCGGCCCTTGGCCAGATACTGAATATTGAAGGGACCAGAGATGTTCAGTTCCTTGGCAATGGCACGTGAGATGCGCTTGATCTGGCGTGTGGTGGCGAAGGATATCTGCTGGGCAGGGAAGCACATGGTGGCATCACCGCTGTGCACACCGGCAAACTCCACATGCTCGGAGATGGCGTACTCCACTATCTCGCCGTTCTGCGCAACACCATCGAACTCTATCTCGTTGGTCTCGGTCATGAATTCGGAAATAACCACGGGGTATTCCTTGCTGACCTCGCTGGCTGCTGCCAGGAAGCGCTCCAGTTCCTCGTCGTTGTGGCATACGTTCATGGCAGCACCGGAAAGGACGTAAGAGGGACGCACCAATACGGGATAACCTACCTCGTCGATGAACTTCTTCACATCGGCCATGCTGGTAAGTGCGCTCCAGCGGGGCTGGTCTATGCCCAACTGGTCGAGCATGGCACTGAACTTGCCACGGTTCTCGGCACGGTCGATGCTGACGGGGTTGGTACCCAGTACGGGAACAGCCTGGCGGAAGAGTTTCATAGCCAGGTTGTTGGGAATCTGTCCACCCACGCTGACAATCACACCGCTGGGACTTTCCAGGTCGATGACATCGAGTACGCGCTCGAAACTCAACTCGTCGAAGTAGAGGCGGTCGCACATGTCATAGTCGGTGGAAACGGTCTCGGGGTTGTAGTTTATCATGATGCTCTTGTAACCGAGCTTGCGTGCTGTCTGTATGGCATTGACGGAGCACCAGTCGAACTCTACGCTTGAACCGATGCGGTAAGCGCCCGAACCAAGTACGATTACACTCTTGGAGTTCTTGTAGTAGTTCACGTCGTAACCCTCGCAGGCATAAGTCATGTAGAGGTAGTTGGTCAGGTCGGGGTGTTCGCTTGCCACGGTGGGGATGCGCTTCACGGCAGGCAGGATGCCCACCTTCTTGCGGTAGTCGCGAATCTTCAGAACCTGACGCTCCATGCCGCCCTCGCTGCCCTTAAACACGCAACGTGCTATCTGGAAGTCGCTGAAACCCATTGCCTTTGCCTTGCGGAGTTCGTCCAAGGGGATTTCCTCCACTGAGTTGTACTCCTGCAGGTGATGCTTCATGTCCACGATGTTCTTCAGGCGTGACAGGAACCAGGGATCAATCTTAGTCAGTTCCTCTATGCGCTCCACAGTGTAACCGTCCTCCAAAGCCTGTGCAATGGCAAAGATGCGCATGTCGGTGGGGTTGGCTAACTCTTCGTCAAGATCGTCAAAGTGGACGTGGTCGTTGCACACGAAACCGTGCATGCCCTGGCCAATCATGCGGAGACCCTTCTGGATGATTTCCTCGAAGGAGCGGCCGATACTCATGATTTCGCCTACGGACTTCATGCTGGAACCGATCTTGCGGCTTACCCCGGCAAACTTGGTGAGGTCCCAACGGGGTATCTTGGCAATGATGTAATCCAACTGAGGTGCCACGTAGGCACTGTTCGTTGTACCCATCTCGCCAATCTGGTCGAGGGTGTAGCCCAAGGCTATCTTGGCGGCGACGAAAGCCAAGGGATAACCAGTGGCCTTCGATGCAAGAGCAGAAGAACGGCTCAGACGTGCGTTAATCTCGATGATGCGGTAGTCGTTGGTCTCGGCATTGAAAGCATACTGGATGTTACACTCGCCGACGATGTTCAGGTGGCGCACGCACTTGACGGCAATGTCCTGAAGCATGGCAACCTGTTCCTCGCTGAGGGTGCAGGTAGATGCCACAACGATGCTCTCGCCGGTGTGTATGCCCAGAGGATCGAAGTTCTCCATGCCGGCCACGGTGAAGCAGTGGTCGTTGGCATCGCGGATAACCTCGAACTCTATCTCCTTCCAGCCCTTCAGGCTCTCTTCAACAAGAACCTGGGGAGCGAAAGTGAAGGCGCTCTCGGCAATCTCCTTGAACATCTCCTCGTCCTGGCAGACACCGCTGCCCAGACCACCGAGGGCGTAGGCACTGCGGATCATGACGGGATAACCGATTTCGCGTGCCGTAGTAATAGCGTCCTCAATGTTCTCGCAAGCCTTGCTCACGGGAGACTTCATGTTTATCTTGTTCAGTTCCTTTACGAAAAGGTCGCGGTCCTCGGTGTTCATGATGGCCTCCACGCTGGTACCCAGAACCTCCACTCCGTACTGCTTAAGAGTGCCGTTGAGGTAGAGTTCGGTGCCGCAGTTGAGGGCTGTCTGCCCACCGAAAGCCAACAGGATGCCGTCGGGGCGTTCCTTCTTGATGACCTCGGTAACGAAATGTGCGTCTACCGGTTGGAAATAAACCTTGTCGGCTATACCCTCGCTTGTCTGGATGGTAGCCACATTAGGGTTTATGAGCACTGACTTGATACCCTCCTCGCGCAGGGCCTTCAATGCTTGTGAACCACTATAGTCAAACTCGCCAGCCTGACCGATCTTCAATGCGCCACTTCCCAATACGAGAACTTTCTTGAGTTGCTTTTTCATCGTTGTATGTTGTATTATTATCGTCTTCCTTCTCGCTCCCCCACTTCTCGCTCCTAATTTGCATATTATAAAAGAAAAGCCACTCATGCCGGCGGCGGTTCACCGGGCAGAATGGCCAGTCTTGTGCTATTCCTTTTCCTCAGGACAGAGGAAAACCATGTGCTTGCTTTTCAGTTTGAGCATGGAGTATTCTTTCTAAATCGCAGACAAAATTATAACTTTTTTCCCGATTAAGGAAACATTTATATGTCTTTTTTTCAGTTCCAACAATATTATTCCCTTTTTATTGGTGTCCGATAAAACTTTTTTGCCAGAATAAAAATTAGGGCTGTTTCCATTTGTAGGATTCAGCCCTTTTTCGTTATTTAGCGGTTACCACACTCATCCAAATAACTATGGGCAAAAGTACACATTTTATCGGAC
>JAFTUK010000004.1 GCA_017466325.1 Bacteroidaceae bacterium | reverse complement strand
ATCCTGAAGTTGCCTTCGGTCTGACAGGAAACAAGAATATGGCCAACGGTAGCAATGCCGGCGTAATGAGTGGCAAGTATGACATTCAGATTGTGATGGTTCCCCGTTGGTATGAAACCAGCTACGAGACTCCCGATACTGCCGGTGCCGCTCTGAAGAACAGAGTAGTCTGCACATTGTACTACTGGGATGAAAGCCTGATCGGCAAGTCAGACCTCAAGTACACAAAGCAGACAAAACTTACAAGCGCTCCCGTTGAGTATAGCGGTGAGAAGGTTGACACTCTCACAGTATTTACAGACGTTGAGTTCCCCGTTTCATACAAGAACTTAAGCAAAGCCTACCCTGTCCTCCACATAAAGAGCGATTTGAAGAGTGCAGATGTAAGCAAAAATGGTTACTCACGCCCCTTCAACATTGACAGAATCATCCTTAAGAGCAAGCAGGCAGAGTAATATACAGATGTCAATTACATAAAGCAAAGAACAATGAAAAATACAATAAGTAAAAGCATAATGAGCAAAGCGCACCGCGTCGGTCTCTGTTTCATGGTACTTGCAGCGTTTGGCATCAGTACAGCCTACGCTCAGGAAGCCCAGGGCGACGAGACAGTAAAGGAACGCAGAGTAAAGAAAGCGCCCAAGCACGAAACACGCACCGTTAAGGGACGTGTGGTTGACAGTGCTACCGGAGCACCCATGGGTGGTGTACGTGTGCAGGCACTGGGTATGAACCGTTACTCTACCCTAACCAACGAGGATGGTACATACGAGGTGGAGATTCCCGTATTCATCAATACAGTATATGTATATGCCCCTGAATACAATCCCCTGCAGGTTGCCATCAACGAGAAGGGTACCGACATCGAACTGATGAGTTCTGCATTCGGCGCATTCTATGGCGAAGGTACACAGATTACCGCCAAGAATGGTGTCACTCTTGACCAGACCAGCAGTCTGAGCATCGAGACCGATATGATGAACAAGCTGGCCGGTGATATCAATATCGTGAAGAAGAACGGTCTGCCCGGTCAGGGTGCATACATGACCATCCGCGGTATAAACAGTATCAATGCTGACGCACAGCCTCTGGTCATCCTGGACGGCAACATCCTGGATATGCAGTACGACCGTACCGCCCAGCACGAGGGTTACTTCAACAACGTACTTGCAGGTATTGATCCCGAGACCGTGGACAAGGTTGAAGTTCTCAAGAACGGTACCGCCCTTTATGGTGCAAAGGGTGCCAATGGCGTTATCATCATTACCACAAAGCGCGGTAAGAGCCAGGCTACCAAGATTAACGCACGTATCTATGGCGGTGTGGAACTCATGCCCAAGAAGCTGAGTGTTCTGGACGGTCCTCAGTACACCACATATCTGGGTGACTTGGTATCCACCATCAAGGATATGGACCAGAACAAACTGAACTCTTTCGTCTTCCTGGACCAGAGCCCCAGCAACTTCTACCGCAACATCTACAACAACAACACCGACTGGCAGGATGGTATGTACCGTACCGCCGCTACCCAGAACTACAAGATCAGCGTAGAAGGTGGTGACGATGTGGGTATGTATGCACTGTCACTGGGTTACACCGATGCTCAGAGCACAATGAAGAACAACGACATGAGCCGTCTGAATCTTCGTTTCAACACTGACATCAAGATCGGCACCAAGCTTTCTACCGCTTTGGACATCTCCTACAACCAGACTTCATACAACATCCTTGACAACGGTTGGAGTGAGAGTTACGACAAGCAGAACATCGGTTCTGTTAACGTTCTGGGTCTTGTACAGGCTCCCTTCATCAGTCCCTACAGCTACTATGTGGATACTGATGCAAACGGCCACTCAAGCCTGAAACTCTCCGGTGACTGGGCAGGTAAGTATGCTTCTACAGCATCAATAAGCGAGTACGTGAAGAACCCCTTCATGTTCTCTCAACACCTGAGCGAAGTGAACGAGGTTGCACGCAACCCCTACTGGATTCTGGAGAACGGTCATGGCAACAACAAGAACTTTGCCGAGATGACACAGATCAACATCAACGTTGCTCCCAAGTACCAGATCAACAATGACTGGGCTATCTCTGACCGTTTCAACTATACTCTGAACCGTAACAACGAGAAGTACTTCCTGCCCATCGCAGGTGCTACTCCCTACATGATTCAGGACCAGGGTAACATCACTTCTGTACTGAAGAGCCAGTTCACAAAGCAGACAAGTCTGAACAACGACCTGCGCATCGAGTACGGCCACCAGTGGGACGAACACACCTTCGGTGCTTTTGCCGGCTGGCGTCTGAACTCCTATAACTACAGCTACTCATACCTGAACGGTTACAACAACGAGAACGACAAGCTGCCCAACATCACCAAGAACATGCAGTTCATCAACTCAAGCGGTGTAAACGACAGTTGGAAGGACATGACCTACTATCTGCAGGCCAACTACAACTATGCCAACCGCTACTTCGCAGAGTTCTCTGCAAGTGCACAGGCAAGCAGCCGTTTCGGTTCTCACACCAAGGACGGTTTCCGTCTGGCAGGCGTAAGCTGGGGCTTCTTCCCCTCACTGCAGTTGGGCTGGATCCTGACCAACGAGAAGTGGTTCAAGCCTACTCGTAACGTGAACTATCTGAAGGCTACCTTCGGTATAGAGAAGAACGGTAACGACAATCTGGACTACTATGCTGCACGCACCTATTGGGAGACTGCACAGGTATTCGAGAACGTATTCGGCAAGTACCTCAGCAATATCGCCAACAGCGAGTTGCAGTGGGAGACCGTACGCAAGATCAACGTAGGTGTTGAAGGTTCATTCCTGAACAACCGTCTGAACGGCCGCGTTGACCTGTACTGGAACAAGACCAGCGACATGCTCTCTATGCGCGACCTCTCAGACCAGTACTACTACTCTGGTATCACCAACTTCTGGACAAATGAGGGCGAAATGACCAACAGCGGTGTTGAAGTCAAGTTGAACGCAGCTCTTATCAACTCCAAGAATTGGAAGTGGGAACTCGGTGCCACACTGGGCCACTACAGCAACGAAATTACCGCTCTGCCCGAGTCAAAGGACAACACCATCGAGTTGTACAAGCGCGATGCTGAGGGCAAGCAGTATGGCGAACCCGAAATCATCCATGGTTACACCTCAAGCGTATATGGCAAGAGCAACGTGCTGACAGCAGTAGGTTACAGCGCCGGCACATTCTATGGTTGGGAAGTGAACTACGACAACGAAAGCAGTACCGGTGTATATGCATCTGAAGCAGAAGCCAGCCGTGCCACAAGCGCATTCGGTGCTCCCAGCAAGCTCCGCTACTACACCGGTGTTGCAGGCAGCTACCGCGAGTTCGGTGCAGGTGATATGGCATTCGTGGACCAGAACGGTGACGGTTGGATTGACGAGAGCGATAAGGTTGCTCTGGGTAATGCCACACCCGACATCTATGGTAACATCTTCACCAATTTGACCTGGAAGAACCTCCGTCTGGACGTTATCTTCAAGTACAGCCTTGGCAACGACATCTACAACTACCAGCGTTCTCGTCTGGAATCTGGTAACACTACCTACAACCAGACCACAGCTATGGCTCGTCGTTGGGCATACGAAGGCCAGGTTACCGACATGCCTCGTGCATGCTTCACCAACAACCTGGGCTATGTAGAAAACGAACGCATGAGCAGCCGTTGGATTGAAGACGGCAGCTATCTGAAGATGAAGAACGTACGTCTTACCTACAATATCCCCTACCACAACAGCTGGCTGCAGGGTATCAAGGTATGGGGCGAAGCCAACGACGTATTCTGCATCACAAAGTACCTCGGCACAGATCCCGAGACCAGTGCACAGAACGGTACCCTGTATCAGGGCATTGACGCAGGTCGCATCCCCAGCGGTCGCAGTTTCAACTTAGGTGTCTCACTTAACCTGTAATAATAAATATGAAGAACAAATCAATTATAACCATTCTCAGCCTCTGTTTGGGGCTGAGCATGGCCACCACCTCTTGTGACGACATGCTGAGTTCTGACAGCGATCGTCACTCTTACGAAGTAGCCGGTGATACCCTCTACTCTTACTGGGGTATCCTGAAGAGCCTTCAGAACATTGGCGAGCGCTATGTCATCCTGGGCGAATGCCGTGGTGACCTGATTGACGGTGGCGAGTTCACCACCGACAGTGTAAACGCCATCCTCAGCTTCGGTCTGAACGGCGACACAGAGAACATTAAGGATGGTGCAAACCGCTATCTGAAGGTGAGCGACTACTATCACGTAATCAACTCTTGTAACGCATATCTGGCCAAGGTGGACACACTCATGGAAAAGGCCGATGGTGAAAAGTACATGCTTCGCGAGTATGCTCAGGTTGAGGCCATCCGCGCATGGACCTACATGCAGTTGGTTGTCAACTATGGCGATGTTCCCTTCTACCTGGAGCCTATGCTGTCAACAGAGCAGATTTTGGGCTTTGACTCAAAGAAACCCGAAAACCGCGTTAACGCAAGCAACCTGTGGGAGAAGTTGGAGAACAAACTGATGCGTGCATATCAGATTGAAGAGCAGTGGGGTTATCCCCAGTATAACAATTATGGTTATACTACTGCCGTTTGCCACTCTTCCAAGGCTATGTTCCCCGCATCTGTTGTGCTGGCAGACATCTATCTGATGGGTAACCAATATGAAAAGGCAGCAGCCTACTACTACGAGTTCCTCGACGGCAAGTACGGTGGTGCCCTGCCCATGAACTACTATTCTTATGGTTGGCTGCCTCAGGGCGAGAATACCCCCATGGTATTTAACATCGGTTACCCTTGGACCGAAACCGGTGCTGTTAGCAAGAATTCCGAGAGCATCACTGCCATACCTTCCAGCACTAACTCCTTGTGGGGTACCGTGCAGCGTGGCGTAAACGATCTCTATGGATTCGAGGCTACTATCCGCCAGAGCACAGGTAGCGACTCTGTTGCACGTGCAAGCATTACACTGAGCAGGAACTGGGAGCGCCAGTTGGGTCCCAGCGCAGGCTACGACACTCTGCGCCTTGCACAGAAGTTTGAATGCTATGTTGTTGACGACCCTGCAAACATCGATGATGAAACCACTCGGCTTGTTGTTCTGGATTCTGTGGGCGATGCCCGTGGTATTGCAGATGTAGCAGGTTTTGGCTACATCTCCCGTTTCAACTCCGGTGACTACTACATTGACGATGTAAAGACCGAGCGCTATATCATGAAGCAGAATCCTTACATTGCATACAGCACCGTATTCCCCATGGTATACCGTAAGAGCATGGTATGGCTGCGCTATGCCGAGGCTCTGAATCGTGCAGGTTATCCCGGCTATGCATTTGCCATTCTGAAAAACGGTATGACAAGAAACTCTGAATGGTTGCCCAGCGACGAGAACGACTTTGCTGTAAAGACTGCTCGCGTACATTATGAATATAATGGTACATATACCGATGCAGAGGGTAATCAGAAGGATACTATGCTGATTCTTCCTGCTAACTGGGAAGAAAACAATCTGTGCGTAATCACCGGTCCTGACTATGACTCTGTAGCATACAAAAATGAGTTGGGCGCATTGGTTGCCGCCATCATGGCTGAAGCACCAGAGCACTTTGACACCATTCCGGCAGAAAAACTGACCGCACACTTCACTGCCAACATCAAGTCAAAGACTATAGATCATGCCAACTTCCAGCCCTCTGCAACTGCAGTAGTTTGTGACTATATCAGCCGCAACGAATGGGAAAAGGCAAAGGGCGTGATATGGCTGGACTTCAACAAGGGACAGTTTGATGGCATACAGGATGCAGGCGTCAACTACGTTGAGGACTTCCCCTTGCTTCAGAATACATACATGCAGCTGACACAGTATCCCAGTTCAATGCCCGTCAACGAATACGTTACTCGCGGTATCCACCAGAAGGGTTGTGGTCTGCTGAAGTACAACGAGAAGGAAAGTGAGTACAACTATGTTGACCAGATCAACCTGAAGTTGGAGGCTGCAGGCAAGCCCGCTCTGACAAAGGTCGAGATTTACGATCCTGCCAACCAGGCTGACGTTATCGAGGCTATCGAGGAACTCATCCTTGACGAGGCCGGTCTGGAACTGGCTTTCGAGGGTAACCGCTTCTTCGACTTGATGCGCGTTGCTAACCGCAAGGCTAATCCTGCCAAGTTCATGGCTGAGAAGATCAAGGCACGCGGCACCAGCACCGAGGCTTGGGTTAACGCTCTGGAGAGCGACATCAAGAACTGGTACCTGCCCCTCCCCGACTACAGCTACCGCAAGTAATAATACCGACATTCCATCCACAGGCTGACAAATCTCAGCCTATGGAGGAAACATAAGCCAATCAGGCCGGAATCCTAAAACATGGATTTCGGCCTGATTACTTTATTCTTAGTGTTCACTTATCAAAAAGAAAGCGAAAACACAAAATGAATATCATTTTTACAAAATAATTGGCGCAAGGGAACTTTTTCTTACAATCTGTTGCATGATTTAAAGAAATGTGTTACCTTTGCGCCGAAATTAAAATTAACACTAACTAAAAGTAAAGCGACTATGGACGCAATCAAGGTATTAGAAGATTTGAAGAGACGCTTTCCCAACGAACCCGAGTATCATCAGGCCGTTGAAGAGGTACTTGCAACAATCGAGGAAGAATATAACAAGCACCCCGAGTTTGACAAGGCTAACCTGATAGAACGTCTTTGCATTCCCGACAGAGTTTATCAGTTCCGTGTTACATGGATGGACGACAAGGGCCAGATCCAGACCAACATGGGCTACCGTGTTCAGCACAACAACGCTATAGGCCCCTACAAGGGCGGTATCCGTTTCCACAAGTCAGTGAACCTGGGTATCCTGAAGTTCCTGGCCTTCGAGCAGACCTTCAAGAACAGCCTCACCACACTGCCCATGGGCGGCGGCAAGGGCGGTTCCGACTTCAGCCCCCGCGGCAAGTCAAACGCCGAGGTTATGCGCTTCTGCCAGGCCTTCATGCTGGAGTTGACACGCCACATTGGTGCAGACGTTGACGTTCCTGCCGGCGACATTGGCGTAGGCGGTCGTGAGGTTGGCTACATGTTCGGCATGTACAAGAAGCTGACACACGAGTTCACCGGCACATTCACCGGTAAGGGCCGTGAGTTCGGAGGTTCTCTGGTTCGCCCCGAGGCAACAGGTTATGGCAACGTTTACTTCCTGCAGGAGATGCTCAAGACCAAGGGCGACAGCGTAGCAGGCAAGAAGGTGCTCATCTCCGGTGCCGGCAACGTGGCTCAGTACACCGCAGAGAAGGTGCTGCAGCTGGGCGGCAAGGTGATGACCATGTCCGACTCCGACGGCTACATCTATGATCCCGACGGCATCGACCGCGAGAAACTGGACTACATCATGGAGTTGAAGAACGTTTACCGTGGCCGCATCAAGGAATACGTTGACCGCTACCCCACCGCCAAGTATGTGGAGGGCGAGCGTCCCTGGGGCGAGAAGGCCGACATCGCACTGCCCTCTGCCACACAGAACGAACTGAACGAGGAGCAGGCAAAGACCCTGGTGGCAAACGGCGTGATTGCCGTGAGCGAAGGTGCCAACATGCCCTCTACTCCCGGTGCTATCCGCGTGTTCCAGGAGGCAAAAATCCTGTATGCTCCCGGTAAGGCAAGCAACGCAGGCGGTGTATCAGTGAGCGGTCTGGAAATGTCCCAGAACTCCGGCCGTATCTCATGGTCAAGCGAAGAGGTGGACAACAAGTTGCACTGGATCATGGAGAACATCCACGAGAACTGCGTGAAGTACGGCACAGAGGCCGACGGCTACGTGAACTACGTGAAGGGTGCCAACGTGGCAGGCTTCATGAAGGTGGCAAAGGCCATGATGGCACAGGGCGTGGTGTAAAAAAGACCCACCCCGCCCTCCCTGCAGGGAGGGTGAGTGAACCATAAACACTAAACTCCACTCATTACAACACCCCCCGGAAGTCTAATGGCTTTCGGGGGTATTTTGTAATGGAACAGTCTCTCAATAAGAAAAGAGGAGTACTCTAACGAGGAAACCGGAGTGTTCTCATAACGGTACTGGCACAAAACAAGGAGAACAAGCAAAAAAAGGCAGGAGGACAAGGACACATTGTAACAAATAAAACGTATCTTTGTCTTGATTTACCAAGGTTGGGAGAATCTTCTCCCTCACCCCTAACACACATGCACACATGCAACTGAAAGATACACCATTCGTTGACCTGATGCAGAAACGCGTCTGCAACGTCCTTCTCATAGCCAACCCCTACGATGCCTTCATGCTGGAGGACGACGGCCGTATAGACGAAAAGATATTCTCGGAGTATGCCAAGTTGGGACTTCGCTTCCCCCCACGTTTCATACAGGTATCCACGGAAAAGCAGGTAAACCAGCACATGAGCACCGGATACATAGACCTTGTAATCTGTATGCCGGCTGCCGAGAACAATGATGTGTTTGACATTGCGCGTAGCGTGAAGACCCAATACCCGAACGTGCCCATCGTGGTGCTGACACCATTCAGTCATGGTGTGGCACGACGCATGAAGGACGAGGACCTTTCCGCTTTTGAATACGTGTTCTGCTGGCTGGGCAACACGGAACTGCTGCTCAGCATCATCAAACTCATTGAGGACAAGATGAATCTGGAGCACGACATACGTTCGGCCGGCGTGCAGATGCTGCTGGTGGTGGAGGATACAATACGCTTCTATTCCAGCATCCTGCCCAACCTGTACCACTACATACTGAACCAGTCACTGGCCTTCGCCACCGAGGCTCTGAACAGTTCGCTGGAAACCCTGCGAATGCGAGGAAGACCAAAGATTGTGCTGGCACGTACATACGAGGAGGCATGGGACCTGTACGAACAGTTTGCCGACAACACCCTGGGGGTCATATCCGACTGCCGTTTCCCCATCTACAACAACAGTACGCAGAAGGACGAAATGGCAGGATACAAACTGCTGAGTTGCATACGAGCACGCGACCCTTACGTGCCGCTGATTATGGAGTCCAGCGAGGCAGCACGCGAGGAACTGGCATGGAAGTGCGGAGCCACCTTCATCAACAAGAACTCGAAACTGCTCAACGTGGAGATACGCGATATGCTGAGCCGGTATTTCGGTTTCGGCGACTTCGTATTCCGCGACCCTGACACCATGAAGGAAGTGGCACGAATACATAACCTGAAGGAGTTGCAGGACAATATCATGACCCTGCCCATAGACTCCCTCCAGTACCATCTGCGACACAACAACGTGAGCCGCTGGCTCTCCAGCCGTGCCCTGTTCCCCATTGCCGAATTCCTGAAGAAGATTACGTGGGACAAGGAGCAGGACGTGGATGTGCACCGACAGATTATCCTGGATGCCATCGTGGCATACCGCAAGATGAAGAACCAGGGTGTGGTTGCCGTATTCCAGCGCGAGCGTTTCGACCAATACTCCAACTTTGCCCGAATAGGCGACGGTTCGCTTGGCGGAAAGGGACGTGGCCTGGCTTTCCTGGACCGTATGATAAAGAAGGTACGCGAGAAGGAGATAGAGCATGCCGACCTGCTTCATATCCCAAAGACTCTGGTGCTCTGCACGGACATCTTCGACGAGTTCATGGAGACGAACGACCTGTACGGCATTGCCATGAGTGACATCTCGGACGAGGAGATGCTGGCGTGCTTCCTGCGCGGACGTCTACCCCACAGGCTTCTGGCCGACCTGGAGGTATTCATCGATGTGGTGAAAAGCCCTCTGGCCATCAGAAGTTCGTCCCTGCTGGAGGACAGCCACTACCAGCCCTTTGCCGGTATATACTCTACCTACATGATTCCATACGACGAGGACAAGTATTGTCGTCTGGAGATGCTCTCCAATGCCATCAAGTCGGTATATGCATCCGTGTATTTCCGAGGGAGCAAGGACTACATGACCGCCACATCCAATGTGATTGACCAGGAGAAAATGGCCGTTATACTACAAGAGGTGGTCGGACACCAGTACGGCGCACGCTTCTATCCCAACGTGTCCGGTGTGGCACGTTCCGTGAACTACTACCCCATCGGAGAGGAAAAGGCAGAGGAGGGTACCGTTTCCCTGGCTATGGGCTTGGGAAAATACATCGTGGACGGCGGCACCTCGCTCCGCGTATGCCCCTATCATCCCACACAAGTGTTGCAGATGTCGGAAATGGAGATTGCCCTGCGCGACACGCAGACAAGTTTCTTTGCCCTGGAAACTAACCTGAAAAAGGACGAGAACGGCAACAAGGAAAAAGCCCTGTTCCAAGTGGACGACGGCTTCAATCTGGTGAAGGTTCCGGTACGCGATGCAGAGAAGGACGGTTCCCTGCAATGGATATGCTCCACCTACGACCCTGTGGACCAATGCATATACGACGGATTCTATGAGGGACGCAACAGAAAACTCATCTCCTTTGCCGGAGTGTTGCAGAACGGTGTCTGGCCCATGCCCGAACTGCTCCAACTTGTACTGAAACTTGGCCAGGCAGAGATGCAACGCCCCGTGGAGATAGAATTTGCATGCAACATAAACCCGGACAAGAGCGGTGATTTCTACCTGCTACAGATACGCCCCATGGTGGACAACCGCATGCAACTGGACGAGAATCTGGCAAACATCCCCGACGAGCAATGCCTGCTGAGGAGCCACAATGCCATCGGTCACGGCATAATCACGGACATCTGCGATATAGTGTATGTGAAGACAAGCGAAGAGGCCCACTACACTCCCGGATGGAATCCGCAGATAGCGGAAGAGGTGGAGAGGATAAACCGCACCCTGCTTCAGGAAGACCGCAAGTGCATACTTATTGGTCCCGGACGTTGGGGTTCAAGCGACCCCTGGCTGGGCATTCCCGTGAAGTGGCCCAATATCAGCAGCGCACAGGTCATCGTGGAGGCTGGATTGGCCAACTTCCAGGTAGACCCGTCGCAAGGCACGCACTTCTTCCAGAACCTTACATCCCTGGGAGTGGGCTACCTGACCATAAACGCCTTCCGCGGTGACGGCAAGTACGATTGCACCTTGTTCGAGAACCTGCCCCTTGTTCAGGAAACCGAGCATGTGGCACATGTGCGCCTTGGCGAACCTCTGACCATAAAGATTGACGGCATGAAGAAAGAGGCCGTGGTGATGATGCCAGAGGAACTGAAGGAAACGGAAAAGGCAGAAGAGGAAAAGAAAGTAAACACCGACCGCGAAGGATTGCCACAGGAGTAGAGGTGGTCAATACTTAATGGCGAAGTAATCCAAAGCCGCCTTGTAATTGTCCTGCGCCGTAAGGCAGGTGTCGGTTAGGAAACCGTCTACCCTGCCCCAGTTCTGTATACCACGATAATAGAACAGGCGCAAGTCCTCGGTAATGATAAAAGGCACTATGGAGGCCTGAAGGCATTGCCAGAACATCAGCAAACGGCCGATGCGACCGTTTCCATCCTGAAAAGGGTGTATGCGCTCGAAACGCACATGAAAGTCCAGCACATCACTTAGGCTGACCTGTCTGACGGCATTGTACTCCGCCAATAGGGCCTTCATGTGCTTGGAGACATCCTCGGGCAGTACCGTTTCCTCACCTCCCACCTCGTTGGGCAATCGCTTGTATTCGCCCACGGCAAACCAATCCTTTTGCGAATCGGAGGTATTGGCCTTTAGCATAAGGTGCAGGTGCTTTATGTGGTGCTCGGTAATCCTGTCCATAGCATGTTCTATGATATAATCTATGCAACGGAAATGGTTTACCGTTTCCATTATATCGTCAATGCGCGTGTTCTCTGTGGTTATGCCAAGGGTGTTTGTCTCAAAAATATAGCGTGTCTGCTCCCTTGTCAGGCGGCTGCCCTCTATATGATTAGAACTATAGGTCAATTCTATCTGCGTACGGTGATATATACCACCCTTCAACCTTGCTTCACGCTCCTGACGCAAACGGGTCAATAGAGGAGAGACCTTTGCCTTTCCTTTTCTGGGCAACTCCGCATTGGCAGGAATATTCCATACCTTTCCCGTGAGGAAGGCTCCGTCTATCTTGCCCTGCGAACAATAATTGCGGGCGGTACGTTCACTTATGCCATGCCTTCCGGCAAACTCTGATACAGATATAAAGTCCATTCTATCGGCAAGATTTGATTCAATTAACGGCACAAAGATACGTATTCTTGCCGATATCGGCAAGAATACGCTGATATTTATCCAATATAAAGTCTTGGGGAAATGCCTGCAAAGAAGGCTACTTCATGTTTATTCGTCCCTGTGGAGAGGCATAACGCTCGGGAATCTCGCCCTTCAGGTGTTCGGAAACGTAGGTGATGAAAGCCTGGTTGTAGAGCATGATGTTTTCCTGCAGGATGCAGGCATCGCGAAGGACATTGTACATGCCCCCGCCCGTAACGCAATAGTCGGTGGTGCAGAGAGTGTATTCTGCATCCATCTTCAATGGGGAGTAGCGTCCTGTCTTGTCGTTGAGAACCTCCACCTTGGAGATGCGTGCCTTGCCCACGGCCTTTGGGTTGAGATTGAAGCGGAAACCGGAAATCTGCGGGAACTGGCCGTCCTCCATGGGCGAATTGGATGTGGTGGCAACAAGGAGTTCAAAGAGTTTTGAACCCTTTATCTTAACCACGGTAAGATAGTTGTTGTAGGGCAAGGCATCTACGATGTTGCCATAGGTCCAGTCGCCGGCCGCGAGCGGTGCGCGTATGCCGCCACCGTTGTTTACGGCAAGTTGTGCCCCGGTAACGGCACGGAAGGCATCCGCAACAAGGTTGCCGATGCATGTCTCGCGGGTTCTGACCATCTGACGGCCGTTTTCGTCGAAGAGGTCCATACGGTAGTCGCTATGGCATATCTTGTTGGTCGTCACCTTGGCCATCATGGCCTCTATGCTGTCCGTCACTTGGCGGACATGCGCACTTTCCTGCTTTATGGAGTCAACGGGAATCAGTTCCGTAGACATACGTCCGTCGGGGCGGATGACGAGTTTGCCCACGTTCTTGAAACGCGAACCTGTCTGCGAGAGCAATACCGTGTCGCCATCGGCATTCAGTACGGTTTCGCATGGTATACGGCTATGCGTGTGGCCGTCAAGAACCACGTCTATGCCGCGTGTACTGGCTACGAGGCGGTGGCTGGTAAGGAAATTCTTTGCCGAGGCCTCGCCCAGATGTGACAGGAGGATGACATAGTGGGCACCTGCCTTGCGTGCCTCGTTGACGGTTTTCTGCACCTCGTCCACCAGATTGTCTTCGCAAAGGCTCAGCATCTGCTTGCCTTGCTTGTCGAAGAAAGAGTATGCCTCGCTTATCAGGGATTCCGGAGTAACGACACCCACAAAGGCAATCTTCTTTCCGCCAAAGTCCTTAATAATATAAGGTGTGAAGAACAGGGAATCCGGATGCAGCGAGCGCAGGTTCATGTTGACAACGGGCAAGCCGTTTTCCTCCACAAGTTTTGTTAGGTGCGGAGTGCCGAAGTCGAACTCGTGATTGCCCAGGCCTATGGCATCGTAGCCCATCTCCTTCATGACGTCCACCACGAACTGTCCTCCTGATATGGCGCCTGCCGTGCCTCCGTGCAGGAAGTCGCCGCTACTGGTAAGCCCGACCCATGCCGTGTCCGATACGGCGTCGGCCAATCCGCGGAGACGTGCATACCCGTCGAGGACGCAATGAACGTCGTTTTCGTAGAGTATGACTATACTGCGCTGCTTGCCGCCATCACAGGCATAGAGCAGGGAGACGGATAGAATAACCAGAACCAGATATCTGTTGATCCGGTTCTGGAAAGAAGTAAGTATCGAAAAGATTTTCTTCATTGTCAGCCTATATATGCTATCTTATTCAAGCGTTGAGAAATCCACGTCGGGAGCCTCCGTCACGTTGCCCTCGCGTGTGAACGGTGTGCCTGACTCCAGGAAGTCGTTGAAGAAACCGCCCATGGTGAGGAAGAAGCCCTTCTCCTCTACACCGCCCTTATAGTCAAGACGCTGCTTCTGACCGCCTGTGGCATCGCAGGTGAAACGTGCCTGAGTGACAGGCATCCACTTGCCGTCAGCGGTGCGTGCCCACTGGTTGGCATAGTAAGCCTTTCTGGTGATATATCCCATGGTGGGGTTGAAGTTCTCCAGGAAGGAGTAGGCATGGGTGTACCATGTGCTTGTCTGGGGACGGCGCCATGATGCGACGAGTGTCCACTTGCTTTGGTGGTTGTCGTAGAAATAAGCGGTGTAAACGGTGGTATTGTTGTTGTCGGGACGCACGCCGATGAGGAAGCGGCAACGCTCGCCCGGTTTCCAGTCGTAGTGCATATAACTCTGACCGCCAGAGCCTTCGTTGCCGAAGTCGTTAATTGTGGTATTTGCACCTTTCCTGACGAGTTGTACGCGCATTGAATCGGGAATCTCGGCAGGATTGTCTGTTGAGAAGGGACTCCATACAGAGAAGAGTATTCTTCTTGGGTAGGGAGTGTTGTTCTGCATGCCGAAGTATCCCTCGCCAAAACCGCAGGCCATGTAGTAACTGCTGGGGATATCGCCCTCTTCGGGTACAACCACTTCGTTGTAGAACCATTCAACGTTACCCTCGGGCAGGGTGTAGTTCATGTGTGTGGAAGGACCGCGGCGTCCGAAGTGGGTGCTGAAGTCTCCGCCCACACATACCACGGGTCCCATATTGCCCTTCACTACAAGGGATTGAACGTTGCCGAAACTCTCTCCTTCGTTAAACTTAAGGCCACGGATGTCCACCTTGATGTAACCGGGTTCCTTAACCTTGAAGGTTCCAACCTCAACAAGGGTCAGGGTGTCGCTTGCCAGTTCCACCTCCTCGGTCTTGCCCAACAGGGAAACCTCCACAAGGGAATGTCCCTTTGCCTGCAACGCTACGGTCATCTTGCCTTTGTCCATGGCTCTGAAATAGAAACTTACAACCGTTTCCTCGTCGTCCCAGTTGCGGATTTCACATTTGCCCTCGTCTATATATGCCGGTTCGCTCTCGGGAGAAGCCGTTATATACGCATTACCTGACAGGGTAACAACACTCTCGCTCTGCTCGGATGCCGATTCCGCTCCCGAGCAACTCATTGCCAGCAATGCAACTGACACAACTGAAGCCAAAAGGAAAAATCTCTTTTTCATAATCATGGGGATTTAATGTTATTTCCTTGCAAAGTTAGTGATTTTATCATAAAAGACCAAGCGAGAGAAACAATTAAACGAAAAAGGTGTAAATTTGCATGCGATAAACCTATGGACAACCTCATGAAATACCTTTGGACGATAATCCTTGCGTGCATGTTTCTTGCCTCGTGCACCGATGGCAGGACGGGCGAAGCGTTGGAAGGCGACACCCTGTCCCTGCGACATGCACGCTATGTCTGCGCCGTCAGGCAGGGGGACATTGTCAGCATAGACATCCGCAACCCTTGGGACACAAGCGCCACGCTCAGGAGCATAAGGGTGAAGGTGCCGGTGGAGAGGGTTGCCGTGTACACGGCCACACATGCCGCCCTGCTGGCAGAGTTGGGACAGGCACACAGGATAGGAGGCTTGTTCGATACCCAATACCTGAAGCATCAGCAACTGAAACAAGCCATTGCCGAAGGCCGTATCCGCGACCTTGGCATGAGCAATGCCGTGAACATAGAGCAGATAATGGACCTCCAACCCGACCTGCTTATGCCTTCGCCATACGAAAGTCAGGGCGGTTACGGCCGCCTGGAGCAGATGGGCATACCCATAATGGAGTGTGCCGACTATATGGAAGTGTCGCCCCTGGCACGTGCCGAGTGGATAAGGATATACGGACTTCTCTTCGGTGCGGAGGAGCGTGCGGACAGCCTCTTTGCGGCCATAGAGCATCGGTACGGGGAACTGAAGGCTTTGGCCTCCAAGGCAGAAAGGAGGCCCAAACTGCTGACCGAGCGTCCCCTGAGCGGCACATGGCACGTGCCCAACGGAGAGAGCACCACAGGCATGCTCTACCGCGACGCCGGTGCTGATTACATCTTTGCCGACATCCCGGGGAGCGGAGCCAGCGCCCTGAGCATAGAGGTGGTGCTGGACAAAGCTATAGAAGCCGACTTCTGGCTGATAAAGAGTTTCGGTCCCCTGACCAAAGAGCAGTTGGCGCAGGATTGCCCTGCCACAAGCCACATCAAGGCAAAACTGATGGTATGCAATACGGAAGAGGTGCCCTTCTTCGAGGAAACGCCATTCCACCCCGAATACCTGCTGGAAAACCTGATAAGCGTGCTTCATCCCGAACTGGGAGTGGAGGCACGGCACGAGTACTTTAGGTAAACGGAAAACGGAAATCTGCGAGTAAGCGAGAGCAATCAAACTTGTTTGAATTGCCGAGCGGGAGCAGATTCAAGACCGCAAAGCGGGATTAAAACGGAAATCTGCGAGTAAGCGAGAGCAATCAAACTTGTTTGAATTGCCGAGCGGGAGCAGATTCAAGACCGCAAAGCGGGATTAAAACGGAAAACTCAGACTACTCGGAGTACTCGGAAAACTCAGAAAGCAAAAACACCCATGCACAACGAAAGCACAAACAATACGAAGCATCAAGGTTCACAATACTTTGCCAAGGCCCGCACAATACTTCTCATTGCCATGCCCATCATGCTGATGGCGGCAAACATCCTGTGGGGTTCGCTGGACATACCTCTGGGTGCCATGCCTGACATCCTCATGGGCAAGGAGATAGAGGGGCATCTGTCGTGGTCGTACATCGTGTGGCATAGCCGTGTGCCCCAGATGCTTACCGCCACGTTCTGCGGTGCGGCACTGGCCACCTGCGGTTTGCTCCTGCAGACGGCTTTCCGCAATCCTCTGGCAGGTCCGTCCATACTTGGCATAGATAGTGGAGCCAGTCTTGGCGTGGCCGTGGCTATGATGCTCTTCGGGGGAAACATAACCATGGGCAACCTGTCGCTCGGAGGCTATGTCTTCACCATTCTGGCGGCACTGGCCGGTGCCGTTGGCATAATGGTGCTGCTGTCCGTTCTCAATGCCATGCTCAGAAGCACCGTCATGCTGCTTATCACGGGTGTGATAATTTCCTACATCACCGGAAGTCTTATATCCCTGCTCCAGTTCTGGGCAAGCCACGACGGACTTCAGGCCTACGTCCTCTGGGGGATGGGCAATTTCTCCAGTGTCAGCACCGAGCGCCTGCCTGTCTTCATAGGACTGGTTTCCATAGGACTGGTGATGGCATTGCTGATGATGAAACCTCTGGATGCCCTGCTCCTGGGCGACCGTTATGCGCAGAACCTTGGCGTGGACACCACACGCACGCGCCACACGCTCTTGCTTGCCACTGGCTTGCTCTCAGCCATCACCACGGCCTTTTGCGGTCCCATCAGTTTCATAGGCCTTGCCACGCCCCACATGGCACGCTTCATCTCTCCCTCGGGTTCGCATCGCTCTCTCCTGCCCCAAACCATGGCATTGGGTGCGTCCATAGCCCTGCTTTGCAACCTGCTCTGCAACCTGCCCCAGAGCAGTGTCCTGCCTATAAACGTACTGACGCCCCTGATAGGAGCGCCAGTAATCGTTTATCACACCCTTGCCCCTACCTTGTCGGCCAAGATGGGAAGGGGGAAGAAATAAGGGTTTACTTCTTGTAGAAAGGAGTGCTGTAAACCAGACGGATACCCTTGCTGCTTGACAGAACCTCCAGAGTGGTGCCGTCGTTGGAAACAGAGTAAACATTGGCCTTGCCGCCCTCTGCGGTGTGGTAGATAACGTTGAACATCTTTGTTACGATGCTCAGGGCGTCCTGCTCCTTCATGGGAACGTCAACGATGAGCTGACCCAACTTGCCTGCCTCCTTAACGTCCTTCCAGTTCATGCTCATGTAGATCTGGGTACCCTGGCACATACCGGTGAAAGCATCGCTTGCCTCGTCGTAAACGTAGCCACGCTTTGCAATCTCGGCAGAGATCTTGTTAACACTGGCATTCAGGTTGATGCCGTCGAAATCAAATGCGCTGGCGCTCAGGGTCATAACCATAGCGGCCAGTACTACAAACAACTTCTTCATAGTTTTTGATTGTTTTTGTTTAATTAGTTGATATTTTGTATTTCGTTTTCTCTCTTATATGTAGGCACGGCTCTTGCCCAGGAACCTGTCCATGTAGCCCGACGCTTCCAGTTCCGAGGGCGTGCCCGTGGTCATACCTCCGTCCTGCATGAGCCATAGCATGTCGGCCGTTTTCAGGGCTATCCCCACATCGTGCGTGGAGAGGAGTATGGCCTTGCCCTGGTTGTGCGCAAGGTTGCGGAGCAGCAGCATCAGTTCCACCTTGGAGGGGAAATCCAGAAAAGCAGACGGTTCGTCCATCAGTATTATGGGTGTCTGCTGAGCCAAGGCCTTTGCTATCATCACCTTCTGCCGTTCGCCATCGCTCAGCGAGGAGAAGAGCCGGGTGGCAAACTCCTGCGTGCCTGTCAGCCTCATGGCATCGTCCACCATGCGTTCGTCCTCCGCGGAAAGGCGTCCGAAGTATCCCGTATAGGGATGTCTTCCCATGCCTACCACTTCCCTGACTTTCAACCCCATGGCATCGATGTGTTCCGTAAGCACCACCCCTATGGTGTCGGCACTCACCTCGTCCACCTCGCCGTCCAACGGATGTTGATAACCGGCCAGCGTCCTGAGCAGCGTGCTCTTTCCTGCACCGTTAGGTCCCAACAGGCATGTCACCTTTCCTGCCTGCAAGCCTGCCGTCAGGCCTGTGGAAACGACCCTATGCCCGTAACCCGTGGAGAGGTTCCTGAAGTTCAAGACCTGCATTTCCCCAGGACAGGCTTCCCTGGTCGCACATTCCTCTGAATGCTTCCCATTGGCATGAATGATGCATTTCTCGCGCATAAATCGGGACAAAGTTAACAAAAAGAGCAGAAAACAATATGAATTTGCTAAAGAATTATTATAAAAACGTTAAATCTGTCGTCACTTTAGCCCTATTTATGACATAAATTGCTACCTTTGCATGGAAATTGACTAAAAGATTTGGCAATGATAAAGAAGATTCTGCTCGTACTGACCGTACTTTTCTCTACTCTCATGTCCGTAACCGGCATGGCAGAGAACGGTCCCCTTTCCCTCAAGTCCATCACCGGCGGCGAGTTTTATGCCCATGGCATATATGGTGTAAATCCCCTGGCCGACGGCGAGAGTTACAGCCAGCTGGTGGACGGCAAGAGGATTGTGGTAAGTTCGTTCAAGACTGGCGAGCAGACAGGTATCCTCTTTGATGCCGACAACACCAAGGGCAAGGTGAAAGTCTCTCGCATTGACGGCTACATCATGTCGCCCAACCAGAAGAACATACTTCTGCGCACCCAGACACAAAGCATCTACCGCCACAGCACCACGGCCGTATATTATATATATAATGTACAGAACCGCACCCTGGCGCCCCTCTCCGACGGAGGTCCGCAGGAGTGCCCCCTCTGGAGCCCCGACGGCAACATGGTGGGCTTCGTGCGCGAGGGCAACCTCTTCCTGGTGAAACTGCTCTTCGACAATGCCGAGGTACAGATTACCAAGGACGGCAAGTTCAACAGCATCATCAACGGCAAGGCCGACTGGGTCTACGAAGAGGAGTTCGTGACAAACCGCAGTTTCGACTTCAATGCCGACGCCACCATGCTGGCATGGATACGCTACGACGAGAGCCAGGTGCCCCTGTTCTCCTTCCCCATGTACAAGGGCATGCTCCCCGAGATGAAGGAAAATGCCGAGTATCCCGGCGCATACGAATACAAGTACCCCATTGCCGGCCAGCCCAACAGCAAGGTAAGCGTGCACACCTTCGACATCAAGAGCCGTGCCACACGCGAGGTTAAGGTTCCTCTGGAGGCTGAAGGCTACATCCCCCGCATAGCATTCAGCAGCGACCCCGACAAACTGCTCATACTCACACAGAACCGTCATCAGGACAACCTGCAGGTGTGGGTAGCCAACCCCCGCTCCACCGAGTGCCGTTGCATCGTCACGGACGAGGTGAAACCCTACGTGGCCGACAAGACCTACACCCTCTTCAAGACCATTAAGGACGGCTTCATACTGATGAGCGAACGCTCCGGCTTTGCACACCTCTACCAGTACAACCTTCTGGGCACACTGAAGCGCGAAATAGGCAAGGGACAGGACATCATCACCGACTTCTACGGCTACGACGAGAAGACCGGCACATACTACTATCAGGCACAGGACGGCGGTCCTCTGCGCACCGGAGTCTACAAGTGCGACGCCAAGGGCAAGGTAACCTCCATCAGCACAGAACCCGGCCAGAACTCGGCCATCTTCTCCGGCAACTTCAAGCAACTGATGCTCACCCACCACTCTGCCGCCACACCTCCCACCTACACCCTGCGCAACGACAAGGGCAAGGTACAGAAGACCCTCCAGGACAATGCCGCACTGAAGCAGAAGATTGACGGCATGAACCTGGCCAAGATAGAGTTCTTCCAGTTCCAGACACAGGACGGCGTGGACCTGAACGGCATAATGGTGAAGCCTGCCGACTTCGACGCCAACAAGAAATACCCCGTCATTCTCTTCCAGTACAGCGGTCCCGGTTCCCAGCAGGTTCAGGATTCCTGGTACGCAGGCAACTGCTCTGCCGCCCTGCTGGAAAGATATATGGCACAGGAAGGTTTCGTCAGCGTCATCGTGGACGGACGCGGTACTGGCGGACGCGGTGCCGAGTTCGAGAAGCAGACCTACCTGAAACTCGGCCAACTGGAGAGCCACGACCAGGTGGAGACAGCCATCTACCTGAGCAAACTCCCCTGGGTGGATGCCAAACACATAGGCATCTGGGGATGGAGTTTCGGCGGTTTCAACACCCTCATGAGCATGTCCGAAGGCCGCCCCGTATTCTATGCCGGCGTGGCCGTGGCACCTCCCACCTCATGGCGCTACTACGACACGGTTTACACCGAACGCTTCATGCGCACCCCCAAGGAGAACCAGGAGGGTTACGATTGCAGCCCCATCACCCGTGCCAAGAACCTTAGCGGAAGCCTGCTCATCATCCACGGCCTTGCCGACGACAACGTGCACTTCCGCAACGTGGCAGAGTACACCGAAGCCCTCGTCCATGCCGACAAGGACTTCCGCCAGCTCACCTACACCAACCGCAACCACTCCATCTACGGCGGCAACACCCGCAACCACCTCTTCCGCCAGTTGATAAACCACTTCAAGCAGAGCATGAAGTAAATAAAACGGAAAGGGGGACCCTCCCCCACCCCCTCCCTGTATGGAGGGGAGTAGTTACAACCGACAATGAAATTAACACTTTAACAAAAAACTCATTCCCCAGTACTATATACTCCCCTCCATTTAGGGAGGGGTCAGGGGGTGGGTCCTTGATACGGCCTCGTAGCTTAGTTGTATAGAGCGTCGGATTCCGGTTCCGAAGGTCCTGGGTTAGAGTCCCAGCGAGGTCACTTAAAGCAGTCAGGAAGAAGGCAACATTGCCCTCTTCCTGATTTTTCTTAATAGTTCTGGAGACCGTGTTTTCAAGCTAATTTATAGAACCTACCTAAAGAGAACGGGCATAGATTCTCCACAATTCCATGTTGTCTCACATCGGGGTGTTGATGTAGAAGTGTTTGTAACTGCAAACAAAAGCAGTTGCAGACAAAAAGTGTGTAAATACACAAGAATTGTATCTGTATGAGATTCGAAGGAGTGACTTGAACTGAAAAAAGTTGTCACTATACAGGGCATAAAAAGTATAGTGTAATGCAAGAAAAGATCAAGACGAGATGGGTCTGGAATGAGAAACTCCAGGAACATCAAATGGTGGAGTACGGAACAGGTAAATACTCCT
>JAFTUK010000003.1 GCA_017466325.1 Bacteroidaceae bacterium | reverse complement strand
GTTGGCCTTGAAGTAGCTGGGAACGGCACTCAGAGTCATGGGATGACCGGCACGTACGAACAGACCGGTAGCCTTGTTCTGGATCATGTAAGAAGAATCGGTAGCCTGGATGAACTGGAACAGGTCCTCGCCCTCGCTGAAGTCTGCATCCTCGAAGAAGCAGATGTTGTCGCCCTCGTACCATTCATCGGTAGCCTCAACAGAGTAGGTGGCAACGGTGTCAACCTCGCCCTCCTCGTTCTCGAAGGTAGCGTATGTAGTCAGAGTCTTACCAACAGCAAGTGTCTTGCCCCACAGTGCGGGAGAGATTGTTATGCCGGCAGCATTTTCATCAGCCTTGGAACCATCCTTGTTCCAACCGTAGTTGTCGTACATTTCCTCAGTAGCGAAGCTGAAGCGGTACCACTTGCCGGTCTCAATCTTGTTGGCAGCAGCCCAAACATCGGCCTCAGCCTTGGCGATAGCGGCTATGTGGGCCTCTGATTCAGCGGGAGTGTAGGCACCGGAAGCGTTGTAAGCCTCGGCAGCAGCAACGGTAGCACCGGGGGTTGTTACACCTTCCTTCCACTGACCGGGATTGTTGCCGATTACGAACAGGTTCTCGGCGGGAGCGGCAGCGATAGCCTCGCGGAGAGCGGCGGGATCAACGTAAACCTTGCTCCAAGCCTCGTATGCAGTTACGAGAGCGTTGTAAGCGTCAGCGAAGGTGGGATCTTCGATGAGATCGAGAGAGTCAGCAGCAAATGCCTTCTCGTTCCAAACAGCAACGGCAGCAGCCAGAGCATCAGCCTGTGCCTTGCGGGCTATGTACTGAGTGGTCTCGTAGCGAGGAGCGGCGCTTGCCTTGAACACGTTGAATGCAGAAGCATGCCAGTAGCCACGACCAGAACCGCCACCAGAAGAAGCGGCCGCAGTAGTGGTAGAGTAGAAGCGTACGTAGTTCATGCCGGTAGCATCGAAGGTGTTGGTAACCACGGTCTCGTTATTTGCAGTCAGAGGCAACTTCAGAGTACCCAGTTCCTTACCGTCAGCGAATACTGTCTCGTCGGTGGGTTCGTCTACGAAACCAACTGCGATCAACTCGGTGATGTGGTCGCCGGAAACGGGACGGCGCTGCAACTTAACGGCATACAGACCATCCATGGTCTCGGTAGCGTGGATCTGCAGGTAGTGAACCTTAGCGTTTACAGCACCATTCTCCCACTTACTGTGCCAGTATGTGCTCTGCTTGCCGTCGAGCATGAAGTCGTAAACGGTCTGGCCCTCGGGAATGGTCTGAGCATCCTCGGTGGTGTACTGGCTGTAGAACTGGTCGGCAGTTACTACAACAGAGTCGGTGTCGTAGATGGTAGTTACGATATCCTTGGCAATCTCGATCTGAGAGGGAGATACTGCAGCGATGCTGTCACCCTTCTCGATCTTCTTGCGGAGCTGAGCCTCGGGACCGTTAATCCAATTTTCAACAGTTGCCTCGTCCACGGGAACCATGTACCAACGTGTGGCACCGCCGTCAGACCAACCTACGATAAGTGCAGGACCTGTGCCGGCACCACCGCTGTGGCCACCGCAGTGCAGATAGTTGTAGTTGCCCTCGGGCTGCTTTGAGCTACGGATGTTGAATGAAACAACGGTGTCGTTCACCTCGTTACCCTCGGCGTCGGCATACTTGATAGCTTCTTCGTTGCTTCTCCAGTCGAAGCATACGGTAGCAGTGTCGTTGAGCTGCAGAATAGAGTTTGCGCTCTGGCCAATGCTGATGTGAGTCTTGCCGTTTGCTACGCTGAGCATGCGGTACTCATAGGGCTTGCCCTCTACGGCCTCTACCTTCCACAGGAACTCGGCCTTGGGCTGCTGGGTACCCCAAGCAAGTGCGTCAACGGGCTGTCCGTTGCTGGTATCAGCAGCAGAGTACAGAGACTTGATGGGAGCGGCAGCCTGACGTGTGGTAACTTCCTTGACGTCGCCAGCGTTGATCCAACCCTCGTCGCCTTCTACCAGACCACTTTCTGAATTGATAGAGTCAGCTTCTGCCTGAGTGTAGAAAGTACTGTCGTTCTTGTTGACATACCAGAACAGACAGCTGTTGAAGGTGTAGTAACCGGGCTTAACACCTGTCATAGCCAGGGGAACACGGTTTTCAACCATGTGGTTGTAAGCACCAACGTAATCCTCATTCAGCTTCTCAACGTCTTCAACGGTGGGGTACAGAGCCTGGATTGCCTCGATGCCTTCCATCTCCATGGTGTACATCAGCTCGTCGATTTTGTTGTGTACTTCCAGGAATGCGTTAACGTCCTCGGGACGATAGTTGCCGGGCTTTTCACCTACGTTCTGACCAGCCAGCAGGTTGTCGATGAAAGCACCCTCCTGGAATCCGGTGATGGTGGTGTAGTCCTCGATCAGGGCATTGATGGCCTCCATGTAAACGTCGGTCTCACCTACAACGAGAATGTCGTAGATCTGCCAGATCTTGTTACCCTTGATGTCGGCGTCGGTAGTCCAACCCTCGCTCTCGCCGGTTGTCTCGCCCTCAGCCCAGAATACAACGGTACCACCGGCACCGTTGTTGTCGATGCGGTTGGCCATATTGTACTTGTTCCAAGCGAAGCGACCTGCTGCGTTGGGAGTGCCGCCGATGGTAACGAGGTAGAAGTTGTACTTACCTGCGTTGCCGGCAATGTAGTTGTTGTTGTTCACGGTACCGCTGCCGGGGGCGTCTGCCAGCCAGTTGCCAGTACCGAACTGGATGTTGTAAGCGCCTTCCTCGCCTTCAACGGCAACGAAGCGAACGAGGTTTGCCATGTAATTGTTGGCGTTTACGCCCTCGGGGTTTGTAACCTCGTCAATTACAGACGATGCAGTCAGCTTTACATGTGAGCCAAGGCCCATGTCTGTTACCAAGCCACCTGCGGTGGTGATGGTTCCGCCAACCTCGGCGAATGCTTCTGCGCTCTGGTTGGGGTTACGGGGATTGTGCAGGAAGTACCACTTGCCAGGCACCATCTCGCCCTGTGCTGTACCGATGGTAATCAGCTTGTTTGTGGGGAGTTCAGTACCTACAGACTCCTGAGCAAACGCGCCTACACAGCACAACACTACCATCATAAGAAAAGAAGTAATCTTTTTCATAATGTTTTGTTGATTAGTTAATAATTAGGTTAGTTAATGTTAATTGTTTTGCTTGTTAATAATAAATAATGTATGTCTCACTCTCTCCAAGGGGTATGTCTTGTACTGTCCGCATGACGTCCGCAATTCGGATATAATACACCCTTTTGGGGACAAAGTTATGGAATTATGCTCACAAACTGTTGCTAATGTGTCGTGTTTCATTGCCGTTTAAGAAAAATTAACATAACAAAAAGTAAAAGTTGCCTGATTTCTTCTGCTTGTTGTTCTTTTTGTGTACCTTTGTGTGTGTTATGATGCTGTTTCAAAGTCCCATAATATGGTTGTTGCGTATCCGCAAGAGGAAGGGCTACGGGGTACACTCTCCGTTTGCCTTCGACCTGCTGACGAACGTGCTTTACAACAAGGAGAAATACTATGCTTATGCGGAGATGGACAAGGGACTGCACTGGTGGCAGAAGGGTAGGGTGAGGAGCCTGAGACATCTGGCATTCAGGCTGTGCAACTATCACCGCCCGCACACAATGTATTGTGAAGGACTTGACTACGCATTGCAGGAGGCTTGCCAATACGGGAGCCAAGGCATGGCGATACTGCCCCGTGGCACTAAGGATGTGGCTGATATGGTCTTCGTGGACGGCAAAGACGAAGAGGCCATGGACCATGTGGGCGAGGGAACAATGCTTGTGCTGAAAAACAAGGACAAGTGCCGTGGGTTCTGGAAACGGATAAAGGAGGACGAGCGTGTCACCGTTACCTTCGACCTCTATGATGTGGGTATTGCCTTTGCAAGGAAGGATCTGTGCAGACAGCACTATGTTGTTAATTGGTAGAGTACAGATGACAGAGTACAGAGTACAGATGACAGAGGGCAACATCAACTTGTAGGGACACGGCATGCCGTGTCCGCCAAGGCAAAGGATGACGTAGTGGCTGTTTCGGACACGGTGCCGTGCCCCTACTTGGAGGAATAAGGTTGGTGGACACTTGAAACTCTGAAACTCTGAAACCTGAAACGTGAAACTTGAAACCATAAACCTGAACCCTTAAACCCTTAAACCCTAAACATACTATGGCAAAGATATATACCAAGACAGGAGACGGAGGGATGACCTCGCTGGTGGGAGGCAAGCGCGTGAGGAAGGATTGCGCACGTCTGGAGGCATACGGCACAGTGGACGAGCTGAACAGTCATCTGGGTTTGCTTCTGGTCTCCCTGACCGATGAAACGGCAAAAAACAGTGTTGTGGAGTGCCAAAACGTGCTCTTCTCCGTGGGAGCTGTGCTTGCTACAGAGGCAGAGGAGGGAAGGCCCATGGTGCAGGCTGTGAGCCCCGAGGACATAGCGGCCCTGGAAAAGCAGATGGACGAATGGAATGCCTCCCTGCCCGGTTGGCGCGGCTTTGTGTTACCTGGCGGAGTGGAGTCGGCGGCAAGGGCGCAGGTGTGCCGTACGGTATGCCGTAGAGCAGAGCGCAGGATTCTGGCTCTTGCGCAGGAAACCGAGGTGCCACAGGAGGTGATGCAGTACATGAACCGCTTGAGCGATTTCCTCTTCGTCCTGGCCCTGCACGAGAACTTTTTGGCAGGAAGGGACGAAATTATTTGGCAAAAGCGTAGGTAGTATGAATAATAATACTATCTTTGCCGGCCGGAAGGGGGTGTTGCATTGCCTGTATCATCTATAGAATCTATAGAATCTATGCCGAATTAATATAAACAAAAAAGAATAGTATATGTATTGGACATTGGAATTGGCCTCCAAACTGGAGGATGCGCCCTGGCCTGCTACCAGGGAAGAACTGATTGACTATGCCGTGAGAAGCGGTGCTCCCCTGGAGGTTATCGAAAACCTGGAGGAAATCGAAGACGAGGGCGAGGTGTACGAAACCATCGAAGACATCTGGCCGGACTATCCCCAGAAAGAGGACTTCCTGTGGGATGAAGAGGAGTATTGACAGGAACAGGCAGAATAGCGGATTAATATCAGCGGGATGGGCAAAGTCGATTTGTTTGTTCCGCTGGTGTTTTATGAAGAAGGATAGTTCGGCCTGATAGAGCGTGTCCTGTCGCTTCTTGTTGATTCGCCTCTTGACGGTGATTAAGTTGTGGATACGGAATATGGTATTTCCGTGAAAAATGTGTAATTTTGCATGCGAATATGCCGTTTGCCTTTTTTAAGCAAAGAAAAAAAAGGACTGTAAGGCAATATAATGCGCTTGTTATACGTTGTATATGGTGATGAAGAGGCTGTTGATGACACTGGCGATGGTGCTGCCCATGACATGGGCGGTGGCTCAGGACGATGTGGCCTTTACCAACTTCTGGCAATTCCAGAGCTTCTATAACCCTGCAGCGGCAGGGCGTTCAGGTATGTTGGACATAAATGCTGCCTACCGCATGGAAATGCTCGGTTTCGAGGATGCAGGACAGACGATGCTGATACAGGGAGATTTGCCCATGTTCTTCGTCCCAAAGGCAGAACGACATGGTATGGGAGCAGGTTTTATGAACGATAAAATCGGCCTTTTCTCCAATAAGAGGATATGGCTGCAGTATGCATACCACCATCCGTTTGGCAAAAAGTACGTTTTTAGTGCAGGTTTGCGTCTGGCACTGTTGTCCAATTCGTTCAACGGAACCGATGTGGAACTCGGAGAAGGCAGTTCCGACGAATATGTGCCGACTTCGGATGTGAACGGAACTGGGTTCGACATAGACTTTGGCTTGAGGTTCGAGCGTAGGGATGTGTGGTATGCCGGAGTGTCAGTGATGCACTTGATGTCGCCCACAGTGTCTTTGGGTGAGGAAAAACTGTATCAGATTAAGACGACTCCAACGATATATGCCTCTGGTGGTCATCGCTTGAAGTTCCGTCAGCCTGAATTCTCGCTGAGGACGGCAGCCATGTTCCGTACAGATATGCAGTCGTGGAGGGCAGATATCTCCGGACGCCTTTGCTACGACGGTGAGAAAGGCAAGATGTACGCAGGCTTCAACTATAGCCCTATGGTGAGTGTGGCACTGCTGCTGGGTCTTACCTTCCACGATATGAACATAGGATACAGTTATGAAATGTACACGGGTGGCATAGCGGTGCACAACGGTACGCACGAGATACATATAGGTTATCAGATGGAACTGAACCTTACGAAGAAAGGAAAGAACAAGCACCAGTCGGTAAGGTGGCTTTAAAAACGGAAAACGGAAAGGTGAAAACGGAAAACTCTCTGAGGACCCTATTTCCTTAAGCCCTTAGACAAACGACAAGATTAAAAACGATATATGATACAGAACAAGAAAACCCTGATGGTGGCACTTATGCTTGTGGTGACAGGCATGGTGCTTACCGCCTGTATGGGAACCAAGAGCAATGCCATGGCAAATGGTGGCGAACTGGTGGGAGTGCGAGGCTCTTCTGCCGGTGAAACCGCACCTTTTGGTATGGTGGCTGTGAACAGAGGCAGTCTTAAGATAGGACTGGAAGAGAACGATACATTGTGGGGGGCGGCATTTCCCCGACGTGACATCAGTGTGGACGGATTCTGGATGGACCAGCACGAAGTGAGCAATGCCAAGTACCGACAGTTCGTGTTCTGGGTGCGTGACAGTATTATCCGCGAGCGTCTGGCTGATCCTGCCTATGGTGGCGATGAAACCTACAAAATTGAGGAAGACCGTTATGGAGAACCGGTCACACCGCACTTGAATTGGAACAAACCGATCCCTACAGAGCGCAGAGCAACAGAGGATGAGTTGAGGGCTATAGAGAGTCTGTATGTGACTCATCCCATTGACGGAACCAGGATGCTGGATGCAAGTCAACTGAACTACCGCTATGAAATCTATGACTATGCCATGGCAGCCAAGCGCCAGTACCGCCTGGACCCAAGGCAGAGGGACTTGAACACCGACAACGAGGTGGACGAGAACGAGGTGGTGATGATTTCCAAGGATACGGCATGGATAGACGATGACGGCAAGATAGTACGCCAAACCATTACACGCCCGTTGAGCGGACCATGGGACTTCCTGAACACATACATTGTGAACATCTATCCAGACACTACCTGCTGGGTGAATGATTTTGACAATGCAGACAACGAGCGTTATATGAAACTGTACTTCTCACATTCTGCCTATGACGACTACCCAGTGGTGGGAGTGAGCTGGGAGCAGGCCAACGCTTTCTGTGCATGGCGCACGGAAATGATGAATGTTGGTATGGGAGAGTATGCCAAGCACCTGCAACGCTACCGCCTGCCGACAGAAGTGGAGTGGGAGTATGCCGCACGTGGCAAGGAAGGACATGCCTTCCCCTGGGAATCCAAGGAAGTTAAGAGCGATAAGGGATGTTTCTATGCCAACTTCAAACCCGACCGCGGAAACTATACCAAGGACGGAAGCCTGATAACATCGCAATGCGGTATCTTCAGCGCAAACTCCAGTGGCCTGTATGACATGGCCGGCAATGTGGCCGAGTGGACAAGTACCGTTTATACCGAAGCTGGTGTGGAGGTCATGAGCGATATGAATCCGGAGTTGAAGTACAACGCCGCCCTGGAGGATCCATATCGTTTGAAGAAGAAATCGGTGCGCGGAGGTTCTTGGAAGGACCCCGAAAGCATGATACGTTCGGCATGGCGCAGCTATGAATACCAGAACCAACCCCGCAGTTTCATCGGCTTCCGTTGTGTAAGAAGTATGATTGTGGACAACGCACGCCCCAAGAAATAATAATGTATAACCTAAACCAAAATAACCAATATCATGTTTATCATATATAAGATCCAGAAGTGGATGGACACCATGGCCGGCCAGACCTTCATGCAGTATGCATACAGTTGGGGTGCCGCTATAGTAATTCTTGGCACACTGTTCAAGTTGACACACCTGCCCGGAGCCAACCTGATGCTTTTCATCGGTATGGGTACCGAGGTGCTTGTGTTTGTGCTGTCAGGATTTGAGCGTGTGACCGAAAAGGCCGAAGAACCTGCCGGTGCAGGAGCACAGGTGCAACCCTTGCAGCAGGGTACCGTTGTTATAGGCGGTGCTGTTCCTGTGGCAGGCGGTTCTGCTGTTGTTGGCGGTGCGCCTATGGCAAACGTAGACCCTGAGGCTTTGGCGCATGGTGCTGCTCTCAGTGCCGCCGCAGCAAATCTGGCCAGTGCTGGTCAGGCAGCGGCAGAAGCACAGTTGGCATTGTCACAGTTGAAGTCTGGCGGCATGTCCGTTGACCCCAACCAGATAAAGGCAACAGACCCTGCTGCAATAGAGGAGGCCGTGAAGAACTATGCCGAGGAACTGACAGAACTGACAGAGGTACTCTCCAGAGTTAAGGCACAGGCAGCCCGTATGAGCACCGACAGCGAGGAGATGGAGAACCTGAACCGCACGCTTACAGGCATAGCCACAGTGTACGAACTGCAGTTGCGCAACATCAGCAAACAGGTAAGCACCATAGAGCAGATTGACGAGCAGACACGCAAGATGGCTGAGCAGATAGAGGAACTGAACAAGGTGTACGCACGCATGATTCAGGCTTTGACCGTAAACATGGCTGTGGCTCCAAGTCAGGCTCCTGCCGCAGAGAAGTGATAAGTCCGGTGAAACCGTAGAAACAATATCATGGGAAAGATAATCAAGAAGAAGATATCGCCACGTCAGAAGATGATAAACCTGATGTACGTCGTGCTTATGGCCATGCTGGCCCTGAATGTCAGCAGCGATGTACTGAAAGGATTCGTGCTGGTTGACGAGAAACTGACCCTGAGTACGGAGAACTCTGCCCGTGTGAACGAAGAGGTGTACAAGCGCTTCGAACAGCAGTACAAGGCCAACCCCACCAAGGTGAAGGTATGGTATGACAAGGCTCAGGAAGTTCGCGGAATGACGGACTCTCTCTATACTATGCTTGAAGACCTGAAACTGAGTATAGTGAAAAAGAGCGACGGCAAGGATGCCGATGTTCGCAACATTCGCAACAAGGAAGATCTGGAGGCCGCCACTCAGGTGATGCTGGCACCAACTATTGGACGTGGAGAGGAACTGCACGGAGCGATTGAAAGTTACCGCGGACGAGTGGTGGAAATGCTTGCCGACGAGGCACAGCGTGAACTGGTGGCAAGCAATCTGAACACCGATGTTCCCCTGGAGGCCCGTGTTATGGGAAAGAACTGGCAGGAGTATATGTTCGAGTCCATGCCTACCGCAGCCGCAGTGACACTGCTGACAAAGCTGCAGAGCGATATCCGATATGCTGAAGGCCAGGTGCTTCACGACCTGGTAACCAATATAGACGTGAAGGACATCAGGGTGAACCAACTGAATGCCTACGTTATACCAAGCAGCCGAACAGTGGTGCAGGGCGGCAAGTTCTCGGCACAGATTATCATGGCTGCCGTGGACACGACCCGCAGACCTTCCATATTTATCGGCGGAAGGGAGATAGACAACAGTAACGGCCTGTACGAAACCGTGTGCACAAGAACCGGCGACTTCACCCTGAAAGGTTTCATAGAGACACAGAACGGTGAGGGACAGACCGTGAAGCGCGAGTTTGAACAGCAGTACACCGTGGTCGCACCGAGCGCAACACTGAGTGCCGACATCATGAATGTGCTCTATGCCGGATACAATAACCCCATCAGTGTGAGTGTGCCGGGTGTCCCCACCAATCAGGTAAGTCTCAGTATGACGGGAGGAAGCCTGAAACAGACTGCTCCCGGCAAGTATATTGCCGTGCCAACAAACGTGGGAGGCAATGCCGAGTTCACCGTATCTGCACGTCAGGAAGGCCGTTCGCAGGTAATGGGCAAGTTCACATACCGTGTGCGGAAACTGCCCGATCCAACGGCATACATACCTGTTGGCGACAGCCATTTCATGGGTGGCAAGATAAGCAAGCAGCAGTTGATGGCCGCCAGCGGAATAGGCGCTGCCATAGACGACGGTTTGTTGAATATACCATTCAGTGTGAAAGGTTTTGAAACGGTCTTCTTCGACAACCTTGGCAATGCTGTGCCTGAGGTGAGTAACGGGGCAGGCTTCACCGACCGCCAGAAGAACCTGATGCGCAGTTTGTCCAGAGGAAAGCGCTTCTTCATAACAAAGATACGCGCCCAGGGACCCGACGGTCTGGAAAGGACCTTGAACGGAGCGCTGGAGGTGATAGTTAACTGATATTAGCGAATATATATATATATAATAAGGATATATGAAACGATTGTTTCTGATACTGATGATGGCCGGCTTTACCGCTTGCCTGTATGCACAGCCTGCAAAGCGCAGGGTGACCACCAGCAATGCCGCGGCAAAACGAGGTGCAACCAGCAAGAAGGCCGAAAGTGACCGCGCGGCACTGATGTTCCCTGTGAAGCAGAGCATGCCCGAGGACGTGGTATGGAAGCGCGATGTGTACCGCACCCTGGACCTGACCAAGGATGCCAATGCTCCGCTGTACTATCCTGTGGAACCGAGGGGCAGGCAGGTGAACCTGTTTACATACGTGTTCCATCTGATGCTGTCCGGCAGGGTGGACGCCTATACCTACAAACTGGATGGCGTGGAGAGTTTTGACAAGAAGGACAAGATGGAAGTGCGCGATGTCCTGGACCGCTATAGAATATACTATGAGGAAAAGGACGGCAAGTTCGTAGTGGAGAGCAACGATGTGCCTTCGGCCGAAGTGACCCACTATTATATAAAGGAGAGCGTTTATCTGGACCAGAGGACAGGAACCTTCTCCACCAAGGTGACGGCAATCTGCCCAGTACTGATGCGTGGAACCGACGACTTTGGCGGAGAAGCGACGCCTTATCCCTTGTTCTGGTTGAACTATGACGAGGTGGCGCCATGGCTGAGCCGCCTGCCGGTGATGGCCAGCAATCTGAACAACGTCACCAACATGACAGTAGACGACTATTTTGCCATGAACCGCTACGACGGCAAGATATACAAGACCAACAACATGCAGGGACTGGCCTTGGCAAACTATTGCAAGACAGACTCGGCCATGGTGAAGGAGCAGAAGAGGATAGAGAAGGAAATCTATGACTTTGAGGAAGGCGTGTGGGGCCACATGAGCAAGGAAGACAGCATAAAGGCCGCACGCGAAGACAGTATCCGCATAGCCAAGGAAGGTCCCAAGGCACAGAAGAAGACTGCACGTCGCTCGTCAAAGAGCGGTGGTTCTTCATCCGTTAAGACACAGAAACCAAAGAGCAGCGGCGGTGGCAGCAGCGCTCCGCGTGTAAGTGTGCGCAGACAGAGACGATAATTTACTAACGACATAAATGTTTATCTTATGAAGAAATTTTTACTTTTAATTGCCATTGCCGTTTATGCAATGTCATCTTCTGCCCAGAAAATGTTTACCTGGGGTCTGGAGGGCGGTATGAACTTCAATAGTCTGAGTTTTAGCAGCGAAATGTTCAAAAGCACTAACCGTGCTGGATTTTTTGTCGGTCCTAAACTGAAAGCAAGAATTCCTATAGTGGGTTTGGGGGCAGATGCTTCTTTGCTGTATAGTATGAATAGTGTGGCAGTGGTAACTTCTGGCGTTGACAAGACCAAGAGTCTGTCTTATCTGGAGATTCCTATGAACGTGCGCTATTCATTTGGATTGTTCAAGGTGCTGTCAATGTATCTGGCAACGGGTCCACAGTTTAATTATTGTATGAGTTCGGATAAGACTATAGCTGAGTTCTATGGAAGTACCAACTACATATCCCGCTCAACATGGGGATGGAACGTCGGTGGCGGTTTTGAGATCGCAAGTCATTTCCAAGTAGGTGTTACCTACACAATACCCATAAGCAACACCGGTGAATTCACAGCCAAGGATATTGACTTCAAGCAGAAGACTGTGAAAGTACGCCTGGCTTACTTCTTCTGATACTAAGACATGTTTGCAGACTGCATAGTGCCCCTTCCGTTGGCAGGAATGTTCACGTATAATGTACCAACCCACTTGAGCCAGAAGGTTCAGGTGGGTTGCCGCGTGAATGTGCCTTTCGGACATAAAAAGCAATATGCTGCATTGGTAGCAAGGGTGCATGAGGAGCAGCCAAGTTACCAGACAAAGGATATACTGGCAGTCCTGGACGAGGAAAGGATGCTCCTGCCCAACCAGTTGGCATTGTGGCAATGGGTGGCGGAGTATTATATGTGTACTTTGGGGGAGGTATATAAAGCGGCCATTCCCTCAGGGCTGAAGGAAAAGGACGGTGTGGTGCGGTACAGGCCCAGGACCGTGGAATTTGTGCGTCTGGCGGAAGAGTACTTTGATGCCCATAAGCTGAACTCGGCCTTGGCGGCGATGAAGGCAGCCCCCAAGCAGCAGTTGCTAATGATACGCTATATAGAACTTGGCGGAGTGAATGCGGCACTGACTGTGGGCAATCCCAATATCCTGAAGGAGATTACGAGAGAGGAACTGCTGAAGGCTGTGGGCTGTTCGCCGACTATCCTGAAGGCTGTCTGTGAAAGAGGCTTGCTGGAGGAATACGAGAAGACCATAGACAGGATACCGACTGCCCATATTCCTACGGAACTTGTACTTCAGCCCCTGTCGGAAGCTCAGCAGATAGCAATGGAGCAGATCAAGGTTAGCTGGAGGGAAAAGGACGTGTGCCTGTTGCATGGAGTGACCTCGAGTGGCAAGACAGAGATTTACATCCATTTAATAAACGAGATGCTGGCTCAGGGTAAGCAGGTTCTGTACATGTTGCCAGAGATAGTGCTGACGAGTCAGTTGACAGACAGGCTGAGGAAGGTTTTCGGTGACAGGCTCGGTGTGTACCACAGCCGTTATACTGATGCCGAGAGGGTGGAGGTGTACCGTAAGCAGATTTCCGACGCTCCCTATGATATAATTGTTGGTGTGAGGAGCAGTGTGCTTCTGCCGTTCCAGAACCTTGGTATGGTGATAATAGACGAAGAACACGAGACCAGTTTCAAGCAGTCGGAGCCTGCGCCCCGGTATCATGCCAGGAATGTGGCATTGGTGATGGCCAGGATGGCTGGTGCAAAGACTCTACTGGGAACGGCAACGCCTTCTCTTGAGTCGTACGGCAATGCGGTGACCGGCAAATACGGATATGTGCATCTCACAACGAGATTCGGCAATGTGTGCATGCCTGAAATAGAGGTGGTGGATATTGCCGAACTGAAGCGCAAGAAACTGATGAACGGACCTTTCTCGCCCCTTCTCCTGAAAGAAATCAGACTGGCCCTGGAGAGGAAGGAACAGGTTATCCTGTTCCAGAACAGACGTGGCTTTGCTCCGGTGGTGGAATGTCATGTATGTGGTTGGACTCCGCAATGTCCGCATTGCGACGTGAGTCTCACTTTTCATAAACGCACCAACCAACTGACGTGCCACTACTGCAGTTTCTCAACTCCGGTGCCCCAGCATTGTCCCCAATGCGATGCGGACAGACTGAGCAGTAAAGGCTATGGTACGGAGCGCATAGAGGATGTGCTGGCAAATATCTTTCCTGAAGCGAGGGTGGCAAGGATGGATCTTGATACCACCCGTAGCCGAAGTGCCTACGAAGGGATAATAAAGGGTTTCCAACGTGGTGACACAGACATACTGATAGGTACCCAGATGGTTACCAAGGGACTGGATTTCAGGAAGGTCAGTGTGGTAGGAATATTGAATGCCAGTACCATGCTGAACCAACCTGACTTCAGAAGTTACGAGAGAGCCTACCAGATGATGACGCAGGTTGCCGGGCGTGCCGGCCGTTCGGCAGGTTCTGCAGACCAAAGTGTAAGGCCCGGTCATGTTATTTTGCAGGTACATGATGGCGGACAGCCTACTGTGTTGCAGGTGGTGAGGGGGGACTATGAGGCGATGTTCCGCACTCAGATGGAGGAGAGGCGCCTGTTTTCATACCCTCCGGTGTGCCGTCTGGTTTATGTGTATATGAAGCACAAGGACGAGACTGTGTTGGACCATCTTGCCGAGGAGATGGCAGGACTGCTGAGACAGGTATTTGGCCAGCGCGTGCTGGGGCCAGATATGCCTCCCATAGCCCGTGTGCAGACCATGTATATAAGGAAGGTGTGTCTGAAACTGGAACTCACCGCCAATATGGCGGAGGCACGCAGACGGTTGCATGAAATACAAAAGTATATGACCAGCAAACCTGAATACAAATCTGCTGTCATTTACTACGACGTAGACTGAGAGAACGAAAAACGGAGAATGGAAAACGGAATTTTGGTGAGAGGTAAAAAAGGAAAACTCTTCCGCTCTTCCGCTCCACGCTAACCGCTTTTTACGGGCCCCTCTGTCGCTTCGCACCACCCTCTTCAAGTCCCGACGTTAGACTGAGGAGTCTACCCCCCCATGAGGCACAAAATGACATTCAGTCATTTTTCTAAAGACCTCATTCGCCTTAACTTAGGGGAGAATAGTTGGATGTGCTTGGCTTTCAAGTTTCGGCTTTCAAGTGTCCGCAGGATTTGTCCATACAAACCTATTTTGCCATCTGTACTCTGTACTCAGTCTGCTTTGTCCCTCTAAGTTAGGGGGACGAGCCCGCAGGGCGGAGGGGTATGTATCTTCGTTCGCCAGTCATCAGTCACCGCTCCCCACTCGCCGTTCGATCTTTCACAGACCCCTCCGTCGCTTCGCGCCACCTCGTCCTAACTTAGGGGAGGAAAGTTGGATGGGGCTTACTCTCACGTTTCAGGGGGCAAGTTTCAAGTGTCCGCAGACTTTGTTCCTCTAAGTAGGGACATGCCGTGTCCGAAACATACACGATGTCATCTTTTGCGTTTGCAGACACGGCATGCCGTATCCCTACAAGCTGATATATTGTCATCTGTACTCCGTTTACTTCTTCAGTTCCGGATATTGTATGCGTGTATGGTAGATGGTCTGCAGTTTCTTCTTCATGACATCCTTGGCATTCTCAATGTCCAGGAAGGTGATGGGTGTCTGCTTGAAGTGACCTTCAGCAAGCTGGCCGTCCACAATTTTGTCCACAAGGTCTGAAATACTTTCCTCAGTAATCTCTTTGAGACTTCTGCTTGCAGCCTCCACGGCATCGCACATCATCAGTATGGCCTGCTCGATGGTGCTTGGCTCAGGACCGGGGTAGGTGAAGTTGGTGGGGTCTATTTCTATGTCCTTGCTCTTGTTCTGGGCTTGGATATAGAAGTAGCGTGTCAGACTTTTGCCGTGGTGGGTAACGATGAAATCGCGTATTACTTGAGGTAACTTGTGTTTTTCGGCAAGTGCCAGTCCTTCCCGCACATGGCTGATGATTATTTGTGCTGACTGTATGTCGGTAAGACGGTCGTGCGGATTTATACCTCGCTGGTTCTCCGTGAAGAATGCGGCATGTCGTATTTTGCCTATGTCGTGATAGAGGGCACCTGTGCGGACCAGTTGGTTCTTGGCACCCAGGCGTTCTGCTACGGCAGCGGCCAGATTGGCCACCTGCATGCTATGTTGGAAGGTGCCGGGGGCTTCTTCCGACATACGGCGCAGAAGGGGGTTGTTGGCATTGGAAAGCTCAATCAGTGTCACGTTGCTGGTAAAACCGAATACACGTTCGATGGGTATGAGCAGCAGGTATGAAACCATAAGAAGCAGACAACTGATGGATATGCTTATAAGGTCGCTGTAGTTTACATCCTCGATATATAGTACGCGACGGCTGATGAGCTGTATACTGATATATGTCAGTATAGATACAGCCAGTACAATGAGGATGGCCCTGAACAATTCCGAACGTTGTGTGAGCTGGCGCAGGCTGATGATAGCCGTAAGTCCTGCAAGAGCCTGTGTAGTGACGAATTCTGCAGGTTGTGAAACGGCAGGCACACACATCATTATGGTCATCAGGTGCGCAATGAATGCTGTACGGCTGTCCATGAAAATCCGGATGAATACCGGAGTTATGCAGAATGGCAGTATATAGGGACTGAGGTTGCTGTGCACTACTATGGCATAGGTGAGCAGAGGGAAAAACAGGAACAGGGTGCACGTGAGAAGCATGGCTCGCGGTGTTCCGAGATAGTCGTTGCGGAATTGTTGGAAATACATGAAGAACAGGATGACGATGATGCATGTATATGCCAACTGTCCGGATAGGTTCAGAAGGATTTCTGCAGTTGATTTCTCGCGGCCGTCGATATGGTAATGCATGCTTTCAAGGATGCGGAACGTATGTGCATTGATGATTTCTCCTCGGTCCACGATTTTCTGTCCCACAATCACCTGACCCTGATATGGAGTGACAAGGCTTTCAACCTCACGAAGGTCCTGTTCGCTCTTTGATGCATCGTAGTGCAGGTTGGCAACAAGGAAACGGTTCAGATGGCACTGCATGAGGTCGGAACGCTTGTATTTCGTACTGTCGACAGAATTTATAAGCATCTCGTAAGCAGTCTTGGGAGAGAGGATTTCCGAAGTGGAGCGTATGTAGGAGATGTTGCCTTTGATGATGCGTATGCTGCTGATACGATGATCGTCCACTATGCTGTATTCCTCGCCGGAAATGATACCACGATCGTATGCTTCCATCAGTTTGGATGTGACGTAACTTTCGTAGTGAGCCGGTATTGAGTTCTTCAATTCGTGTTGGAAAACATTATGCCAGATCTTTATGATGCTGTCAGCAACATTTGGCGCGACTTGGAAATAGGGTTGGTGGAAATGTATTACGCTGTCTTTCTCTCGTTGAAGTTGTGCCTCGCTTTTAAGGATTGGGAAACTGTCTTCGGCAATGAGGGTGCCGTAATCCCAAACCCCTCCTTCATGGTAATGGTAGGTGCGAACGCTTTCGCGGGGCATGAACGTGACAAATGCTGCTATGACAAAGGCAATGGACAAGAAGCGCGTGATGTAATCGCGTTGTGTCCACTTGTTGCGATGGTTGAATCTACTCATATCATATAAATGTTTCTTTCCTTTCGAGCGCTAAATTACAAAAAAATGCCGGCTAATAGAAAAAAATGTTGTATTTTTGTGGCAATAATACCTATAATATATAATAATGTAATGGCAGAAAGAAGAGTAAGGGTGCGCTTCGCTCCCAGTCCGACGGGACCTTTGCATATCGGAGGTGTGCGTACGGCACTATATAATTATCTGTTTGCCCGTCAGCATGGCGGCGATTTCATTTTCCGTATTGAGGATACAGACTCCGGACGATTCGTGCCCGGAGCAGAGGAGTATATCGTGGAGTCTTTCAACTGGCTTGGTGTGAAGTTTGACGAAGGAGTCGGCTTCGGAGGCAATCATGGTCCGTACCGCCAGAGCGAGCGCAGGGACATATACCGCGAGTATGTGAAGGTGCTTCTTGATGCCGGCAAGGCATACATCGCTTTTGATACTCCGGAGGAGTTGGATGCGAAGCGTCAGGAGATAGAGAACTTCCAGTACGATGCCAAGACCCGTGGCATGATGCGCAATTCGCTGACCATGCCCAAGGAGGAGGTGGACGCCTTGATAGAGAGCGGACACCCCTATGTGGTGCGTTTTCTGATAGAGCCGGGAGAGGACGTGCATGTGGACGACATAATCCGTGGCGATGTGGTCATAAACTCAAGCATTCTGGACGATAAGGTCCTGTACAAGAGTGCCGATGACCTGCCTACATACCATTTGGCCAACATTGTTGACGACCACCTGATGGAAGTGACACATGTAATCAGAGGCGAGGAATGGTTGCCCAGCGCCCCTCTGCACGTGTTGCTGTACCGCGCTTTCGGTTGGGAGGATACCATGCCCCGTTTTGCACACCTGTCCTTGTTGCTGAAGCCCGTAGGCAACGGCAAACTGTCCAAGCGCGACGGTGACAAACTCGGTTTCCCCGTGTTCCCCTTGGAGTGGCACGACCCCAAGAGCGGCGAAGTGAGCAGTGGTTATCGCGAGAAGGGCTATCTGCCAGAGGCGGTGCTGAACTTCCTGGCTCTGCTCGGCTGGAATCCCGGTGAGGAGGGTTCGGAGATGCTGTCTCTGGACGAGATGGTGAAGTTGTTCGACTTGAGCAAGTGTTCCAAGAACGGAGCCAAGTTCGACTTCGTGAAGGCCGCATGGTTCAACCATCAGTATATGATACGCCGTGAGGACTGTGAATGGGCTCCCGAGTTCGGCAAGGTTCTGGCTGCACAGGGTATAGAGGCTACGGCAGAGCAGATGACCGAGGTGGTGCGCATGATGAAGATGAAGGTAATCGAGTATGTGGACGCACAGGGCAACAAGAAGAAACGTAATATCAGTTTTGTTTCCGACCTGTGGCCGCTGACCAGGTTCTTCTTCGTGGCGCCGACAGAGTTCGACAAGGAGGACAAGTTTGTCAAGAAGAACTGGAAGGAGACAACGGCCGAAGAGATGAAACAGTTTGCCTCTGTACTTGAGACCGTGGCCGACTGGAGCGTGGAAGGCATGAAGGCAATCTGCGACCCATGGGTGGAAGAAAGCGGTGTTAAACCGTGGAACGCATGGCGCGTTTGCCTGGTCGGCGAGGGACAGGGTCCCGATATGTATGAACTGGCGGCATTCCTGGGCAAGGAGGAAACCCTGCGCAGAATGGCGTTTGCGGTGGAGGCACTGAACTGATAGTCCCAAAGGTAGAGTGTCATGGCTATAATAAAGACTCTGAAAGGAATGCCTGCCCCCAGGTTCGGTAAGCACTGCTACTTCTCGGAAGGAGCGGTGATAGCAGGAGATGTGGAGATGGGCGACGATTGCACGGTGTGGTTCAATGCCGTGGTGAGAGGTGACGTGCATTTTATAAAGATAGGCAACAGGACGAACATCCAGGACAACTCGTGCCTGCACACCCTGAACGGCAAGGCCCCCTGTATCCTCGGAGACGATGTTACCATAGGACATTCCGTGACCCTGCACGGGTGTGAGATAAAGGACGGTGCTCTGGTAGGCATGGGAGCGACGGTGCTTGACCATGCCGTGGTGGGCCGTGGCGCTATTGTTGCCGCCGGTGCTCTGGTGCTGAGCAATACCGTTATCGGTGACGGCGAACTATGGGCAGGTGTTCCTGCCAAGTTTGTGAAGAAGGTAGACGCCGAACAGGCACAGGCCTTGAACAAGACTTATGCCCGGCACTATATAGAATATAGCGACTGGTACAGGGAGGCAGACGCCAATCCCGAGAATACACAAAACGTAACAACGAGCGACGAATATGTCTACCGAGGATAAACTCCGTGCCGTCCGCGAGTGGATGGTGCTGGAAGGGTTGGATGCATTGGTTGTCCCCACGGACGATCCGCATGGTTCCGAGTATCTGGCAGAGCACTGGCAGAGCAGAAAGTGGCTGACCGGCTTTACTGGCAGTGCCGGAACGGCAGTTGTGACAATGGATGAGGCTTTGCTGTGGACAGACTCACGCTATTGGCTTCAGGCCGAAGAACAGTTGGCAGGAACGGAGTTCCGGCTGATGAAGGATGGGCAGGATGCGGATATTCAGGACTGGCTCTCTTCCCATTGCACCAACGTGCGCTGGAGTTACAATGCCCCGTTCGACAGGTTGTGGACAGACCGCCCGCCCTTGCCTTGCACTAAGGCTTGGACAATGGATGACGGGACGGCAGGCCAGCCGGCCAGGGAGAAACTCCAACGGCTGGTCGGCTACCTTTCGGAGAACGGCCTCCCCGGCATTTATATATCAGACCTCGCAGAAGTGGCATGGGTGCTGAACATACGAGGAGGCGACATTGCCTATAATCCGTTTGTGATATCCTTCCTCTATGTGTCGGCAGACGGCAATCATGTCATGTATGTGAATGAGGAGCAGGTTTCCGACATCAAGGGCTATCTGTGCGGACTGGGAATAAGCATAGCGCCATACGATGAGGAACTTGCCCGCCATAATACGGAAACTCCGATAGCATTGTGGAAATCCATGAAGAATGCTGTCGAGCAGGACGGTTTCCGCCAGGCTCATGTGCGTGACGGTGTGGCTATGGTGCGCTTCCTCGCAAGACTGCAGCAGGCAGTAAACGACGGGGAGAAGGTGACGGAACTTTGGGTGGACAGGGAACTGACGTCCCTGCGTGCCGAACAGGAAGGGTTCCTGTCGCTGAGTTTCGAAACTATTGCCGGTTTTGCCGCTCATGGCGCGATAGTGCATTACGAGGCTACGGAGGAAACTGATGCGGAGATAGTGAAAGACGGTCTGCTTTTGTTGGACAGTGGTGCGCATTACGACTGCGGAACTACCGACATTACCCGTACAATAGCCGTAGGGGAACCAACGGAGGAGGAGAGACGTGTCTATACTCTGGTTCTGAAAGGACATCTGCAACTGCAGGCGATGCATTTCCCGGAAGGTACTACCGGTCTGCAACTTGATACGGCTGCCCGTGCGCCGATGTGGCGCGAAGGCTATGACTTCGGTCATGGCGCAGGACATGGAGTGGGGCATGTGCTCGGAGTGCATGAAGGCCCCGTGCAAATAAGAAAGAACTGTCGTGTTGATACGGTATTGCCAATTCTTGCAGGTCAGGTTATGACGGACGAGCCCGGAATATATGTGCCGGGTAAGTTCGGAGTGCGCATAGAGAATTGCCTTTTGAGTGTCGCGGCAGGAGAAAATGAGTTCGGTTCATTCCTCAAGTTCGAACCCCTGACCTTGTGCCCGTATGACAAGGCACTGATAGTTGTAGACATGCTTACAGACGACGAACGCCAATGGTTGAATGATTATCATGCGAGGGTTTTTGAAACACTCTCTCCGCTCCTTGGAGTTGAAGCGGAAAGGTTGTGGCTTGAGCAGGCAACCGCACCAATATAAATGCTTTTTGCCAATCCTGCATAACAAAAGGCATGACTATGTGCTAAAAACTATGTGGTGATGTTGTGTGGTATCGGAAAAAATGTTACCTTTGTTCGGAGTAAATATTCACTTAAACATTAAATACTTTAAATTATGGCTTTTTTAACTGACGAGAAACTTCTTATTGTTGGTGCCGGCGGTATGATCGGTTCTAACATGGTGCAGAGCGCTTTGATGCTGGGCTTGACCCCCAACATTTGCTTGTATGATATCTTTGAACCCGGTGTTCATGGTGTGGCTGACGAAATGGCACATTGCGGTTTCCCCGGTGCAAACATCACCTGGACCACCAACCCCGAGGAGGCTTTCACCGGTGCCAAGTATATCGTTTCTTCTGGCGGTGCTCCCCGTAAGGAGGGCATGACCCGTGAGGATCTGTTGAAGGGCAACTGCCAGATCGCAGCAGAGTTTGGTGACTTCATCAAGAAGTACTGCCCCGATGTGAAGCATGTGGTCGTTATCTTCAACCCCGCTGACGTTACTGCTCTTACAGCACTGATCCACTCTGGCTTGAAACCCAACCAGCTGACTTCTCTGGCTGCCCTCGACTCTACACGTCTGCAGCAGGCTTTGGCCAAGGAGTTCGGCGTTCAGCAGGACAAGGTTACCGGCGCCAAGACCTATGGCGGTCATGGTGAGCAGATGGCTGTGTTCGCTTCTCAGGTTAAGATTGACGGCAAGCCTTTGGCAGAAATGGGTCTTTCAGAGGAGCGTTGGGCTGAAATCAAGCACAACACCGTTCAGGGCGGTTCTAACATCATCAAGCTGCGTGGACGCAGCTCATTCCAGAGCCCCTCTTACTGCGCTATCAAGATGATAGAGGCAGCTATGGGTGGTGAGCCTTACACTCTGCCCGCTGGTTGCTATGTAAACAGCGAGGAACTGGGTTACAAGAACGTGATGATGGCTATGCCCACCACTATTGATGCAGACGGCGTCCACTACGTTGCCCCCCAGGGCACAGCAGAGGAGATGGCTGCATTGCAGTCTTCTGTTGAGCACTTGGGCAAGATGCGTGACGAAATTATCGCTCTGGGCATCATCCCCGCAGTTGAGGATTGGATAAAGGAGAATCCCAACCTGTAACTCGCTTTAGAGAAGAGTACACCTTATAATAATATATATAGGCAGTGAGGCTGTGTCATGGTATGGCACAGCCTTTTTGTAAATTTTCGCTAAAATCCTTTGCCACTTCATAAAAAGGTCGTACCTTTGCGCCGCAAAATGCACTTTTTCATAACATTAACTAATTCATAAAATTAAAACAATGATTGTAGTACCTGTAAAAGAAGGTGAGAACATTGAGCGCGCTTTGAAGAAGTTCAAGCGTAAGTTTGAAAAGACTGGTGTAGTAAAGGAGCTCCGTGCCCGTCAGCAGTTTGACAAGCCCTCTGTTAAGAACCGTCTGAAGATGGAGCGTGCTATCTATGTACAGCAGCTTCAGCGCGTAGAGGACTAATCCTCTAGTTAAAGTATTAAAGAAGTTTAATTTTTGAGGCATCCCTTTGAAGTTGCCTGAAAAATGTCTATCTTTATCCTCAGAAAAGCATTGTTGAGGTAATAATGGACGCATTGTTTGAGGATTTTGTTGCTTATCTCAGATATGAGCGTGCTTATAGCGAACTGACGCTTGTGTCTTATAGCAGTAGTTTGAAAGCGTTCGAACGATATTTCAAATCCTTGGACGAGGAAATGTCTTGGGAAACCGTTACGTCCGATGTTGTGCGCTCTTGGATGGTGCACTTGTTGGATTCGGGCTTGACTGCTTCGGGTGTTTGCCCTAAGCTAAGTGCAGTAAAGTCGTTCTTTCGATTCTTGCTGAGACGAGGTGCGGTTTCGGTGGATCCTGCTCATGGCGTCAGTGCTCCAAAGAAGAGTAAACCTCTTCCATATTTCATCAGAGAGGCGGAAATGAACCGTCTTTTGGATGATTTGGAGTTTCCGGATACGTTCGAGGGGAGGCGCGACAAGGCGATGATAAGTATGCTGTACTCTACAGGCATGCGTGCTGCAGAGATACTCGGTTTGGGTTTGGCTGACGTTGACTTGCGTAATGCGATGGTCAGCGTTGTCGGCAAGCGTAACAAACAGCGGCTTATCCCCCTGCTTCCGGAACTGGTCCGTGAGGTAAAGGACTACATGCTTGCAAGAGAGGCGGTCCTGGAGGGTAAATCCGGGGAATCCGCATTGTTCGTTGAAGAGCGTTCGGGCAAGCGTGTCGCCTATCCAAAGTTGCGTGTGATTGTGCGTGATGCATTGTCACGGGTAACTATTCAGTCCAAGCGCAGTCCTCATGTCCTGCGGCATAGTTTCGCAACCTCAATGCTGAATAATTCTGCAGATCTCCAGTCGGTGAAAGAGTTGCTGGGACATAGTAGTTTGAAAACGACGGCTATTTATACCCATACTACTTTCGAAGAACTGAAGAAATTGTATAACCAAGCTCACCCCAGAGCTTAAAGAAAGGAGGACTTTATGGACATTAGAATCAAGGCGATTCACTTTGACGTGAATGAGAGACTTCAAGACTTCATTGAGAAGAAAGTCGGAAAACTGGGACGCTTCGCCGGTGAAATAGGAAAGGTAGAGGTGTCATTGAAGGTCGTTAAGCCTGAGACTGCAATGAACAAGCAGGTTGACATTAAGGCTGATGTTCCGGGCAAGAGTTTGTTTGCTTCCGAAACATGCGACACATTTGAAGAAGCAGTAGATAGAACGTGCGAAATACTGGAACGCCAGATAGAAAAGCACAAAAATAAGTAGACAATGCGCTAAAAACTTGCAAAAGTTTTGGCGGTTTCAAAAAATATGCCTAATTTTGCATCCGCAAATAGGCAATGGGTAGTTACCAGAGTGGCCAAATGGGGCAGACTGTAAATCTGCTGGCTTACGCCTTCGGTGGTTCGAATCCATCACTACCCACCTCTTTCACAGACGTATATATAATAAGGTATGCGGAAGTAGCTCAGTCGATAGAGCACTAGCCTTCCAAGCTGGGGGTCGCGGGTTTGAGCCCCGTCTTCCGCTCTAATGAAAGAGGGAAATGTTGCTGCTTTAGCTCAGTGGTAGAGCGCATCCTTGGTAAGGATGAGGTCCCGAGTTCAACTCTCGGAAGCAGCTCAATTTTTGTGAGACATCAAATAATTAAATAAATATTAACTACCGCTATGGCAAAAGAAAAATTTGAACGTACCAAACCCCATGTAAACATTGGTACTATTGGTCATGTTGACCACGGTAAGACTACTCTGACTGCCGCTATCACTACTGTATTGGCCAGCAGAGGTCTTTCTGAGAAGAAGAGCTTCGATCAGATTGACAATGCTCCCGAGGAGAAGGAGCGTGGTATTACTATTAACACCTCTCACGTTGAGTATGAGACCGCTAAGCGTCACTATGCTCACGTGGACTGCCCTGGTCACGCCGACTATGTAAAGAACATGGTAACTGGTGCTGCTCAGATGGACGGTGCTATCATCGTTTGTGCTGCTACTGATGGTCCTATGCCTCAGACTCGTGAGCACATCCTGTTGGCTCGTCAGGTAAACGTTCCCCGTCTGGTTGTGTTCCTGAACAAGTGTGACATGGTTGAGGACGAGGAGATGCTGGAGCTCGTTGAGATGGAAATGGGTGAGTTGCTCGCTCAGTATGAGTTCGAGGAGGATACTCCTATTATCCGTGGTTCTGCTCTGGGTGCTCTGAATGGCGTTGCTCAGTGGGAGGACAAGGTAATGGAGTTGATGGACGCATGTGACACCTGGATTCAGGAGCCCGAGCGTGCCGTTGACAAGCCCTTCTTGATGCCTGTTGAGGACGTGTTCTCTATTACTGGTCGTGGTACCGTTGCTACCGGTCGTATTGAGACTGGTGTTGTAAAGGTAGGTGACGAAGTTCAGATTCTGGGTCTGGGCGAGGACAAGAAGTCTGTTATTACCGGTGTTGAGATGTTCCGCAAGTTGCTGGATCAGGGTGAGGCTGGTGACAACGTAGGTCTGTTGCTCCGTGGTATCGACAAGCAGGAGATCAAGCGTGGTATGGTTATCACACACCCCGGTGTAATCAAGCCCCATAAGAGCTTCAAGGCTTCTATCTACGTCCTGAAGAAGGAAGAGGGTGGCCGTCATACTCCTTTCGGTAACAAGTATCGTCCTCAGTTCTATCTGCGTACTATGGACTGTACCGGTGAGATCCACCTGCCCGAGGGTATTGAGATGGTAATGCCCGGTGATAACGTAGAGATCAACGTTGAGTTGATTTACGCTGTTGCTCTGAACGTAGGTCTGCGTTTCGCTATCCGTGAGGGTGGTCGTACCGTAGGTTCTGGTCAGATTACCGAAATCCTCGACTAATCTCAGGTTAGGCGAATAAATATGGAGTCCTGCCAGTAATGGTGGGACTCTATCTACGGGAATAGCTCAGTCGGTAGAGCACTGGTCTCCAAAACCAGGTGTCGGGAGTTCGAGCCTCTCTTCCCGTGCTATAAAAGATAAGAAAATGCATAGCATAATAAATTATTGCAAGAATTCATACGAAGAACTTGTGCATAAGACCACTTGGCCTTCGCGTAAGGAACTTACAGGTAGCGCTGTTGTTGTTTTAATTGCTTCCCTCTGCATCGCGCTGGTTGTATTTGCCATGGACTCTGTGTTCCAGACGGGAATGGAGATTGTCTATGATGTTTTGGGCTAATCTTTAAATGTGTTAGGAATGGCTGAAATTGAAAAGAGATGGTACGTTATGCGCGCCATCAGTGGCAAGGAAGGCAAAGTAAAGGAGTACATTGATGCTTTGATTTCGCAGCATAGCGATTTCGCCGCAAACGTGTCCCAGGTACTTATTCCTACGGAGAAGATAGTTACAGTACGTAATGGCAAAAGAGTTGTAAAGGAGAAGAACCGTTTCAGCGGATATGTCTTCGTAGAGGCAGCCCTGATTGGTGAAACTCAGTCACAACTCCGCAATGTTCCTAACGTTCTCGGTTTCCTCTCTGCGACAAAGAGTGATACCAAGCCCATGCCAATGTCTCAGGCAGAGGTAAATCATATGCTTGGTACTGTGGATGAGATTCAGGATGTTCCTGAGGACATCATGATTCCATTTGAAATCGGTGAGAGCATAAAGGTGACCGATGGTCCTTTCAGCGGATTTGATGCGGTTATTGAGGAAATCAATAACGAGAAGAAGAAACTGAAGGTAATGGTCAAGATCTTCGGACGTAAAACTCCGCTGGAACTTGGTTTTATGCAGGTTGAGAAGTTGTAAGGCACAAACCTATGAGCAGGTTGTCCTTTAGTTACGTAAAGGATGGTGCATGAAGACGACTCACAACATTAATTATTAAAAGAGAAAACAAAAATGGCTAAAGAAGTTGCTGGATTTATCAAATTGCAGATTAAAGGCGGCGCAGCTAATCCTTCACCTCCAGTAGGTCCCGCTTTGGGTTCTAAGGGTATCAACATCATGGATTTCTGCAAGGCTTTCAATGCCCGCACTCAAGACAAGGCCGGTAAGGTACTTCCCGTTGTAATAACTTATTACAATGACAAGTCTTACGACTTCGTTGTCAAGACTCCTCCTGTAGCAGTTCAGCTCATGGAGGTTGCAAAGGTAAAGAGTGGTTCTGCCGAGCCTAACCGTAAGAAGGTTGCGGAGATTACATGGGATCAGGTTCGCACTATCGCCGAGGACAAGATGCCTGACTTGAATTGTTTTACTGTTGAGGCTGCAATGACATTGGTTGCTGGTACTGCCAGAAGTATGGGTATTGCAGTGAAGGGTGAATTCCCTGGTAAATAATTTATAAAACTTCAATTAACAATGAGTAAACTGACAAAAAACCAGAAGTTGGTAGCAGAGAAGATTGAAGCAGGGAAGGCATATTCACTGAAGGAGGCTTCTGCCTTGGTAAAGGAGATTACCACTACCAAGTTTGATGCTTCTGTTGATATCGACGTACGTCTTGGCGTAGACCCCCGTAAGGCTAACCAGATGGTGCGTGGTGTAGTATCTCTGCCTAATGGTACAGGTAAGGTGACCCGTGTGCTCTGTCTCTGTACTGCTGATCAGGAGGCTGCCGCTAAGGAGGCTGGTGCTGATTATGTAGGTCTTGATGAATATATTGAGAAGATTAAGGGTGGTTGGACTGATGTTGACGTTATCATCACTATGCCCGCCATCATGGGTAAGATTGGTGCTCTGGGTCGTATCCTGGGTCCCCGTGGCCTGATGCCCAACCCCAAGAGCGGTACCGTTACCATGGATGTTGCCAAGGCTGTCCGTGAGGTTAAGCAGGGTAAGATTGACTTCAAGGTCGACAAGACCGGTATCGTTCACGCTTCTATCGGTAAGGTAAGCTTTACTGCCGAGATGATTGCCCAGAACGCCAAGGAGTTCATGGCTACCATCATCAAGCTGAAGCCTGCTGCTGCAAAGGGAACATACGTAAAGAGTCTGTATCTTTCAAGTACAATGAGCCGTGGTATAAAGGTTGATCCTAAGACCACCGAGGAAATCTAAAAAAGTAATTCATCATGAGAAAGGAAGATAAAGGCTTAATTATTGCACAGCTCGGCGAAATGCTGAAGCAGTATCCTCACTTCTACATCGTTGATGTTGAGGGTATGAATGCAGGTCAGACAAGCAGTCTGCGTCGCATGTGTTTCAAGAACAACCTGAAGATGGTTGTTGTCAAGAACACATTGCTGCAGAAGGCTCTTGAAGCAAGTGAGATTGATTTCGAAGCTCTGAATCCCGTTTTGGTAGGTACTACCGCAGTTCTCTTCACTGAGGTTGCCAATGCTCCTGCCAAGATGATTAAGGAACTCAAGGGCAAGAAGATAGAGAAGCCCGCCCTGAAGGCCGCTTATGCCGAGGAGGGTATCTATGTAGGTGCAGAACAGTTGGATGCACTTTGTTCAATCAAGAGCAAGAACGAGGTTATTGCAGACATCGTTGCTCTGTTGCAGTCTCCTGCAAAGAACGTTCTCTCTGCCCTGCAGAGTGGTCAGAACACCATCCACGGTGTCCTCAAGACACTGGGCGAGCGTCCCGAATAATTGTCGGAACAGCCGCATAATAATTAACAATAGTAACAAACTAATCAATAAAAGAATAAGAAAATGGCAGATTTGAAAGCTATCGCTGAAGAGTTGGTAAACTTGACAGTAAAGGAAGTTAATGAGTTGGCAACAATCCTGAAGGATGAGTATGGTATTGAGCCCGCTGCTGCAGCTGTTGCAGTTGCTGCTCCCGCTGCTGGTGCCGGTGAGGCTGCAGCTGAGGAGAAGACCGACTTCGACGTTGTTCTGGTTGAAGCAGGTGCTGCTAAGCTCCAGGTTGTAAAGGCCGTTAAGGAGGCTTGTGGTCTTGGTCTGAAGGAGGCTAAGGAGATGGTTGACGGTGCTCCCAGCACTCTGAAGGAAGGCATGCCCAAGGCTGACGCTGAGGCTCTGAAGAAGACCCTCGAGGAGGCTGGCGCTAAGATCGAGCTGAAGTAATCTTAACTTCCTGAAAAGGGAATTACGGTAAAGGATCCTCTGGTAGAGGGTTCTTTACCTTTTTGTGTCTATACAATCCAAAGTCATCATAAACGACCAAATAGATGTCTAATATTATTAACAACAGAGTAAATTTTGCTACCGTCAAGGCTCCATACGCTTATCCGGATTTCCTTGACGTGCAGTTGAAGTCTTTCAGAGACTTCCTCCAGTTGGATACTCCACCAGAACTCCGTAAGAACGATGGTCTGTACAAGGTATTCAGCGAGAATTTCCCCATTGCGGATACTCGCAACAACTTTGTTCTTGAGTTCCTGGACTATTATATTGATCCACCAAGATATTCTATCGAAGAGTGCCTCGAGCGCGGACTGACATACAGCGTCCCCTTGAAGGCAAAGTTGAAACTTTACTGTACCGACCCTGACCATGAGGATTTCGATACGGTAATCGAGGACGTCTTCCTTGGTCCCATTCCTTATATGACAAACAACGGTACCTTCATCATCAATGGTGCCGAGCGTGTTGTCGTAAGCCAGTTGCACCGTTCTCCCGGTGTGTTCTTCGGTAGCAGCGTGCACAGCAACGGTACCCAGTTGTACTCTGCCCGTATTATTCCTTTCAAGGGTAGTTGGATAGAGTTCGCAACTGACATCCAGAATGTGATGTATGCTTACATCGACCGTAAGAAGAAGTTGCCAGTAACTACCTTGCTGCGTGCTATCGGCTTTGAGAATGACCGTGACATATTGGAGATTTTTGACCTTGCCGAGGAAGTTAAGGTTTCTGCCGAGAGCCTTAAGACCCATCTTGGCCAGAAATTGGCTGCTCGTGTACTGAAGAGTTGGGTGGAGGACTTCGTTGATGAGGATACCGGTGAGGTTGTCAGCATTGAGCGTAATGAGGTTCTTCTTGACCGTGAAAGCGAACTGACAGAGGAGAACATTGCACAGATTCTTGACAGCGGTGAAAGTACAATCCTTCTTCACAAGGCAGAGAATCAGGGCAGTGACTACAGTATAATCTTCAACACCCTGCAGAAGGATACCTCAAACAGCGAGAAGGAGGCTATCACATATATTTACCGCCAGTTGCGTAATGCAGATCCTGTTGATGATGCAAGTGCCAAGGAGGTTATCTACAACCTGTTCTTCTCAGACAAGCGTTATGACTTGGGTGAGGTTGGCCGTTATCGTATCAACAAGAAGTTGAACCTGTCTACCGACAACGATGTCCGTGTACTGACCAAGGAGGATATCATTGAGATTATCAAGTACTTGATTGAGTTGATCAACAGCAAAGCCAATGTCGATGATATTGACCACTTGAGTAACCGTCGTGTTCGTACTGTAGGCGAGCAACTCGCAAACCAGTTCGCTATCGGTCTGGCACGTATGAGCCGTACCATCCGCGAGCGCATGAACGTACGTGACAACGAGGTGTTCAGTCCCACAGATCTGATCAATGCAAAGACTATCTCCGGTGTTATCAACACTTTCTTCGGTACCAATGCCCTGAGCCAGTTCATGGACCAGACCAATCCCCTTGCCGAGGTAACACACAAGCGTCGTCTTTCTGCCCTCGGTCCTGGCGGTCTCTCTCGTGAGCGTGCCGGTTTCGAGGTTCGTGACGTACACTTCACTCACTATGGCCGTCTTTGTCCTATCGAGTCTCCTGAAGGACCCAACATCGGTCTGATCAGCAGCCTTTGTGTATATGCAAAGATCAACGACCTCGGTTTCATTGAGACTCCTTATAGAAAGGTAGAGAACGGTGTTGTAGACCTTTCTCCCGAAGGCATCAGATATTATAGTGCAGAAGAGGAGGAGAAACTGGTTATCGGTCAGGGTAACGCCCCCTTGCGTGAAGACGGTACATTTATCCGCAAGGTAGTTAAGTGCCGTTGCGACGATGACTATCCAGTTGTTCCACCCACTCAGGTTAACCTGATGGACGTGGCACCTCAGCAGATTGCTTCGATTGCTGCCAGCCTGATTCCCTTCCTGGAGCATGACGATGCCCACCGTGCATTGATGGGCAGTAACATGATGCGTCAGGCAGTTCCCTTGCTTCGTACCGAAGCTCCTATCGTAGGTACCGGTATTGAGAAGCAGCTTTGCGAGGATAGCCGTACAATGATAACTGCCGAGGGCGACGGTGTTGTTGACTATGTTGATGCAACAACTATCCGTATCCTTTACGACCGTACGGAGGAGGAAGACTTCGTAAGCTTTGAGCCTGCGATGAAGGAATACCGTATTCCCAAGTTCCGCCGCACCAACCAGAACATGACCATTGACCTGCGTCCTATGTGCGAGAAAGGTCAGCGTGTCAAGGCCGGTGACATCCTCACCGAGGGTTACTCTACCGAGGCTGGTGAGTTGGCTTTGGGTAAGAACCTTCTGGTTGCATACATGCCTTGGAAGGGTTATAACTATGAGGATGCTATCGTACTGAACGAGCGTGTTGTTCGTGAGGATGTCCTGACCAGCGTTCACGTAGAGGAGTTTAGCCTGGAGGTACGCGAAACAAAGCGTGGTATGGAGGAACTTACAAGCGACATCCCCAACGTTAGTGAAGAGGCTACCAAGGATCTGGATGAGAACGGTATTATCCGCATCGGTGCCAATGTGGTTCCCGGTGATATTATGATAGGTAAGATTACTCCTAAGGGTGAGAGCGATCCCAGTCCTGAGGAGAAGTTGCTCCGTGCCATCTTCGGTGACAAGGCCGGTGATGTAAAGGATGCTTCCTTGAAGGCCAGCCCCTCTCTTAAGGGTGTTGTCATTGACAAGAAGTTGTTCTCAAAGGCTATCAAGACACGTTCTGCCAAGGCAGAGGACAAGAAACGTATTGCTGCTATCGACGAGGAGTTCGAGTGCAAGGTTGCCGATTTGAAGGCTATCCTTATTGACAAGTTGCTTGAACTTACCGCCGGCAAGTTGAGCGCCGGTGTCAAGGACTATATGGGTGCAGAACTCATTCCTGCCGGTGCAGAAATCACTGCTCCCGTTTTGGAAACCTTCGACTATACTGCCGTTCAGCTGAGCGGTTGGACCGATGACGAGCATACCAACGAGCTGATCAAGAAACTTGTCATCAACTTCCTGAAGAAGTACAAGGTTCTGGATGCAGAGATCAAGCGTGCCAAGATTGCCATTACTGTCGGTGACGAACTGCCCAGCGGTATCATCCAGATGGCTAAGGTATACATTGCCAAGAAGCGCAAGATTGGTGTAGGTGACAAGATGGCCGGTCGTCATGGTAACAAGGGTATCGTGTCCAAGGTCGTACGTCAGGAGGATATGCCTTTCTTGGCCGACGGCACTCCCGTGGATATCGTTCTGAACCCCCTGGGTGTGCCCAGCCGTATGAACATCGGTCAGATTTTCGAGACCGTACTGGGTGCAGCAGGTCAGAAACTCGGCGTCAAGTTCGCTACCCCCATCTTCGACGGTGCCCACCTCGAGGATTTGAACGAGTGGACCGACAAGGCAGGCCTGCCCCGCTACTGCTCAACCCAGTTGTATGACGGTGCTACAGGCGAACCGTTTGACCAGTTGGCTACCGTAGGTGTTGCCTACATGCTGAAACTCGGTCACATGGTTGAGGACAAGATGCACGCACGTAGCATTGGTCCTTACAGCCTGATTACCCAGCAGCCCCTTGGTGGTAAGGCACAGTTCGGTGGCCAGCGTTTCGGTGAGATGGAAGTCTGGGCTATCGAGGCATTCGGCGCAAGCCATGTGCTTCAGGAGATCCTGACCATCAAGAGTGATGACGTTACCGGTAGAAGCAAGGCCTACGAGGCTATTGTCAAGGGCGATGCAATGCCTGCCGCCGGTATTCCTGAATCATTGAACGTATTGTTGCACGAGTTGCGTGGTTTGGGCTTGAGAATTACGTTGGACTAAAAAAGATAGAAACAAGATATGGCTTTCAAGAAAGAAACCAAAGTGAAGAATAACTTCACCAAGATAACCATCGGACTCGCATCCCCCGAGGAGATTCTGGAGAACTCCTATGGCGAGGTGCTTAAGCCCGAGACCATCAACTATCGTACCTATAAGCCCGAGCGTGACGGCTTGTTCTGCGAACGCATTTTCGGTCCCACCAAGGATTACGAATGTCATTGTGGCAAGTACAAGCGTATCCGTTATAAGGGTATTGTATGTGATCGTTGTGGCGTAGAGGTTACGGAAAAGAAGGTTCGTCGCGAGAGAAGCGGTCATATCCAGCTCGTTGTTCCCGTGGCACACATCTGGTATTTCCGTTCTCTGCCCAACAAGATAGGTTACCTCCTTGGCATGCCCACAAAGAAGCTGGACAGCATTATCTATTATGAACGCTATGTTGTCATCCAGCCCGGTATCCTCGGTCCTCGTGATGACAAGGACGAGCGTGGCATTCAGGACGGTGTTGCCCGTGAAGGCGATTTGCTTAGCGAGGAGGAATACATTGCACTGACCGACCGTCTGCCCCGTGACAATCAGTACCTTGACGACAACGATCCCAACAAGTTCGTTGCCAAGATGGGTGCAGAGGCTATTCTCGGCCTCTTGCAGCGTGTTGACTTGGACAAGCTCAGTTATGAGTTGCGCGACAGTGCCAACACTGAAGGTGCCCAGCAGCGCAAGAACGAGGCTTTGAAGCGTCTGCAGGTTGTGGAAAGCTTCCGCGCAAGCCGCGAAATCAACAAGCCCGAGTGGATGATCCTGCGCATATTGCCCGTCATCCCACCCGAACTGCGTCCTTTGGTACCCCTGGACGGCGGACGTTTTGCTACCAGTGACCTGAACGACCTCTACCGTCGTGTCATCATCCGTAACAACCGTCTGAAGCGTCTGTTGGAGATCAAGGCTCCCGAGGTTATTCTGCGTAACGAGAAGCGTATGCTTCAGGAGGCTGTTGACAGCCTGTTCGACAACAGCCGTCGTGCCAGTGCCGTGAAGTCGGAGAGCAACCGTCCCCTCAAGTCACTCAGCGACTCGCTGAAGGGTAAGCAGGGCCGTTTCCGTCAGAACCTGTTGGGTAAGCGCGTTGACTATAGTGCACGTTCTGTAATCGTCGTAGGTCCCGAGTTGAAGATGGGCGAGTGCGGTCTGCCTAAGTTGATGGCAGCCGAGCTGTACAAACCATTCATCATACGTAAGTTGATAGAGCGTGGTATCGTAAAGACCGTTAAGAGCGCCAAGAAGATTGTTGACCGCAAGGATCCCGTTATCTGGGATATCCTCGAGAATGTCATGAAGGGTCATCCTGTGCTCTTGAACCGTGCACCGACACTGCACCGTCTGGGTATCCAGGCATTCCAGCCCAAGATGATCGAGGGTAAGGCCATTCAGTTGCACCCCCTGGCATGTACTGCGTTCAACGCCGACTTCGACGGTGACCAGATGGCTGTTCATCTGCCCTTGTCAAATGAGGCTATTCTGGAGGCACAGTTGCTGATGCTCCAGAGCCACAACATTCTGAACCCAGCCAATGGTGAGCCTATCACCGTTCCCTCTCAGGATATGGTGCTTGGTCTGTACTACATCACCAAGCTTCGTCCCGGAGCAAAGGGTGCCTGCATGAGTTTCTATGCTCCTGAGGAGGCTATCATCGCCTTCAACCAGAAGCGTGTGGAAATCCATGCACCCATCAAGGTTGTAGTTGACGACATTGACGAGGAAGGCAATGCTTGCAAGCACCAGGTGGAGACCTCTGTGGGCCGACTCATCGCCAACGAGATTATCCCTGCCGAAATCGGATACTTCAACGACGTTATTGCCAAGAAGACTCTTCGTGGCCTGATTACCAAGGTTATCAAGAGTGTAGGTGTGGCACGTGCCTGTGAGTTCCTTGACGGTATCAAGAACCTGGGTTATAAGATGGCTTACGAAGGTGGTCTGTCCTTCAACTTGGGTGATATTATCGTTCCTGAGGAAAAGGCAGAACTGGTACAGCGCGGTAACGATGAAATTGAGCGCATCACCATGGACTATGGTATGGGCTTCATCACTGACAAGGAACGTTACAACCAGGTTATCGAAACCTGGACTAAGGTTAACAACGACCTGTCAAAGATCCTGCTGAAGACCATGCGCGAGGCCGAAGAAGGTTTCAATGCCGTATACATGATGCTCGACTCCGGTGCTCGTGGTAGCGCCGGTCAGATCAGCCAGTTGTCTGGTATGCGTGGTCTGATGGCCAAGCCCCAGAAGGCCGGTGCTGAACCTCTGACCATCGAGAACCCCATCCTTTCTAACTTTAAGGAAGGTATGAGCGTGCTGGAGTACTTCATCTCTACCCACGGTGCCCGTAAGGGTCTTGCCGATACCGCTTTGAAAACGGCCGACGCCGGTTACCTGACTCGTCGTCTTGTTGACGTTTCTCACGATGTTATCATCACCGAGGAAGATTGCGGTACCTTGCGTGGTCTGGAGTGCACCGCTCTTAAGAACGGTGACGAGGTAATCAGTTCTCTCTACGACCGTATCCTGGGTCGTGTCAGTGTACACGATGTAATTCATCCCACAACAGGCAAGATGATTGTTGCCGCCGGCGATGAGATTACCGAAGCCAAGGCCAAGGAGATAGAGGATAGCCCCATCGAAATGGTTGAGATCCGTTCTGTACTGACCTGTGAGAGCCGCAAGGGCGTTTGTGTGAAGTGTTACGGACGCAACCTGGCCTCCAGCCGTATGGTACACAAGGGCGAGGCCGTGGGTGTAATCGCAGCCCAGTCTATCGGTGAGCCCGGTACTCAGTTGACCCTGCGTACTTTCCACGCCGGTGGTGTGGCCGGTAACGCCGTTGCCAATGCACAGATCAAGGCCAAGTACGAGGCACGTCTGGAATTCGAGGAACTCCGTACCGTAGATGCACAGACCGACAACGGCACATCCAAGGTAGTTGTCAGCCGTCTGGCCGAGGTTCGTTTCGTTGAGCCCAAGACCAGTATCGTACTGCTCAGTCAGGACGTTCCCTATGGCAGTACCCTCTTCAAGCATGAGGGCGACATTGTCCAGAAGGGCGACATCATTGCCCAGTGGGACCCCTTCAACTCCGTTATCGTTACGGAGAGTGCAGGTAAGGTCAAGTTCGAGGATGTCATCGAGAACGTGACATACCGCGTGGAGACCGACGAGGCAACAAAGCAGAGCGAGTATATCATCATCGAGTCCAAGGACCGCAACAAGATTCCTGCTTGCCATATTCTGGACGAGAACGGAGACATCCTCCGTACCTACAACTTCCCCATCGGTGGTCATATTGCCATTACAGACGGTTCGGATGCCCGTGTAGGTGAGATTCTGGTCAAGATTCCTCGTGTTGTAGGTGGTGGCGGTGACATTACCGGTGGTCTGCCTCGTGTAACCGAGTTGTTCGAGGCCCGTAACCCCAGTAATCCTGCCGTTGTGGCCGAAATCGACGGTGTTGTCACCATGGGTCGTCTGAAGCGTGGTAACCGCGAAATTACCATTACCTCCAAGGTTGGTGACGTCCGCAAGTACCTCGTGCCCATCTCCAAGCAGATACTGGTACAGGACAACGACAACGTACGTGCCGGAACACCTCTCTCCGACGGTGCAATCACTCCTGCCGACATTCTGGCCATCAAGGGTCCCACCGCCGTACAGGAGTATATCGTTAACGAGATTCAGGACGTGTACCGTCTGCAGGGTGTAAAGATCAACGACAAGCACTTCGAGGTTATCGTACGCCAGATGATGCGTAAGGTTCAGATTGTTGAACCCGGCGATACCCGCTTCCTGGAGACTCAGATTGTGGACAAACTTGACTTCGCAGAGGAGAACGACCGCATCTGGGGCAAGAAGGTGGTTGTCAATGCCGGTGACAGCGAGACAATGCATGCCGGCCAGATTGTTACTTCACGCCGTCTGCGCGACGAGAACTCTCTGCTGAAGCGTCAGGACAAGAAGATTGTGGAGGTGCGCGATGCAATGCCCGCCACATCTACCCAGATCCTGCAGGGTATCACCCGTGCTTCTCTGGCAACAAGTTCGTTCATGAGTGCCGCATCCTTCCAGGAGACAACCAAGGTGCTCAACGAGGCCGCCATCAACGGTAAGAGCGACTACCTGGAGGGTATGAAGGAGAACGTTATCTGCGGTCACCTGATTCCTGCCGGTACCGGTATGCGCGAGTACGAGAAGATTGTCGTGGGTTCACGCGAGGACTACGAGCGCACCCTGGCCAACCGCAAGGCCCGTCTGGACTTTGACGACTTTTAAATGAGGATACTATATCTATGATAGAAAGGACGCTTTGCCAGGACATCCTTGTCCTGACAAGGCGTCCTTTCATTTAAGACCCAAACGACCTTAATGACCTTAAAGTCCTTAAGGTCCCTATTACAAGAAAACCATGCACGAATTAAAGATGAAGGTCCGCGACTATGAGTGCGACCTGCAGGGCATTGTCAACAATGCCAACTACCAGCACTATTTGGAGCATGCCCGCCATGAGTTCCTCTTGGAGCGCGGCATCAGTTTTGCCGATATGCATGCACGTGGCATAGATGCCGTTGTGGCACGTATCACCATGGAGTTCAAGTTGCCTCTGCGTAGCGGAGACGAGTTTGTATGTAGCCTCACGGTGAAGAAGGAGAATGTGCGCTATGTATTCTTACAACAGATACACCGTGTCAGCGACGGCAAACTTTGCCTGAAGGCCAGGGTGGATTCCGTTTGCGTTCAGGACGGACAGTTGTTGTCTTCATGCAAAGAACTGGAAGATAAACTTTTCGGTTGATGTCTGTGCTCCCGTCCCTTGACCGCCGCATACTTGCCATTGCCTTGCCAAGTATAGTCAGCAACATTACCGTTCCCCTTTTGGGATTGGTGGATGTTGCCGTTACCGGTCACATGGGGGGCGATGACGGAGTTTCTTCCTCCACATCCTTGCCTGCCTCGTATTATGTGGGTGCCATTGCCGTTGGAGGCATGCTCTTCAATATCATTTACTGGATGTTCGGTTTCCTCCGGATGGGAACCGGAGGCGAAACAGCCCAGGCCTGGGGGCGCAGGGATTTGGACGGAGTGGTCCTCCTGCTTGTCCGAAGTCTGCTTCTGGCTCTTGTTCTGGCTATAGTCCTTATGGCTCTTTCTCCCCTTGTGCGCGACGGAGCCTTGTGGTATATAGCCCCCGAGGCAGAGGTCGCTTCTCTCGCGCGCACGTATTTTAATATATGTATATGGGGAGCTGTTCCTGCCCTTGGGCTTTTTGCTATGAACGGATGGTACATAGGCATGCAGAACTCCCGTTTCCCCATGATTGTAGCCATAGGGCAGAACCTGCTGAACATCGCATGCAGCATATTCTTTGTCTATGCTTTGGGTATGCGCATAGAAGGTGTGGCACTTGGGACCCTGTTGGCCCAGTGGGTGGCGTTCATCATTGCACTCCTGCTGTGTCTGCGCTATTACAGGAGGTTGTGGAAAAGGAAATCCTTCCGCTTTCCGTCGTTCTTGCTCTTGTTGCGCCAGGCCGTTACTCCGGGAACTGCATCCAACCGCCAGAACTTCTCACTGTTCCTTCGTACCCTTTGCCTTATAGTTGTGCATTTCATGTTCATTGCGGCAGGAGCGGCACAAGGTAGCGTGGAACTGGCCGTCAATACCCTGCTCATGCAGCTGTTCTCCATCTTCAGTTATTTCATGGACGGATTCGCCTATGCCGGTGAGGCACTTGTTGGCAAGGCTATAGGTGCGGCCAATGCTGGACTCTGTCGTGCCGTAGTGCGCAGGCTGTTCCAATGGGGTGGGGGACTGGCCATACTTTTTGTGGGCCTGTATGCAATAGGGGGCGAATCGTTCATGTCGTTGCTTACGGACGACATCACGGTTCTCGATGCTGTTTCGCGTTATCGCCATTGGACTCTGCTCCTCCCCATCTGTGGCGTGGCCTCATTCCTTTGGGACGGCATCTATATCGGTGCCACCTCACCGCGCCTCATGCTCTGGTCCATGGCCATCAGCATGTCGCTATTCCTGGCGGGATATTACCTTCTTATCCCCCTTTATGGCAACCATGGCCTATGGATAGCCTTCCTGTCGTATCTGGCATGCCGGGGCATGGTACTGACTGTGACACGCGGAAAGATTTTGCCGTAAATAAATGGCATCATAATTCTCCAAGCTGCTTTGGCAGTGTCGGGTAAAATTTGTATATTTGCAAGAAGAAACGTGTTAATTATATGACATGAATACAAGTAGATACTGAAAGTCTTAGCTGTGTTGCGCCTGCTGTAGTCGAATTCCAAGAGCATAATCTTAAGGATTACTGGTGATAATTTAAGTTAGATGGTCTATATCTATGTTGTCTGTATATCTGTTCCGTCACATCGTTTTTTTATAAGACTATAATGAAAAACATATTGTTCGTATTTGTCTTGTTTGTGTCATTAGCTTCAAGTTCTCAAACAATCAAGTATTCTCATAAGCCTGCCACTGTTAATGGATGCGTCGTACGCTTAAATGTATCCAAACAAGATACATTATTCTCCATTACAGTAACATTATCTTCTGAGGGACTTTTTTTTGCGAAGGAACCGGTTATGATGATAAAAACATTCGAAGGAGAAGTATTAAGATTAAAGGGTATGTCGTATGGTAATGATAAGGAAACAGGATATTTCTTTGTTAGTGGAGTAATGGTACCGCTATCAAGTTCAAAGTCCATTGCTCAGTTTCCTATAACTTCAAAGCAGATGGAATTATTAAACCAAGGAGTATCTAAAGTAAGTCTATCGACTCTGCCAATAGTTCATGAAAAAAACTTTAATAAGGATAAGATTGGCAAGAAACTATACAATAGCTATCTAAAGGAAAAGGAAAAAGAGTTTTAACTAAAAGAACAAATCAATATCATTATGTTGTTTGAACAGATAAGCAAGGACATCGTCGTGGCCATGAAGGCCAAGGACAAGGTACGCCTGATGGCATTGCGCAATGCCAAGAAGTATTTTCTGGAGGCCCTAACGGCTCCCGGTGCAGATGCCGAACTCTCCGATGAGCAGGCACTGAAGATTCTTTCCAAGTTGGTGAAGCAGGGCAAGGACACCGCCCAACTCTATGTGGAGCAGAACCGCCCCGACCTGGCAGAAGAGGAGATGGGGCAGGTCAATGCCCTCGAGGCCTATCTGCCCAAGGCACTCACTCCAGAGGAACTGGAGGCTGAACTCCGTGCCATCATTGCCGAAGTGGGTGCTGCCAGTGCCAAGGATATGGGCAAGGTGATGGGTGTTGCCACCAAGCGCCTGGCCGGTCGTGCCGATGGCAAGGCTATTTCTGCCAAGGTTAAGGAACTGCTGGGATAGGATTTCTGCCAAGGTAATATAATAAAATCGGGGTGTGCACTGGTGAACAGGCACGCCCCGATTTGTCGTTTCTGTCTGGTATTGGTCTTGTGGGTCTGCTATTGTCCCCGTTTGGTTACAATCCAATCATTACACCCGCCGACAATCCGTTGAACTGTGGACCGTATTCGCAGTGTATCACGTTGCAGGGACTGTATTTCACATACGCTCCCAGTGACTTCCAGTGCAGACCCATGCGCAGGTCTATGCTTACGGGGCAATGCTTTGTCTGTTCGCTGCATTCCTCTATTTTCCTGTTGTCAAGTTCGTATTTCGTTTTCAGACTTCCGTATGCATTCCAGTTCAGTATGGCTGCCGCACTTATAGCAAAGTCCTTATGGAATTTATATTTGTATTCCAAAGGGAATGTGATACTGAATATCTTCAGGCGCGAGAAGTCGATATTGGCATTGTCAGGATAGGGCGACAGGGAAATGCCAGCGCCATCCTTTACAAAACGGGTGTATCCAGTCATTCTGTAGTTCTTCCAGTTGAATCCCATGCCGATACCTAATTTGTGACGCCCATGGTTGTATTTGCGTCCACAAGAGAAGAGGTTGAAGAAGATCTCCATTGAAGAACCCATACTCACATTCATGTCTTGAGGTGTGTTCAGGCCGTTTACAAAGCCAAACCCCAGGCCTCCGATATTCAGAAAGTTCTCGGACTTGGATTTGTGCTGTGTTTTTTTCAGTTGGATGTCGTCGGTGAGTACGGAGAAACTCCAGCTGTTTGCTCTGTCTTGGGCATACGTAGTCACGAAATTTACGGTGCAGAGAAGGCAAAGTAAGAGGTTTTTCAGTTTCATTGTCAATTCGTATTTGATATTTATATTATGTGTTGTCTAATGCTTGGTAAAAGTTTTGCGTAACTGTTTTATGTCGGCCCTACCTTCCATGTAGATTAAGGTAATGTTGTTGTCATTTCCTTTTTTCAGTGCATTGTTACGGTAGAAGATATAGCGGTTTATGCCTTTCTTGTTAGAAGAAAGTTGGTAGAGACCATAGTATAGACGTCCATTTGTGTGGTTTGATTCGTGGCAGAATGCATCCTTGACATCTTTTTCTATTCTTGCCTCAATCATTAGGCTTGTCTTGTCTGATGTTTGGACGGTAAGGCTTTTGAATAGGCTGAGGTGGTAGGTTTCTATGCTTGCTCCACTTAGATGTACTTTTATAGCACCTTTTAGTTCCATGTCGAACAGTTCGTTTATTTTCAAATCAGTCTGTGCAAGCAGCATTGGCGATACCAGTAGCCACAATGCCAATAATATTACTCTTTGTGCCATATCTCTTATTCGGAAAGGGTGTTGAACATGTTGTGTAATTGCTCTTCCATGTGTTTTTCGTTTTCTTCGGTTACGGTGACGCTTTGCATTGACTTTTTCATCAGCGACAGTACTTCGTTTCGGTCTGTTATATGTTTGCCATCGGCATAGGCAATGCATACGTCCGGATATTCCGTCGGGCGTGATGATAGCAAAGTGTGCCCGATGAGAAAGTATGCCATCGTCGCGCATGCCGCCATTCCGGCTATCTTGGCGTAGAGGTATCTTTGCCGGCCAATGCCTTTTTCTGTATCTTTGGTGGAGCAATGTTGTCTTTTGCCCGTTGCAATAAATCCCATGACAGCCTTTATCTCATCGTAACGGCTGTCGCTGCCTTCCTTTGAGGTAAGGAAGTGCTTCAGGCTTCTTTCCTCCTCCTCAGTTGTCTCTGCGTTGTAGTACCGTTCTATGAGTCTGTCCCAATATTCGGCCTCGTATGTGTGGTAGGTGTTATTCATGTTGAAGTTGTTTATAACATTCACGAATGGTCTTGCGTGCTCTTGATAGTTGCATCCTTACGGCTGGAGGTTGCATATCCAGCAACTTGGCTATTTCTTCGTAACTCTGCTCCTCATATTCTCTCATCCTCAGGATGTCTTGCTGCAATGGTGTCAGTTTCTGTTTTACTATTTCTTCAATACGACAGAAGGTTTCCTCTCTTTCCAGTTCTTCTTCATGGGATGTAGCAATGTTTTCTTGCGTTTGCCCTGTTTCCACATTCCTGTTGGTGTTCCGTTTCCTCAGGGAACTTATGCTGATGTTTCTGGTCGTCACGTAAAGCATGGCCGATGCATCTTCTTCATCTTTATTCTCTCCGATCTTGACCATAGCCTTACGAATGCTTCTTGTAGGGCATCTTCGGCATCTTCGTGGCTATGCAGTATGCGACGTGCTGTGTCAAGGAGCATATTCTGCATTCAGCCAAAGGCCAAAAGCAGGGGATGCTCTTGGCTATCCTGCTTTTCTTCTCCGGTAGGTTTGCTATGCTGTGTCTGACTCATGTTTCTTTGTTGGACGTGATTGGATGTATGGCTGTTATTGCCCTGTCTCTACTGATATAACGCAAAGGTATTGCTTTTGTAACATGTAAAATCAGTTTTTTCCAATATTTTTATTCATTCTGAGGGAACTGCTTGGTCAGGGAACTCCTGCATAATAAAGAGAATACCGGTTTATGGGAACAAGAAGAGGGCATTGCATGATTGCAATGCCCTCTTCTATGTGTATGTGTGTAATGCAGGGATTCTGCCTTACTTCAACTGGCCGGCAACGAAGTCCTTCATCTCCTGCCCGCGCAGGTTGCGCTTCACGATGGTGCCGTCGGGACCGAAAAGCATGATTTGGGGAATGCCCTGGATGCCGTAAAGTTCGGTGGCATTGTCCTTGTTGTCGCGGGGAATGTAAATCTGGGGATATTCGATACCCTCTTCCTCCAGAGCGGCCTTGAACTTATCCTCCTGATCCCATACGTTCACGCCCAGAACGATGAACTTTTCGCCGGCGAACTGCTTGTGCAACTCTATGAGGTTGGGGATTTCCATCTTGCAGGGACCGCACCATGATGCCCAGAAGTCGGCCAGCACATACTTGCCCTTGCCCACATAGTCGGAGAGTTTGGAGGCATTACCATCCAAATCGAAACCGCTGAAGTCAACAAACATTTTGCCTTCCTTTGTATTCTCGGCAAGTTCCAGGAATGTGCGCAGGTCGTTCACGGCCTTTATCTCTGTGGCATACTTCACCTCGGCGATGACGGAGTCCAAACGAGTCAGGTCAGAGTAAAATTCGCTGGCAACCATGCCCAGTATGCGTGCGCCTACTATGTTGTCCTTGTTCTCCGTTATGCCGTTCTTGTAAATCTCGTACAGAGCCTCTATGTCTGCATTGATGGAATCGTGTACTTCGGGATAGGACAAACCCTCGGCCATCAGTTTCTGGGCTTTCTCGTTGATTGCTTTGCCTGCTTCAGACACCTTGGTCATTACACCGTTCAAGATGTCGTTCAGTCCTCCGTTGTCGCTCACTTCGACGGGACCTTGTGTCAGGTCAGCGGTAATGTTTGCTCCATTCTGTACCAGTACCGGTATGTTGGTTTTCTCCACGAGTATGGTATAGATGCCTTGGCCTTCAATGGTTCCGGTAAAGGCAAATGCGCTATCTGCCACTATGCATGAATCCAGGGTCTCGCCCTCGTTGTTCTGCAACAACGCCAGTTTTCCTTCATACTCTCCTGTGGTCTTGCCCTCGATGCTGTACTTCTTTTCTCCGCAAGCGGTCATCAGCAGTGCTGGGATGGCAAGATACAATAACTTCTTCATAATCTTTTAGATGTTTTATGGTGAATAATTTTGTGTTTCCTGTGCAAAGGTACTACATTTTGATGTAAAACGTCTTCCTTGCATGCTTTTTTTGTTCTTGCTGCCCTCCCAACCCTTCTATTACTACGAATAAACGTTAAAATCGGGCCCTTATCGTAATTTTTCGATATCTGTTCATTGCGATATTTGAAAATATTGCCGTACTTTGCCTCTGCAAACACACAAAACAAACAATTATTCCGAATATGAGACGCAACGAGAAGACATTGACCCGATTGGAGTTTGAGGTGATGAGTATCCTGTGGAATCTGGAGCGTCCTGCCTGTGCGTGGGACGTGTTGGGCGAGTGGCCCGAACCCAAACCAGCCTACACCACCGTGGCAACCTACCTGAAGGTACTCTACGAGAAAGGTTATCTGGATTATTCCAAGAACAAGGGCGAGGGCAAGACTCACATGTACGAACCTCTGGTATCGCGTGCCGAGTACACGCGCCGTACCATGCAGGACGTGAAGAAGAACTTCTTTGGCGGCAGCCTGAAGTCCATGTTCAGTTATTTTATACGCGAGGAGAACCTCACCCCCGAGGAAATCCAGGAAATCCTCGCCTCGGTGGAGAGGGAAGAATAGTATTTGGCGGGGGTGCGGTCGCTCCGAGTCTCTGAATGCTCCGAATACTCCGAATACTCTGATTACTCTGATTACTCCGATAACTTCATAAAAGCTTATCTTATGATAGAGGCAATGTTCCTTTATTCCATCCGTTCGGCCTTTGTGCTCACTTTGCTCTATGTGCCGTACATGCTTATACTCAGGAAGGAGAGTTTCTTCCGCCTGAACAGGGCGGTGCTGCTCCTCATACTCGTGTTCTCCCTTGTTCTCCCGTTGGTGGACATTCCCTTCCTTGCTCTCGACCACCAACCCGTGGTGCAGGCCGCCAGGCTCCAGATGGTGGAGGCAGGCATACCCGTGAGCGCTCCAGTAGTGCTGCCCGAACTCACCGTGCATGCCCGGCACATGTCCGCTCAGGTGTCCTGGTTCCGCATAGTGTCCATGGTGTTTGTCCTTGTGGCCCTGGCCATGCTCCTGTGGCGCATCGTGCAGGTCCTGCGCATGAACCTTGTGGTGGCGCGTGGCAACCTCTGGCACGAGTGCGAGCAAGGCATTCACATACATTGCCACGGTGGCGAGGTGTCGCCCTTCAGTTGGATGAACCATGTGGTCATTTCCGACCGCGACTTCCGCGAGAACGGGCGTGAAATCCTCTTGCACGAAACCGGCCATATCCGCGCCCTCCACTCCTGGGACCTGCTCCTGCTCTCTGTCGTGCAGATATTCCAGTGGTGGAATCCCCTGGCCTATGTCTTCGCCTCCAGCCTGCGCGATGTGCACGAGTACGAGGCCGATGACTATGTCCTCTGCCAGGGCGTCTCGGCACGCGCCTATCAGTTGCTGCTTGTAAAAAAAGCTGTTGGCACCAGCTCCTACACTTTTGCCAACAACTTCGACCATAGTTTAACTCTAAAACGTATCACTATGATGCAGAAATCAAAATCCAGTGTGTGGATGCGCAGCAAGGTGCTGTACATCATCCCCATGGCAACCTTGGCACTCAGTGCCTTTGCCGCCAGTGAACCAACGTCCCCTTCTGGCATTGCCAAAGACGAGGACAAAGTTATTAAAATTTCTTCAATGGTGCAAGCCGGAGGGGAAAAAGGTTCTGCTGCACTACTCCATGACGATCTGGACATCGTCTATCTCCTGGACGGTCGTCAGGTGGATGCCGAGAGCCTCAAGTCCCTTGCTGCGGAGAACATCGCTTCGCTCACCGTGGTCAAGAATGATGAGGCTGCCAAGACCTTGGGCTATCCCGGCAAGTCCGTTTTTGTTTTTCAAACCAAGACAAAGTTGGATACCCTGAAGGTCAACGTTGTGGAGAATCCTGGATGTAATGCCCAGTTCAAAGGAGGGGAGTCGGCTTTGATGCAATGGCTCGCCAGGAATGTCAAGTATCCGGCGGTGAGCCAATCCGCAGGCGTTCAGGGCAGGATAACAGTGCAGTTCTATATCTCTGAAACTGGCAAGATATTCAATGTCAGGGCTATATCTGTTGGCAAGAATGAACCCCAGAGCGGTCAGACCTTGGAGGAGATGATTGTCCATGCCTATGCCAAGGATATGGCAAGGCAGGGAAAGACTCTCTCTGCCGAGGAGGCCGAGGCCCACAAGGTTGCCATGATGGCTCTGGTTAAGGAAGCCGAAAGGGTGGTGCGTGCCATGCCCGAATGGGAACCTGGTTATCTGGACAAGGAGAAGACCAAGCCCTGCACCGTGAAGTTCAACTTGCCCATCATGTTCCGCTTGAGATAAAGGAATAATTAGGTTAGATTGCGGTATAATAGAACCGTGAGGGGAGGATGTGGACAATGGCCGCATCCTCCCTGTCCGTACATGCGGATTGGGCGGTAGTCCCTGACGCCATCAGGTGTGCTGCCCGTAGATAGGCCAGTCCTCTTACTATAAGGACTCCAGTCCTCCTACTAAGAGGACTCTAATCCTCCTACTAAGAGGACTCTTGTTTCTCAGTGACGTCGCCATGATGTTAATACTTGCCGATGCCGGTACTCTCGTGATGGTACTGGCTTTTCGTCGGGTCGGGTGGACGTGCGTCCTCTTTGTTCGTTATGAATGTGACAAGTCTCTATGGTGTTAATCTTTGTTAAGAAAAATGACTAAAAACATGCCTTAAAGCAATTATTTTGCTGAGAATGCGCAGTTTTTCGGAATTTTGTTGTACCTTTGCAACCCGAATGGGCATACTGTGCCCCTCCTTATCGTATATACATAATTAATATATATAACAAATAAAAATTAAACAAAATGCCTACAATTCAACAATTGGTAAGAAAAGGCCGTGCGGTGATGGTAGACAAGAGCAAGAGCCCCGCTCTGGACAGCTGTCCTCAGCGTCGTGGTGTCTGCGTTCGTGTTTACACTACCACACCTAAGAAGCCTAACTCAGCTATGCGTAAGGTAGCTCGTGTGCGTCTGACAAACTCTAAGGAGGTAAACTGCTACATTCCCGGTGAGGGTCACAACCTGCAGGAGCACAGTATCGTTCTCGTTCGCGGTGGTCGTGTAAAGGACCTGCCCGGTGTACGTTATCACGTTGTACGTGGTACTCTGGATACCGCAGGTGTTGCAAACCGCACACAGCGTCGTTCAAAGTACGGTGCAAAGCGCCCCAAGGCTGCTAAGAAGTAATCTCCGGCAGAACAAAGGTTCCGCGGAGTCCAAGTAATTAAAGAACAACCGTTTTGGTGTTGCAGACAGTGTCCTGAGTAAACCCTGCAGCGGCAGGAGTTGAAGAAGAAGTACAAGATGCAAACCTGAACACAAAACAAGAAGAAGAAAATGCGTAAAGCTAAACCAAAGAAGAGAGTTATCCTTCCCGATCCCAAGTTCGGCGATGTGAAGGTTTCAAAGTTCGTTAATCACCTGATGTACGATGGCAAGAAGAGCATCTCATACGATATCTTCTACAACGCCCTCGAGATCGTAGCCACCAAGATGCAGAGCGAGGAGAAGCCCGCACTGCAGATCTGGAAGGAGGCTCTGGACAAGATTACTCCCCAGGTGGAGGTAAAGAGCCGCCGTATCGGTGGTGCTACCTTCCAGGTGCCCACAGAAATCCGTCCCGACCGCAAGGAGAGCGTGAGCATGAAGAATATGATCCTGTACGCTCGCAAGCGTGGTGGCAAGACCATGGCCGACAAGCTGGCTGCCGAGATTCAGGACGCTTACAACGAGCAGGGCGGTGCCTTCAAGCGTAAGGAGGACATGCACCGTATGGCCGAGGCTAACCGTGCATTCGCTCACTTCCGTTTCTAAAATAAATCCATCACTTAAACAGTTTACGACACAATGGCAAAGCAAGATCTGCATTTGACTCGTAATTTCGGTATCATGGCCCACATCGATGCCGGTAAGACAACTACCAGTGAGCGTATCCTCTTCTACACCGGTAAGACTCACAAGATCGGTGAGACCCATGATGGTTCTGCTACCATGGACTGGATGGCTCAGGAGCAGGAGCGTGGTATTACCATCACCTCTGCTGCTACTACAGCTTACTGGACCTGCAAGGGCAACAAGTATAAGTTCAACCTGATTGACACTCCGGGACACGTGGACTTCACCGCTGAGGTAGAGCGTTCTCTCCGTGTACTGGACGGTGCCGTTGCAACATACTGTGCAGTAGGTGGCGTTGAGCCTCAGTCTGAGACCGTATGGCGCCAGGCTGACAAGTACAACGTTCCCCGTATCGGTTATGTAAACAAGATGGACCGCTCAGGTGCCGACTTCTACGAGGTTGTGCGCCAGATGAAGGAGGTTCTGGGTGCTACTCCTTGCGTGGTGGCTCTGCCCATCGGTGCAGAGGAGACCTTCAAGGGTATCGTTGACCTCATCAAGATGAAGGCTATTCTGTGGCACGACGAGACCATGGGCGCTGAGTACAGCCTCGAGGATATTCCTGCCGACATGCTCGCTGAGTGCGAGGAGTGGCGTGGCAAGATGATCGAGCTGGCTGCTGAGCAGGACGATACTCTGATGGAGAAGTACTTCGAGGATCCCGAAAGCCTGAGCGAGGAGGAGATCGTAGCCGCTATCCGTAAGGGTACTCTGAACCTGGACATCGTTCCCATGACCTGTGGTTCTTCATTCAAGAACAAGGGTGTACAGACCCTGCTCGACTATGTCTGCATGTTCCTTCCCTCTCCCCTGGATACTCCCAGCATCGTGGGTACCAACCCCGAGACCGGCGAGGAGGAGTCACGCAAGCCCAGCGAGGACGAGAAGACCGCCGCTCTGGCGTTCAAGATCGCTACCGATCCATACGTAGGTCGTCTGACCTTCTTCCGTGTTTACTCTGGTAAGGTTGAGGCTGGTTCATACATCTACAACGTACGCTCTGGCAAGAAGGAGCGCGTGAGCCGTCTGTTCCAGATGCACTCAAACAGCCAGAATCCCGTAGAATGCATCGCTGCTGGTGATATAGGTGCCGGTGTAGGTTTCAAGGATATCCACACTGGTGACACTCTTGCCGAGGAAGGCGCACCCATCGTTCTGGAATCTATGGACTTCCCCGATCCCGTTATCGGTATCGCCGTAGAGCCCAAGACCCAGAAGGACCTGGACAAGCTGAGCATCGGTTTGCAGAAGTTGGCTGAGGAGGATCCCACCTTCACCGTGAAGACCGATGAGCAGAGCGGCCAGACCGTTATCTCCGGTATGGGTGAGTTGCACTTGGATATCATCATCGACCGTCTGAAGCGCGAGTTCAAGGTAGAGTGTAACCAGGGCAAGCCCCAGGTTAACTACAAGGAGGCTATCACCGCTACCGTTAACCACCGTGAGGTTTACAAGAAGCAGTCTGGTGGTCGCGGTAAGTTCGCCGACATCATCGTCAACGTTGGTCCCCGCGACGAGGACTACAACGAGACTCCCCTGCAGTTCGTTAACAGCGTTACCGGTGGTAACATTCCCAAGGAGTTCATCCCCAGCGTACAGAAGGGCTTCGATGCAGCCATGAAGAATGGTGTGCTCGGTGGCTTCCCCATGGACAGCCTGAAGGTAGAGCTCGTGGACGGTTCATTCCACCCCGTTGACTCTGACCAGCTGTCATTCGAAATCGCTGCCCAGATGGCTTACAAGGCATGCTGCGCCAAGGCCAAGCCCGTACTGATGGAGCCCATCATGAAGCTCGAGGTAGTTACTCCCGAGGAGAACATGGGTGACGTTATCGGTGACTTGAACAAGCGCCGCGGTCAGGTAGAGGGTATGGACACAACCCGTACCGGTGCACGTCTGGTGAAGGCTATGGTACCCCTGGCAGAGATGTTCGGTTATGTAACCGCTCTGCGTACCATCACCTCTGGTCGCGCTACCAGCTCTATGACCTATGACCACCATGCTCCCGTGAGCACCGGTGTTGCCAAGGCCGTACTCGAGGAGATGAAGGGTCGTGCCGACCTGCTCTAATCCAGCAGGCGAGATAGCCCTATAAGCAAATAAAGTTAAGGCAAGGAGCAACTGTTAGCAAACGACTCTTAATGGTTGTTCCTACCTTATTAATAATAATAAAGAAATAAAAGTAATGAGTCAGAAAATTCGTATTAAGCTGAAGAGCTACGACCACATGCTCGTAGACAAGAGTGCAGAGAAGATCGTTAAGACCGTTAAGGTAACAGGTGCCGTTGTATCTGGTCCTATACCCCTGCCCACTCACAAGCGTATCTTTACCGTAAACCGCTCAACCTTCGTTAACAAGAAGAGCCGTGAGCAGTTCCAGTTGTGCGCATACAAGCGCCTGATCGACATCTACTCAAGCAACGAGAAGACTGTCGACGCTCTGATGAAGCTGGAGTTGCCCAGCGGTGTAGAGGTAGAGATCAAGGTGTAATGCCCCTCTGCAAGCATGTTTGACAACATAAAAGGCCCTCGTGAGAACATCATGGGGGCTTTTTAGTGCCCTTTTGGGTGTTAAAATGCCCTTTTTCGCCATATTCAGTGCAATATTTCGTATAAACTCTTGTGTATTAAAGCAAAAATACGTAACTTTGCACTCGAAAAGGAAAAGAATGCGCTGACCTGCGGGTTATCAGACTTTCCAGGAAAGAACGCCTATGGTGGCGGTTCTCTTTTTGTGTGCCTACAGGTAGGCTTCGCGAAAGGGAATGAGAATGAGAAAGAATAAACAAATTAACAACAAATTATTTAATTAAACTGAAATGCCAGGATTATTAGGAAAGAAAATCGGAATGACATCCGTTTTCAGTGCCGACGGTAAGAATGTACCGTGCACTGTTATCGAAGTTGGTCCTTGCGTGGTTACTCAGATTAAGACCGTTGAGAAGGACGGCTACGCAGCTGTTCAGCTCGGTTACGAAGAGGCAAAGGAGAAGAATACATCTGCTCCCTTGGCCGGTCACTTCAAGAAGGCTGGTACCACCCCCAAGCGCCACTTGGCTGAGTTCACAGACTTTGAGGGTGAGCTGAACCTCGGTGATTCAATTACCGTAGAGCTCTTCTCAGACTGCTCCTTTGTTGATGTAGTGGGTACATCCAAGGGTAAGGGTTTCCAGGGCGTTGTGAAGCGTCATGGTTTCGGTGGTGTAGGTCAGTCTACACACGGTCAGGACGACCGTCTGCGTAAGCCCGGTTCTATCGGTGCTTGTTCTTACCCCGCAAAGGTGTTCAAGGGCATGCGCATGGGTGGTCAGATGGGTAACGAGCGTGTTACCACTCACAACCTGCAGGTGTTAAAGGTTATTCCCGAGCACAACCTTCTTCTCATCAAGGGTAGTGTTCCCGGATACAAAGGTTCAATCGTTAGCATAGTAAAGTAAGATGGAAGCAAGTGTATTGAATATCAAAGGTCAGGATACTGGCCGCAAGGTAGTACTCAATGATGCTATCTATGCTATAGAGCCCAACGATCACGCAATCTATCTGGACGTCAAGCTGATTATGGCCAACAAGCGCCAGGGTACAGCCAAGACCAAGGAGAGAAGTGAAATGAGCGGTTCAACCCGCAAGCTCGGTCGCCAGAAGGGCGGTGGCGGTGCTCGCCGTGGTGATATCAACAGCCCCGTACTCGTAGGTGGTGCCCGTGTATTCGGTCCCCAGCCCCGCGACTATGGCTTCAAGCTGAATCAGAAAGTTCGCCAGTTGGCACGTCGTAGCGCTCTCGCATACAAGGCTCAGGAGAACGCAATCGTAGTTGTTGAGGACTTCACATTCGAGGCTCCTAAGACAAAGTCTATGCTGGAGGTGTTAAATAATCTTAATATCGCAGGCAAGAAGACTCTCGTAGTTACTCCCGCTTCTGATAAAGGCGTATATTTGTCTGCTCGTAATCTCCAGCGTGTTGCAACCATGCCCGCTGCTGCCTTGAATACCTATCAGGTTCTGAACGCAGACGTTATGGTTGTGGCAGAAAGCGCTCTGGCTGTTATCGAAGGTAACCTCACTAAGTAATAAAGACGTACAAGAACTATGACATACATTATCAAACCTCTGGTCACTGAGAAGATGACTGGTATTACAGAGAAGCAGAATAAGTATGGCTTCGTGGTACGTCCTGAGGCAAACAAGATCGAGCTGAAGAAGGAGATCGAGTCTCGTTACAACGTAACCGTTACCGATGTTAATACATGCGTGTACGCAGGTAAGAATAAGACTCGTTACACCAAGGCAGGTCTGCTGAAGGGTCGTACAAACGCCTTCAAGAAGGCAATCGTTACTCTGAAGGAGGGCGATGTAATTGATTTCTATAGCAATATTTAATTAAGAGATGGCAGTACGTAAATTTAAGCCCACAACACCGGGCCAAAGACATAAGATTATAGGTACTTTCGAAGAGATTACTGCATCAGTACCTGAGAAGTCTCTCGTATGTGGTAAGAAGTCTACTGGCGGTCGTAATGTGACCGGTAAGATGACTGTCCGCTATATTGGCGGTGGCCACAAGCAGAAGTATCGTTTCATCGACTTCAAGCGTGAGAAAGATGGTGTTCCAGCAGTCGTAAAGACAATCGAGTACGATCCCAACCGTTCTGCTCGTATCGCACTTCTTTACTATGCTGATGGTGAAAAGCGCTATATCATTGCTCCCAACGGACTGAAGGTAGGTGCTACCGTAATGAGCGGTGCAGACGCTGCTCCCGAGGTAGGTAACGCACTCCCCCTGCAGAATATCCCCGTAGGTACCGTGGTTCACAACATTGAGCTGCGTCCCGGTCAGGGCGGTATGCTGGTTCGTTCCGCAGGTAACTTCGCACAGCTGACCTCTCGTGAGGGACGTTACTGCGTGATCAAGTTGCCCTCTGGCGAGACTCGCCAGATTCTGAGCGCATGTAAGGCTACTGTAGGTAGCGTAGGTAACAGCGACCACGCTCTGGAAAGCTCTGGTAAGGCAGGTCGCAGCCGTTGGTTGGGCCGTCGTCCTCACAACCGTGGCGTTGTCATGAATCCCCATGACCATCCCATGGGTGGTGGTGAAGGTCGTCAGTCAGGTGGCCATCCCCGTTCACGCACTGGTCTGTATGCTAAGGGTAAGAAGACACGCGCACCCAAGAAGCAGTCCAACAAGTATATCATCGAGAGAGCCAACAAGAAGTAATCAACGGAAGTTAACAGCGTAATATTATGAGTCGTTCATTAAAGAAAGGTCCCTATATCGAAGTTAATCTTGAGAAGAAGGTTCTTGCCATGAATGAAAGCGGCAAGAAGAACGTAGTCAAGACCTGGGCTCGTGCTTCTATGATCTCTCCTGATTTCGTAGGACATACAGTAGCCGTGCACAACGGAAACAAATTCATTCCCGTTTACATTACCGAGAACATGGTAGGTCACAAGCTGGGCGAGTTCGCTCCCACCCGCAAGTTCGGTGGCCATGGTGATAAGAAGAAGAAGTAAACGGAACCGACAACTGGATAAAATAAGAATAATATAATGGGAAAAAGAAAAAAATTAGCTGCTGACGCAAGAAAGGAAGCACGCAAGGCCCAGAGTTTTGCCAAGTTGCAGAACGTTCCTTCTTCTCCCCGCAAGATGAGATACGTTGTTGATCTGGTTCGCGGAATGGAGGTGAACAGAGCCCTGGGTACATTGAAGTTCTGTGCCAAGGCTGCCAGCGCAGACGTGGAGAAGCTCCTTCGTTCTGCTATCGCTAACTGGGAACAGAAAAACGATCGCAAGGCAGAGGACGGAGAACTGTATATCTCTAAGATTTTTGTGAACGAGGGTGCTACCCTCAAGCGTATGAGACCTGCTCCTCAGGGTCGTGGTTACAGAATCCGCAAGCGTTCTAACCACATCACCTTGTTCGTTGACACTAAGAATGATTAATTAGAAAAGAAACATGGGACAGAAAGTTAATCCTATAAGCAACCGTCTCGGCATTGTCCGCGGTTGGGATTCAAATTGGTTTGGTGGCAAGAACTACGGCGACACTATCCTCGAGGACAGCAAGATCCGTAAGTATCTGAATGCCCGTCTTGGTGACGCCAGCATTTCACGCATTGTCATCGAACGCACACTGAAGATGGTGACCATCACCGTGTGCACAGCCCGTCCAGGATTGATCATTGGCAAGGGTGGTGAAAAGGTTGACAAGCTCAAGGAAGAGTTGAAGAAGGTAACTGACAAGGACATCCAGATCAACATCTTCGAGGTTAAGAAGCCCGAGTTGGACGCAACTATCGTAGCAAACAACATCGCACGTCAGGTTGAAGGTAAGATCGCTTACCGTCGCGCCATCAAGATGGCTATCGCAAATTCAATGCGTGCCGGTGCCGAGGGTATCAAGGTTCTCATCAGCGGTCGTCTGAACGGTGCAGAAATCGCACGTTCCGAGATGTTCAAGGAAGGCCGTACTCCCCTGCACACTCTGCGTGCCGACATCGACTACTGCCATACAGAGGCTCTGACCAAGGTTGGTCTGCTCGGCATCAAGGTATGGATCTGCCGCGGAGAGGTATATGGCAAGAAGGACTTGGCTCCCAACTTCACTCAGGCTAAGGAGCAGGGTCGTGGTTTCGGTGGCAACGGCGGTGGCAAGAACTTCCGTCGCAAGAAGAACAACAACCGTTAAAAACTGAATTAAAATGTTACAACCAAAAAGAACTAAATACAGAAGGCCACAAAAGAATCACCGCAAGGGTAATGCAATGCGTGGCAATCAGTTGGCATTCGGTAGCTTTGGTATCAAGTCATTGGAAACACGTTGGATTACAGCACGCCAGATCGAGGCAGCTCGTGTGGCAATGACACGTTACATGCAGCGTGAGGGTCAGAGCTGGATTCGTATCTTCCCTGACAAGCCCATCACCAAGAAGCCCGCTGACGTACGTATGGGTAAGGGTAAGGGTGACCCCGTAGGATATGTGTTCCCCATTACCCCCGGACGTATAATTTTCGAGATTGAAGGTGTAAGTTACGAAATCGCGAAGGAGGCTCTTCGTCTTGCAGCTCAGAAGTTGCCCGTGACCACCAAGTTTATTGTTAGACGTGATTACGACAAAAACGCATAATAATGAAGATTGCAGAAATTAATGCGATGAGCGCTTCTGAACTTGCAGAGCGCATCGCCGTAGAGGTTGCCAACTATGATCAGATGAAATTGAATCATGCCGTTGCTCCTCTGGAAAACAACTCTCAGATTAAGGCCGCTCGTCGTAACATCGCCCGCATGAAGACGGTGCTCCGCCAGAAAGAGTCAAACAAGTAAATAGGTACTTCAAGATATGGAAGCAAGAAATTTAAGAAAAACTCGTATGGGTGTCGTGGTAAGCGACAAGATGGACAAGACCATCGTGGTTGCTGCCAAGTTCAAGGAGAAGCACCCTATTTATGGTAAGTTCGTTGCGAAGACGAAGAAGTACCATGCACATGACGAGAAGAACGATTGCCACAAGGGTGACACCGTTCTGATTATGGAAACTCGTCCTCTGAGCAAGACCAAGAGATGGAGAGTAGTAGAAATCGTAGAAAGAGCTAAGTAAAAATGATACAGGCAGAATCTAGATTAGTAGTAGCAGACAACAGCGGTGCCAAGGAGGCAAAGTGTATCCGCGTCCTCGGTGGTACCCGTCGCCGCTACGCTTCTGTAGGTGATGTGATTGTCGTTGCTATCCAGAGCGCAATCCCCACCAGTGATGTTAAGAAAGGTGCAGTATCAAAGGCCCTGATTGTACGTACTAAGAAGGAAGTTCGTCGTGCAGATGGTTCATATATCCGCTTCGATGACAACGCATGTGTACTGCTGAACAATGCAGGCGACTTGCGTGGCAGTCGTATCTTCGGTCCTGTTGCACGTGAGCTTCGTGCCGCAAACATGAAGGTCGTGTCTCTGGCACCTGAGGTTCTTTAATATTCAAAGACGAAAGAAGAACAATGAGTAAGTTACACATTAAGAAAGGCGATACCGTAATCGTTAACTCTGGCGAGAACAAGGGTGATAGCGGTAAGGTGTTGAAGGTGTTCGTTAAGGAGCAGCGTGCCATTGTCGAGGGTGTAAATAAGGTTAAGAAGAGTCAGAAGCCCAGTGCCAAGTACCCTCAGGGTGGCATCATCGAGATCGAGGCTCCTATCCACATCTCTAACCTGAACCCCGTTGACCCCAAGACTGGCAAGGCTACTCGCATTGGTAGAAAACTGAACGCAGACGGCAAGTTGGTCCGTTTCGCTAAAAAGAGTGGAGAGGAAATCTAAAATGGCAAATACTGCAAGCCTTAAGAAAGAATACGCAGAGCGTATCGCTCCTGCATTGATGAAGCAGTTCAACTACGACTCTTCAATGCAGATCCCCGTTCTGAAGAAGATTGTCATCAACCAGGGTTTGGGTATGGCTACTGCCGATAAGAAGATTATCGAGGTTGCCATCAAGGAAATCACCGAAATCACCGGTCAGAAGGCAGTTGCAACCTTCTCTAAGAAGGACGTTGCTCAGTTTAAGTTGCGTAAGAAGATGCCCATCGGTGTTATGGTAACTCTGCGTCGTGAGCGCATGTATGAGTTCCTTGAGAAGTTGGTTCGCGTGGCTCTGCCCCGTATCCGTGACTTCAAGGGTATCGAAAGCAAGTTTGATGGTCGTGGTAACTATACCCTCGGTATTCAGGAGCAGATCATCTTCCCTGAGATCAACATCGACGCAATCGACCGCATCCTGGGTATGAACATTACTTTTGTAACCACAGCTAAGACCGATGAAGAGGGTTACGCCCTGCTCAAGGAGTTCGGTCTTCCCTTTAAGAACGCTAAAAACTAACACAGAGTTATGGCAAAAGAATCAATGAAGGCTCGCGAGGTTAAGCGCGCAAAAATGGTAGCCAAGTATGCTGAGAAGCGTGCAGCTTTGAAGAAGATCATCAACAATCCCAACACAGATCCCGTTGATGCTTTCGAGGCAGCTCAGAAGCTCCAGGCAATTCCTCGCAACGCTAATCCTATCCGCCTGCACAATCGTTGCAAGATTACAGGTCGTCCCAAGGGATATATCCGTATGTTCGGCATCAGCCGTATACAGTTCCGCGAGATGGCTTCAGCAGGTCTGATTCCCGGCGTAAAGAAGGCAAGCTGGTAAGCGAAGCAGTTCTTGACGGGCCCTTTTGGGGCACGTCAAGAAATCATATAGTTATCTTTTAATATTGTCGGGATAGTCCCGATTAATTAAAACCTAAAAAAAATGACAGATCCAATTGCAGATTATTTGACGCGCTTGCGTAATGCAATCCAGGCAAAGCACCGTGTGGTAGAATGTCCTGCGTCAAATTTGAAGAAGGAAATCACCAAGATTCTCTTCGAGAAGGGTTACATTCTGAACTACAAGTTCATTGAGGATGGACCTCAGGGTACAATCAAGGTAGCCTTGAAGTACGACGAGCAGACTCGTCAGAACGCTATCAAGAAGTTGATCCGTATATCAACTCCCGGTATGCGTAAGTACACCGGCTACAAGGATATGCCTCGTGTTATTAACGGACTGGGTATTGCTATCATATCCACATCCAAGGGTGTAATGACTAACAAGGAGGCCGCTGAGCTGAAGATCGGTGGTGAGGTCCTTTGTTACGTATATTAATAGGAGGATTTAGCAATGTCAAGAATAGGTAAATTGCCCATTACTATTCCCGCAGGTGTTACCATCAACTACAGCGACAACGTTGTTAGCGTGAAGGGTCCCAAGGGAGAGATGAGCCAGGCTATCAATCCCTCTATCCTGGTGAAGATTTCTGGAACAGAAGTTACATTCGAGATTGACGAGGCTGCTGATATCGACGCAAAGCAGAAGCATGCTTATCATGGTCTGTACCGTTCACTGGTTAACAACATGGTAGTCGGTGTAAGCGAAGGTTACAAGAAGACTCTTGAGCTCGTAGGTGTTGGTTTCCGTGTAAGCAATCAGGGTAACCTGATAGAGTTGTCTCTGGGTTTCACTCACAGCATCTTCATTCAGTTGCCTTCTGAGATTAAGGTTGAGACCAAGTCTGAGAGAAACCAGAATCCTCTGATTATCCTGGAGTCTTGCGACAAGCAGTTGCTGGGTCAGGTATGTGCAAAAATTCGTTCTTTCCGTAAGCCCGAACCTTACAAGGGCAAGGGTGTCCTCTTTGCTGGTGAGGTCGTACGCAGAAAGTCTGGTAAGTCAGCAGGTGCAAAGTAAATCTTTAAAACTGTAAGATTATGACAACAAAATTAGAAAGACGAATTAAGATCAAATATAGAGTTCGTAACAAGATCTCTGGTACTGCCGCACGTCCTCGTATGAGCGTTTTCCGCAGCAACAAGCAGATTTATGTACAGATCATCAACGACCTGACCGGTACCACACTGGTAAGCGCTAACAGCCTCGGCATGGAGGCTTGCCCCAAGAAGGAGCAGGCTGCAAAGGTTGGCGAGTTGATTGCCAAGAAGGCTCTCGAGGCCGGTATCACAGCAGTTGTGTTCGACCGTAATGGCTATCTGTACCATGGTAGAGTTAAGGAAGTGGCTGACGCTGCACGTAACGGAGGACTTAAATTCTAATAACGATTATGGCAATTAAGAACATAAATATCAATAGCGAGGAATTGAAGGACCGTTTGGTTGCTATCAACCGCGTTACTAAGGTTACCAAGGGTGGCCGTACATTCACTTTCAGCGCAATCGTCGTGGTAGGTAACGAGAACGGCGTTATCGGCTGGGGTCTGGGTAAGGCCGGTGAAGTGACTGCTGCCATTGCCAAGGGTGTAGAGGCTGCCAAGAAGAACCTCGTTCAGGTTCCCGTAATCAAGGGTACCGTACCTCACGAGGCTGCTGCAAAGTTCGGCGGTGCTGATGTTCTCATCATGCCTGCAAGCCATGGTACCGGTGTTGTTGCCGGTGGTGCTATGCGTGCAGTGTTGGAGAGCGTAGGCGTTACTGACTGTCTGGCCAAGTCAAAGGGTTCTTCCAACCCCCACAACCTGGTAAAGGCCACTATCGCTGCTCTTGCAAGCATGCGTGACGCCCGTCAGGTGGCTCAGAGCCGTGGTATCAGTGTGGAGAAAGTATTCCGTGGTTAAACTTAGTAAAGGAGAAACGTATTATGGCAACTATTAAAGTACAGCAAGTCAAGAGCCGTATCCATGCTCCTAAGCGCCAGAAGGCAACCCTGGATACTATGGGCCTGAAGAAGTTGAATCAGATTGTCGAGTTGGAGGACAATGCCTGCACACGCGGTTTGATTCAGACTGTTCATCACTTGGTGAAGGTTATTGACTAATTCAAGTTTTATTCAATTAAAAAACTGAAAACGTTATGAAGTTAAATACATTGAAGCCCGCTGCAGGCTCTACTCACAGCGAGCGTCGAATTGGTCGCGGTCCCGGCAGTGGTTTGGGTGGTACTTCTACCCGTGGTCACAAGGGTGCCAAGGCTCGTTCCGGTTACAAGAAGAAGATCGGTTTCGAGGGTGGTCAGATGCCTTTGCAGCGTCGTCTGCCTAAGTTCGGCTTCAAGAATATCAATCATGTAGAGTATCAGGCAGTAAATCTGAGCTCTCTGCAGACAATGGCCGAGAAGGGCGTCACCACAATCGGTGTTGCCGAGATCGTTGCTGCAGGTTTTGCCAAGGCCGGCCAGCTTGTTAAGGTTCTCGGCAACGGCACTTTGAGCGCTAAGGTTGAGGTTACTGCAAATGCCTTCTCCAAGTCTGCCGAGGCTGCTATCGTTGCTGCCGGTGGTACTGCTACTAAACTGTAAACAGTATGAAAAAGTTTATTGAAACCATAAAGAACATCTGGAGCGTTGAGGACCTGAGAACCCGTATCTTGTGGACCTTGGCTCTGGCAGCAGTATATCGTTTCGGTTCGTTTGTCGTGCTTCCCGGTATCAATCCTAACGCATTGGCCCAGTTGCACGAGCAGACAAACACAGGTTTGATGTCTCTGTTGAACATGTTCTCTGGTGGTGCTTTCTCAAATGCATCTATCTTTGCATTGGGAATAATGCCATACATCTCGGCTTCAATCGTAATTCAACTGTTTGCCTTCGTTGTACCTCATTTCCAGAAGATGCAGCGTGAGGGTGAGAGTGGACGCAGAAAGATGAATCAGTACACCCGTTGGCTGACAATCATCATTCTGCTGTTCCAGGCTCCCTCTTATCTGATTAACCTCCGTATGCAGGCTGCCGGTGCCTTGAATCCCGAGTTGGACTGGACATTCTTCATCATTTCCAGTACCATCATTCTTGCAGCAGGCAGCATGTTCATCCTTTGGCTGGGTGAGCGTATTACCGACAAGGGTATCGGTAACGGTGTTTCACTGATTATCATGCTCGGTATTATCGCCCGTCTTCCCCAGGCATTCGGTCAGGAACTTGTGGCACGTCTGAATAACCTTAGCGGTGGCGGTCTGATCATGTTCGCCGTAGAGTTGGTTATTCTCATGCTCGTTATCTGTGCTGCCATTCTGTTGGTTCAGGGTACACGCAAGGTGCCTGTACAGTACGCCAAGCGAATGTATGCAGGTCAGCAGGTAGGAGGCTCACGTCAGTACATTCCTCTCAAGATATTCGCTGCCAATGTAATGCCCATTATCTTTGCCCAGGCTATCATGTTCATCCCTGTAACCCTGTTGCAGATGATAAGCGGAGGTGAGAATCCCTCTGCGGCATTGATTGCCCTCAGCGATCATACCAGTGTGTGGTATAACATTGTGTTTGCTGCCTTGATTATAGCATTCACATATTTCTATACCGCCATCACTATGAATCCTGTTCAGATGGCAGAGGACATGAAGCGCAACAATGGTTTCATCCCCGGTGTTCGTCCCGGTCATGATACAGCAGAGTACCTTGATCAGATAATGTCACGTTTGGTATTCCCCGGTTCTATTTTCCTTGCACTCATTGCATGTATGCCCGCTTTTGCTGGCTTTCTCAAAGTGTCACAGGAATTTGCACAGTTCTTCGGAGGTACAAGCTTGCTGATTCTGGTAGGTGTGGTTCTCGATACATTGCAGCAGATTGAAAGTCACTTGTTGATGAGACACTATGACGGTCTGTTGAGCAGTGGCCGCATCCACGGCCGCAACGGAATGGCTCAGTAATTTTAGGGATTTCTCTAAGATGGTATTTCTAAAGACTGAGGATGAGATTGATTTGATGCGTGCTGCCAACCGACTGGTATCACAGACGCTGACAGAGGTCGGCAGGCTTATAAAGCCGGGTGTTACCACAAAGCAGTTGGACAAGGTGGCAGAAGAGTTTATACGCGACCATGGAGCGATACCGACCTTCCTGGGTTTCCCCAACCCCTACGGCGGGGATTTCCCGGCAAGTCTCTGCACTTCGGTCAATGACCAGGTGGTGCACGGTATACCGAACGACGAGCCTCTCAAGGAGGGTGACATCGTTTCCGTGGATTGCGGAGCGCTCTTGAACGGGTTTAACGGAGATTCCTGTTACACATTCCGTGTCGGAGAGGTCAGCGAGGAGGTGAACCGCCTCCTTCGTACCACCAAGGAGTCCTTATACAAGGGTATAGAGGCCGCATATGCCGGTAAGAGAATCGGTGACATCGGCCATGCCGTGCAGAAGCATTGCGAGGAGCAAGGTTTCGGAGTTATAAGGGAGTTCGTCGGTCATGGCATAGGAAAGGACATGCACGAGGATCCGCAGGTTCCCAACTACGGGCGTCCGGGCAACGGCAAGCAGCTGAAGAACGGCTTGTGCATAGCCATCGAGCCGATGATAGTTCAGGGCAGCCGGGAAATCTGGATGATGCCGGACAAGTGGACCATAAAGACCCGCGATGGCGGTTGGGCGGCTCACTACGAGCACACGATCGCGATACATCATGGTAAACCGGAAATCCTCTCTACGTTTGAGGAGATAGAAAAGATAGAGAATCAATATTAACAACAGAGCTGTAAGGTAATAATGGCAAAGCAGGCAGTTATAGAACAGGATGGTGTAGTTGTGGAGGCTCTCTCCAATGCCAACTTCCGCGTTGAACTTGACAAGATCGGAGCGCAGATACTATGCACCATCAGTGGCAAGATGAGAATGCACTACATCAAGATCCTTCCCGGTGATAAGGTCAAGGTGGAGATGAGTCCATACGACTTGACGAAGGGTCGCATCGTATTCAGATACAAATAATAGACATTAAATATGAAAACAAGAGCTTCATTGAAGAAACGTACCCCTGATTGCAAGATTGTCCGTCGCAAGGGTCGTTTGTATGTTATTAACAAGAAGAACCCTAAGTTCAAGACACGTCAGGGTTAATTTATTGCAAAAAAGAATAATAGTATATGGCAATTAGAATTGTTGGTGTAGATTTGCCTCAGAACAAGAGAGGCGAAATCGCTTTGACCTATGTTTATGGTATAGGTCGCAGTAGCTCAGCCAAGATTTTGGAGAAGGCTGGTGTCGACAAGGACAAGAAGGTTTGTGACTGGACCGACGACGAGGCCGGTAAGATCCGTGAGGTGATTGCTGCCGAGTACAAGGTTGAGGGCGACCTCCGCAGTGAAATTTCTCTGAACATCAAGCGACTGATGGATATCGGTTGCTATCGTGGCGTTCGTCATCGTAATGGTCTTCCCGTTCGTGGCCAGAGCACCAAGAACAACGCTCGTACACGTAAGGGTAAGAAGAAGACCGTTGCTAACAAGAAAAAGGCTACTAAATAATAATTGAGATATGGCAAAGAAAACAGTTGCAGCAAAGAAAAGAAATGTGAAGGTTGACGCTCTCGGTCAGCTGCATGTTCACAGTTCCTTCAATAATATCATCGTGTCTTTGGCTAACAGCGAGGGTCAGGTAATCTCCTGGTCTTCTGCCGGCAAGATGGGTTTCCGTGGCAGTAAGAAGAACACTCCTTACGCCGCCCAGATGGCAGCACAGGATTGTGCAAAGATCGCTTACGATTTGGGTCTGCGCAAGGTTAAGGCATACGTTAAGGGTCCCGGTAACGGCCGCGAGTCCGCTATCCGTACCGTACACGGTGCAGGTATTGAGGTAATCGAGATTATCGACGTTACTCCACTTCCTCACAACGGCTGCCGTCCTCCCAAGAGAAGAAGAGTTTAATTCACCAAGGACCTAAATTAAAGTAAGTAAAAGATTATGGCAAGATATACTGGACCTAAATCAAGAATTGACCGCCGTTTCGGCGAGACCATTTTGGGCTCTGAGAAAGTACGTTCACGCAGAAACTTCCCTCCCGGCCAGCACGGTAACAACCGTCGCCGCAAGACCTCCGAGTACGGTGTGATGTTGGCTGAGAAGCAGAAGGCCAAGTACACCTACGGCGTTCTGGAGAAGCAGTTCCGCAACATGTTCGAGAAGGCTGCACGTACCAGCGGTATCACCGGTGAGATTCTCCTGCAGAACCTCGAGTGCCGTCTGGACAACGTAGTATACCGTCTGGGTATCGCTCCCACCCGTCGTGCTGCCCGCCAGCTGGTCAACCACAAGCACATTACCGTTGACGGTAAGGTGGTAGGCATAGCCAGCTATGCTGTTAAGCCCGGTCAGATCGTGGGCGTTCGCGAGCGTGCCAAGAACCTCGAGGTTATCGGCGATGCGCTGGCAGGCTTCAACCACAGCAAGTATCCCTGGATCGAGTGGGACGAGGCTACCAAGTCCGGCAAGTTGCTTCACAAGCCCGAGCGCGCAGATATTCCTGAGAATATCAAGGAGCAGTTAATCGTTGAATTGTACTCTAAATAATAATTAAGGATGGCGATATTAGCATTTCAAAAACCTGATAAGGTATTAATGTTGGAGGCGGACGACAAGTACGGCAAGTTCGAGTTCCGTCCTCTGGAGGGTGGCTTCGGTACTACCATAGGTAATGCTTTGCGCCGCATACTTCTTTCTTCACTCGATGGTTTTGCCATCAACACAGTTTCAATCCGCGGCGTCGAGCACGAGTTTGCCACCGTTCCCGGTGTGAAGGAGGATGTCACCAACATTATACTTAACTTGAAGCAGGTTCGCTTCAAGCAGTTAGTAGATGAATTCGAGACAGAGAAAGTGAGCATCAAGGTTGAGGGCAAGACAGAACTCAAGGCTGGTGACTTCAACAAGTATCTGACTGGATTTGAAGTGTTAAACCCTGACTTAGTTATTTGCCATCTGGATGCCAAGGCAACGATGCAGATGGAGATTGGCATAAACAAGGGCCGCGGTTACGTTCCCTCCGAGGAGAACCGCGAGTACTGCACCGACGTGAATGTCATACCCATCGATTCAATTTATACTCCTATCAGAAACGTGAAGTATGCAGTAGAGAACTATCGCGTAGAGCAGAAGACTGACTACGAGAAGCTCATACTGGAGATCACAACTGATGGTTCCATTCACCCGAAGGACGCTTTGAAGGAAGCCGCCAAGATCCTCATCTATCACTTCATGCTCTTCTCCGACGACAAGATCACTCTGGAGAACTGCGATGCTGAGAGCAACGAGGAGTTCGACGAGGAAGTACTTCACATGCGCCAGTTGCTGAAGACCAAGCTTGTCGACATGGATCTCAGCGTACGCGCCCTCAACTGCCTGAAGGCAGCCGACGTGGACACTCTGGGCGACCTTGTTCAGTACAACAAGACCGACCTGCTCAAGTTCCGCAACTTCGGTAAGAAATCGCTCACCGAGCTTGATGATTTGCTGGAGAGTCTGAATCTGTCGTTTGGAACCGACATCTCAAGATACAAATTAGATAAAGATTAAGAAAACTTATGAGACATAATAAGAAATTCAATCACCTGAGTCGTACTGCATCCCACAGAGCAGCCATGCTGAGCAACATGGCCGTTTCTCTGATCATGCACAAAAGAATCACTACGACTGTGGCCAAGGCCAAGGCTCTGAAGAAGTATGTAGAGCCCATGATCACCCGCTCAAAGGAAGACACAACCAATGCACGCCGCGTAGTGTTCAGCTACCTGCAGGACAAGCAGGCTATCACCGAGCTGTTCAGCACCATCAGCGCAAAGGTTGGCGACCGTCCCGGTGGTTATACCCGTATTATTAAGACTGGCAACCGTGCCAGCGATAATGCACCCATGTGCTTCATCGAGTTGGTAGACTTCGACGAGAACATGGCAAAGACTGCCAAGAAGGCCAAGCGCACACGCCGCTCCGGCAAGAAGGCAGCAGAAGCTCCTGTAGCTGAGGCTCCCGCAGCAGAGACTGCTGAAGAGACCGCAGCAAGTGCCGAATAATTCTAAATTGCAATAAACAGAGCGCCTTCCCTGACGATAGGGGAGGCGCTTTTTTTAGTTTTGCAGGACAGCAACAGCAGGGACACGGCCGTGCCCGTTTTTGTGTATGCATTGTTCATTTTGAACGATGACACACGCATGGTAAGGCCAAGTCAGTTCCCCAGTAAGGAAACTCCAGTTCCCCAACGAGAGAACTCCAGTTTCCTTATCGGGGAACTGTGTTGCCTACTCGGAGTGTGGGGATATTGACGTTGGAGTTGTACTGGATATGAGCGTATAGAGAGTTTCGACTGAATACGAGAGTTTCACTTTAAGTCGTCTTAAAGAAATCTGGTTTATCGTCTTCGTTTTTTATCACGACAAAGATTACTACGATTTCCCCTTACTTGTATTTTGCTTTGATTCTGTTGTAGGGCAGGGACAGACAACGCAGGTTTACCCGTGGCAATATTGAAATGCAGGAGGGCTTAATGGTACTGGAAACGGGAGATAGTCATGAATAGGCATGGTGAATGCCCAAATAATTCCGCCTTTATGCAGTTAAAGTGAAATTAATTCACTACTTTTTTTACAAACGAACAAAGTTATGGAAGATATAAACCGCATAAAAGTAGTTTTAGTTGAGAAAAAACGTACCAATAAATGGTTGGCAGAGCAGTTGGGGGTTAACCCGTCTACCGTCTCAAAATGGTGTACAAATTCATCGCAACCAGACCTCAGTAGCCTGCTTAAGATTGCAGACCTGTTGGAGGTGGATATAAAAGAACTGATCATAAGGGAGTATAAGCAGTATATGATGTTGCAAGGAGTATGAGCAAGGGTGTGATTATACAAAAAACTCTGTTGCGACAGATGATTACAATCAGTGGATTGATGGTGTTAAAAAAGTGAGACACTGTCCCACATATTGATATATAATCACTGTTTTGGGATATTTAAGTGTGAAGGCCCCTTTGAAAAGAATTTCTATATGAAACACTGCATCTAAAGGGGTTGATAAATAACGAAGAGCAACAAGGATATGGCAAATAAGAATCTGAACAAGGCCAAGGAGGCAAAGAAGGATGAGTTTTATACTCAGCTTGAAGATATCAATAATGAAATGCGCCACTACCGCGAACATTTTCGAGGTAAGACTGTATTGTGCAACTGTGATGACCCTCGTGTAAGTAACTTTTTCACGTACTTCGCCTATAATTTTGAGTATCTTGGATTAAAGAAACTTATAACTACTTGTTATAAGAATCAGGATATGGACTTGTTCAGCACCAATAAGAGCGAGCAGGCTGTGTACCTAATATACGAAGGGGATAAGAATGGTAATCGTATACCTGATGTAGAGGAAATAGGTGTGCAACCACTTAAAGGTGATGGCGATTTCCGTAGTGCCGAGTGTGTCGAGTTGCTTAAAGAGGCAGATATAGTTGTAACCAACCCTCCCTTTTCTCTTTTCCGTGAGTTCGTGGCGCAGTTAATGGCGTATGATAAGAAGTTTTTGATAATAGGAAATGTAAATGCATTGTCTTATAAAGAAATATTTCCATTAATTCAAAGTAATAGAATGTGGTTTGGCGCGAGTATTCATAGTGGAGATAGAAAATTCTGGGTACCAGATGATTACGGACTAAATGCTGCGGGATGTGGTATTGATGAAACAGGACGAAAGTATATTCGCGTTAAGGGTGTAAGGTGGTTTACTAATCTTGATTATAAGGAACGTCATGAAGATTTAATCTTGTACAAGTTGTACGCTCCAGAAGAATATCCAAGGTATGTAAACTATGATGCTATAGAGGTATCACGAACAGAGTATATTCCTTGTGATTATGATGGTGTAATGGGCGTACCAATTACATTTATAGATAAATATAACCCTGACCAGTTCGAAATAATTGGCATAGGATTGGAGTTGGCAAATATGGACATTATTAGGAAGAGATTGGGGAAATTAAATGGTGGACCTCGTTTATATTTGGATAAGGATGGAGAATTGGTCCGCCTTTATGAAAGGATATTAATACGTAAAATCCAAAGGTAGTTGTTATGAAAATAGAACTTAAATCCATATCTATTCGCGACCTAATAAATGGATATTGCAATGACCCTGATACAGGTGTTAGTGCCTATGGCGGTAAACTTGATGTGCGTCCTACTTATCAGCGTGAGTTCAGGTATAACGAACAACAGAAGCGTGCCGTGATAGAAACAATAATGAAGGGCTTTCCTTTGAATATTATGTATTGGTCGGAGGGAGAGAATGGCACATTTGAAATGATTGATGGTCAGCAACGCACACTTTCGATTTGCGAGTTCTATACACATGACTTTAACATAGTTGACAAGAATAGGGGAGTACTATTCTTTAATACGCTAACAGATGACGAAAAACAGGCATTTCTTAACTATGAACTGACCGTGTATTTCTGCAACGGAACGGACAAAGAGAAACTGGATTGGTTTCGTGTAATCAATATTGCTGGCGAAAAGTTATTTGATCAGGAGTTGCGCAATGCGGTGTATGTTGGTCCGTTCGTGACAGATGCTCGTCGTCATTTTTCTAAGAACGGTTGTCCTGCATACAAGATCGGTAGCGACTACATGAGTGGAAATACCGTAGAGCAGGCCTATCTTGAAACCATCTTGAAGTGGGCGGCTCGTCACGATAATATACACGATGAAAAACCGATTGACAAGTATATGGCAATTCATCAGTTCGACCCAAATGCCAATAAATTATGGGCATATTATATGCAGATAATAACTTGGGTGCGCTCAACCTTTCCCAACTACCGTAAGGAGATGAAGGGACTTGACTGGGGCGCTATGTTTGACGAGTTCGCCGAGAATATTTACGATATTGATGCGCTTGAGAGGCAAATTCATGACTTGATGGAGGATGACGAGATACAGAAAAAGTCAGGTATCTATCGTTATGTGTTGAGTGGGGATTTGCGTGATTTGTCTTTCCGCTCGTTCGACAAAAAGCAGAAACGAGAGGCATACGAGAGGCAAAATGGTATCTGTGTGCATTGCGGAAAGCACTTTGAATTGGAAGAAATGGAGGCTGACCACATCACGCCATGGAAGGATGGTGGCATTACTGTGGCAGAGAATTGCCAAATGCTTTGCAGGAATTGCAATAGGGTGAAGGGAGGTAGATAAGGTTGAAGCAAGAAATATAAAATTAAAGCAATGGCAATATTAACAGTTTATACAAAGTTGCTTGACCGTACTTTGGACGGAGCACGAATTATTGATATGGGTTCGACAAAGACGTGTCAATGTTTTGTCTTACCTAGTGCTTCTGTGGCAAGGGTATGTAAAGAATACCTTGCTGGCAAATACGCTTTTTATATACTAGTAGGTAGTATGGGTATTGGTGCCCCTTTGGCATATATCGGCCAAACAAATGATTTTGCGGATAGAGTTATCGACCATAAACAAAAGAATGATTGGTGGGATGTTGCGCTCGTCTTTGTATCAAAGGCAGATGAAATATTTGCGAGTGAAACTCAGTATTTAGAGTATTTGGGCTGGAAATTAGCTTGTGATGCCAATAATTTTCATATAACAAATTCAAAGCCGATAAAGGAACCGAGACTTTCTGATGACAAGAAGAATGATATGGAATTGTTCTTTGAGGAAATTATGTTCCTGACTCGTTTCTATGGATGTGCAATATTTGATAATCCTAGAATTGATACAGCAAAAACAGAAATAAATGAAGTATATACTGTTGAAGTCAAGAGACGAGGAATCTTTGCAAAACTCCAGTATTCTCCACAAACAAGAAAATTTATTCTGCTTGAAGGAAGTTTGATTTCTGCTATAGAAACTAGTTGTTCAAAAAAAGCAAAGGAAGTAAGAACTTTACTTTTACAGGACAATGAGTTCTGTAAAAGAGAAGGGAATCTTTTTAGAGTTATTCAAAGTACTAATATCCCTGTAGAGAGCGGATTGCCATCATTACCTGCCGAAGTAATAACTGGTACAGCAATGCAAGGGCCTACGGCACTTAAGAATCGTGACGGACAGACTTTTGCAGAATTACATCCTAAGGAATAATTTATATGGAGATCTTATTAGAAAAAGATATTTGTGAGACTCTTGTTCTGGAGGATATATTGGAACTTTCCGCATAAGATAAGGCGAGAGTTAAGGAACAAGTAGGAATAGAGAATATACGTAGTGTGGACCTTGTAAATATTGGACTTATCACTATGTCAAGGAGTATGGCGAGGGTGTTGACCGTATGTATCGTGAATTGGAAGTGAATGGTGCTGCACCTCTTTCATTCCATACCGATGATTTCATTTTGAAGGTTTCTGTCCCAAGGGTAACAGAAAAGTTGATAGAAGACTCGGATAGGTTGATAGAAAAGTTGATAGAAAACCCAGATAGGTTGATAGAAAAGTTGATAGAAAAGGCTACAGGAAACGGAGACAAGTTAACTGAAAACAGAATTGCCATATTGCGCTTAATCGCAGGTAATCCATATATTTCTCAATCAGAATTGGCAAAAACTATCGGTATTAGTGTTACGGCTATCAGTAACAATATTAATGTAATGCGAGATAAGTACCTCCGTCGTGTAGGGCCTGATAGGGGCGGCTTCTGGGAAATCATGGAATAGCACCATGAAGCCTCTGCAGATAAGAATTAGACCATGTCGAGAGGAAATGCGACATGGCCTAATTCATGCAATGGGATTGATGCAAACGGTATGGCCGTTGGGGGGAGAGGGACAGTAGCGTGTTACCTCTTGCTCATGATGGAGTTGGTTACCGTAACGGAACTTACCAGTTTGCCTGTGGAGGTGAATATCTGTACGTTCCACACGTGACTGGAGCGCCCCAGGTGTACGGGAGTGGCAACACCGCGCACGGTGTCTCCGTCGTGAGCGCTGGAGACATGGTTGCCTGATACCTGCATACCCACGGCCATGTCGCCTGGTTTGCATGCTATCATGCTGCCAAGACCGGCCAGAGTTTCCGCCAGGGCCAGTGACGCTCCGCCTGCCAGGATGCCGAAGGGCTGGCGTGTGCGTCCGTCTACGGGCATGGTGGCTTCCACGCGGTGGGGACTGGCAAAGGTGTATTGCATGCCCAGGGCGCCCATCAGGGTGTTCTTGTTCTGGGCGTTCAGTACGTCAACGGGAACTTCCTGATCGTCCTCGGGTTTCTCCTGCTCTTCTTCGAAGGCGCGTTCTATGGCAAGTGCCGCACCGTCCTCGTCGTTGGAAAGGGTGGTATAGTCGGCACAGCGCTTCACCTCCTCGGGTGCGTTGCCCATGGCAATGCCCATGCCGGCCATCTGCAGCATGTTGATGTCGGCGCGTCCGTCGCCAAAGGCAAGGACCTCCTTCATGCTGATGCCCAGTTTCTGCACCAGGGCACTCATGGCATGGCTCTTGCCCACCTGATAACCGACTATTTCCAGATAGTAGGGGTTGGAATGGATGGTGTCCATGACACCGTTCAGGTGGCGTTGCAGATGCTCCTCCATGCCAAGCAGGACTTGTTCGTCCTCGTGTACGAAGATAACCTCTGTGGGCCAGGCTTCCTTGTTGTCTTCCAGATGTGCCATGGCCTCGGAAATGCTGTCGACGTGGCGCAGTGCCATGTTGTTCATCTGTGCTTCGTCCACGATGCGGGGGTTGGTGGTATCTGTGGCCACTACCTCGTCTCCCTCATAGTAGGCAAGGGCACAACCGCAACGTTGGGCCTGCTTCTCCAGGTAGGGCACCATCTTGGGGTCTATGGTTCTTTCAAATATAGCCTTGCCGGTGCTGGCTTCCAGCACCTTGGCTCCGTTGTAACTGATGATGAAACCGTCGTTGAAGTCCAGGTCTATGGCCTTGGCGAATGGCAGTACACCGTATGTGGGACGGCCTGTGGCCAGGGCAACGCGTACACCGTTCTGTTGTACTTTCTTCAGTGTTTTGACGGTACGTTCGCTCATTTCGCGGTTGCTGTTCAGCAGAGTGCCGTCAACGTCTAAGACTAGAAGTTTGATGTCCATATATCGTGTTTTTATTTTGTTCTTCGCAAGACAAAGATATATAAAAATATAATAGGTAGAGTGTTATGCTGTGAGCATTTAATTATTTTTAAGCCTCCTCCGCCTGTTCTTCGGGCCAGTTGACAAGGTAAACGTGCCCCGTGGCTCGGGTTATGGCCGTGTAGAGCCACCTGATGTAGTCCTCGGTGAGCATGTCCTCGGTAACGTAACCCTGATCTATGTAGACATCCTCCCACTGGCCGCCTTGGGCCTTGTGGCAGGTGATGGCGTATGCATACTTTATCTGCAGGGCACCATAGTGTTTGTCTTCTTTCACTGCCTTGAAAAGGTCGCGCTTGTTGCGGAGTTCTGGATAATCTTCGCACACCCGCAGGAACAGTTGCTGCTGCTGCTCTCTGGTCAGTGCCGGCGCTTCTGAATGCAGGGTGTCCAGAAGGACTACGGTGTCCAGTTCGGTGGGGATGCGCTGGCCGTCGTCGTTTTCCCCGTTCTCCTCGGCAGTGTCCGTGCGGTCTATCAGTTTCAGCGTGGCATCGGCAAAGCGGAAACCATATAATTCGCGCTCGTTGTGCAACCTCTGCACAATGGCCATTTCTCCGTTGGCAATCAGGTCTTTGCCGTTCAGGTATTTGTTCTTTGCCACCATTACCATATCGCCGCCACCCAGTTCGCATTCATAGTCCAGGATACGGTTGCGTATGCCCATGTTGTAGACGTTGGTACGCTTGTTGCTTCGCGTAATTACTATCGTGCCATCCTTTCCGCACCTATGGTAACTCTGTTCCAGATATTCTATTAGTTCGTTGCCTGGTACTACCCGTACATCGGGGAAGGAAACGCGTATTCTCGGCACGTCGTCCCCGTGGCAGAGACATTCCCTTAGTCGTGTGGCATTCCACAGTATGCCGGACGAATCCACCTGTCGGACCACCTGTGTGAGTTCTGCCTCGATGACATCCAGACCGTATCCTTCCAGTTCCATTATGTCAAGGGCTGGGGAGTGCAGTTCCCCCACAGGAGGCAGCTGTGCCGTGTCGCCAATCAGTATGAGGCGGCACCCGTGGCAGGAATAGACAAAGTGTATGAGGTCGTCCAACAAGCGCCCGTCGCCGAACACGCTTCCCGACAGTCCTTCGTTGGCAATCATAGAGGCCTCGTCCACGATGTAGAGAGTGTTTTCCTTCAGGTTGGGGGCTGCTGTGAACTTCTCTTCGCCAAAGGTCTTCTGCCTGTAGATATGCCTGTGTATCGTTCCGGCAGGAGTGTCAGCATATCCTCCCATCACTTTTGCCGCCCTTCCGGTGGGTGCCAGGAGGACCACACGCTGTTTCAACATCTTCATCGTCCTGACCAAAGCGCCTACCAGAGAGGTCTTTCCTGTGCCGGCATAACCCTTCAGAAGGAACATGCTGTCGTCGCTTCTGCCAAGCAGGAAACTGCACCACAAATTTATCACATGTTCCTGCTCTTGCGTAGGAATATGTATGAAGTTTTCTCGTATCAGTGCTCTGAAATCCTCACTTATCATAAAACTTTTAGAAAAAAAGGACTGAAAGTGTCGTTACTTGGATTCTTTTTATTAACTTTGCGATGCGAATGTACAAAAATATAACGAAATAAAGACATGAAAAAGGTAATTAATGCAGTTTTGGCTGTATGCGTGGTGTTGCTGGCTGTTATCTGCTGGCGTAGCATTCAAGACGACATCAATTTTGACAGTGATGTCAAGTATCGTGAGGCTCAGGTAAAGGCTCGTCTTCTTCAAATCAAGGATGCAGAGGAAGCTTACAAGCAGCAGCATCCCGAGGGTGCTTATTGCGCGGATTGGAATGTCCTGACAGAGTTTGTCAGGAACGGTAAATTGCCTGTTGTCATTAAGGAAGGTGTTCTGAGTGACGAGCAGATGGAGAAGGGCCTGACCGAGTCAAAGGCAGCAGCCATCATCAACAGCGGTGACGCAAAGGCCATTGCGGAGTATAAACTGCAGGGGTTCCGCCGCGATACTATATGGGTGTCTTTGATGGACAGTCTCTATAAAGGTCAGAACCTCAACGTGGACTCTATGCGTTACATTCCTTTCTCAGAGGGTGATACTTTCGAGATCGTCGCTTGTCCCAATACCACCAAGAGCGGTGCTATTGTTCAGGTTATGGAGTGCAATGCTTCTATCGCAAGTTATCTGAAGGGTATGGGTAAGCTCGGTGACAGAATGATTAAGAACAAGACCCTTGAGGCAGATGAAATGGGCCGTTATGCCGGTCTGAAGATCGGTGAGGCCGGTGATGGTTGGAATAACAATGCCGGTAACTGGGAATAAATCTTTATTGAACTATAGTCTATCCATCCGTCTTTGTACGGATGGATTTTCTTTTCTTGTATATAGCCTCGGTTCCGGCCAGTTGCTGTTGCAAGAGAACCTTCATTGTGTCGAGGACGAGACGATGTCGGATACCCTGGAGCGTGGTTTGTCGTTGCCAAGAATCAGAGGCAGACATTACGAGCGTGTGGTCCTTTATTCTTCATCGCCAAGTACCCGAGTACCTCTGGATGAGTTCAGACGCGATGATATGCTGGCTGTGTACCGACTGACGTTTGCCGGCACGGCACCACGCCCTGAGGATATGTGCTTTCAGGTGCTTCCGTCTTTAGACGTGGTGGAGATCTTCACCTTGCAATCTTCTATCGTAGAAACATTGAAAAACCATTTTCCCAGTGCTATGGTGCAGGGTTTGTATGGCACAATGTTATCCCAGGTGGCCGAGATGCAGCAGGGTAGTACGTTGTCTGTAAGCACGCATGCCATTATACTTGACGGTGGGGTGATGATTGCTGTTCTCCGTAGTGGACGTCTGGTTTTTGCCAATGTGTTCCGTGCAATTCAGAATGCAGACAGGTTGTATTTCATATTGTATGTATGGAGGATGCTGTCTTTGGATGCATTGCATGATTCTTGCACTTTGTATGGTGCGAGTGAAAGCCTTTATGAGGATATCTGCCAATATCTGGCGAATGTGAATATGCGTGAACTTAGTGTGTGAATGGAAATCTGAAATCGGAACATGGAAGTCATCAGGGAAATAATCGGGCATGGTCGTGTCGTTGCAATATTATAATATACATTAGCAAATATGCGTGTTATAACAGGTAAATATAAGGGTAGGCACTTTGACATTCCCCGTACATTCAAGGCACGTCCCACCACAGACTTTGCCAAGGAAAACCTTTTCAATGTCCTAAATTCGTATATAGACTGGGATGAAGAGCCAGTGGCTCTGGATCTTTTTGCCGGTACAGGCAGCATAACGTTGGAACTGCTTTCACGTGGGTGTTCTCGTGTTATAAGTATAGAGAAGGATCCATTGCATTATAAGTTCATAAAGGGCTTCATAGATAAACTCCAGGATCTTTCTGCTGTTCCAATCAAAGGAGACGTGTTCAAGTACTTGACACAGTGCAGGGAGCAATTTGATTTTATTTTTGCCGATCCTCCTTATGTTTTGACGGAGATACCGCAACTGCCAGATATGATTCTTGAGCGTAATTTATTGCGAGAGGGTGGTATTATGGTCTTGGAACACGGAAAGGACCATGATTTCAGCAGTCATCCGCGTTTTGTGGAACATCGCCAGTACGGCAGTGTAAATTTCTCCTTCTTTAGATAAAAAGTTTACTATTACAGTCCGCCAGAACTTTGACGGACTGTAATTTTTAGAAACAGTAGGCCAGGACTAATATCATTACTATGCCGATGATAAGTTGCAGTGGAAGACCCACCTTCACGTAGTCACAGAAACAATGGAACCCCATTGCGCCCTCAAAGTGCCAAAGCATCTATTCAAAAAAAAGGCTATTATCATCATAATACTAATGACCGATTTGGGTTTAATTTTGTGCAAAGATGCGCCTTTTCCTGTTTATGCACAAATAATACAGCCATGAACGCAGGAAAGTTGCTCATGGCTGTAAGGTATTTGTATATGTGTTCGTGCGTTACTTCTCCGACAGATACTTTCGGGCATCCATGGCAGCATGGCATCCGCTGCCGGCAGCAGAGATGGCCTGGCGGTAGATGGGGTCGGCTACGTCGCCACATGCAAAGACACCGGGGATGTTAGTCTCGGTTGTAGGGTGCTTTACTATGATATACCCCTCTGCATCACATTCTAGTGCCGGACGGAACACGTCGCTGTTGGGATGATGACCGATAGCCAGGAAGAGTCCGTCGATGGGCAGGTCCTCGCCTGTGGACAGGTGAGCGCCCTCCACTCCGTCGGCGCCGTACAGGCCACGTACCTGGGTGTTCCACAGAATTTCTATGTTCTCTGTCTCCATGACCTTCTTCTGCATCGCTTCAGAGGCACGCAGGACGTCGCGGCGAACTATCATGTAGACCTTCTTGCACAGACCGGCCAGATACTGGGCCTCTTCGCATGCCGTGTCGCCACCGCCTACCACGGCCACAGTCTTCTTGCGGTAGAAGAATCCGTCGCAGGTTGCGCAGGCGCTTACACCCATGCCCTGATACTTTTTCTCGTCCTCCAGCCCAAGGTATTTTGCAGACGCTCCGGTGGAGATAATCACGGTGTCGGCCTCTATCGTGGTGCCGTCATCGATGGTTAGTACATGGGGCTGGCTACCGTCCATGGAGAAGTCCACGGCGGTGATGGTTCCCATACGTATGTCCGCGCCAAGGCGTTCTGCCTGTGCACGGAGGTCGTCCATCAGTTCGTTGCCGGTGGTTCCCTCGGGATAACCGGGGAAGTTGTCTATTTCTGTGGTTTGTGTCAACTGGCCTCCGGGTTGGTTGCCTTCGTAGAGGACAGGTTCCAAACCGCTGCGGCTGGCATAGATGGCTGCAGTGTAGCCCGCAGGGCCACTGCCGATGATAACTGTTTTCATATCTTTTGTTAGAGTCTTTAAAGTTTTGTGCGGTATTTGTCTTCGTCCTTGTCTTCCAGCATGGAGAGGTAACTGTTGTAGCGGCTTTGGGCTATGCGGTGTTCTTTAAGGGCCTCCAGCACAGCACACCCCGGTTCGTGGGTGTGGGTGCAGTTGCCGAAACGGCATTCCTTGCCCGTCTGGAATATTTCGCGGAAGTAATGTCCTACCTCTTCCCGCTCCATGTCGAACGTGCCGAATCCCTTTATGCCGGGGGTATCTATGATATGTCCAGATTCCCCGTGGGCAGATGCCGGCAGGTCAAACATCTCCGAGAAGGTGGTGGTGTGCATGCCTGTATCGTGCGAGTCGGATATTTCCGCTGTCTTTACTTCCAGTCCCGGAATGAGGGCGTTGAGCAGTGTGCTTTTGCCCACACCGCTGTTGCCGGAGAATAGGGTAGTCTTGCCTCCGAGTGCCTTGCGCAAGGTGTCCATGCCGCACAGGCCCTTCGTGTCGTCTATGGCGGAGACGCCATAGCAGGGGTATCCTATGCTTTCATAGAGACGGAAGAAGAGTTCCAGCAGGTGGCGGTCGTCCTCGTCGAGCAGGTCAACTTTGTTGAATATCAATATTACCGGCACGCGATATGCCTCGGCACTTGCCAGGAAACGGTCTATGAAGGTTGTGCTCGTCTCGGGATGCCTCAATGTCACGACCAAGGCCGCCTGATCCACGTTTGCCGCTATGATGTGGCTTTGCTTGGAAAGGTTGGATGCCTTGCGGATAATGTAGTTGCGGCGGTCCAGTATTTCGGTTATCATGCCCACATGTCCGGCATTGGCCTCTGTGGGGACAATGCGGACGTTGTCGCCCACGGCAACGGGGTTGGTGCTGCGTATGCCCTTGAGGCGGAAGTTGCCCTTCACTTTACACTGGAAAAGCTGGCCGTCGTCCAAGCGGACAACGTACCAGCTTCCTGTATTCTTGATGACAATGCCCTGCATCAGACAGTCATGATTTCTTTCTCCTTGTTGGCCAGGAGTTCTTCCACCTTCTTGATGTACTTGTCGTGCATCTTCTGCAGGTCTGCTTCCGCATCCTTCTCGAGGTCCTCGGACAGTCCGTCCTTGATGGCCTTCTTCAGTTTGTCGTTGGTGTCGCGTCGTGCATTGCGGATGCTTACCTTTGCCTGTTCGCACTCCTTGCCGCACTGCTTGGCCAATTGCTTGCGTCGCTCCTCGGTCAGTGGCGGTATGGTCAGACGGATGATTTCACCGTTGTTGTCGGGAGTGATGCCCACGTCACTGTCCATGATGGCCTTTTCTATGGCACGGAACATACTTTTGTCCCATGGTTTGATGGCGATGGTACGTGCATCGGGGGTGTTGATGCTTGCAACGTTGTTCAGGGGAACCATGCTGCCGTAACTGTCCACACGTATGCCGTCCAGGATCTTAACATTTGCCTTGCCTGCACGGATGTGGGCCAATGCCTCGTCCAGGTACATTACGGCCTCTTCCATTTTCTCCTCGGCGTCAGCGAGGGTAACTTTAACGTCAATCATATTAGGTTATTCTTTGATTATTTCGGAAATTCAGAACAAATGTAGGTCTTTTCTTTCAATAATGCAAGTGGATACTATGCTTTTATTGCTATTTTGCCTCTTGACCACCTGTTTTTTGTTCTGCAGGAACCTCTGTGACAATGATATGAGGAGTTGCTTCGAATTTCAGATTGACATATTCTTCTGCCTGTGCACACCATACATATTTTATATAGGTGTGTACTTCCGCCCTTGCAAGTTCCTTCATTATTGCGGTATGCGAATAGGGATATTTCTCTGCAACGGAGTTCATGTTTTCCCGCAATAGGGAGTGGAAAGTCTCTTCTGCGTGAACAGGACTTTCGTAGAGTTTTCCCTCTTTGTCGTCTGTCCTCTCGAACTCATCTTCCGTTTTGATAATGACGGCATGCCAGATTCCCCGTACTTCCATGGCGCTCATTTTGACTGCACCTTTGTCGGTGCTGTATTCGGTGTCCTTGATTTTGTCATCGTTGCGATAGTCGTTCTCTTTCAAACGGATTTCTCCCGGCAGCATGTCCTTATACTCGTTCTTGCAGCCAATATTTCCGATGGCTGCCCAGATGCCAAGCATGACGATGAGGATACGGAATAGGTATTTCTTCATATTGCTCAAAATAATATTGTGTATGATGTTCTGAATGTCTTATGCTTTTCAAATTTGTTTCTTGCGTAGGAATTGTGGTGAGACTCCTGTTTCTTTCCTAATGAAGGAACCGAAGTGTGACTGGTTGGTAAACCCAAGTATGGACGACACCTGTTTGATGCTCAGGTCTGGATCCTTCAGCATCAGTTGGGCTTGCGTCACTATTTCCTCGTTGATAAGTTTGCTTGCTGTTTTTCCGGAGACTTGTTTGCAGATGGTATTGAAGTATTTTGGTGTGATGTTGAGCTTGTCGGCATAGAATTGCACGGTGCGCCCCTCGGGGTGCTCGTGGAGAATGCGTGTGAACTTTCTGAACAATACTTCTGCGGATGTACCTTTATTCTTTGGAGATGTGTAACCGCGTCGTATGAAGAAGCCTACAAAGGTGTATGCAAATGATTTCAACAGGTGATGCACCGTATATTCCCTCACTTTATCGTCCGGTAGTGGGTTTATGGAGGATAGCAGTCTGTAGAATCCTTTCAGCATTTCCTGCTCTTCGTGGGTTAGTCGTATTGCCTGTACCACTTTGCTCATGAGATAGTGCGATATGCTCATGGGCGTTCCCTTGAGGATGTCTCCTGCGTGTTCGGATGACATGATGAAAATGCGGCAGTGGAAGTTTATGCTCACCATGCCACGTTCCAGTAGGTTGCCAGGTGTGCAGATCAATAGGTCCCCTGGGTTCAGAGAATATTCATTGTCATTGATTGTGGCGGTACATTCTCCGTCTTCAACCAGAATTATTATGAATGACTCGTTGATGACGGTTTCCTGAGTATGCTGCACCTGGTGCACATTGTCCAGCAGAACAATGTACTTGTCCTGGTAGTCAAGATGCAGTTCCTGAGGGATTGATGTGTTTATATTAACCTTTTTCATGATGCAAAGATAATGAAAACTGTTTGTTTTTGCCTTATTGGCAAGAAAAATGCGTTCCGTTTGTGTGCTTTTTGCTCATAATTGTTCCGTAAAAGAACAAAAAGACTAATTTGGTAGTTAAAACTTCCGCTCTGCAATCCCCAAATAAAATGCTTTTATTTTGGTATTGCTCTCACTAATTTCGTACCTCTGAGACTATGTCTCTAAGATACTTCCGTTCGGCAATCCCCAAATAAAACGTCTTTTATTTTGGTATTGCTCTCGCTTATTCGTATCTTTGTGGGCGATGAAGTACTTTCTGATTGCTGGCGAGGCCAGTGGAGATTTGCATGCCAGGCATCTGATGGATGCCATACGTGCCAAGGATGCTGAGGCGGAAATATACTATTGGTATAGGCCCGACCTGGCATATATGGGCTTTATATCGGTGGCAATGCATCTGCCGGAGATACTGCGTGGTATGCAGGAATGCAAGAAGAGCATATCGGAATTTATGCCCGACCGCCTGATACTCGTTGACTATCCCGGTTTCAACCTGAAGATTGCCGCCTGGTTCCATAAGGTGTTTGTCGAAGGCAGACGTGGAGAGACAACTGCCGTTCCCCAAGTGGTTTACTACATCCCGCCCAAGATATGGGCCTGGAAAGAGGGCAGGATAGTGCAGATAAAGAAGTATGTGGATTCCATACTGAGCATACTGCCTTTCGAGGTGAAATGGTATGCCGGGAAGCATGATTGCCATGTGGATTATGTCGGCAATCCCACACTGGACGAAATAAGCATGTTCCGCAACTCCTTGCAGGCACAGGAAATTGAGGCGTGGAGGAATAGCCTGGCTTTAAGGAACGCTCCCGTCGTGGCCCTGTTGCCAGGAAGCCGCCGTCAGGAGATAGAGCGCAACCTGCCCATGATGTTGAAGGCGGCTTGCGCGGTGGGAGGAGACTATCAGTATGTCATCGCCTCTGCCCCCAATATGCACAAGGATTTTTATGAAACCATAATATCCTCTGCCTTAGGTGACGGAAACGGGGACTTCCGCAAAAGGATAGTGCTTGCGCCCTGCCAGGGCAGCCGGAGCAGTTTCATGCTTCTGGACAGTGCCTATGCCGCTTTGGTGACCAGTGGGACGGCCACATTGGAAACGGCTATTTTCGGAGTTCCCCAGGTGGTGTGCTATGCCATGGCATTCGGCAAGGTGGTGTCGTGGTTGCGAAAGATTGTCCTGAAGGTTCCGTATGTGTCCTTGGTCAACCTGATTGTGGGGAGAGAAGTCGTGCCGGAACTGGTGGCGGGCGAGATGACACAGGAGTCGGTGGAACGCAATCTGCGCAATGTGCTCGTGGACGAGACCTTCCGCAGGAACCAGAAGCAGGGGTATGAAACCATGATGCAGTTACTGGGAGAACCCGGAGCGCCTGAAAAGGCGGCGCATAAGATAGTAGGTAAATAAAAAGCAGAACGCTTATGAATATTTGGCAGATGTTTAAGGATTGGCTTGGTGGAATACTGAGTTTGGGTGAGGACATGGCTCCGGAAAAGGATACCATTGCCGTCATAGAGGCAGGTGTGGATTTCCGTGGAGCAAAACTATGGATTCTGATACTGGCCGTCTTCGTTGCCTCGTTGGGTCTGAACACCAACAGTGCGGCGGTAATCATTGGCGCCATGCTCATATCTCCGTTGATGGGTCCCATCATCGGCATGGGCCTGGGAATAGGCATCAACGACTTCATGCTCTTCAAGCGTGCCGCCAAGAACTATCTTGTGGCAACGCTCTTCAGTGTGGCCACGGCCACCTTGTATTTCCTGCTGACTCCGCTGGACGAGGTGCAGTCGGAACTGTTGGCACGAACCTCACCCACCATTTACGACGTTGGCATAGCCCTGTGTGGCGGTCTGGCCGGCATAGTGGCACTGAGCAGCCGCAGCCAGCGCACCGGCAATGTCATACCCGGTGTGGCAATAGCCACGGCACTGATGCCTCCCCTGTGTACCGTAGGTTTCGGGCTGGGTACGGGAAACTGGCTGTTTGCGGCAGGGGCGCTGTACTTGTACCTGATCAACACCATATTCATATCTTTGGCCACATTCATAGGAGTGACGTTTGTCATGCGCTTCCCGAAGAAGGTATTCGTGGACAAGGCACGCGAAAAAAAGGTTAAGCATATAATCTCGTTTATCAGCGTTATTACCATTATTCCCAGTATCTTCATCACCTTCCAGATGGTGCAGGAAACGGTGTTCCGCGAACGTTGCTTGGACTTCTACAGAGATGTGCTGCAGAAAAACGATGCAAAGATAATTTCTCAGGAATTTGACTACAGCAGTCGCACTATACGAGTGGTGATGCTTGGTGAGGAGGTGGACAGCGTGCAGATTGCAGGCATGTCGGCCCGTCTGCCTCAGTTCGGGCTTGAAGGCGTGTGTCTGGACATTGTCCAGAGTGCCAAGGGCGTAGACATGGAAAGCGTGCGTGGTTTGATTACCACAGAAAAGAACAAGGCCTTGGCCACCCAAAAGCAGTTGGCCGAGAACGAACTGCAAATACGCGCTTTGCGCGATAGCGTAGACCATTATATGCAGACGGTAGAGTTTTCGCGCATATTGTTGCCCGAACTAACCTCCCTGTTCCCCCAGGTCGTTTCCGTATCCACGGGCAGGGGCATATATACGTATTGGGCCGACTCCGTGATGCTGGACAGCGCTGTGTATGTGGTGAACGTCAGTTTGGACTCAAGAGTGAAAGCCGAGGACGAACAGAGGATGGAGAACTGGCTCAGGATGCGTTTGTCGCGCAATGACGTCAAGGTGGTGTTCATCCAAGAGAAGCAATGACCGCAGCCTCCACGCCGAGGCGACATTTCTGTAAACCTTTTTCAACCGCAAGACACGAAGGCAGCAACCGACGCATGTATGTCCATTCTGCAAATTGCCCGAGCATAGAGTGCCCGCATCACTATGAGTGCCCTTTGCCGCTACCGAGGACGCACCCTCACAAATACTAAGGACAAGGGTGCGACAATACTAAGGACAAAGGTGTGACAATACTAAGGACAAAGGCGCGTCCTCGCGAGAACACACCGCCTGCATCAACAAGCCTGCATCCGACACTGGGAAGGGTCGGAGTTATCTGTTTGCTAACACATTGAAATCACATCAGTTGCATCATCTGTCACCCACCCCTCCCAAAACTGCCAGCATACTATGGTCGGTCATATCCAGAGTCAGTGGGGTGATGGCAGCCATCCCGTGGTCTATGGCCCAATAGTCCGTGTCGGCGGCCTCGGGTTCCAAATTACAGAACGTACCCGTCAGGGTGTAAATGTTTTTCCCTTCCGAATCAGTTCCTGCGTCCAACCATTCCGTGTGCCACATTCCTCGTGCCATGCGGCATACCCTACTGCCCGACAGACGTTCCACCTCCGGGAAGTTGATATTCAGGCAGGTGCCTTCCGGCAGCCCCTCCCCAAGGACTTTGCATGCCCACTCTTTCACCACTTCGGCATAGGGGGTGAAGTCACATTCCTTCTTGTGTGTCCTCAGACTATAGGCTATCGCAGGAACACCCTTCATGCATGCCTCCAGGACGGCGCCCACCGTGCCGCTGTAGTGCAGGGAAATGGAAGCGTTGTCTCCATGGTTTATGCCGCTTACAACCAGGTCGGGCTTGCATGGCAATACCTTTTCCAAAGCGATTTTAACGCAATCTACAGGCGTGCCCGAGCAGGCATAGACTCCGTCCTCTACCTTCATTACGCTGACCGGATGAGTGGGGGTTATGCAGCATGCGGCGCCACTGCGGGCGCTGTCTGGCGCCACGACAACACAGTTGCCGAGGCCCTTCATGATTTTGGTCAGGAAACGTATTCCCTGTGCCTGATAACCGTCGTCGTTGGTGATGAGAATGGTGGGACGTGTGTCTTTTTGCATAACTATAGTGTTCTTTTTTGCCGGCAAAGGTAGTGCTTTTTGTATTTTAACGCAAGTTCCACTTTGTGTTTTCCCCATTTTTCTGTATCTTTGTGCGCGAAACAATATAACCGAAAAGCAAATGGGTAAGATAATTGCTTTAGCCAACCAGAAGGGCGGTGTGGGAAAAACCACTACCAGTATGAACCTTGCCGCATCCCTGGCTGCGTTGGAGAAAAAAGTGCTGCTGATTGATGCCGACCCCCAGGCAAATGCCTCAAGCGGTCTTGGCGTGGACAGCACCCAGGTGGATTGCACTGTCTATAATTGTTTGATTGACGGAGTGGATGTGCGCGAAGCCATTTACAGTACCGATGTGGAGAATCTGGACATCATCCCCAGTCACATTGACCTGGTGGGAGCGGAGATAGAGATGCTCAACAGGCAGAACCGCGAGCGCATCATGCTGAACATGCTTGCTCCGGTGGTGGGTGATTACGACTATATACTGATAGACTGCAGCCCCTCGCTCGGACTGATAACGGTGAATGCCCTTACGGCGGCCGCCAGCGTTATCATCCCTGTCCAGTGCGAGTATTTTGCGCTGGAGGGCATAAGCAAGCTGCTTAACACCATAAAGATTATCAAGGCCAAACTGAACCCAAGTCTGGAGATAGAAGGTTTCCTGCTGACCATGTACGACAGCCGTCTGCGACTGGCCAACCAGATTTATGACGAGGTGAAGCGCCATTTCCGCGAACTGGTGTTCCGTACGGTGATACAGCGCAACGTGAAACTGTCCGAGGCTCCCAGTCATGGTCTGCCGGTGCTCCACTACGATGTGGATTCTGCCGGTGCAAGGAACCATCTGGCACTGGCACAGGAAATCATTGAGAAAAACGAGAAACAGAACTAATGGCAATAAAGAAAAAATATTCGGCTTTGGGCCGCGGTTTGGACGCGCTAATCAGTACCGAGAAGGTGAATACGGCCGGTTCGGGCAGTATCAACGAGATCCCCATCGGACAGATATTCCCCAATCCCAACCAGCCACGAAGGGAATTTGATCCCGTGGCATTGCAGGAGTTGTCGGACAGTATCAGGGAACTTGGCATCGTCCAGCCCATCACCCTGCGCGACCAGGGCGACGGAACCTACCTCATCATAGCCGGCGAACGCCGCTGGAGGGCCAGCCAGATGGCCGGACTCGAGTCCATCCCTGCCTATGTGCGTACCGTGGACGACGAGAACATGATGGAGATGGCCCTTATCGAGAATATCCAGCGTGAAGACCTCAACGCCCTGGAGATAGCCCTGGCCTACCAGCACCTGTTGGAACAGTACAACCTGACACAGGAACGCCTGTCCGAGAGGGTGGGCAAGAACCGCAGTACAATCACCAACTACCTGCGCCTGCTGAAACTGCCTGCCACCATCCAGATGGGACTGAAGGACCGCCGTCTGGAAATGGGCCATGCACGTGCCCTTCTGGCCATTGACGACCCAAAACTCCAGATCCGTGCCTATAACGAGATAGTGTCACAGGGCCTGAGTGTGCACAAGGTGGAGGAGATGGTAAAGGAACTGTCGGAAGGCGGTTCTGTGAAGACAACGGAAGGCGGACGCCTGAAGGCTCGCGGCACCAAGATAAGCGAGGAATACAATATACTGAAGGACAGTCTGTCGCGCTTCTTCCAGACCAAGGTGCAGTTGACCTGTTCCGACAAGGGGAAGGGCAAGATAGTGATTCCCTTTGCCAATGAAAGGGATATGGAACGAATCATAGAAATTTTGGACAGATTGAAGTGAGTGCGACAAAACGATATGGAATCCTTGTTCTGTTGCTCGCAATGGTCCTGTCGTTCAGGTGGCAGGATGCTTTTGCCTTGAAACAGTCGACGGATACTGTAACTCAGGTCCTGTCCTTAGATACGGCACAGGTTGACGTTATGTATGCAGACTCGTTGCAGGCTGTGGTTGCAGATTCCTTGCAGTGTGCCGGAGGCGACACTTTGGACCTGAACCGTTTCAACGACTGGAAACCGGACCCCATCCGTGCCATGTGGCTGGGAATGGTGTTCCCTGGTGGCGGACAAATATACAACCGCAAGTTCTGGAAACTGCCCATAGTTTATGGAGGTGTCGTGGGGTGCGTATATGCCGTAAGTTGGAATGGCCAGATGTTACGCGACTATTCCCAGGCATATCAGGATATAATGGACAACGATCCCACCACCAACAGCCATCTGGAGATGCTTCCGTTAGGATACGACATAACGGGAAGGGAAGAACATTTCAAATCGGTCTTCAAACGTAAGAAGGACTTCTACAGACGCTACCGCGACCTGAGTATTTTCTGTATTGCAGGAGTATATCTGCTCAGCATAATTGATGCCTACGTGGATGCTGAATTGAGTACGTTCGATATAGGGACGGATTTGTCCATGACAATAGCCCCGCAAATGATACCTTCCGGTTCCATGTACGATGCCAATTCCTTAGGAAGTAGTCCAGGAATCACCATACAAATTAACTACTAAAAACTGTCAATCCATGAAGAAATATCTGATAGCAATCTCATTGGTTTTGCTGGTCTGCCATGTACGTGCCCAGCAGGTAATAACCGTATATGATGATAATACAGGCAAGGAAGAGGCCATAGGACTGCCCGAGGGAATGTTGGATGCGGAGATAGACAGCATGATGCGCCAATGGTGTGCCCGTACGTATCTGACATACGACAGTGCTGCATGTGAAAGCACAGGCGAGGATATTGCCTACGAACCTGAAGTGTATATAAGAAGGCTGCAGAACCTGCCCAACGTCATAGAGATGCCATACAACCCTGTAGTACGCAAGTTCATTGACCAGTACACTGGGCGCCTTCGCCGTAGCGTGGCGATGATGCTTGGTGCGAGCAATTTCTATACTCCAATCTTTGAAGATGCTTTGGAGGCCTACCAACTGCCACTGGAACTGAAGTATCTGCCTGTTATAGAAAGTGCCTTGAACCCCGGTGCCACAAGTAGGGCCGGAGCCGGTGGCCTGTGGCAGTTCATGCCCACTACTGGCAAACGTTATGGACTGGAGATTACCAGTCTGATAGACGACCGCCGCGACCCGGTGAAGGCCAGTTATGCAGCCGCACGTATGCTGAAGTCGTTGTATGAGATTTTCGGTGACTGGACTCTTGTCATCGCTTCTTACAATTGTGGTCCTGGCAACGTCAGCAAGGCCATAAAACGTGCCGGTGGCGAGAAGGATTACTGGAAAATTTATTCCTATCTGCCCAGCGAGACCAGAGGGTATGTCCCTGCCTTCATTGCGGCCAACTATGTGATGAACTATTATTGTGAGCACAATATATGTCCGGCATCCACCCGTCTGCCCATGGGAACCGATACTATCGTTGTTACACGCGATGTCTACATGGAGCAAATCAGCGAGGTGTGCGGCATATCCATGGAGGAACTTAAAGCGCTGAATCCACAGTATCGTACAACAAAGATTCCTGGTAATGCCGCGCCATGCAACCTGCGTATGCCCATGGAGGTCATACACAAGTTCATAGAGAGCGGTGACACGGTTTATACCCACAGATTGTCCGAACTGAACAAACGCCGTTCTGTGGTCTACGTAGACGAGAAGGCTGCCTCCAAGAACAATAAGGGGGCAAAGTATGTGAAGGTTCGCAATGGAGACACGTTGGGTGCTATTGCGAAGCGCAACGGTACTACGGTAGCCAAGATAAAGAGACTGAATAACCTGAAGGGGACCAATATCAGAGCAGGACAGAGACTGCGTGTAAGATAACTGCGTGTTTTATGGAAGACGCCAAAATGATTCAAGAGGCCTATCAGCGCCTTATTGACACATATCTCGCATCTCCACACCGCAAGAAGGTGGATGTTATCGAGAAGGCCTTCAAGTTTGCTTGTCAGGCACATGCCGGTGTGCGCCGTCTGTCGGGCGAACCATATATCATGCATCCCCTTTCCGTAGCGCAGATCGTTTGCGGAGAGATAGGGCTGGGAAGCACCAGCATCTGTTCGGCCCTTCTGCATGACGTGGTGGAGGACACGGACTATACTGTGGAGGACATCCAGAATATATTCGGGCCGAAGATAGCGCAGATAGTGGATGGAGTCACAAAGATTAGCGGTGGTATCTTCGGTAATCAGGCATCGGCACAGGCAGAGACCTTCAAGAAACTGCTGCTTACCATGAGCGACGACATCCGCGTCATACTTATAAAGATAAGTGACCGTCTGCACAACATGCGTACGCTGGAGAGCCAGTTGCCGGCCAAGCAGTACAAGATAACTGGCGAAACCCTGTATATCTACGCCCCTTTGGCCAACAGGTTAGGTCTTAACAAGATTAAGGAGGAACTGGAAGACTTGTCATTCTGTTATGAACAGCCAGAGCAGTATGCCCTCATACGGGCCAGACTTTCTGAGGTGAGCGGGCACTTGCAGGAATTGTTCGACGAATTTACCGCGCCCATACGGGAACGCCTGGACCAGACGGGACTGAAATATGAGATAAAGGCCCGTATCAAGTCTCCCTACAGCATCTGGAACAAGATGCAGAACAAGAAGGTTACGCTGGACGAGATATACGACATTCTTGCAGCGCGAATCATCTTTGAGGGCGACGGACAGTCCGAAAACGAGATAACGGACTGCTGGCGCATATATGCCATAGCCACCAACATTTACCGTCCGCATCCAGAGCGCTTGCGTGACTGGCTCTCCCATCCGAAGGCCAACGGATACCAGGCCTTGCAGACAACGTTGATGAGCAAGAGCGGTAGATGGATAGAACTGCAGATTCGTTCGCGGCGTATGGACGATATAGCAGAACAGGGTTTTGCCGCACACTGGAAGTACAAGGATGGCGGAAAGACCCAGCAGGACAGCGAGAACGAACTGGACCGCTGGCTCTCCACTATCAAGGAAATACTGGACGACCCTCAGCCCAATGCAATGGATTTTCTGGATGCCATTAAACTGAACCTTTATGCCAAGGAAATATTCGTTGTAACGCCCAAGGGAGAGTTCAAGACCATGCCGGCAGGGTGTACCGTACTGGACTTCGCATTTAGCGTCCACACTACCCTGGGGACACATTGTATTGGAGCCAAGGTGAACCATACCCTTGTGCCCATGTCCCATAAACTAGAAAGCGGAGACCAGGTGGAAATCCTGACAGGAAGAAACGTGCAGGTTACGGCAGAATGGCTGAACCATGTTACTACAGCCAAGGCCAGGACCAAGATTCAGGCCATACTGCGCCGCCAGCAGCGCCAGTTGCAGAAGGAGGGAGAGGAAATGTTGTTAGAGTTCCTTTCCAAACACGACCTTACGGCAGATACGGATACTCTGGATCGTCTGTGTAAATTCCATCAGGTGACAGAGAAGGAACAACTTTACTTTCAGATAGCATCTCGTACGTTTGTTCTTGGAGGTGACGACTTGAAACACCTTAGCGAGAAGACATCAACGCGCAAGTGGCGTCGTTTCATTCCGTTCCTGAAGGCAAATGATGATGTCAAGGGCAATCTGTCCGGGCAGGCGAAACAGGGTGGGGCAGATGCATCCGAGAACCTGATTTCGCAGAATAATGCCACCAGGTCTCTGTTGCGCTTGGACAAGAAGAACCCTCTTCTTCTCAATGAGGATACGATATCCAAATACCTTATCTGTGAGCACTGTCATCCCATACCGGGTGATGATGTCCTGGCTTTTCAGGACGAGAACGGTTATGTCACTATACATAAGCGTCAGTGCTCTGTGTCCAGCCGTATGAAGGCGGTGGAGGGCAACAACATCCTTGCTGCTGTATGGGATACCCATAAAGTCCTGTATTTTCCTGCGGTATTGCATGTCGAGGGCATAGACCGCATAGGGGTGCTCCACCAGATGACGGGTATCCTGTCACATCAGATGAACCTGAACATCTCCAGCCTCAGCGTACAGACCAACAACGGCATCTTCTCCGCCGACATTGTCATGGAGGTACATGATCTCCAGGACCTTCAAAGCATTATCCGCGACCTGAAGAAAATAAAGGAAATTGAAAAGGTGGTGAGAACGGATTAGAGGGTCGGGGTGGGTCCTTCCGTTTTCCGTTTCCCTATGCCAGATCGTTCAGTTCCTTGCGCAGGGCCACCAGTTCTTCGCGCAGGCTCTGCAGTTCGTTGATTATAGCCGATGTGTCGCCGGCTCCTTTCTTGTTTTTGGAAAGGACCTCTTTGGCGGCATTCAACTTCATGCCACGTACCTTCACCAGATTGTAGACAACACGTATTTCCTCAATGTCTGCCTGGGTGTACTGGCGCACGTTGTTGCCACTCTTCTTGGGATGAATATTGGGGAACTGCTTTTCCCAAAAGCGCAATAGAGACTCGGCAACACCGAACTGGGCTGCAACTTCAGATATACTATAGTATAACTTCAAATCGGGATTGGTGTTCAGACTCATATCGCTCTTGTGTGAATGTTTTGGTTTCCAGTGGGGTATTTATTCATGAAAATCTTTGCAAAGTTAAGCAAAACGGAGTATCTTTGCAAAGTTTTTTTGGAGAAAGTGTCCGTAGGACAAGATTATTTGCAAATAATAAACATAACACACAGATATATGATGACAGCAAACGAAATCCGCGACTCGTACAAGAAGTACTTCGAGTCCAAGGGTCACCTTATAGTTCCATCCGCTCCGATGGTAGTGAAGGACGACCCGACACTGATGTTCACCAATGCCGGCATGAACCAGTGGAAGGATATAATTCTGGGTACCCGCGACCCCGAACCCCGCCGCCGTGCCGACACACAGAAGTGTCTGCGCGTCAGTGGCAAACATAACGACCTGGAGGAGGTCGGTCACGACACTTACCACCACACCATGTTCGAGATGCTCGGCAACTGGAGTTTCGGCGACTATTTCAAGGAGGGCGCCATTGACATGGCTTGGGAATACCTTGTTGATGTCCTCAAGTTGAACCCTGCCGACCTCTACGTTACCGTATTCGAGGGCGATGCCGCCGAGAACCTCTCACGCGACGATGAGGCTGCCAACTTCTGGCTGAAGCACGTGCCTGCCGACCACATCATCAACGGCAACAAGCACGACAACTTCTGGGAAATGGGCGATACAGGTCCTTGCGGTCCCTGCTCCGAGATACATCTGGACAGCCGTTCTGCCGAGGAGAAGGCAAAAGTGCCCGGACGTGAACTTGTAAACAAGGACGACCCACAGGTCATCGAGATATGGAACATCGTGTTCATGCAGTACGAGCGCAAGGCGGACGGCCATCTGGAACCTCTTGGCATGAACGTTATCGATACCGGTATGGGATTCGAGCGTCTGGTTCGTGCCATCCAGGGCAAACAGTCCAATTACGACACCGACATCTTCCAGCCCATCATCAAGGCCTTGGGCGAGAAGACTGGCATACCTTACGGCCAGGGCGAGAAGACCGACATTGCCATGCGCGTTATCGTGGACCACCTGCGTGCCATATCGTTCAGCATAGCCGACGGTCAGTTGCCGTCCAATGCCAAGGCCGGTTACGTTATCCGCCGTATCCTGCGCCGTGCCGTGCGTTACGGCTACACCTTCCTGGGTCAGAAGCAGGCCTTCATGTACACCCTCGTTCCCACTCTGGCACAGGAGATGGGCGGTGCTTTCCCCGAACTCGTTGCCCAGAAGGACTTCATCATGAAGGTGATGAAGGAGGAGGAGGACAGTTTCCTGCGCACCCTGGAGAACGGTATCCGTCTGCTCAACGGCGTTATCGAGGAAACACGTGCCGCCGGCAAGACTGAGATTGCAGGCGAAAAGGCGTTTACCCTGTTCGACACTTTCGGCTTCCCCTTGGACCTGACAGAACTTATCTGCCGCGAGAACGGAATGACCGTGGACGAGGCCGGATTCAATGCCGAGATGGAGAAGCAGAAGGCCCGTGCCCGCAACGCCGCCCAGGTGGAGACCGGCGACTGGCACATCGTGGGCGATGCCGAGGAACTTACAGGCGACGAACTCAGCACTTTCGTGGGCTACGACTACACAGAGTACAGTTGCCGCATAGTGAAGTACCGTGAGGTGAAGCAGAAGAAGGGCGTTGTCTACGAGGCCATACTGAACCAGACTCCTTTCTACGGCGAAATGGGCGGTGAGGTAGGCGACAGCGGTGTGCTGGTGAACAATGAAGAGATCATCCGCGTGCTGGACACCAAGAAGGAGAACGGTGTTTCCGTTCACCTGCTGGAGCGCATCCCCAACAATCCTGAGGCCGAATTCATGGCTTGCGTGGATGTGGAGCGCCGTCGTGCCACCGAGGCCAACCATACCTGTACCCACCTTCTGGACGAGGCCCTGCGCACCGTTCTGGGTGAGCATGTGGAGCAGAAGGGTTCTTTGGTAACTCCCGACTACCTGCGCTTCGACTTCTCCCACTTCGAGAAGGTTACTCCCGAGCAGATCCGCGAGGTGGAGCACTTGGTAAACGAGCGTATCCGTGAGGACCTGCCCCTGCAGGAGTATCGCGACACTCCCCTGGAGGAGGCAAAGAAACTGGGTGCTATCGCTCTCTTCGGCGAGAAGTATGGCGACAAGGTGCGCGTTGTGCAGTTCGGTTCCAGCGTTGAGTTCTGTGGCGGTTGTCATGCCCAGAGCACAGGCCGCATAGGCATGGTGCGCATTGTCAGCGAGAGCAGCGTTGCTGCCGGCGTACGCCGTATTGAGGCCATCACAGGTCGTGCCGTAGAGGAAATGATGGACAAGCAGCAGGACCTGGTAGCAGATTTGAGAGCATTGTTCAACAATGTGCCCGACCTGATGGGCACCATCCAGCGTGCCATCAACGAGAATGCTGACCTGCGCAAGCAACTGGACGACTTCAAGGCCCAGCGTGCCCAGCAGTACAAGCAGGAACTCATCGCCGATGCCCGTGAGGTGGGTGGTGTGAAGGTAATTTCCGGAGTCATCAACCTTGACCCGCAGGTTGCCAAGGATATGGTATTCCAGTTGCGTGGTCAGTTCCCAGAGAACCTGATAGTGGTAATCGGTAGTCTCTTCGAGGGCAAACCCTCTCTGACTGTAAGTTTCTCCGATGACCTCGTTGCCTCAGGCCTCAATGCCGGCAAGGCAGTACGCGAGGCCGGACGCCTCATCCAGGGTGGTGGCGGCGGCCAGGCCCACTTCGCCACTGCCGGCGGCAAGAACCCCGACGGTCTGCTTTCAGCAGTGGAAAAGGTTGTAGAACTGGCAACAGCAGAGTAATACACCTTATATATAATACATGCTCGCGAGGCAACACATCTGTGTGTGTTGCCTCGCTGTTGTTTCTATATAGTAGAAATAATTTAACCCAAATCGGTCAATAGACAGTTAGACGCTAATGACCGATTTGGGTTATATTTTATGTGTGAGACCATGAACGTCTGGTGTGGTGTCATATAGTCTTTACCTTGATCTCGAGGGCGGCAGATTTTACCGCCCTCGACGACAGACTTCGCCGCCCTCGACGATAAACTTTGCCGCCATTGGCGATTAATCTCACCGCCATTAGCGATAAATTTTACCGCTATTAAGGGCAAGGGTGGGGGGGGGGAGGTTCCGCTCGGCATAGTTCAGATAAACTTGATCCTGCGCTCACTCCTGCGTCGGTTGAACTCGCTCCATTGGCTTAACGAAAAGGTTCAAGGTAAAGGTTATTATCATCATAACGCTAATGGCCGATTTGGGTTTCGGCGTGAACTCTTCTCTCGTTAAAGATAAATAGGATGGTTGTGTTTTACTTATACGAAAATTATTCTTACCTTTGTGCCAATAAACATGAATAAATTATATGGCAAAGAAGATAAAGCAGGTGGCAGGCGAAGAGGCTGCGAGATTCAATCAGTTCTATTCGCAATTGCCTGGAGAACTTCAGAAAATTCTGGATGCATTCAAGGTTACGTCCTTTGAGGATCTGCTTGGATTGTCTGCAATGATGGGCATTGACCCAGAAAAAATGTTTGACTATACGGAGAAACACGGTACGGGAGAGTTGCCTCCCATAGAGTCCGTTCGCTTTGATGATGACCATCCCATGGCCTCTTTCAGTAAGTCTATATTCGGACCTCGTAACGAGGAGGATATGGACACGGATGATACATACGGGGAGGAAGAATGGGATCCATGGCTGCTCCCCGATAATATTTTCATTGAGAGCGAAACTGCCAAGGAGTATCATTTGCGTATCAAACTGAAGAACTCGCTGGTTCCTGTGTGGCGTGAGGTGAAGATCCCGTCTAATGTCTGCGTTGAATTTCTTGCCCATGTGATAATTACCGCTATGGGATGGAACAATACACATCTGCATCAGTTCAAGGACGGCAATATAATATATAAGAATAGGCACGATCTCATGGCTGAATCCGAGATTTTGCATCCCTTTTTCTCTCGATCCGAGTACGTGGCGGCAGAGGATCATTCAATAGCAGATCTGTTGAAGGAAAAACAGAGAAGGGTAATCTTTGAATATGACTTCGGCGATAGTTGGGAGCATGAAGTATGGATTAAAGGCATAAGGGACTATGCAGAAGGTGAAGAACCAACTCTGGCTTTCGTGAAAGGAACCGGAGCATGTCCTCCAGAGGATTGTGGCGGAGTGTGGGGATATGCGGAATTGCTGAAAATTCGTTCTCAGAAGCGCAAGTCGGCAGAGGACAAGAGGAGATTGGAGTGGTACGGAATTGACAGATGGTACGATCCGGAAGATTGCGATGCCGAGTTTATAGTAGAGGAATTGGAGGGCCTTTGGGAAGAAGGCCTGTCTTAGGCTGGCATAAGTTTGACTCTTGCATTTATGATATCACAGGCTCAACACGATTCCTTGAGGGCAAAGTATAGTCCGGACGGTTCTCTTCTGCGTCGTCAACAGAAGCGGATGCTGGAAATATTGTGCGAAATAGACAGGATATGCAAGAAGCATGCCATAAGTTATTGGCTGAGCAGCGGTACGCTGATAGGTGCTGCCAGACATGGTGGCTTTATTCCATGGGACGATGATCTGGACATAGAGATGATGCGCGAGGATTACGACCGTCTGATGAAGGTCTTGCCAGGCGAAATGCCTTCAACCATGGCTTTGCAGACGCACGAGACGGATCCCACGTATTTCTTCTACTATGCGAAGATTCGCGACCGCCGTTCCCTTCTGACTGAAGGGAACAACTACGACCGCATGTGGAAGGAACAGGGCATATACATAGACATCTTCCCCTTGGAGCGCCAACCGCTCTGTATCCATAAGATAAGTGAGAATACCGTGGGGCACATGTACAAGATATGGCGTACATGCACGGATGACAAAGTAGGGATAAAGAAGGTGATGAGATGGTTCAATTTTAACCGCTGCTTCGTGTTCCCCGTTCTGCGCCTGCTGTGCCGCTTGTCCGGCACGGATGTCATAACCAGCGGCATGGGTATACCTTTCCACAACCCACGTTATGCCAAGGATATTTTCCCGTTGTCAACATTGAGGTTCGAAGGCATCGACTTCCCCGTTCCCCACAACTACGACCACATGCTGCGCCTGATGTATGGCGACTATATGCAGTTGCCCCCAGAGGAGAGCATTGTCGCACACTGCGCGAAAATGGAGTTCCTGGATTAGGGCTGTTTGTGGAACGTCCATTTCTTCACGCCATTGAATGTATGCACAGATACGCTGATTGTGTCTCCTATATTATAATAAGGTATGGAGGGGACGTGGATGGAACAGTAGTATGTCTGGGAATATGACGTGGGGTCCTGTCCCTGGTTGTGGTGGATGGAGAGGTGGTGGTGTGCGTGTGTCCTGCCGTCTTCCCCTGCCTGGCGGACAAGGTCTATGGCATATCCCCAATGTTGGATGCCGCCTTGTGTCTTGGCGGTGAGTTGCATGTTGATGTACCGGCCTTCCTGCCACATGCTTTCTATGCCTGTTGGGTCGTGGCGGAGGATGGCGGTGCTGTCCGCCAGAACCTGTGCACCAATGAGGGTGTAGATGAGTGCCTGCGGATTGGATGTGCCGGTTTCGGGGACGAAACCTGCCACTGTCCTGTAGGTTGTGTCGGGACGGTGCGGTTTGATATTCGTGTTTGTTATGGAATAGCGTGTGCCGTTGTCAGTGGTCATGTCCAGGAACATGCCGTCGGCACCGGTGCGGATGTCGGCAAACTCCGTGACAAGGTCGGGATACGGTTCCTGTTCTTCCGAGCAGGAGAAAAGCAGCAATGCCGCCAGAAGCAGCATTGCCTTATGTAGGGCCTTTGGGTGTTGCCGGAAGGATGTTGGTGACATCATAGGTCTTTGGTGCGAATCTTGTTGACCACGGGATTGGCATACATGGTGAGGATACGCTCGCGCAGAAAAGCCTCGTCGGGGTTGGGCAGATTGATTTTTGCTATCTGGCCACGCAGGTATTCCTCAAAGACCTTCTTGTCGTGCTGGCTGTATCTCTTGTGGAAGGTGTTGGTTTTGTTCAGTTCGTCGTATGCGATGAAGTTGCCTGGATAAAGCATGTAATTGGAGTGTATTGCCTTGTCTATGCGCTGGGCAATCTCCTTGAACACCTCGTTTTTGGGCATGTCCTTCAGTTCATCTATCCATTGGTTCACAGGAGTGCCCGTGCGGAAATGTACGTGTCCCTTGTAGCCGAAGATGCCAATCTTCATGTTGTCCAGGTCGTCCTGCTTGTTTTTCTTCCATGAAGGGTCATCGCGCTTCTGCTGGAACTCCTGGGCCTTGAGGTAGTCGCAAGGGTCGTACTCGTAACTGAGGGTAAGGGGTACGATGTTCAGTTCCTTCAGCCTTTCAATGATGGTGCCCTCGCCTCCGTAGGCAAGCATCTTCAGCACCGACTCCTGTGTCTGGTCGCTACTGTCCTTGGCACGTCCTTCGCGCTGGGCAATCCAGATGTTTTCCTTCTTCTGCGTGATGGCATAGTGCATGTAGCGGCTCATGAGTATGCTGCTTTCCATCATTTCCTTGGCCTTCAGGCTGCGGCGCACGGTGAAGGCCTTGTTCATTCGCACGAGTGTCTTTATCCATGGATATATGAGCAGGTTGTCGCCAATGGCAATCTCGCACGTTGTGGGGAAGCCTGCCTCGTGAAGCATCAGGTCGAGGATGGCGCTGTCCAGGACGATGTCCCTGTGGTTGGAGATGAACAGTTGGTTGCCGCGATTCGAGATTGTGCTGTGGTTGAAGGTGTAGCCGTGTGCATGCTTCTTCAGCACATAGCGCACTACGTGCTTCATGAAGCGGAGTTGGAAGTCAAGCGGAGTTTTCACTCCTATGAACATCATCTTGAAGAAACCGTTGCGCAATCCCTTGGGCAACCAAGGGGCAAAACCCTGCATCACCTTGTTGAAGTGGCGGTCGTTGAGCAATTGGTTCAGAGCCTCCTTCATCTCCCCCTCTTCATAGGGGCGTATCTCGTCGAATTCGTGTATATCCATGGTAAGGTGTTATGTGGTATTGAGTTATTTGCCCTCTATGATTTCGGTCATTACGTCCTTGATGTCCAACCCTGCGGCACGTATCTGCTGGGGAATGAAACTGGTGGCCGTCATGCCCGGCGTGGTGTTTATCTCCAGAAGGTTTATCTTCTCTCCCTCGGTGATTATATAGTCGATGCGTATGATGCCATAGCATCCCAGGATGTCGTAGATAGTGGACGTGAGTGTCTGCACGCGTTGTGTCAGGCGCTCGGAGATGCGGGCTGGAGTAATCTCCTCCACCTGTCCGTTGTACTTAGCATCGTAGTCGAAGAACTCGTTGGTGGTCACCACCTCGGTGATTGGCAGTACGTGGCTGGATGTGCGGGTCTTGTAGCATCCGCATGTTATCTCGGTGCCGCCCATGAAGGCTTCCACCATCACGTCCTCGCCCTCCTTCAGTGCCAGTTCTATGGCAGGACGCAGAGCCTCGGGCGTCTTCACCTTGGTGGTGCCGAAGGAACTTCCTCCACGAGCGGGCTTCACGAAGCATGGCAGGCCTATGCGGTCGATGATGTCCTGGTCGCTTACCTCGTTCTCCTGTCCTATGCGGACGATGAGGCTGTCTGCCACGCTTACGCCAAGGGAGCGCATGTAGTTGTTCAGCACGAACTTGTCGAAGGTCAGTGCCTCCACCAGCACTCCGCTTGTGGAGTAGGGCATGCCTATGAGGTCGAAGTATCCCTGAAGCACGCCGTTCTCGCCCGGTGCACCGTGGATGGTGATGTAGCAGAAGTCGGGACGCACCGTCTCGCCCTTTTCGTTCCGGAAGGTGAAGTCGTTACGGTCCACCTTGCTACGGTTTTCGTCCGGCAGGATGGCCTCCCAGAGGCCTGCCTTCAGTTCTACCTTGTATACAGTGTATCTGTCCTTGTCTATGAATGATTCTATGCCGGTGGCACTGCGCATGCTCACGTCGTGCTCGGAACTGTCACCGCCACAGATGATTGCTATTGTCTTCATATTTTTATTTTAGGGTCTTTAGAGTCCTTAGGGACTTTAGGGTCGTTTGTTATTGTTTTCGGAGTAATCAGAGTAATCGGAGTAATTAGAGTAATCGGAAACCGCTTATCGCTCGCCGCTCACCGCTCATCCGCTCACCGCTCTCTTCCTCCATTTCTCTATCAGTGCTAGCATGTCGGGGGAAAGGTCGCTTTGGAAGTCCATCTCCTCGCCTGTTACAGGGTGCTGGAATCCCAGTGTGCGGGCATGCAGGGCCTGCCGGGGGCAGAGGTCCATGCAGTTGCGGATGAATGCCTTGTAGGACGAAGTCTGCTCGCCACGCAGAATCTGGTCGCCTCCGTACCGTTCGTCGGCAAAGAGCGGATGCCCCGTGTGCTTCATGTGCGCCCTGATCTGGTGGGTGCGTCCCGTCTCCAGACGACATTCCACCAGCGTCACGGGACCGAAGCGCTCAAGCACGCGCCAGTGCGTTACGGCATGCTTGCCCGTGTCGCTTCCCTCGGGGAAAACCGCCATGCGCAGGCGGTCCTTCGGGTCGCGCCCTATGTTGCCGGTTATGGTGCCTTCGTCCTGTGCGAAAGGTCCCCACACCAGGGCATTGTAGAGGCGGCGTGTGGTATGGTAGAAGAACTGCTTGCATAGCGAGGTCTTTGCCTCCGGAGTCTTTGCCACCACCAGCAGACCGCTTGTGTCCTTGTCTATGCGATGCACCAGGCCCACCTCGGGGTCGTTGGGGTCATAGCGTGGGTCGTCCTTCAGATGCCATGCCAGTGCGTTGACCAGTGTGCCGCTGAAGTTGCCGCATCCTGGATGCACCACCAGGCCGGCCGGCTTGTTGATGAGCAGTATCTGGTCGTCCTCGTAAACTATGTCTAAGGGAATGTCCTCGGGTATTATTTCCCAATCTCGCTTGGGGCGGTCGAACATCAGGGTGATGACATCGCCGGCCTTCACCTTGTAGTTGCTCTTCACAGGCTTGCCGTTGGCCATGATGTAACCGGCCTCGGCAGCCTTCTGTATGCGGTTGCGGCTTGTATCGCGGAGATGGTCCATCAGGAACTTGTCCACTCGCACGGGGTTCTGTCCGCTGTCGGCCACCACACGGCGGTGCTCGTATAGTTCTGTCTGCCCGTTCTCGTCACTGATATTTTCCAGGTCTTCCAGGTCCTCGAAGTACTGTTCCTCGCTCACCATCACGCCTAAAACTCAAATTCGTATTCCACCTCTTCCCCGTCTGCACCGGCAAGACTGTCCGCTGCCCATTTCTCGTCCTCGGTGAGGCTGTTGCCGACCACAAGCACTATGGGCGCTTCGGCCGGAACCTTCTCTCCGGCACGTACTTCCCTGCCACGGCATTTCACGCCGAGAACCCAGTCCTTGTCACCTTCCACATATTCCTTGGGACCTATCTTGAAACCCATGGTGCGGAGTCTGATCTCTGCCTCGTAGACATCGCAGTTGTCTGCTATGTCGGGCATGGTCAGGGTAGGGCCGCTGGTGGAGTTTACGGTCAGGTAGACCTTGCGCCCGGCTTTCACTTCGGCACCTGCCTGCGGCTGCTGCATAAGCACACTGCCAGGCGCGAGGTTGCGGTTGTATCCCGAATCGGACACAACGGCAATCAGTTCGTGTTGTTCAAGCATGAGGGCCGCATCTTTGTGGTGAATGCGTGACACGTCGGGAACCTGTATTATCTCTCCATGGCGTGTGTACACCATCGTGCCATACCAGAAGGCGGCGATTACCAGTGCCACGAACAGGCACATGGCCAAAAGGTTGCCCCACACGACCGGGCTGAATATCTTCTTGAAGTTCATGAATATGCGGATATGTAGTGTCGTTTCCTATGCAAATTTACTAATAAGTAAGATATTCTCCAAATAAAGAGGTATAAAAAAGAAGAAGAAGCAAGGAAACTTCCCTACTTCTTCTCTTATGTGAAAGCAATCTCTTGCTTACTTGCCATGCTTCTCGTCAGAAACGGTCAGCTTCTTGCGACCCTTTGCGCGGCGGCTTGCCAATACACGACGACCATTGGCTGTGGTCATTCTCTGACGGAAACCGTGCTTGTTTGCACGGCGACGGTTAGAGGGTTGGAATGTTCTTTTCATAGCTATGTTTTGTTTTTATCTGTTTTCACACCATGGGTTTCGGGGTGCAAAATTACATACTTTTTTGTAAATGACCAAACCTTTCCGCCTTTTTTCTTGTTTTTTGCCTAAATTGTTGTACCTTTGCACGTGAAATAATATCCCTGCCATCGTGTAGGTACGACAGGATAAACCACAATAATTAAACGTCAAATATATGATTAACTCACAAGACATTAAGAAAGGTACATGCATCCGCATGGATGGCAAACTGTATTTCTGCATTGATTTTCTGCACCGCAAGCCCGGTAAGGGTAACACCATCATGAGCGTTACTCTGAAGGACGTGGTGAACGGCGGCGTACTGGAGCGTCGTTTCAACATCGGTGAAAAACTGGAGGATGTCCGCGTAGAGCGCCGTCCCTACCAGTACCTCTATGCCGAGGGCGAGGACTACGTTTTCATGAACAACGAGACCTACGAGCAGGTAAACATCCCCGCTGACCAGATTACCGGCGTGAAGTACATGAAGGAAGGTCAGAACGTGGAGGTTGTTACCGATGCAAGCACAGAAACCATCCTGTATGCCGAGTTGCCCGCAAAGGTTCATCTGGCCATCGAGTGGACAGAGCCCGGCCTGAAGGGCGACACCGCCACCAACACCTTGAAGCCCGCCAAGCTGGAGACTGGCGCCGACATCCGCGTACCCCTGTTCATCAACGAGGGCGAAATCGTGGAGGTTGACACCCGCGACGGCAGCTACCTGGGCCGCGTCAAGGCATAACAACTAACCATCCTTGCACTTGCCCCGAACGCCGACAGGCGCTTCGGGGCAGAAGGACGGGAGAGAGAAATGAACCTTAAATACATGAAATACTCCCTCATCATTCCCGTCTACAATCGTCCCGACGAGGTAGACGAACTGCTTGCCAGCCTGGAGGTGCAGACACTGAAGGACTTCGAGGTAGTGGTGGTCGAAGACGGCTCCACGATACCTTGCCAGAATGTTGTCAACGAGCACGCCTCCAGGCTGGCATTGCGTTATTTCCAAAAGGAGAACAGCGGTCCCGGCCAGTCGCGCAACTACGGGGCCGAGCGCTCTCAAGGCGAATACCTCATAGTGCTGGACAGCGACTGCGTCCTGCCCCCCGGATATCTGCAGGCGGTGGACGACGAACTTACGCGCAAACCATGCGATGCTTTCGGAGGTCCCGACCGCGCACACGAGAGTTTCACGCCCGTGCAGAAGGCCATCAACTACTCCATGACCTCCTTCTTCACCACGGGAGGCATACGCGGAGGCAAGAAGAAACTGGACAAGTTCTATCCGCGCTCCTTCAACATGGGCATACGTGCCGACCTCTACCGGCGCCTGGGCGGTTTTTCCGCCATGCGCTTCGGCGAGGACATAGACTTCAGCATCCGCATCTTCAAGAGCGGAGCATCGTGCCGTCTGTTCCCCGAGGCATGGGTGTGGCACAAGCGCCGCACGGACATGAAGAAGTTCTTCAAGCAGGTGCACAATAGTGGCATAGCGCGCATAAACCTGCAGAAGCGCCATCCCGGCAGCATGAAACCGGTGCACCTCCTGCCTGCCGTCTTCACAGCAGGCATGGCATTCCTGGCACTGCTCTTCCTGGCAGGCCTCGTACTGCTTGGCGCCAATCTGTACGGCATCCATAGCATGTCTGGCACAGGTGCTGACGACCACATGCTTCACGTGGGTGTGCTCCTCGGTTGCATTGCCATCGCATGCTCGCTCATCCCCCCGGTGCTATATTCCATACTGATATTCTCCGACTCTCTCATCCAGAACAGGTCATGCAAGGTGGCCCTGCTCAGCATCAAGGCATCCTTCATACAACTGCTCGGCTACGGCACAGGCTTCATCCGTGCATGGTGGCTGCGGTGCGTGTGCGGACGCAATGAGGAGTTGCAGGCCTTCAAGGACAACTTCTATCAGTAGGGAGACGTCATCCGTCAGTACGAAAGCGACATGAAGATAAAGGACTGGTCAAACGATGAAAGGCCGCGCGAGCGTGTCATGGCCCTCGGCCCCGAGGCCGTCAGCAATGCCGAACTCTTGGCCATACTTATCGGTAGCGGAACACCGGAGGTGACCAGCGTAGACCTCATGCGCAAGATTCTAAGTGAGCATGGCGACAGTCTCCGTGCCCTTGGTACGCTGTCACGTCAGGAACTGGAAATGTATAACGGCATAGGTCCTGCCAAGGCCGTCACCATTCAGGCGGCAATGGAACTGGGCAAGCGCCTGCTGCTTGAAACCAAGGGACCCAAGGCCAAGTTCTGCACCTCCGCCGATGCCTACGACTTCTTCCGTGCCAAGATGGGCGACATACCGCACGAGGAGTGCCATCTACTCCTGTTGGATGTGAAGAACCAGTTCGTGGGTCATCACGTCATAGGCCGTGGCGGCATATCGGAATCCACCGTGGACATCCGTCTGGCCCTGCGCCACTCCCTCATAGCGGGAGCGCCCAACCTCATCCTTGCCCACAATCATCCAAGCGGCAATCCAAAGCCAAGCCGTCAGGACGACGACCTGACCATGCGTCTGCAAAAGGCATGCCATACCATGGCCCTCCGCTTGCTCGACCATATTGTAATAGGAGACGACACCTATTATTCCTATGCCGACGAGGGGAGGATGAGCGGGTGAGCGGATGAGCGGATAAGCGGATAACTTTGAGCGTTAGAGTACTCCGAAAACTCCGACTACTCCGAGTACTCTGAAACTCTCTCCCCCCAACCACCCACCAGTAGGGACGCAGCGTGCTGCGTCCGCCCCATAATAAAATAACACACAATGGATAACAATATACAAGACACTTTGTCCATCGAAGAAAGGGCCATAGAACTGCTAAAGACCGTCTTTGACCCCGAAATCCCCGTCAACGTCTACGACCTTGGCCTTATCTACCGCATAGAGGTAAAGGCAGAGGAGAAGGTGCTGGAGGTGGACATGACACTTACAGCCCCCAACTGCCCTGCCGCCGACTTCATAGTGGAGGATGTGCGCCAGAAACTGGAGTGCATCGGAGGCCTGGAGCGTGTGGACGTGAACCTCGTCTTCGAACCCGAATGGACAAAGGACATGATGACCGAGGAAGCCAAGGTGGAACTGGGTTTCCTGTAGTACATCAGATACATTATATATATATAATAGGGACCGGAATGAAGAAGATATATTTCCTCAGCGATGCCCATCTGGGCAGCCGCGCTTCGGCAGACAACCGCGAGCGTGAGCAGAGATTGTGCCGCTTTCTCGACTCCATACGCCACGAGGCATCCGCCATATATCTTTTGGGAGACATCTTCGACTTCTGGTTCGAGTACCACAATGTCATCCCCAAGGGTTACACGCGCTTCCTCGGGAAATTGTCCGAACTCTCGGATGCCGGCATAGAGATACACTACTTCACCGGCAATCACGACATGTGGGCCTTTGACTATCTCCACGAGGAGTGCGGAGTAATACTGCACACCGCCCCCATGGAAATCTCCCTGCCATCCCTCTCCGGCACCCCCTTTACCGCCTTTGTGGGACATGGCGACGGACTGGGTGACCCCAGCCGTGGTTTCCGTTTCATCCGTGCCATCTTCCATTCACCATTGTGCCAATGGCTCTTCCGAAACATATTCCCTGCCGACTGGGGCATGGAATTCGGCCTACGTTGGGCAAAGTCCAGCCGACTGAAGCATAGCAGGAATGCCGTTGCCGAGAACGGCGACACTCTTTTTGTTTCCGAAGACGGAGAAGCCAGAAATGCCTTGGGCGATGTCCTTTCCAGCAACATGGAAACGGAGGAACCTTTCCAGGGCGAGGCCAACGAACCATTGGTAATCTTCTCCAAACAATATCTGCACTCCCATCCCGCCACCTCCTTTTTCATCTTCGGTCACCGCCACATAGAACTCGACCTCATGCTCTCCCGCCAGGCCCGCCTCCTCATTCTCGGCGAATGGATAAGGAAGTACACCTATGCCGTATGGGACGGAGAGTCCATGTTGCTGGACAACTTCGAACTTTGACTACTCCATCTTCTTCCCAACAGCCAGCAGGCCTTTCTGTACCAACAGCCTGTCGCATGAGACTATTTCCTGTAGGTCACTCGGAAACTCTATATTGTCTCCGCCAGTGAAGAAAACATGCAGGTCGGGGTACATTGACATAATATGTCGTATGTATCCCTCTATTTCCCATCTTACCCCGTTTATGGCACCGCTTCGCATGGATGTGTGGGTGTCGTAACCCAGAACCGGATGTTCCCCTTGGACATCCAAAAGCGGCAGCGCTGCTGTGTGTTCGTGCATTGCTTTCAACCTCAGGCTAATTCCAGGCGAAATAGCTCCTCCCAATATACTACCGTTGCGACCTATTACGTCAAAAGTCAGGCATGTACCTGCATCTATAATTAACAGAGTCTGGTTCGGACGTATACTTCTTGCACCGATGTCGGCTGCCACTCGGTCAGCTCCCAGTCCTGCAGGTATATCCTTCAACCACCATGATGCTTCGGGAGACTGCCATGTCAGTATATGGCATCTTGGGTGTTCTGCAATTTCGTGTGGAAGTGCTTTGTCTCCGGCAACGTTGCTGACCATCACAGTATCCGCATCGGTTAGTAGTTCCTTCCAATTTTCTGCCGGTATGATCCCGTTGTTGTCTGCAACGGATACCTTCATACGTGTATTGCCAATGTCAAAAAGTATGTGCATATGGGGTATTGAAATTTGTGTAGGGTAGGGGTCAGGCTTTTTCTTCGTGCGGTATTTTTACAATGGCACTTACTGCCACGGTGACCAGGCAGCAAAGCATTACCCACCAGAAGAAACCGGTGAAGCCCCACAGGTCTGCCAAATAGCCTGCAATCATGCCTGGTAGCATCATGCCCATGGCCTGAAGGGCGGTGCATATGCTGAACACACTGGTGCTTCTCTCTCCTTTCGAGAAGTATACCAGAAAGAGCATGTAGGCAGTAAATCCGAATCCATAACCTAACTGCTCTATCAGCACGCAAGAACCTATTATCCAAATGGAATCAGGCTGTACCGTGGCAAGGTATATGTAAACGGCATCAGGCAACGATATTGCCATAATCATAGGCCACCACCAGCGTTTCAGTCCGCTCATGCTCACAAGGAATCCTCCTAGTATTCCGCCTCCCAATAGGCCCAACACACCCAAGGTGCCGTATGTAAATCCCACCATCTCCGTACTCATCGCCAGACCGCCTTCTTCTATTCCGCGCAGCATGAAGGGCTGTGCCATTTTTGCCAGTTGGGCCTCAGGAAATCTGAACAACAGCATGAACACTATGGCTGTTCCCACGCCTTTCCTGTAAAAGAACGACGCCAATGTCTCTATGAACGGTGTCATCGGTGCCAGCAAGGCATAGTCTCTCAGTTTGCCGATCCATGGAATCCGACCCATGATGTCCTGTATGCCCTCCTCTGTAGTGGACTCCACATCCTTTGCCACCTTCGGCAAGTTTCTTCCGTGCCAGGCTGCCAGGGCTATCATTATCGCCGCCAGTCCTCCCATTGCCAGTCCCCATGCCACTGCCACGGGGTGTTCTCTTTGCATAATGCCTGCCAGCATCACAAGTCCGCCCTGGCAGAAGATGGTGCCTATGCGGTAGAATGTGGATCTGACACCTACATAAAAGGCTTGCTCCTTATCCGTCAATCCCAGGATATAGAAGCCGTCGGCAGCTATGTCGTGTGTGGCACTGCTGAAAGCCATCAGCCAGAAGAACGCCATCGACATCTTCAGCCACATCTCGGTCTGCATTGTTAACGCCACCCCTGCCAGGGACGTTCCCACCAGCACCTGCATCATCAGTATCCACCAACGCTTTGTCTTTAAACTGTCTACCAGCGGACTCCACAGAGGTTTTATAACCCACGGCAGGTACAACCATGAGGTGTACAATGCCACTTCCGTGTTCGTCATGCCCATGTTGGTATACATGATCGTGGACAATGTCATCACCGCCACGTATGGCAGTGCTTCAGCAAAATAAAGTGACGGAACCCATGATACTGGGTTGTTGCGTTTTATAATGTTCATTGTCTAATTTTGCTCCGGATTTTATCGTGAACTTCTTTTTATTGCAGGAAGAATGCATTTGATGGTTATCGCTATCCATACTGGTAGAGCGCACAACGTGTCTATCATGAAGAATTGTTCGAAAGTAATTCTGCTCAGCATGAATCCGCTCATCGCCATAGGCAGCAACAGGCACAGGCAGATGATAGGTATGTATAACGGATTGACTGCATTCTGATAGCGTTCTCCGGATATGTTCTCTATGTACTTTCGGCATGCGTTAAGTCCCAGACCGAAGAACAACTGTGCCAGAAAAGTATGTGCCGACAATGTCCATAGATTGTCGGGTATAAAACGTGTCATGATTAGATAGGCCAAGGGCGACAACCCCAGACAGATGGTCAGAAACCAACGCATCTTTGTTTCTCCGTAGCGGTACTGCATGGCACGTCCCAACGCCACACCCAGCAGGAATGCTATCACTCCTATTGTCCCTTGGGCAAACCCCACTTCCTGTAATGTGCATCCCAGTCCTCTGTCCTGTGGCCTTGCCAGCAGAAAGATGGTCCTGCTATAGAACATCAGTCCCTGCGGAATCAGCATCATCGCCAGTAGCAGGGACTGGTGTGTCCAGCCGGGACGTTGCCACGGCCATTGCTGTGGTGTGGGTATGGGTGGATTTCCTGGAGGTTTCAGCAATATCACGTTGGCCATTGTCAGCAACAGATAGGCTCCGGCCAGTATATAGAATCCCAAGGACCAGGAGTATGTTACTGCCCTTTGTCGGAAATATATCTGCAACACGCCCACTGCCATTATCATCAGACCGTAGGTCAGTACCGTTGCCATCTGTGAAGACAGGGTGCGTAGCACTGTGTGGTAGTTCTCCAGAGCATGCATGGTGCGCCTCTTGTAGTAGCGCCGTGCCTGCAGGTCGTGCCATGCACTCAGCACGCTTATCCCCATCAGCATTCCCACGGTCCACCATTTCCCGTTCTCCATGGTCAGGGCAAAAGTAAGCAGCATGGCGGTAATCATTGCCTCTGCCATGTGTATCCATATCCTGCCACCCTCAGTTCCAGGCAGGAACTTGCGCATCAGAGGTTGTGTCACCCAGGGCAACAGTAGCAGGGTAGCAAAAAGGGTGGACGTAGCCACCCCCATGCCTATTTGCAGGAACATTATAAGTGCCACGAAGGTAACCACCACCGATGGTATCTCGTTGGTAGCAAAGAGTGTGATGGTCCACAATCCTCCTTCGTTAGACTTCATATCTCGTTAGTGACTTTAGGATCTTGCGGACTCAAGATCCTTTGGGTCGGGTTAGTAGGAGCGGGCTATGAGCACGCGGGCCACGGAGGGTTTTCCGCTCACCATATCCGTGCCGGGTGTCTGCTCCACGCCGAAGGGCACGCAACGGATGGTGGCCTGTGTCTCCTCCTTTATCTTTGCCTCGGTCTCGGCAGTGCCGTCCCAGTGGCACAGGAAGAAACCGCCGTCCTTCACACGCTCCTTGAACTCCTCGTAGTTGTCGCACTCGTAGATGCGTGCGTCGCGTGCATCCTTTGCCTTCTTGAAGATGTTCTGCTGGATTTCGTCCAGCAGGTTCTTGATGTACTGCTCTATGCCCTCCACGGCGATGTTCTCCTTCTCCAGGGTGTCGCGGCGCATAACCTCCACCAGACCCTGTTCCAGATCGCGGGCACCCAGAACCAGACGCACGGGAACACCCTTCAGTTCGTAGTCGGCGAACTTGAAACCGGGACGCTTGTTGTCGGCATTGTCATACTTCACGCTTACGCCCATGGCCTTCAGGTTGTTCATTATCTCCGTGGCCTTGGCATCCAACTGCTCCATCTGTGCAGGCTTGCCTATGGGTATTATCACCACTTGTATGGGAGCCAGTGCAGGAGGCAGCACCAGACCGTTGTCGTCGGAGTGGGTCATTATCAGAGCACCCATCAGGCGTGTGCTCACGCCCCAACTGGTAGCCCAGGCGTATTCGGGTTTGTTCTCCTTGTTCAGGAACTGGACGTCAAAGGCCTTGCCGAAGTTTTGTCCCAGGAAGTGGCTTGTGCCGCTCTGCAAGGCCTTACCGTCCTGCATCATGGCCTCTATGGTGTATGTGTCCAGTGCACCGGCAAAGCGCTCTGTCTCGCTCTTCACACCCTGCACCACGGGCACGGCCATGTAGTTCTCTGCAAAGTCGGCATACACCTTCAGCATCTGGCGTGCACGCTCCTCGGCCTCCTCGCGTGTGGCATGTGCGGTGTGTCCCTCCTGCCACAGGAACTCGGCAGTACGCAGGAACAGACGTGTGCGCATCTCCCAGCGCATCACGTTACACCACTGGTTTACCAGCAGGGGCAGGTCGCGGTAGGACTGTATCCAGTTCTTGAAAGTATTCCATATGATTGTCTCAGAGGTGGGACGGATAATAAGTTCCTCCTCCAGTCGTGCAGAGGGGTCTACCACCACACCGTCCTTTGTCTCGTTTGTCTTCAGACGGTAGTGAGTTACCACGGCGCACTCCTTGGCGAAGCCCTCCACATGCTCGGCCTCGCGAGACAGGAAACTCTTGGGGATAAGCAGGGGGAAGTAGGCGTTCTGCACACCCGTCTCCTTGAACTTATCGTCCAGCACGCGCTGCATCTTCTCCCAGATGGCGTAGCCATAGGGCTTTATCACCATGCAACCGCGCACATCACTCTGTTCGGCCAGGTCGGCCTTAACCACCAGTTCGTTGTACCACTTAGAATAATCCTCACTTCTCTTTGTGAGGAAGTCAAGTTCTTTTGCCATATATTGTATAATGTATTATTTCGCGTACAAAATTACGATTAAGTGAGCGATTTACCAAATTTATTTGAGAAAATCCGAAGGAGAGCACCTTGGGTATACGCCGTCAATGCCATGTTTGTGCAGATGAATTGTCCAATTTGTGAATGGTAGTGCAGTATATCTTTGTCATTTTATGTCGAAGTCCCCCTTCGTTGGCCCTTTTCAGTTTCCCTACAAGGAAACTCCAGTTTTCTCGTGGGGAAACTGCAGTTCTCCCATTGGGAAACTGACTGCTTGACATGGAGAATAAAAAGTGGTGTCGGTTTATAATAAAAGGTGTGTCCGTTACGTTATCAATGTGTATGCAATGGGCTGACAGAATAAAACGCATCAGGATAACGCTGATAGTGGTGGCGGTGCTGCTTAGTGTGGCATCGCTGGTGGTGAGCCATTATCTGGTGCGCGACCTCAAACGCGAGGAGCAGGTGAAGATGGAAACGTGGGCCGAGGCCATGCGTTCCCTTGGCGAGGCCGACTCGGATGCCGACCTCTCCCTGGTGCTGAAGGTGCTGAACAGCAACAACACCATACCGGTGAAGGTGGTGGACGATGAGGGCAGGGTGCAGATGGAGCGCAATGTTGAAGAGTACGACGGCATGCCGCCGCACTCCATCCGTATTGCGCTGTCCGAGGACGATTGGCTGGATGTGTATTATGCCGACTCGCTTCTGCTCCGCCGCCTGGCCCTGTGGCCCTATGTGCAGTTGGGCATAGTGTCCATCTTCGTTATCGTGGCCATATATGCCCTGCTCAGCAGCAAGAAGTCCGAGCAGAACAAAGTGTGGGTGGGACTGTCCAAGGAGACGGCACATCAGTTGGGAACCCCCATCAGCAGCCTAATGGCATGGGTGGAGGTGCTCCGGGAAACGTATCCCGACGATACCCTTATCCCCGAGATGGGGCGCGATGTGCAGCGCCTCCAACTCATAGCCGAGCGCTTTTCCAAGATAGGTTCTCTGCCCGAGTTGAAGAGTACGGATGTATGCGAGGTGGTGGGGCATGTGGTGGATTATATCCGATGCCGTGCCAGCAACCGCGTTGCCATTACGGCAGACCTGCCAGAGGGCAGGGTGGAGACTCCCTTGTGTGCCCCTCTGTTCGAATGGGTGGTGGAGAACCTCTGCAAGAACGCCATAGATGCCATGGACAGCAAGGGGAGCATAGCCATAACCGTCAGGAAGGATGCCTATACGTGCTCCATAGAGGTGGCGGATACTGGCAAAGGCATCCCTCCCGGCAGATGGAAAACCATCTTCCTGCCCGGATATACCACCAAGTCGCGCGGATGGGGGCTGGGTTTGTCCCTGGCCAAAAGGATAGTGGAAGAATACCACCGCGGACGTATCTTCGTGAAGAGCAGCGACCCTGCGTCTGGTACCGTGTTCCGCATAGAATTGAACTCGTAAGACGAAGATTTTGAACAATAAAGAAAAAAAAGACGTCGTAATCTTGGTGAATTTCAGTAAAAAGTCGTACCTTTGCACCCCGATGGATAGAGTGGACGGCTATAAAGTGGACCTGAAGGGTATGACAGAGGATGCTGTGTCGCATCGCTGGCATCTGACGGACGACTTCTTCTCCGCCGTTCATGGGCCGGAAATAGCATCCGGGCAAGTTGACGTGGCACTGCGGGTGAAACGTACCTCCGAGGCCTTCGACCTGGACTTCCAGTATGAAGGAACGGTGAATGTGGAGTGCGACCGCTGTCTGGAACTCATGAGCCAGCCCATCCAAGGAGAATGCAGCCTGAAGGCAAGGCTGGGCGAAGAGGACGACGACGATGGCGAACTGATCACCGTTGCGGAGAACCCCGGAGTTCTGGACTTGTCGTGGCATCTGTATGAAATGCTGGCACTGGAAATACCCATACGCCACGTTCATCCCGAAGGGGAGTGCAATGCACAGGTAATCGGAAGACTTGACGCGGCAGACCGCGAAAAGCAACCGGACCCCAGATGGGCTGCACTGGAACAGTTGAAAACAAAAACTAATAAATAAAGATAAAACAAAATGGCACATCCTAAAAGAAGACAGTCAAAGACTCGTACTCTCAAGAGAAGAACCCATGACAAGGCAGTAGCTCCTGCATTGGCAGTATGCTCAAACTGCGGTGAATTCTACGTTTACCACACTGTTTGCCCCGCTTGCGGTTACTACCGTGGCAAGTTGGCTATTGAGAAGGAGGCTTAAAGTTTATCAGCCAACAAAGGTTGGTTTTGAATAAAGGCCGTAGAAGCACCTGCAACCCGTTTGCGGATACTCTACGGCTTTATTTATCTTTATATCTGCGCGCACGCGCGTATTATGATTAAATGTATTAGTTCGTAAAATGGAAAAGATAAATGCGGTAATTACAGGTGTGGGAGGTTACGTGCCCGACTACATACTGGACAACGAGGAAATGTCTACCATCGTGGATACCAGCGATGAGTGGATCATGGAGCGTATCGGTGTGAAGACGCGCCATATTCTCAAGCCCGAGCAGGGCACAGGCACAAGTTACATGATGATACGTGCCGTAAAGCAGTTGCTGCGCAAGACCGGAGTAGACCCCATGAGCGTGGATATGGTACTGTGTGCCACCACCACTCCCGACTACCATTTCCCCTCCACGGCATCCCTCGTAATCGGTGCCTGCGGACTGAACAATGCCTTCGGTTTCGACATGGAAGCCGCATGTGCAGGCTTCCTCTTTGGTCTGGAAGCAGCCGCTTCCTACATCCGTAGCGGACGCTACAAGCGCATCATCCTGTGCGGAGGCGACCACATGAGTTCCATGACCAACTATACCGACCGCAATTCATGCCCCATCTTCGGCGACGGTGCGGCCTGTGTGATGATGGAGGCCACTACGGAGGAGGTGGGCCTGATAGACGGATACTACCGTACCAACGGCGTAGGTCTGGGTAATCTGCGCATGAAGGCAGGCGGCTCGGCAAAGATGCCCACACACGAGAGCGTGGACAATCACGAGCACACCGTGTATCAGGAGGGTAGGGCTGTCTACAAGCATGCCGTACTGAACATGTCTTCTGCCGTGAAGATTGTTGCCGGCCGCAACGGTCTCAGTGCCGAGAATATCAACTGGCTGGTCCCCCATCAGGCAAATATCAACATAGAGGTTTCCGTGGCGAACCGTATAGACATCCCGGAAGAGCAGGTGATGGTGAACATCGACCACATGGCAAACACCTCTGGCGGTACACTGCCCCTTTGCCTGTGGGAATACGAGCCCAAGCTGAAGAAGGGCGACAAGATACTGTTCACCGCCTTCGGAGCCGGCTTCACATGGGGCGCAAGTTATATGATATGGGGTTATGACGGTGCCGCTGAGGCAGCCAAGGAACCTGCAGAGTTCTACAAGGAAGGCGAAATCTCACGTGAGGAGTGGTATGCCAAGCGTGCCGCAGTACGTGAGGCAGAAGGCAAATAAAGTAACGTAATGATGACTCAGGAAGGCACAGCACAAAGGAAAGGGCACAAGGCGGGGTTCGTGAACATCGTTGGTAACCCCAACGTGGGCAAGTCCACACTGATGAACCTGCTTGTGGGAGAGCGTATCAGCATAGCCACATTCAAGGCACAGACCACACGTCACCGCATAATGGGCATACTGAACACGCCCGAGATGCAGATATGCTTCTCGGACACTCCCGGAGTATTGAAACCCAACTACAAGTTGCAGGAGCAGATGCTCCAGTTCTCCGTTTCCGCCTTGCAGGATGCCGATGTGCTGCTCTATGTGACGGACATGGTGGAGACGCCCGACAAGAACAGCGACTTCATAGAGAAGGTCCAGCACATGAAGGTACCCATCATCGTGGTCATCAACAAGATAGACCTGAGCAACCCTCAGGCCCTGCAGGCAAAGTACGACGAGTGGCACCAGATACTGCCTCAGGCAGAGATAATGCCAATCTCGGCCCTGCACCGCTTCGGCGTGGAGCAGTTGCTGGGGCGTATAAAGGAACTCCTGCCCGAGTCCCCTGCCTATTTCGACAAGGACCAGTGGACAGACAAGCCCGCCCGTTTCTTCGTCAACGAGATTATACGCGAGAAGGTCTTGCTGTATTACGACAAGGAGATACCCTACAGCGTCGAGGTGGTGGTGGAGTCCTTCAAGGAGACGGAGAAGAATATCCGCATCAATGCCGTCATCTATGTGGAGCGCGACTCGCAGAAGGGTATCATCATAGGCCACAAGGGCGTGGCGCTGAAGAAGGTGAGCACCGAGGCACGCAAGTCCCTGGAGAAGTTCTTCGGCAAGAGCATCTATCTGGAAATTTTTGTCAAGGTGGACAAGGACTGGCGCCAGAGCGCCAAGGCCATGAAGCAATACGGCTACGACCTCGGCGACTAAGCGCCAGGCAATCTCTATAGTCTCTATAGTTTCTATAGTTTCTATAGTTTCTATTCCCCTCCCTTAAAGACTAACCCCCAACAAGAAAACAAAACAACGATGTCAAATTTAGTAGCGATAGTAGGAAGACCCAATGTCGGCAAGAGCACGCTCTTCAACCGACTCACTCAGACACGCCACGCCATAGTCAGTGACGAGGCAGGCACCACACGCGATCGCCAATATGGCAAGTGCGAGTGGGGCAAGAACGAGTTTTCCGTGGTGGACACCGGCGGATGGGTAGTGAACAGCGATGATATATTCGAAGAGGAGATACGCAAGCAGGTACAGTTGGCCACGGACGAGGCCGACGTAATCCTGTTCCTCGTGGACGGACACAATGGTGTCACCGACCTTGATGAGGCCGTGGCTGGCATCTTGCGCCGTACCAAGAAACCCGTGATACTGGTGTGCAACAAGGTGGACAACAACGAGGTGTACCTGGCTGCAGAGTTCTATTCCCTCGGCCTGGGCGACCCTCATTGCATCAGTGCCGCTACGGGTAGCGGTACGGGCGACCTCCTGGACCTCATCATCAGCAGTCTTCCCAAGAACAGCGAGGAGGCACCCGAAGAGAACATCCCCCGCTTTGCCGTGGTGGGACGTCCCAATGCGGGCAAGTCCAGCCTTATCAATGCCTTCATAGGCGAGGACCGTCATATAGTTACTGACATTGCCGGCACCACACGCGACAGCATCTACACACGTTACGACAAGTTCGGTTTCGACTTCTATCTGGTGGACACCGCCGGTATCCGCAAGAAGAGCAAAGTCAACGAGGACCTTGAGTTCTACAGTGTCATGCGCTCTATCCGTGCCATCGAGAACTCCGACGTCTGTGTCCTCATGATTGATGCCACCCGTGGCATCGAGTCCCAGGACATGAACATCTTCCAGTTGATACAGAAGAACAACAAGTCGCTCGTTGTGGTAGTGAACAAGTGGGATCTCGTGGAGGAAAAGTCTACCATTGTGATGAAGACCTTCGAGGAGGCAATCCGCGACCGCATGGCTCCCTTCACCGACTTCCCCATCATCTTTGCCTCTGCCCTTACCAAGCAGCGCATCTTCAAGGTGCTGGAGACCGCCAAGGAGGTGTACGAGAACCGTCGCCGCCGTGTGAGCACCGGCAAACTCAACGAGGAGATGCTGCCCCTCATCGAGGCATATCCCCCACCATCAATCAAGGGCAAGTACATCAAGATAAAATACTGCTCGCAGATACCGGACACACACGTGCCCACATTCGTGTTCTATGCCAACCTGCCACAGTATGTCAAGGAACCGTACCGCCGTTTCCTTGAAAACAAGATACGCGAGCGCTGGGACTTCAATGGATGCCCCATCAACGTATTCATCAGACAGAAGTAAAGGTGACTTCAAGGAAAAATGATAAAGGGAACCCGTGCAATGAAAAAGGCAGCCTATTTTCTCCTGACTCTGATGCTCGCCCTCTCCTGTTCGGAAGGCGGTAGGGACCTGTCGCAGTTCAGTTCCGACGGTGCAAGGTCGGCCGCAGAGTACTTCTACGAACTCCTTGCCAAGGGACAGAGCCAGGCATACGTGGACAACATGCAGGAATCCGCCTCCATGGACACCGCTAAGTACGGCCAGTTCGTAGACCTCATGGAACAGTTCTTGCACGAGGAAAAGGAACTTCGTGGCGGCATCCTCAGTGCCAAGGCGGAGCGCGATACTATGGTCGACACCATATCCATGGTTTACCTCAATGTCCATTTCGGCGACAGCACCCGTGAGGAAATCATGCTCCCCGTGGTCTACACCCGCGGACGCTGGTGGATAAGGTAGAAGCCAACCAATTAAGACATATACAAAAAAGGTATCTCAATCACCTGTCCGGTGCATTAGAGATACCCTTTTTTTATGTCGAAGAGTGTGGAATTCCCGGGAAACTCACTTGTTCGCGTCCCTGACCTTGCGGAGCATGTCGCTGGCGAAGATGAAGGAGGTGAGGCGTTCGTTGGTGGAGGACATGACTTCGTCCTTGGTGCCTACCCATTCCAGTTCTCCTTCATATATATATATAATGTGTTCGCCAATGCCCATGACGGAGTTCATGTCGTGGGTGTTGATGATGGTGGTCATGTTGTACTCCTCGGTGATGCCGTGGATGAGTTCGTCGATTACCAACGAGGTCTTGGGGTCAAGGCCTGAGTTGGGCTCGTCGCAGAAGAGGTACTTGGGGTTCAGCGCTATGGCACGGGCTATGGCCACGCGCTTCTGCATGCCGCCGGAGATTTCGCCGGGGAACTTGTCTTCCGCTCCCTTCAGGTTGACGCGCTCCAGGCAGAACTTGGCACGCTTTATGCGGTCTGTCAGGTTCATGTCGGAGAACATGTCCAGGGGGAACATGACATTCTCCAGTACGGACATGGAGTCGAAGAGGGCCGCAGCCTGGAATATCATTCCCATCTCGCGGCGAAGCATTACGCGCTCCTTCTGCGTCATCTGCACGAAGTCGCGCCCGTCGTAGAGGATTTGTCCTTTCTCGGGGGTGAAGAGTCCCACGATGTTTTTCATCAGCACCGTCTTTCCGGAACCGGACTGGCCGATGATGAGGTTGGTCTTGCCGTCCTCGAACTGTGCGTTTATTCCCTTCAGCACTTCTCTGCCTCCGAAGGACTTGTGCAAATCTTTCAGTTCTATCATGAGAGTAATTGTGTTAGGAATATGTCGGCAAACAGGATAAGCATGCTGCTGCTCACCACGGCATTTGTGCTGGCCTTGCCCACGTCGAAGGAACCGCCCTCCACGTTATAGCCATGGAAACTGCTCACGGAAGAGATGATGAAGGCAAAGACAAGGCTTTTGATTATACTGGCCCATACGTACCAGGGGACAAAATCGTGCTGAAGACCGAGGGTGAGGTCGTCCACGGTGATTACTCCTGCCAAGGCCGTGGCGTATGCTCCAACGAAACCGAATACGATGCTGAAGATAACCAGCATGGGAATCATGGTGACGAGTCCCAGTATCTTGGGCAGGATGATGAAACTGGCGGAGTTGATGCCCATAATCTCCAGGGCGTCTATCTGTTGGGTCACCCGCATGGTGCCTATCTCCGAGGCGATGTTGGAACCCACCTTGCCGGCAAGGATGAGGCACATGATGCTGGAAGAGAACTCCAGAAGCATGATTTCGCGTGTGGTGTAGCCTGTGGTGAATGCCGGCATCCAGGGGGATGCGATGTTCAGTTTTATCTGGATGCATATCACGGCGCCGATGAAAAAGGATATCAGCAGGACTATGCCGATGCTGTCCACTCCGAGGGCCACCATTTCCTTGACGTATTGTTTGAAGAACATGCGCCACCTTTCTGGAACGGACATGACCCTTCCCATCAGGCACAGGTATTCTCCGAATTTCTCGATGCTGTTGCTTATAAACATGCTCGTAGGTCTTTTTTTGACGGATACAAAGTTACGAATAAGCGAGTGAAAAGCAAAATAAAGCTTGCTTAAATTTCGCTTTTCCGAGCGAAAGTAACTTCGCCGTAGGTCAAAGTTACGATTAAGTGAGCGAATTGCCAAATTTATTTGAGCAAATCCGAACGTGAGTAACTAATATGGAAATCAAAGTTACGCATTTTAATGGATAAAGGGCGGTACGGGCACGATAAATTCTCCTCTTGATGGAATTTTTGAGAAACATTAACTACAAAATAAGGTAATAAATATCCGTTGCGTGTCTGTGAATGAAGAAATCTTCGTACATTTGTGGCAAGATGGAAACACAGAACAACAAGGATAATGTGGAACTGCGCAGCGAGGGGCTTGTCAAGGTGTATGGCAAGCGTACCGTTGTGAACAATGTTTCATTCAATGTACATCAGGGGGAAATCGTGGGATTGCTCGGTCCCAACGGTGCAGGCAAGACCACCAGTTTCTATATGACCACCGGTCTCGTTGTCCCCAATGCCGGCCACATCTGGCTTGGTGACGAGGAGATAACGGACGATCCTGTCTACAAGCGTGCCCGCAAGGGTATAGGCTATCTGGCGCAGGAGGCTTCGGTTTTCCGCAAGATGAGTGTGGAGGACAATATCGCCTCTGTGCTGGAGATGACGGGCAAGCCCCGTGACTACCAGAAGGAGAAACTTGAGAGCCTTATTGCCGAGTTCCGTCTGCAGAAGGTACGTCGCAACCTTGGCGACCAGTTGTCGGGAGGGGAGCGCCGCCGTACGGAGATAGCGCGTTGCCTGGCCATAGACCCCAAGTTCATCATGCTCGACGAACCCTTTGCCGGTGTGGACCCCATTGCCGTGGAGGATATCCAGTACATTGTGTGGAAACTGAAGCAGAAGAACATCGGTGTGCTCATCACCGACCATAATGTTGAGGAGACACTCTGTATTACCGACCGTGCCTACCTCCTGTTTGAAGGCCAGATTCTCTTTCACGGCACCCCCGAGGAACTCTCGCAGAACCCCGTGGTGCTGGACAAGTACCTGACGCACTCCTTCAAACTTCGCAAGAAGGACTTCCAGAAGATGGATGAAATACGCAACCAGCAGGTCTAAGGTGGCCTATAATCCGAATAACAACATTAACCGCTTAACAATAATGAAACTCTTACATACAACCGCTTGCCTCGTAGTTGCCGCCTTTATGGTAGCATGTTCAAACGAAGAACCTGCACCAAAGCCTAACCTGCGACCCGACCTTCCCGGTAGTACCGAGACACACATTAGGAGCGTAGTGCACAGTGGTAGCATAGAGGGAAGTTACGATTGGGAGTTTGAGTATGTCGACGAGCGTCTGGTGGGTGCCAAGGGAAGCCTGTACAATCCCACAAGCCATGAGGTTGAATACACCAGCCAACTCACATACACCCCCGACAACGTGACCATAGCCAATTCCGGAGACTTGCAGATGAACGTCACTCTGGACGAGAACAACTTCATAGAGACTCTGACGGTAAACAAGGACGAGTATCGCTTCTTCTATGCCGACGGCAGACTCATTGCCCGGGAGAAGACCCTGAAGGACATCAACTTCGGAGCAGAGGCCCTGCATGCAAGGGGTGCCATTGAATATAAGGACGGGGACATAGCTACCATCACATATTCCGAGAACAACGACGATCCCACCTATTACCATTGTACGCCCTCTTCGCTGTACAATACCAACGGCCTGCTCCCCGAAACGCTCTCCAAGCAAATGGGATGTTTCGGTTTCGAGCACCTGTATTATGCCGGTTTGCTGGGCAAGGCAACAAAGCATCTGGTTCACACCATCCAGATTGACTTCCCCGAGGAGGCAAAGCGCGAGGACTATCAGATAGAATTCAGTTACTCCACCAACAGGGAGGAACAGACCGAACTCTGCACATACAACATCAATGGCGAGGCAGCATCGGTGAACTATACTTATTAGTGATTCAGATATAAAATCATCGTTTGGAGGCGTGCTATGGCATGCCTCCTTTTTTATTATGTCCGGCATAAGTCCTCCATAGTCCTCCTTTTCTTACAATAGGGAACTATAGGCGGCAATCTTAATATACCCTTAATATACAAAAGGCAAGCTTAACATTTTTTGCAGAATGTTTCCTTGTTTTTGTAAAAAAGCGTATATTTGTACCGTCATAGCCTTTGCTGAAAGCCCCTTGGGTGGGATGCGGGCGTGGCACATACATATAAAAAGGCGTAACTGAACGCTTTGATTTTGACGCTATAAGAATCTCGCAAATTCACACAGTCTGTCAAAAACAAAGCAACGGGGACGCCCCTTGGGATGTTGATATGCACCCCTCACTGGCTTTGGCGTAAGCCACCATGGCCTTGTGGGGCGAGATATATACTCATCGGCGTGGGGCTTTCAGCGTTGCTCGTTTCGACAGACTGGGCAATGCGAGAGCCTTTATAGCGTGGAACGGGCGACAGTACTGGCTCCACGTTTTTTGTGTGTATGAACGAAAGCTTAGTTACGGGATTTGTCAATCTGGAGCCTATTGACAACAATTTTATGTTCATAAATATTATGAGAACAAAGAGACATTTCTTACTTACAGCAATGATGATGCTGACAAGCCTTGTTTCAAATGCTTACGACTTTAAAGTAGATGGAATCTATTATGACATCTTATCGGAAGAAGATAGGATTGTGTATGTTGATCGCGCAGGCAGTAGTTTTTCAGCATCCCGCGCATATAAAGATTCTGTCGTAATTCCGGAAACTGTCGTTTATAATGACATCACGTATTCTGTTAAAGGAATAAAACCGAGTGCATTCTCTGGTTCCTATCTTCTAACCTCAATAAACATCCCTAATTCGGTAGTGGAAATAGGAAGTAGCGCCTTTAATAATTGTACCAGCCTTACTTACATAACCATCCCTAATTCGGTGACAGAAATAGAGCATTCAACTTTTGCTTATTGTTCTGGCCTCACTACTATAAACATTCCTAATTCGGTAGCGAAAATAGGAATGAGCGCTTTTGAAGGTTGTACCAGCCTCACTTCCATAAACATCCCTAATTCGGTGACAGAAATAGAGCATTTAACTTTCGCTTATTGTTCTGGCCTCACTACTATAAACATTCCTAATTCAGTAGCGAAAATAGGAATTAGCGCCTTTGAAGGTTGTACCAGCCTTACTTCCATAGATATTCCTGCATCGGTAACAGAAATTGGGAGCGGTGTTTTTGGAGGCTGTTCAGCCTTGACCTCAATCAAGGTTAATGAAGATAACCCCATATACGATTCTAGAAATAATTGCAACGCAATTATCGAAACAGCATCCAATACTCTATACTCGGGCATATCCTCGACAATAATTCCTAATTCGGTAACGGGAATAGGAGCAGATGCTTTCAATAATTGTACAGGCCTTACTACTATAAATATACCTAATTCTGTAACAGAGATAGGACATTCTGCTTTCTCTGGTTGTGCTAGTCTCACTTCCATAAGCATACCTAATTCAATAACATGTATTAATAGTCACGTCTTCTCTAGATGCGTGGGGTTAACCTCTGTTGATATTCCAACATCTGTAACTAAAATAGATTATTCTGCTTTCAATAATTGTACTGGCCTTACTACTATAAATATACCTAATTCTGTAACAGAGATTGGGCGTGAGGCTTTCTCTGGTTGTGCTAGTCTTACTACCATAAGCATACCCAATTCAATAACATGTATTGATAGTCTCGTCTTCTCTGAATGCGCGGGACTAACCTCTGTTGATATTCCCACATCTGTAACCAAAATAAATTATTCTGCTTTCAATAATTGTACAGGCCTTACTACTATAAATATACCTAATTCTGTAACAGAGATAGGATGTTCTGCTTTCTCTGGTTGTGCTAGTCTCACTTCCATTGACATTCCAAATTCGGTAACGGAAATTGGGACTTCTGCTTTCTCTGGTTG
>JAFTUK010000002.1 GCA_017466325.1 Bacteroidaceae bacterium | reverse complement strand
CGATACAGAAAGAGTTATTTGAAGTTATGCAAAACGCAGAAGACCAAAACACTCTGTATATTGCTAATTCGTAACCCAATACATATTCAACCAAAAGGTCGTTATTCATTCTCAATAATTTAGACCTTTTTCGTAACTTCTTTATGCAAAATTATGAAATTAGAGTTGTTATCAAATCTTCGACAGCAAGTAATGGCTGTCTTTGTCCAAAAGGGCTATCAAAAATCTTGTATCAAGCGGTATTGTAATTCTTGGAATAATCTTCAGAATTACATGGATCTTTATGGATACAAGGAGTATTCATCAGAAATTGGAACAGAGTTTCTAAATGACTGTCATGGCAAAGGGAAATACAATGAATTGTCTGACAGGGAGAAAGAGGTTGTCAGACATATAACAGTTTTGACCGACATGCTTGAACTCGGTTTTGTCCGTAAAAGAGTACTTGATAACAAGATAATAATATTTTCCGGTAAAGCCGGAGAGGCATTTGTCCTTTTCATCAATGAACAATCCACGTTCAAACGGCCAAGTTCAATTCAACGTTATAAAGAGAGGCTTTATAACTTATACGAATACCTGGGAAACGAGCAAAGAACAATATACGACATTGACATACCGTTCATAATTAAATATATTGAAATGCTGGAAAGGACAAAAAAGCAGCAAACAAGAACGATATAATCCTGACGACACGCATATTCTTCCGTTACTTATGTGATAACGGGCTCATTGAAGATACCCGTACTGAGGCATGGACGTCAGTGTTGAAACTGAGGAAAGTGCACAATAAGAAAATACCATCCGTATACACTCCCGAAGAAGTGGAAAGGATTATAGCGACACCTGACAGGAGCCACCCACAAGGGAAACGTGATTATGCCATGATTCTGTTGGCTACAAGATATGGACTAAGGGTCTCGGATATAATCGGGCTTCGTTTTACGAATATTGACTGGGAGAAAAATCTTCTGAAAATAGATCAGGTAAAGACATCCAAACAGGTCTCTTTACCCTTGTCAGAAGAAGTCGGTAGTGCCATAATTGATTATATCAAACATGGTCGGCCGGATGTGGAAAGCCCATTCGTGTTCCTTACCGCCCATGCTCCGTACAAGGAGTTGGGCAGCAACGTGTTGAGCGGGAATATAATGAGCTGGATGCATTATGCAGGCATCGACTCCACAAACAAAAAAGCCGGAGCGCATGCCATGCGTCACAGCCTTGCCACCAATCTTTTGGGGGCAAACGAAACATTGCCTGTAATTCAGAGATATTGGGTCACAGTACAACAGAAAGTACGTCTGTCTATTTGAAGGTGAGCTACGACCAACTCAGGATGTGTGCTCTTGATGTTCCCTTTATTTGATCCACTTTTTACGATAATATATTATGAGGCAGATTGATAGACCACGCAACAACGGTGTGTATTCCCGCAAGATATATGAATACGTCAAATACAAGCGTGCCCTCGGGTACAAGATGGAGGATGTGGAGGAAAGACTCAGCCGGTTCGACAAACTTGCCACTGAACGAGGGGAATCCGGAAATGGTATCAGCAGGGAATTGGCAGAGGAATGGTGTAAGCCGCTTCCGATGGAATCTCCATATAACAGATACGGAAGGATAAGTATTTTGAGAGGGTTTTCTGCATATCTGCAGGTGATGGTTTTTGAATCGTATATACCCAAACTCCCGAAGCAGGCCAGTACCTTTTGTCCTCATATCTTTACAAAAGCGGAAATGGCAAACATCTTCCGTGAATGTGACAAACTACACCTGCATAGAAAATATACCCGCTCCTTGAAAATCAGGCTGGTTGGACATTTTGCATGGTGATTTTGCATTGAAAATAGATGGGTGGACAAAATGAATGGTGGAACCTGCCTTCAGCGCCCATGGGCGCTGAAGGCAGCCACAGTTTTAATAGTGCCTTTTGATGTATTCGTCCAGCAGTTTCTTCCTGTTCTCTTTGCCGATGCCACAATGAACTCTGACTTTATTCTTCAAATCAGAAAATGTTCCCTCCAGTGCGTTGTTGGTGTTAGGAAGTCCTGTCTCCGGATAATCGTAGAATGTCCATAACAAAGGCATGTTCCGCTTCACGCTAAGGTATGCGCTGCGTAGTCTCGGACGCATATACGGAGGCTTCCTTCGTCTTATCCTCTTGTCATGGACCCTTTCATTGATGACTTCCCTGTACTTCTCATGCCATTCCTCGAATGCGCCGATGAAACTCTCCTTGTCCATCCAGGTTATATTATTGACGAGTCCCAGCAATTCCGCTGACGCCTCCAAATCGGGCTCCTGAGTGAGATAGCGACGAACGATGAGTAGCTGATGGAATTGGCACATCTGGACACGTATGGGCCTCAGTGCCAACGACAAGCCTCTCATCCCGTCTATCACCGCCCCATATATACGAAAGCCCTTCTCCTTAAGCCACTCCACTCCTTCCACGTATTGGGCGATAGTCTCGTGATGAACATACTTGTGCCACAGAATCCTGCCTCGCACTGCGTCCTTGATGACCATAAGACCGAAATCCCTGCCCCAATAGGCCGTGTCCATCTGCACCGTCACATCCTTATCCTTAGAGACCTTGTGGACGTAACGCATTCCAGCAAGGTCACGACGGATTGTCTTCTCGCTCACACCGTACTTGGCCGCAAACTGGGATAAGGTCTGTTTGCCCTCTACATAATCGGTGATAACCTGAGATTGGTCACGACGATAACCGCCTACAAACTGACGGCCACAGGACTTACATTTGTACAATTGTTTACGTCCTCTGTGACCATACCGAATCACGCCAGAAGAACCACAGAAAAAGCATTTTTTTAAGCATATCAATGATAATATACTACAAAGATATACAAATCAGCCTATTATAATAGGTCTTACCATGCAAAATGTTCAACCAGCCGAAAATCATCATGCCCTGCCTTATAAGGCTTCTGTATGGCACCGGAATAAGAATTGGAGAAGCGATGAAACTCAAGCACTCCGATGTAAACCTGTCTGACGGCCTGCTCTTGTTGCGTGAATGCAAGAATGGTCAGGATAGGGTTGTTCCCATGTCCTTGTCCGTCAGGGAGGTGTGCAAGGATTATGTGGCATTCAAACAACGTATCGGGGTTGGCACTAATCCGGAGGATACGTTTTTTACCTCTGCGGAAGGTAATCCCGGAAGTCCGTCAACGGTATATGAATTGTTCAGGGCAGTGATGTATCGTGCAGGAATCCCTCATGGCGGTAGAAGCAAGGGACCGAGACTTCATGATCTGCGCCATACTTTTTGTGTAAATGCCTTGGTCAAGTTATCTGAAAGCGTTTTGGATTTGTATTATTCGCTTCCGATACTTATGACATATATGGGACATCAATCCATTGAGGCTACCAACCGTTATGTACGCCTTACAGAAGAAATGTATCCGAACCTTATCAGCAGGGTGGATGAAGCTTACCGCTATGTCTTCCCAAACTTGGGAACGGATATGGAGGAAGGAGGTGGTTATGAAACCGACTGATTTTTCCAGACATCTTTCAGACTTTTTCGGGAATTATCTTCCGACGGAATGTGGATTGTCGCACAATACGATAAAAACATACGGTGTAACTTTTACATTGCTAATAAAGTTTATGGAACTCTCCGAAGGTATACGTCCCGAATATCTCAAACTGAGTGACTTTACAGCACAACGCATAAAAGACTTTCTTGCATGGTTGGAGAAAGACAAGGGATGCAGCCCGTCCACAAGGAATGCCCGGCTGGGCGCTGTCCATTCCTTCTTCAAATACCTCCAATATCAGGATGTCAAGGGCCTGTTTTCCTGGCAAAGCATATTAGCCATTAAAAGCAAACGGGTACCGCAAAGGGAAATGGCATACCTCACGGTTGAAGGGATAAAACTGCTACTTAAACAACCGGATTTACATACAAGAACAGGAAGGCGGGATTTTGTCTTGTTGGGGTTGTTGTATGACAGTGCTGCCAGAGTTCAAGAACTGATTGACCTGACGCCAAACAGCATCCGGTTTGATGAAACCGCGACTATAAAACTGATAGGGAAAGGGTCAAAAGTCAGATGTGTGCCTCTTTCTTCAGCCCAAGCTAAAAATCTTAAGAAATATATGATTGAAAAGAATCTTTTGGATAAGGAGAACCTATCAAAGCCTTTGTTTTGTAATCCGCAAGGGAATAGGCTGTCAAGGATGGCAATACTGAATGTCATAAAGAAATATGTGGGTATGGCCAAACAAATCCAGCCGGAACTAATCCCTGATGATATAGGATGCCATTCCTTCCGGCACTCAAAGGCAATGCATATGTTGGAGGCCAATATAAATCTTGTTTACATAAGGGACTTTCTTGGACACTCATCCACTAATACTACAGAGATTTATGCCAGAGTCAGTAGTAAAAAGAAGCAGGAGGCACTTGAAAAACTTAATCCCGGAATAATAAAAGAAGGAAAATCTTCTTGGCAAAAAGACAAGACACTGATGAGCTACTTGAAAGAATTGCAGCGTAAATACTGATTTATTATGTAAAGTTTGGTCAGACCTAATTTTTTTCATTTACTTTGTAAGTGAATGGATTACAAAGAATATGACTGCCAAACTTTACATAAAAGAAAACTTTACAGAAGCCATCTTATGTAAAGGTTTACATAAAAGTGCGTTCATCAGTAATTCACGGATAGCTCCCTCCGGATAATTCCAGATAGTGCGTTCACGGAATAGAGATTCCGGGACCGGACGCTGCGTGATTATGGCATCCTTTACAAAGGATTCCAGTGTCGGCAACATTCTGTATAGAGGACCGGCAAACTGACGTTCATTAAGTATGTCGCCTCCTTTGTCTTTCCCGGCGAACCGCACAAACTGTACATAATCGCCGAGAAGAATGTATTTGGGATTAATGCCGAAAAGGATTATGCCCGCGTAAGTCGGGCAGTCGTTGTCCCGGTCGTAAAGATGTATTGATGCCAGTTGTTCTTTGATATTGCGTTTGTCCGTTGCAAGCGTTTCTTCGTCAAACACCATCGGAAGATATTTGGACTTGATGTAATCAATATCCAAATCTTCCAGTTTGGCGTTAAGACATGGGGTTGCATCAAATGTTGCCATGAATGAACACCGACGTTCTGCAAGGATTCTCTCCTCCGCTTCAGTAGCAATATCCCTACGAGGTCCGACACGGATAAATACTCTACCTCGATATCTAACCGGAGGCAAATCGGAAGGTCTGACCTCAGCAACCAGCAAATCACCTTCAGGAAGCGAAAAACGTTCAACCGACATGGTTGGCAATGGGAGTATATTGCCGTCAGAACGGATGCCTGCAATCTTCTTAAGCAGGGCATCGTCAACTTTCATACCGGCAATACTGCCATCATCTTTTGCTCCAATAATCAGATAACCGTTTTTTGCGGGAGCCGGGCATATCGTTGGCAAACGCACAGATAGCCTCACAGAACTTGTCCATGTTGCCTGTGCTGACAGTGCGTTCCACACGATACGATTCGGTGGACTTCAGCAATTCCAATATGTCCTCTTTAGCTATCATTCGGATTTATGGGTTGTCTATATGCAAAATTACAAAAAATATTTCATCCAACCGCTCATGTGCCAACATTTTATCTGAGAAATACTCGTTTCATCCTCCAATGAAGAAATCGCTCCGACAGACCAATGAAAGTCAGCCGGAGCGATAATCGCTTTTACGGAAAATAAGAATGAAAAATCAGATAGATTTCTTCAAAAGTCTCAATAAAATTGCTACCTTTGCACAGAGAATAGAAAGAATGCGACAGCGCAATCTTGCGTGAAATGCAGAAACCTATCGGTGGAGCAATAGCGGGAGATTACTCATATAGCTTATTCTTAGGATGGTGATATATAACCACTTACAGAAAAAATACGATTCCTGGTGGCACCACGAAGAAAGCAGTTGCGATGACGTAGCTGCTTTTTTTGTGCATATATTCTTGAAAGTCTTGTAGATTAAGATTTTTTTTTTGTAACTTTGGGGACATGAACGCATTATGTCGCGGAAGTTTATGATCTGAAATTTGAATTACAATATTAACTTTTAAAAATTACCGCTATGAAGAAAGCACGTTTTTTTATGTTGATTACGGCAATTGCTGTAGTTCTAGGTTTTGTTTCTTGTAGTGAGTCCCCCGGTTATCAGTCTGTCATTCCTGCAGAGCCTGTTGTCGTTGTGAAAGCCAACATCAATTCGCTGTTGACAAAGTCGGAGTTGTTGCAGGACAATCAGATTACCGGTTTGGCGAAGACCGGCATTAATGAGATGCCGGAGAATACGAGGGAGATAATGCGTGGTATACTTGACAATCCATCCAATAGTGGTTTGGACCTTGATAAACCTGCATTTGTTGTTGTCGACAACATTGAAAACATGAGGGGATTTGCCCTTTTTGCTGTCAGCGACAAGGAGAAGGTTAAGGCATTGATTGGTACAATCGACGAGGAAGATTGTGCTTTGACAGAGGAAGGCGATTACAGTTTGTTGAAACAGGGTAATAGCAATTTGCTTGCCTTCGACGACAGTAAGCTCGTTGTTGCTTTTGCGCAGGGCAATGTTGATGTAAAGGAATACATGCTTGCTGAGGAAATTGGAAAGAAGAGTGATGAACTGAAAGACTTTCTGGCTTCCAAAGAGGACGTGGCATACTACATGTCTTACAAGGATATCCTTCGACTTGCAGAGGGTGCTGCTCCTGAGGCTCTTACTGGACTGGATATGGAGAAGTTCAAGGACCTGATACTTGTGTGCAATGTGAACTTCAACCCCGGACAGGCAGTCATGGACATTAACTTTTATGGAAGTGACGAGATAAAGAAGATTTACAAGGAGTATTCCTGTGGGGTTGAGACAGATTTGCATAAGTTCATACCCAATGCCACTATGGGCCTGATGCAAGGTGGCAGTAAGAATCTGGGTGCATACATGGAGGAGACCATGGGTAATAATCCGCAGATGGGACAGATTCTTGCCAGCCTGAACAAGGACCTGAAAAAGATGGGCGTGAAGCAGGAATTCACTTGGTCTATTCTCAATTCACTTGAGGGCGGTTGTGTCTTTGCTGTTTCAGAGATTGACAAGACATCCATGTTGCCAATTCCGCAGATGACATTCATTGCAGAGTGCAAGGACGACAAACTGTTCGGTATGATAGTGGAGATGATGCAGAGCCAGGCCGGTATGGTCAGCAAGACGGCCGAGAATGTCTACCTGGTAGCTGGCATGTACTATGTGGGTTATGCCGACAGCAAGCTCTTCGTTATGCCTACCGGCATCTTCAACGAGTGCTATGCCGACAACTCCCTGAAGGCTCTGGCATCCAACGTTGCTGGTGCCCCTATAGCAACTGCATTGGGTGACGATATGGGTTTGTCAGTAGACCTGAAGGCTGTTGCTGCCACTTTGGAGGCAACGGGTCTGGCAAGAAGCAAGTCCGATAAGGCCGCTCTCGACGTTCTGCGCAAATTCAAGGACACGAGATATACCATAAATGACGATTGTGAAATACAGTGGGTGGTTAGTTTCGAGGACGACAAGACCAATGCCCTCAAGCAGTTGAAGGACCTTGCCGTTACTGTGGCAATAGGCGAGGCCGTAAACTAACATGAGTGTGAAATGATAGAAACGATTCGTTTCAATAACGTATTACCCAACGTATTCGTAGGTTCGCCCCCTGAGGGCGGACCTACTGATGTTTGGGAGAAGGAACTCTCCTTCAAGAAGGGTTGTTCGTATCTGATAGAGGCGGCTTCTGGCAGGGGTAAGTCTTCCTTCTGCTCTTTCCTCTATGGCCTGCGTTCGGATTATCAGGGTAGGATAGAACTTTTGGACAGGGACGGGAACGCTTTGGGCAGTACGGAGAAGGACAGATGCGAGATTCGTAAATCGGCTTTGGCCCTGATGTTTCAGGAACATAGGTTGTTCCCGGAATTGACAGCCTTGGAAAATGTGATGCTGAAGAACCAGCTTACGGATTATTTTACTGAGGGACAGGTACGTCAGATGCTCTGCACATTGGGGTTGCAGGAAAAACTCGATACTCCTTGTGCCAAACTCTCCCTGGGACAGCAACAGCGTGTGGCATTTGTCAGGATGCTGGCACAACCGGCCGACTTCTTCCTGCTGGACGAACCTATCAGTCATCTGGACGCAGGTAATGCAGAGATAATGAGCGCCATCTTGCGTCAGCGTCAGCACCAGGATGGGGCAGGAGTGATTGCCACTTCCATAGGCAACAGGTTGCCATACGATTACGACACGATAATAAGACTGTGATATAGAATGACAAACCGCATGAAACTTTTGTTCAAACTGCTGCGCCAGAACCTTAGCCTGTGGCAGATATTGGGTTTCATTGTCGCCAACCTGCTTGGAGGTGCCATAGTGCTCGTGGGCACTCAGGCTTACAGGGACTTTGACCGTTTTATGGAAAAGGAGAATGGCCTGTTGTCCGATGGTTATGTTGTGGTTACGAAACCTATCAACGGCCTTTCCACGTTCGGTAGCCTCCTGGGCGTCAAACCAGTATTCCGGGAGAATGAGATACACCAGTTGGAAGAGCATCCCTCGGTAAAGGATGTGGGAGTCTTCACGTCAGCCAATTTCCAGATACGCGGAAGTTTCGTCTTGGGCGACCTTAACATCTCCACCGACCTCTTTATGGAGTCGGTGCCTGACAAGTTCATTGATGTGAAGTTCTCCGACCCTAAGGAATGGCATGCCGATGTCAACGGCACATTCATCCCGGTCATCATTCCTCGCAAATACCTTAATATATATAACTACGGGTATGCCTCCACCAAGGGACTACCACAGTTGGGCGAGGGGTTGACATCGGCATTCCCCATAAGCATAAGAATCCGTGGGAATGGGTATCAGCGTACATACGATGCAAGGATAGTCGGATATACCGACAGGCTGAATACCGTGCTGGTGCCCGACAGTTTCCTGCAGGAGGCCAACAGGCACTTTGGACAGAAGAAGGCAGAGCCTGCATCCAGACTGATAGTAGCCACCTCCGTAGATGGCGGTAGCAGTTCTTTCCTGGATTATCTTACCAAACAGGGCTACAGCATAGAAGGCAATCTGGAGAGTCTGAAACTGCAGACCTTGGTGCATGGTGTCCTTTGGGTCATAATAGGCATAGGCGGCATGGTGTCCGTGCTGGCTTTCGTGCTTCTGCTTGTCAGCATACAGTTGTTGATTGAGAAGAACAAGGACAAGTTCGTCAACCTCTATTCCCTGGGTTATTCTGTTCCTCAGATAGCCAGTCCCTATCTGCTGCTTGTGTCTGGAATAGATATTTTTGTCTGGCTTTTGTCCGCCAGCATCGTCACCGTGGCATATCCCAGGTTGTTTGCCTTCATCTCTCTCATCTCCCCTGGTCTCCGTCTGGCCTCCCTGTTCCCCTTGTGGCTGTTGGCCTTGCTGTTGGCCTCCCTTTTCGTGCTGATGCATTATTGGATGATAAGAAGACAGTTGAGAAGAATCTGTATTACGCATAGCAGGTAAAATCATTGCTTTATGTGAAAAAAAAGTGATGTTGTGCCTCATATTTGCGAAAGTTTATATAATTTTGCATCGGAAAAAGACAGACAGATGGCACCGCTGAGAAAAAGGAGCGCCTTTAGGGACGCATCGCAATAGAAAATGGAGACATGGAGTTTGATAGGGAAACTCTGTGTCTCTGTGTTTTATATGGTATGTGCCTTTGCTGACGGCAATCGGGAACGTCTGCCACGGAGATGTAGAATTAGACATTATATACATTATATATTTATATAGGATATGAAACAAGACATGATTGTAATCCTGGACCTGGGCAGCCACGAGAATACCGTGGTGGCCAGAGCCATCCGTGCACTGGGTGTGTACAGCGAGATCTATCCCCACGACATTACTGCCGAGGAACTGAAGGCTCTGCCTAACGTGAAGGGCGTAATCATCAACGGCGGCAAGAACAATGTCATAGACGGTGTGGAGATAGATGTTCTCCCCGAGATATACGAGGCCGGTTTCCCCGTAATTTCTGCAGGACACGACAAGGCACTTTGCGAGGTGAAGTTGCCCGAGTTCACTAATGACGAGGAGGCTATCAAGGCAGCCGTTAAGGACTTCGTGTTCGATACCTGCAAGGCCGAGGCCAACTGGAACATGAAGAACTTCGTTGCCGACCAGGTGGAACTGGTACGCCGTCAGGTGGGTGACAAGAAGGTTCTGCTGGCCCTGTCAGGCGGTGTGGACAGTTCTGTTGTGGCTGCTCTGCTTCTGAAGGCTATCGGCGATAACCTGGTATGTGTGCACGTAAACCACGGCCTGATGCGCAAGGGCGAGTCAGAGAACGTGGTGGAGGTGTTCCGCAACCAGTTGTCTGCCAATCTGGTATATGTGGATGCTACCGACCGTTTCCTGAACCTGCTGGAAGGCGTTGCCGATCCCGAGCAGAAGCGCAAGATCATCGGTGGTGAGTTCATCCGTGTGTTCGAGGAAGAGGCTCGCAAGTTGGCCGGTGGCATTGACTTCCTGGGGCAGGGTACCATCTATCCCGACATTGTGGAGAGCGGTACAAAGACCGCCAAGTGCGTGAAGAGCCACCACAACGTGGGTGGTCTGCCCGAGGACCTGCAGTTCGAACTCGTTGAACCTCTGAAGCAGCTCTTCAAGGACGAGGTTCGTGCCTGTGGCGTGGAACTGGGTCTGCCCTACGAGATGGTTTACCGTCAGCCGTTCCCCGGTCCCGGCTTGGGCGTACGTTGCCTTGGCGCCATCACCCGCGACCGTCTGGAGGCACTGCGCGAGAGCGATGCCATCCTGCGCGAGGAGTTTGCCCTGGCAGGTCTGGACAAGAAGGTATGGCAGTACTTCACCATTGTGCCCGACTTCAAGAGCGTAGGTGTCAAGGACAATGCCCGCAGCTACGACTGGCCCGTTATCATCCGTGCCGTAAACACCATCGATGCCATGACCGCAAGCATCGAGCAGATAGAATGGCCCATCCTGCTGAAGATTACCGACCGCATCCTGAAGGAGGTTCCCGGCGTGAACCGTGTCTGCTACGACATGTCTCCCAAGCCCTGCGCTACTATCGAGTGGGAATAAGTCGAACGGAAATCGGAAAACGGAAAACTGAAAATTGTGTGAGGTAGTAGGGACGCTGCGTGCAGCGTCCGAATACTCCCCAAAGCCATATAGGCGGACGCAGCACGCTGCGTCCCTACCGGTGAGCGTGGACAAAAATGTAAAACTATATGCAGTGCCCCGACCGCAACAGGTCGGGGCACTGTGGTAGTATGCGGAATCATAAATTTGACTCTGGTACTCCCACGAGCATTGCTGTCCTGCTATTAGGAGGACTGCAGTACTCCTAATAAGAGTAGTCGAGTCCTCCTACTATGAGGACTGGCATAAGCATGGGACGTTTCCCATACACACATTTTTTTGCCTGCAAGAAAAGTTAGGTTTGATGAACCAGTCCTGCCGTGAGTGGTAAAAGATGCCCAAATCGCTATGATATGACTCTGTGTATTTTGCCGTTAGACGTTGTTGTCGTATGTTTGTAGCAAAATATTGCGTTTTATGGGCAAGATAATTGTGCCTGATAAAAAAAGTTGCCCCAAATATTGAATTTTTCGCCTTTCGTGACTATATTATATTATTGGTGTCCGATAAAACTTTTTTGCCAGAATAAAAATTAGGGCTGTTTCCATTTGTAGGATTCAGCCCTTTTTCGTTATTTAGCGGTTACCACACTCATCCAAATAACTATGGGCAAAAGTACACATTTTATCGG
>JAFTUK010000009.1 GCA_017466325.1 Bacteroidaceae bacterium | reverse complement strand
GGAGTAAAGGTTGTTGGCAATAGATTGAAGATGGAGAGGGTAGAGGGTGTGTTGCCTGCCAATACCGGTGTTATCATCAAGGCAGAGGAGGGTACGTACACCTTTGCTGAGAGCGATGCTACACCTGCTACCATTGGTGACAACCTCCTTTACGGAACCGTTGCCACTACCCAAATCTCTACCGACCCAACCTATTCCTACTATGTGCTCTCTAAAGTTGACGGCATAGTGGGTATGTACCTTGCCAAACTTACTGATGGCAAGTTCCAGAACAATGCCAACAAGGCATACATGATGCTCAAGAAGGGTGACCTTGGTATTTATGATGAAGGGGTGGATACAGGTACCGAGCAGTTGAGCCGTGGATTTGTGTTTGACTTTGGCGAAGAGACATCTATTGATGAACTGAAATCTGAAGACGGAAAGGTGAAATCTGCCGTCTACGACCTCTCCGGCCGTCGTGTGCAGAAGGCACAGAAGGGTGTCTACATCCAGAATGGCAAGGTGGTGCTGGTTAGGTAAGCATTTGCCAAGAAACGACTGAAACACATATACAATCCGCAGGCACTCCCAATGGCAAGTGTCTGCGGATTGTCTTTTGTTTGGTGGTGACGGGTTGCAGAGGCAAATGATAGGGTTTTGCCAATGGGCGTGATTTTTTACAGGAGACCAATAAATGTTAGATAATGGGCAACAGCACCTTCTGTCCGTCTTCGCATATCTTGCGGAAGATGCCGTTTTCCATCAGGAAGGCCTCGCCGCGGATTTCCTCGTAGCCGAACATGCTGTAAAGGTAGGTGCCGTCGGGGAAAACGTAGAAACGCTTGCCCATGCTGTCCTTGGCGGCCACCTCGTTGTATATCTTCATGCCGTCCAGCACAAAGTCCTTCCACTCGTAGTAGTGGGGCAGAATCTGTATGCTCGTCAGACCCATGCCGCGGAAGAAGCGCTTGTAGTTGGGGTCGCGCACCTCGCCGGGCAGTTCGGGAATGGAGTACACCTCGTCCGCACAATTCATGCTGCCGGCACTGATGGTAAGCAGCACGCCCTCGTAAACAAGCAGGGCTTCGCGCAGGAACATCTCCAGGAAAAACCTGTGCTGGGTGGGAACGTGGCCGCCTCCAAGAATGACAAGGTTCGATTCGCGCACAAGACGATGCGCACGTGTTATGTTCCTTCTGTCCAACAGGGTCCAACTGACAATGTTGATGCCACAGTTCTGAAGGGCCGTGAACATTCCTTCGGAGGCACATTCGCTTCCATGAAAGTCATCGGGCGATGAAGTGACGTACAGACCACGCACTTCACCGTTCAACTGACGGAGAAGTTCTTCGCGGAAACCGTTCTTTTCAAATATGGCTCCATCGTGTCCGCAAGGACTGCTGGTGAGAAACAGAGTGAACATATATTGGGCAAAGATATTGCATTTATTTGGATTTTTCAAATAAAAACATTATTTTTGCACTGCTGAGACCTGAAAACGCAGGAAAATGTCAATGACGCCAAACTTTTGTTGTCGTAGCGACAAAACAGTGTTGTCGTGGCAACACTGCAGTGTTGACGCAGCAACAGTGAAGTGTTGGCGTAGCAACAAAAGAATGACAACGGTGGGCGTTAGTCGCCATACGCCAGAGTCCATGGGCAGTTTCCTTAGTATCCACCAAATAACATACCTATTATGAACTTCATTTTCATTTCCCCCAACTTTCCGGAAAACTACTGGAACTTCTGTGCAGCACTGAAGAGGAATGGTGTAACTGTATTTGGTATTGGCGATGCTCCGTACGACAACCTGGACAACCGTCTCAGGGAAAGTCTTACCGAGTATTACCGTGTCAACAACATGGAAGACTATGACCAGGTGTATCGTGCCGTGGCACACTTTGCCGCCAAGTACGGACGCATAGACTGGATAGAGAGCAACAACGAGTACTGGCTGGAGCAGGATGCACGCCTGCGCACCGACTTCAACGTGAATACCGGCATCAAGACGGACAAGATAGACAGCATCAAGGAGAAGTCCGAGATGAAGAAGTACTATGCTGCCGGCGGCATACGTACCGCACGCCAGATAAAGGCAAGCGACAGCCTGGACAACATACTGAAGTTTGCCTACGAAGCAGGCTACCCCCTCTTTGCCAAGCCTGATGTAGGCGTGGGTTCCGGCGGTACGCACAAACTTGAGAGCGAATGGGCATTGCGCGAGTTCCTCAACAACACTCCGCACATCCACGAATATGTCATCGAGGAGTTCGTCACCGGCAACATCTGCACCTACGATGCCATCATCAACTCCAAGGGCGAACCCATGTTCGAGAGCATGTGCGTATGTCCCCCGTCCATTTCGGACATCGTAAACTACAATCTCGACAGCACCTACTACGTCCAGCAGCACATCAACGAGAACCTGCGTTTCTGGGGGCGCCAGACCATCAAGGCATTCGGCGTGAAGAGCCGTTTCGTGCACCTGGAGTTCTTCCAGTTGGGACGCGCCCACCGCGGCCTCGGCAACGAGGGCGACTTCGTGGCCCTGGAGGTAAACATGCGTCCCGGTGGTGGCTACACCCCCGACATGATCAACTATGCACACAACGTGGACGTATATCAGATCTGGGCAGACATGGTGGCATTTGACCAGCGCAAGCAGCCCGACACCAACGACGACTACTTCTGCGTCTATGCCGGCCGACGCTCAGGCGTGGAGTATCACCTGAACGACGCACAGATACTGGACAAGTATGCATACGCCATGAAGATGACCCCGAACATAGACAAGGCTCTGGCACCTGCCATGGGCGACTATGCCTACATTGCACGCTTCCGCACGGAATGGGAGCGCGACGAGTTCCTTTACGACGTTTGCAACAGAAAGTAACGACACCAAAAACACATAGGCAGGTTCCCCTCACTCCGGACCTGCCTAAACTTTTTCACTAACCTTATATTATATAATGGAAGGACAATACAACAAACATTTCAGCAATCATCTCCAGCGCGAGATGGAGTACAAGACATACGGCAAGAAGGGACGCCCCGTCCTCATCTTTCCCTCGCAGGACGGCCGCTACTTCGACTTCGAGAACTTCGGCATGATAGACGTCCTCGCACCCTGGATAGAAAAGGGCGAGATACGTGCCATCTGCGTGGACGGCATAGACGGCGAGACGTGGAGCAACCGCTCTGCTGACAACCGTTGGCGCATAGAGCAGCACGAGCGCTGGTATCACTATGTTACCGAGGAACTCATCCCCGAGGTGCGCAAGCGCAAGACAGAGACCTTCATCGTTACGGGATGTTCCATGGGTGCTTTCCATGCCGGCAACTTCTTCTTCCGCCGTCCGGACATCTTTGATTCCGTCATAGCACTGAGCGGCCTGTACACTGCCGGCTACGGCTTCCCCATGTACAGCGACGAACTCACGTTCATGAACTCGCCCATCGACTTCCTGCGCGAAATGCCTGCCGACCATCCCTGGATGGACCTCTACAAGAAGCGCAACATCTACATCTGCGTGGGTCAGGGCAAGTGGGAGGACGAACTGCTGGAAAGCACACGCGCACTGGACACCGTACTGTGCCAGCGCGGCATCCCCGCCAACATGGACTACTGGGGCTTCGACGTGGACCACGACTGGTGCTGGTGGCGAGTACAGTTGCCATACTTCATGGAGAAGGTTTTAGGTGGGGAATAATACATTTCCCACTTTCTCCTTTTCTATATTTCCTTGAACCGTTTTCTTTCCAAGGCTGGGCATCTTTTCTATAGCCATTTTTTCGGGGAAAGCGTTCCCGGCGAACCGTAATTAACAGTAACACGTGAAAGAGACTGCGAACCCACCCATATATATACTTCTTGGCAAGGGGGAGCCTGCTTTGGGGGAATCTCACTGGTTCGGTTATGCTGATTTGCCCGAGGATGTGATGGTGCCCACGATAGAGGAGGATGGCGAACGTTATGCCTTGACCCTGATTTGCCAGTTGCGCATAGGCGAAATACGGAAACATACAGAACCCCACATCTGCGAGAAATGGCCATTTGCCGGGCAGGACGGACTGTTGCTCTTCTTTGCCGACGTGGCTTATTACCGGGGAGATTGGGACTGTCCGAACATATCGCTTCATCCCAGCGACAATAGGGTGTGTCGTGTCATATTTGTTCCGGAGGAACGATTGGACGAACTACAATGCACCAGTGCCTACATCTGCGAAGAGGACGAGGCCAAACCTATCCCCTTGTACTTTACCAAGGAGAAACCGAAGGGCCAGGGCGTTCCAGAACTGCAATTGTTCGGCAAGACCGACCGGCTTGAATGGGAGACATGGCCGGAGGAGTGTGCCGGATGGGAACTCCTTCTGATGATGGACTCTATGGAGGGGGAAGGCTATAATTATAATTTCGTGGATTGTGGGGCATTGTGCTTCATTATTGCTCCCGAGGCATTGAGGGCCGGAGATTTTTCCGATGTGCGTGCAATAATCCTTTCAACTTAAATTTATGTGATATGATTTTACACGTTTCTTTAGATACAAGGGCAGACCGCAATTATTCCTGCGACAATTATTATGTTTCTCCTGAGAAAACGGAGAAGGGCATCCGTGTGGACCTCCTCTTCTCGCGTTCATACCAGGAATATGTCGATCGAATCTACGTAAAGGCCCACACTGATGAAGGGTATGTAGAGGTTGTCAGCAAATATGGTTCAAAACGATATCCGATAGACAAACCCAACAGATGGCGTTCTGGTTCTATAGGTCTGAGTTATGCGTGTTGCGAAGTGGACGTCACCTTCATTCCATATATGCAGGACCGATGGGATGCTTTGCTGGCAACCCACGAAGGTGGGACTGCAATGATTATGAGAGATGAATTTACGGATAAAGTAAATCTATCCACATTGCGTACACAGATAGATGGCAACCCATTGCCATGGCTGGATTTTGAATATAGGTTTATGTCGGACGAGAGCATAACCCTGTCTCCTCCTTCTGCCACGGCAGCCGAGTATATAAATGTCAGTCTCTTTAAAGCCCCCGTGACTGTAGGGGAGACCATGTTTGAACTTGAGTCATACTCGACCATCATCAATGAATGGGACGATATGGCAGAAAGGCCTGTCAGGTATATCGTTGACTCACGAGATCTGGCAGACAGCCTCACGGACAAGGATGCCGCACTGCGTTTGGCCGAGTCCATGGAGGAACAGCATCCGGAAAAACTTGAACTGGTTGCCAAGTACATGGAATTTGCTGCGGACCTTGGTTCAGATGATGCCGTTGCCTGGTTGAGGGATTATCATGAAGTAGACGACGCCCGTTATCATGCCTACGATTAATGGAGGTGGGATGGCGGTGGCGGTGATGTCCGCCTCCCTCGGCGATAAAAATTACCGCCAGTGGCGGTTCATTTTGCTGCTACCGAGGACGGAGTAGGGGAGGCGAGTGTTCTGACCTTTGCCTCCACGGTGGTATATTTTTGTTGTACTATCAACAGAGCAGTGTTGATGCGACAACACAGCAGTGTTGATACAACAACACAACAGTGTTGACGCGACAACAAAGATGAAAGGCGCTGTTGTCACGCTTGTCACAATCTTGTCACACCTTTTTCACGCCCCGAGGAAAGGTTATTTGCTCCTTTTTGCCTATCTTTGCATGCAAACAACCATGACACCATGAAAACTTGTACCTATCTCTTATTGTCCCTCGGGCTTCTCGTGTCCATTGTATGTTGTAGGAACGCGCGTACGCCCGAGCAGGAGCAGCGCATGGCTCACGACTACCTGTGGCAGGCCAACAAGACAAGCCTGGAGAAGAACGACGAGCGTATGGTCCTGTACGACAAGGCGGCTCTGCATTTTGCCAATATTGTCGTGCGCGAAGACGCCAACGATACGGTGCGTGCCGATGCCTTGTTTACCCTGCGCTGGATTTCCGCCTACATACGGCACGACTATGAAATGGCGCTGCAGTACCTAAACCAGTACCTTGAAATAGTAGGGCCGGAACATGAGAGTTATCCTACGTGTATGGCCTACAAGGCCGATGATTTGTGGCATTTTGGAGCGCACGACTCTGCCATGCACTATGCCTACAAGGCTCTGGAGGCGCCGCATACGCCGCACGACCGAATAGAGTACATCTGCCATCATATACTATGGAATATTTACGATAGCCGCGAGATACCCGACTCGGCACACAAGCACAAGGTCCTGCATACGCAGATACGTGACAGCCGTGCATTCGAACCGATGAGCATGGAGGAACTGAAGAACCAGATTGAAACCGGCATTATCGCCTCATCCAAAGATAAGTACAATGCCGTGTACATTTGGATAGCAGGTGCGGCAGGGCTTGCCTTGATATGTATATTGTGCGCATTTGTCCGGTATCGCAGACGCAGAAACACAACCATTGCCCGTGAGGAGGCACAAACTACAGACAAAGCATTAACAAGCGGTACGCCTGCCACTGATGCCGAAAGCCTGCGCCTTGCTTTGGCGAAGGGCAATGAACTGTTTGGGCAAACCTCTGTATGCCACGACATCAATGCTATGAAAGTGAACGAGAGGGAACTGCCCGCCATAAATTCCGAGGGCAGGCGGAATATAGAGCGGACGCTACAGGAATGTTTTGCCGAGGCGTGCGGAATACTGCTTGAGGGCAGTGACCTCAACGAGCAGGAACTTGTCTGTATCCTGTGCATGTACCTCGGTTATTCCAATACCCTTGCCGCGCATCTCGGACACACCACCAATGCCACCATACGCAAGCGCAAGGAACGCATACGCAAGAAGGTTTCTGCCGCCCGATACGAGGTCGTGACGGGGGAAAAGCAATAGACTCAGGCAGGAAATACCGCATTTTTGCCGACGAAAGCCCGAAGAGGCGCTAAAGACTTGGCGAAATACTATGGAATTCAAAATATTATTGCTATCTTTGCAACGAAACGCATATAACCTAAATAACAAATTAATATGATGAAAAAGTTTCTGACAGTGTGCACCATGTTGGCCGGTATCGCCGGTATGGCATGTGCCGACAATCTGGAGGGCTTCAAGTACGGTAACGAAACCGCGCCGACAGGCAAGGAATGGGAATCCGTTGAAGAACTCGCCCTCAACAAGGAGCAGCCCCATGCTTGGTTCTTCTCTTTCGAGAACGTGGAGAAGGCTCGTAAGGTTCTGCCCGAGAACAGTAAGTATTGGCAATCCCTGAACGGCACATGGAAGTTCCACTGGGCTCCCAATCCCGACGAGCGTCCTGCCAATTTCCACGAGGTTGGCTTTGATGCCTCTGCATGGGACAACATCCCCGTTCCCTCTTCATGGAACATCGTAGGTATCCAGAAGGACGGCACACAGAAGTATGGCACTCCCATCTATGTGAACCAGCCCGTCATCTTCCAGCACCGTGTGGCCGTGGGCGACTGGAAGGGTGGCGTAATGCGCACTCCTCCCACACACTGGACAACCTACAAGCACCGCAACGAGGTGGGTTCATACCTGCGCACATTCACCGTACCTGCCGACTGGAAGGGCCGCGAGGTGTTCATCTCATTCGATGGTGTGGACTCTTTCTTCTACCTTTGGATAAACGGCAAGTATGTGGGCTTCTCCAAGAACTCACGTAACACTGCCGAGTTCAATATCACTCCCTACCTGAACGAGGAAGGCGAGAACACCGTGGCCGTGGAAGTTTACCGTTCAAGCGACGGTTCTTTCCTGGAGGCTCAGGACATGTTCCGTCTGCCCGGTATCTTCCGCACCGTGGCCATCCAGAGCCGTCCCGCCGTTCGCGTGCGTGACCTCGTGGTTAAGCCCGACCTGGACGAGAACTATCAGAACGGTGTGCTGAACATCAGCGCCGACCTGCTGAACACCTCCAAGAAGAACGTCAAGGACCTGAAGATGCGCTACACTCTGTACCAGCATGAGTTGTACGATGACAACAACAAGCCCACTGACGTTATCGCATACAGCGCTCCCTTCACTCTGGACAAACTCACCGGCAAGGCTACCGTAAAGGCCGAACTGAAGATGATAGAACCCCGCAAGTGGACAGCCGAGGCTCCCTACCGCTATACTCTGGTGGGCGAACTTCTGGACAAGAAGGGCCGCGTGCTGGAGACTGTTTCCACCATCGTTGGTTTCCGCGAGGTTGAGATCAAGGATACAAAGGCCGAGGACGACGAGTTCGGTTTAGCTGGCCGCTACTACTACATCAACGGCAAGACCGTGAAACTGAAGGGTGTAAATCGCCACGAGAGCCATCCTGCCGTTGGCCATGCCATCACACGCGAGATGCAGAAGGAAGAGGTTATGCTTATGAAGCGCGCCAACATCAACCACGTGCGCAACTCTCACTATCCCTGCGACCCCTACTGGTACTTCCTCTGCGACAAGTACGGTATCTATCTGGAGGATGAGGCAAACATCGAGAGCCACGAGTACTACTACGGCGAAGCCTCTATCTCTCATCCCGTGGAGTGGAAGAAGGCTCACGTGGCACGTGTGATGGAAATGGCTCACGCCAACGTGAACAACGCTTGTATCGTTATCTGGTCTTTGGGTAACGAGGCAGGTCCCGGCAAGAACTTCGTTGCCGCCTACGATGCCCTGAAGACATTTGACACCACACGTCCCGTTCAGTACGAGCGCAACAACGACATTGTGGACATGGGTTCCAACCAGTATCCCTCTATCGGCTGGACACGCGGTGCAGTTACCGGCAAGTACAACATCAAGTACCCCTTCCATATCTCCGAGTATGCACACTCAATGGGTAATGCCGTGGGTAACCTCATCGACTACTGGGATGCTATGGAGAGCACCAACTTCTTCTGCGGCGGTGCCATCTGGGACTGGGTAGACCAGTCTATGTACAACTACGAGAAGGACGGTACACGCTATCTGGCATACGGTGGCAACTTCGGCGACACCCCCAACGACGGCCAGTTCGTAATGAACGGTATCATCTTCGGCGACCGCGAACCCAAGCCCCAGTATTACGAGGTGAAGAAGGTTTACCAGTATGTAGGCGTGAAGATGCTCGATGCCAAGCAGGGCAAGGTGGAGATCTTCAACAAGAACTACTACACTCCCCTCAACGATTACGAAATAGTATGGTCACTCTGGGTTAACGGCAAGTGCGTACAGAAGAACCAGCCCGTACAGGGTCCACGCATGGCACTCCAGCCACGCCAGAAGGCCGTTTACACTCTCCCCTACAACTTCGCTTCTCTCAATCCCAAGGACGAGGTATTCGTGAAGGTACAGTTCCTCCTTGGCCACGACATGCCTTGGGCAAAGCAGGGCTATCCCCAGTTCGAGGAGCAGTTGCTCGTGGCAAGTCCTTCTGTAGCCGCTCCTGCTATCAGCCAGGTGGCAGAGAATGCCGGCAAACTTGAGGTTTCTGCCGATGCCGACAAGGCTTTCCAGACCATCAAGGGCGAGGGCTTCGAGGTTCAGTTCGACATGAAGCAGGGTACTATCAATAAGTTGGTTTATGGTGGTGAGAGCGTTATCGTTCCCGGTTACGGTCCCCGTCTGAATGCATTCCGTGCCTTCGTGAGCAACGACAACTGGTGCTACCAGCCCTGGTTTGCCAACGGTTTGCACAACCTGAAGCACCGTGCCGAGAACGCACAGGTGATAAAGGAGAAGAACGGTAACGTGAAGATTACCTGCACCGTTATTTCCCAGGCTCCCAACGCAGCACGCCTGCAGAGCAAGAACGGACGCTACGACAGCGGTATCCACACTCTGGAGGAGAATACCGACCGTCCCTTCGGTGCCGACGACTTCAAGTTCACCACCAACCAGATCTGGACCATCTATCCCGACGGTTCTATCGAACTGCAGGCTGCCATCACATCCAACAACCCCGGCATAGTATTGGCACGACTGGGTTATGAGATGGGCGTTCCCGCACAGTACGACCGCTTCGCATACTATGGCCGCGGTCCTGTCGACAACTACAACGACCGCAAGACAGGCCAGTTCATCGAGCAGTTCTCTTCTACCGTGGCCGAACAGTTCACCAACTGGCCCAAGCCTCAGCAGATGGGCAACCACGAGGAGACACGCTGGACCTCTCTCAGCAATGCCAAGGGCAAGGGTATCCTTGTCGTGAACGAGAAGCCTTATGCCGTTTCTGCCCTGAACCACAGCGCTATGGACATGACCATGGCTACACATCCCCACAAGTTGCCCAAGAGCGACATCAACTACCTCACCATCGATGCCATGGTAACAGGTCTGGGTGGTAACTCCTGCGGCCAGGGCGGTCCTCTGCCTCACGACCGTGCCTTCGGTGCTCCCACACGCATGGGCTTCATCATCCGTCCCGTAGGTGCCAAGGGTGGCGTAGATGTAAGCACTGCCAGCCAGAAGCCTCTGCTCATGATGCAGCAGAAGAACGGCGACGTTACCATAGAGAGCGGTATCGAGGGCGCTACCATTATGTATAAGGTAGGCAAGGAGAAGAAGGCCAAGGAGTACACCGCTCCTATCGCTTTCCGCGACGGCGGCACTATCACTGCCTTCTACAAGGAGAACCCCGAACTGCAGGTTACCATGACCTATGCCAAGATAGAGAAGATCAACACCGAGGTGGTATTCACCAGCAGCGAGGAGGCCGGCGAAGGCAATGCCTCTCACCTGACCGATGGTGACATCAACACCATCTGGCATACCATGTACAGCGTTACCGTGGCCAAGTATCCTCACTGGGTTGACTTCGACGCAGGCGACGTGAAGAACATCAAGGGCTTCATCTACCTGCCCCGCCAGGACGGTCCCAACGGCAATATCAAGGATTATGAAATCCTCGTAAGCCTGGACGGCAAGAACTGGGGCGAACCCATCATGAAGGGTACCTTCGAGAACAACCAGAAGGAGAAGAAGGTTATGCTGAAGGCTCCCGTGAAGGCTCGCTACTTCCGCTTCCGCGCCCTGTCCAGCCAGAACGGCCAGGACTTTGCCAGCGGTTCCGAATTCAGCATCATAGCCGACTAAGAGTCATGTAAAACGGAAGGGGAGGGGTCCTCCCCTTCCGTTCAATTTATATGCAATCAAGAATAATAGGATTGGGAGAGACCGTAATGGACATTCTCTTCCGTGAAAAGGAGGCAGGCAAGGGCGAATACGTACCCTTTGCCAGTGTGCCCGGTGGCAGCACCTTCAACAGTATGGTATCGGTGGGCAGAAGCGGAGTGCCCTGCAAGTTCATGGGCTATACCGGCAACAACAAGGTTGGCCACCAGATAGTGGACTTCATGCACCGCAACGGCATATCCACCGAGTACTTCCAAGTTCGCGACAACGAGCGTGCCGCCATTTCGCTGGCATATCTGGACAGCAACGGCGATGCCGACTATACTTTCTACAAGGAGGAACCTCTTGCCGCCACAGATTACAGCATGCCGGAGTTTACCGACAGGGACTATTTCCTCTTCGGTTCGTACTACTCCATCTGCCCTGGCCTGCGCCCACAGGTGAAGGACATCCTGCATGCCGCCCACCGTGCCGGTACCGTAATATATTACGACATCAACTTCCGTCGCTCGCACAGCCACCAGAAGCAGGAACTGTTGCCCGTGATACAGGAGAACTGCCGTCTGAGTTCCATTGTCAGAGGCAGTGCCGACGATTTTGACATCCTCTTCGGCACACGCGATTCCGAGGAGATATACAGCAAGCACATATCACCCTTCTGCCCCATATTCATCTGCACGGCAGGAGCAGGGCACATCTTCATCTGCACTCCAAGGGAAACCTATGACTTCACCGTGCCGCAGATTCCAGCCGATGAAATAGTCAGCACAGTAGGTGCCGGCGACAGTTTCAATGCCGGTTTCCTGTGTGCCATGTACAACAATGCCATACGTGGGGATGCGCTGCAGGATATGACTAAGACCCAATGGGAATGCCTCGTGGAAAACGGCATCAGATACTCATCGCAGGTGTGCAGAAGTCAGGATAATTACATAAAAACACCGTCGGAGTAATACGAGAAAAATACTGAGTCAACAAGGGTTCGTTCTCATATGAGGACGAACCCTTGTTACCATTACAATGATTTTAAAGCCATATTTTCGGCGTGTTCCATTGTCTGGCGCTGCTCCTCCGTCTGGTCGTCTATGCCGCAGAGGTGCAGGATGCTGTGGATGATGACACGGTGCAGTTCTTCTTCGTAGGGGGTGCCGAACAGTTCGGCATTGGTGCGCACGGTGTCTAAGGAAATGTAGGTGTCGCCGGCAAGGAAGTTGCCTTGGCAGTTGTCGAAGCCTATGTGGTCGGTGTAGTAGTCGTGCCCTATGAACCGGCGGTTGATGCGCAGGATTTCCTCGTCGTCCACGAAGATGTAGTTCACCTGGTCGATGCGTTTGCCATAGGAGGCGGCCACCCGGCCAATCCAGTCGGAAACTCTGTCCTGCTCTATCTCCGGCAGGGGCACATTGATGGCGTTGTAGGTAATCATCGGGAAAAAGGTATATGACGGTTCCTATTCCTCCATCAACTGGATGGCCTTGTTCACAATGTCGTCGTCCTCGTAGATGATGGCGAAGTATTCGTTCATGTCCCACAGGTCGCGGGCTGCCAGTGCGCGGAGCATGCGCTTGAGCAGTTCCGTGGTCTTCTGCTCCTCGTCTTTGGGATACTTTTCCTTCAGGGCCTTCTTCGCTTCTGCCAGGATGTTGTCTATGACCTCGTTGGGTACTTCGTACTTGCGGCGGAAATCCTCGAAGGTGGGGAACTTCTGCTTCAGTTCGTTGCGATGCTTTGCCAGATAGCGCAGGTTGGCATCCACGAGTATGCGCTTGGCAACGATCTGTCGGTACAGCGAGGTGTTCTTGGTGGTGTCCAGGGGCACGAAGTAGTCGGGCATGATGCCGCCGCCGCCATATACGGTGCGGCCCTTCTTCAGGGTCTGGAATCTCAATGAATCCGGGAAGTGTATGCTGTCGGCATTGGTCAGTTCGCCATGGTTGAAACGGTTTATCACGTCCATGCGGTACTCCTGCTGCTTGCCCTTTTCGTAGGGTTTCTGTATGCATCGTCCGCTGGGGGTATAGTATTTGGCTATGGTCAGGCGTATCATGCTACCGTCGGGCAGGTCCACGGGTCGTTGTACCAGACCCTTGCCGAAGGTGCGCCGGCCCACCACCAGTCCTCTGTCTTGGTCCTGTATGGCACCTGCCAGAATTTCCGCCGCCGAGGCAGAGTATTCGTCCACCAGTACTATGACCTTGCCGTCCTGGAAGGCACTGCCTCCACGGCTAAGGAAGGATTGTGGCTGTATGGCACGTCCTTGGGTGTAGACGATAAGGTCGTCCTTGGGAAGAAGTTCGCTGGCTATCTCTGCCGCAGCCTGCAGGAAACCGCCGCCGTTCTGCGTCACGTCGAGGATGAGGTTCTTCATGCCCTGGGCCTTGAGTTTCCTGATGGCCTCCACAACCTCATCGTATGTGGTGGCGGCAAAGTTGCTGAAGCGTATCAGGCCAGTGTGCGGTGTCACCATAAAGGCGGCATCCACGGAATTCAGCGGAATCTTGTCGCGGATGACATCTATGTAGATGGTCTCGTCGATACCCTCGCGCACGATACCCAGGTGTGCCTTTGTGCCACGGGGACCGCGAAGCCTCTTCATGATATCCTCTTGAGGCATCTTCACACCGGCAATGGCGGTGTCGCCCACGGAGATTATGCGGTCGCCTGCCATAACGCCTGCCTTTTCCGAAGGACCTCCGGTGACTGTCTGTATTACCATCAGTGTGTCGTCCAGTATGTTGAACTGAATGCCGATGCCGTCGAACGAGCCCTGCAGGGGTTCGTTCAGGCGCTTTGTCTGCTCTGCCGTGCTATAGGCGGAGTGGGGGTCCAGTTTCTCGATCATGCCACGGATGGCATCCTCCACCAGTTTCTCTGTGTCTACGGAATCCACGTAGTAGTTGTTGATAGTAATGGTGGAGATAATCAGTTTCCTTATCTGCTCGTCCACGCTCTTCTGAGCCTTGGCGGAGAGGAGGCATGAGAGTATGCCTATGCTGAGTAGGAGTATCTTTTTCATTTCTGTCTGTCTATTCTGTAATCAAGTCCTTGTGGCAGCCATGGGGTGATGTCGCGCCCGAAGTGGTGCAGTTCGCGCACCACGCTGCTGGATATGCCCGAGATGGTGGGGTCGGCCAGCAGTACCACCGTTTCCACGTCGGCCAGCCTGGCGTTTATGTCGGCAATGCCCAGTTCGTATTCATAGTCCTTTACCGAGCGCACGCCGCGCAGGATGAACCTGGCTCCCTGCGATTGGGCGAAGTCCACGGTCAGGCCCGTGTAACTCTCCACCCGCACCTGTGGCATGGCAGAGTAGTATTCGCGCAGGGCACGGACCCTTTCCTCCACGGGCAGCCATCCTTTCTTCTGCTCGTTGTAGCCCACGGCGATGATGACCTCGTCAAAGAGCCTGACGGCCCTCTCCACGAGATTGGCATGCCCTATGGTAAAAGGGTCGAACGACCCGGGAAAGATGACCTTCTTATTCATACTCCTCGGCTATGTCTTCTTCTATTACAAGGTTGTCGATGATGAAGTTCTGGCGCTCCATGGTGTTCTTGCCCATGTAGTATTCCAGAAGTTCCGCCACCTGGTCGCCCTTGCTCAGCGTGACCTTCTCCAGGCGTATGTCGGCACCGATGAAGTTCTTGAACTCGTCCGGGCTTATCTCGCCCAGACCTTTGAATCGCGTTATCTCGGGGTCGGGACCCAGGTCGGCAATGGCCTGCAGGCGCTCGTCCTCGGTGTAGCAATATTGTGTGATGAAGTCGTTGCCGAAGGAGATATGGCGCTTGTGCGACGAGGCGCCCTTGCCGCTCAGTTCGGGGTCCTGTTCCACGTCCGTGCCCTCGTCGTAGGCCTTCAGTTCCTTCTCTATGGCCTCTATCTTCTTCTTGCTGACCTTTGTCTTGCGGTTGCGCACGCGGAAGAGCGGTGTCTGCAGGATGAAGACATGGCCCTTCTTGATGAGGTCCGGGAAGAACTGCAGGAAGAAGGTTATCATGAGCAGGCGTATGTGCATGCCGTCCACATCGGCATCGGTGGCAACGATAACCTTGTTGTAGCGCAGACCCTCCAATCCGTCCTCTATGTTCAAGGCGGCCTGCAGGAGGTTGAACTCCTCGTTCTCGTAGCACACCTTCTTCGTCATGCCGAAGCAGTTCAGCGGTTTGCCTCGCAGGGAGAACACCGCCTGGGTGTTCACGTCGCGGCTCTTGGTGATGCTTCCGCTTGCCGAGTCGCCCTCGGTGATGAAGATGCAGGACTCCTCCTGTTGCGTGCCGCGTGTGTCGGACAGGTGCACACGGCAGTCGCGCAGTTTGCGGTTGTGCAGGTTGGCCTTCTTGCTCATCTCGCGGGCCTTCTTGGCCACGCCGGCCATTTCCTTGCGTATCTTCTCGCTCTCCTGCACCTTGGCCAGGATGATGTCGGCAATGTCCGTGTTCTTGTGCAGGAAGTTGTCCACCTGCTCCTTCACGAAGTCGCCGATGAACTTGTCTATGCTTATGCCGCCCTCGGGGGCGGTTGTCTGCGAACCCAGTTTCACCTTTGTCTGGCTCTCGAACATGGGTTCCTGTATGTTTATGCTTATGGCGGCAACAAGTCCGTTTCGTATGTCGCCGTATTCGTAACTCTTGCCCGAATAGTCCTTTATCACCTCGGCAATGTACTTCTTGAAGGCAGCCTGGTGCGTGCCGCCCAGGGTGGTGTGCTGGCCGTTCACGAAGGAGTAGTATTCCTCGCCGTTCTGCTTGGTGTGCGTGAAGGCTATCTCTATGTCTTCGCCGCGCAGGTGGCAGATGGGGTAGAGCGCCTCGTAGTCCATGCGGTCGTTGAGCAGGTCGGAAAGACCGTCGCGCGAGTGGATGCGCCTGCCGTTGAACATGATGGTGAGACCCGTGTTCAGGTAGGTGTAGTTGCGCAGCATTATCTCTATGAACTCGTCGCGGAACTTGTAGTGCTTGAACAGGGTGGGGTCGGGCTCAAAGTAGATGTAGGTGCCGTTCTCGTCCTGGCTGGCCTCGGTGGTGTCGCTCACCAGGATGCCCTTCTCGAAGACGGTCTTCCTGACCTGTCCCTCGCGGTAGGAATGTGCCTCGAAACGGCTGCTCAGCGCGTTTACCGCCTTCAGACCCACACCGTTCAGGCCCACACTTTTCTTGAAGGCCTTGGAGTCGTACTTGCCGCCCGTGTTGAGCATGGATACGGCCTCCACCAGTTTGCCCTGTGGTATGCCACGGCCATAGTCGCGGATGCTGGCACGCAGGTTGTCCTGTATGTCTACCTCTATGCGCTTGCCGGCGTTCATCTTGAACTCGTCGATACTGTTGTCTATTACCTCCTTCAGCAGGACATATATGCCGTCCTCGGGCTGCTGTCCGTCCCCCAAACGGCCTATATACATACCGGGACGGGTACGGACGTGCTCCATGTCCGACAAGTGCCGGATGTTTTCCTCGTCGTATATTATGTTTTCTGTCTGCGTGCTTTCCTTGATGTCTTCCATGGTCTTGGTATGCAGATGTGTTTAGATGGACTTCTTCCAGGTGTGCCTTCTCTTGGTCACTTCGGTATCCAGGGAACGCCAGACACTCAGCGCCTTGTTGTTTGTCTCCAGTTGGGGACAGCATTCCGCTATTCTGAAACCCATTTTCTGTGCGGTGGGGATGAGGTCAGCAAAGAGCAGGCTTATGCACCCCGTATCCTGGTATTCGGGCAGGGCACCGATAAGCAGCAGGTCTATGGTCTTGCTACGCTTCCAGTACAGGCCTTTCAGCATGTGCCACCATCCGAAGGGAAGCAGTTTGGACTTTGCCTTCTGTATGGCTTTGGACAGGTTGGGCATGCACACGCCTATGGCAATGGGCTTTCCCTCCTTGTCGTCGATGATGGAAATTAGGTCTATGTTCAGGAACGGCAGGTACATTTCAGCGTATTGCTCCATCTGTCGGCGCGTCATATTGCTGTAACCGTACAGATCCCTGTAGGACGTGTTTATTATCTCAAAGACCTTTATGATGTAACCGCTGTCGCGCAACTCCTTCTTGGACTTGAACTTGTGTATCTTGAACCCGTATCTGTCCTGCACCAGTTTGGCCACGCGGAAGAACTTCTGCTGGTTGGCAGCATGCTCGCCTCCGTCGTAGGGCACGTTGATGGTGCGGTCCACCCACACGGCATCTTCCTCAAACCCCAGGGCCTTCATATGGTCGTTGTAGTAGGGGTAGTTGTATATGGTGTACATGGAGCCCAGTTTCTCAAAGCCTTCAAAGAGCATTCCTTCCGGGTCGAGGTCGGTAAAGCCCAAGGGGCCGACAATCTCCGTCATCCCTCGCTCCTTGCCCCAGTCCTCCACGGCTTTTACAAGGGCACGGCTCACCTCCATGTCGTCCACGAAGTCTATCCAGCCAAAACGCACTATGCGGGTGTTCCATGTTTCGTTGGCGCGGTTGTTGATGATAGCGGCAACCTTGCCCACCATCTTGCCATCCCTATATGCCATGAAGTACTCTGCTTCGCAAAACTCGAAGGCGGCATTCTTCTTGCGGTCAAAGGTGTCCAGGGTGTCCTCCATAAAATCGGGGACTGCATAGGGGCAGTCCTTGTAGAGGTCGTAGTTGAAACGGATGAAACTCTTCAGTTCCTTTCTGGTGGTGACTCTTTTGATGGTTAATTCAGACATGGAATATATGACGTGTTATAGCGCATTATCTCCACAAAGATACTCTTTTTCCCTTAAAATACCGCCTCGGCGTGCCGTTTTTGTTGCCAATGCCCTCTTCTTTGCTCAAAAAGGGCGACTTTTCCTTTGCCACGGGAGCAAAAAGTTATACTTTTGCCTCATGACAACGGCATATTTGGGTTCTATTGACTATTACAGACGCTTGCTTCGCGAAGGTGCTACACTTGATTTATCCGTGGCCTATCGCAAGCAGACTTCCATGAACCGTTGCCGTATCGATTCCCCTCACGGAGCACTTGCCCTGACGGTGCCGGTGGTCAATCCGCATGGCCGTATGCCTGTGGGCGAAATCCTCATTTCCGAGCATGGCAATTGGCGCCACCAGCACTGGAATGCCCTGGTGTCCAGTTACAGGCAGACACCGTATTTCGACTATTACGAGGAGGACTTCCATCCATTTTATCACGAGCACCGCTGGGAGCGCCTTGCCGATTTCAACAACGACCTGCACCATACGGTGATGAGGCTTCTGGAGCCTTATCCCTTGCCGGACGAGGGCAGGCGCATCGGCACCCCCTATTATCAGATGTTTGCCCCGAGGCACGGTTTCATCGAGAACCTGAGCATCGTAGACCTGCTCTTCAACATGGGCCCCGAGGCTGTTTACTACCTATGAAAATCTACACCCTGGACGAGCGTTGCCTCCCTGCCATGGAAAGGGTCAGGGAATACTACCTCTCCGTCCCTGCCTGGCGCAAGGACGTGGAGGAGGGCAAGATGTTTGGGGTGTTGATTTATGGACCCACCAACGAAGGACCTCAAGACCCTCCACAAGGGAGGGGAGTAACGGACCCCTCCCCAACCCTCCCACAAGGGGAGGGAGTGGTTACAACCGACTTGTGCCCACATCAGCAGAAAATTATACTCCCCTCCCTTGTGGAGGGGCAGGGGGGAGGGTCCGTTGGGGAGGGGTCCGTCTCTTACCTTGCCGCTTTCTCCGGAACCCTCGGGGGCAAGACGTGCCAACCGGGGTTCGTGCCTCCTGTCTTTGACATACAGGAGGGCGAGGGCCGTTATTTCCTTCGGGAGGAGGCAGAGATAAGCGCCATAAACCGTTACTTGGAATCGGGGCAGGCATCGCCACGCGAGGTGTGTGACCTTCGCCACGAGCGTAAGGAACGTTCCCGTGCCCTTCAGCGCTGGTTGTTCGCCCGTTATTCGGTGAAGAACATCCGTGGCGAGAGTGCCAACCTGCTGGACATCTTCGCTCCTGCCGTGCCTCCTGGAGGGGCAGGGGATTGTTGTGCGCCGAAACTCCTTCAGGAGGCTTTCCGCCGTGGCATACGTCCCTTGGCCATTGCCGAATGGAACTCGGCCGATGACAAGTTCTATCCCCCTTGCACGGGACGCTGCCGGCCGATACTTGCCCACATGCTCCGTGGCATGGACGTGGAGGCCGACCCTCGCTTGGGAAACTATATGGATTTGGTGTCGCGTCTGTCCACCGTCTACGAAGACGATGCCTTGGTGGTGGTCAACAAACCATCGGGCCTCCTCTCCGTACCTGGCAAGGAGTTCCTGCCTTCGGTGGAGAGCATAACGGGATGCCTGTCGGTGCATCGTCTTGACCAGGATACGAGCGGTTTGCTTGTTCTTGCCAAGAGTGCCAAGGTTCAGGCGGAACTCCGTGCCCAGTTTGAAAGGCGCGAGGTTGAGAAACGTTATGAAGCCATGCTCGAGAGGGAAATGCCCGTTGGTCAGGAGGGTGAAATTCGTCTGCCCTTGCGTCCCGATGTGGACAACCGTCCGCGCCAAATGGTGGATATGGAGCATGGCAAAAGTGCCATGACGAGATACCGGGTGATGGAAAATGTGGACGGGCATGCGCACCTTCTGCTCACTCCCCACACGGGGCGTACACATCAGTTGCGTGTGCACATGGCAGAGGGATTGGGCAACCCCATACAGGGCGACCGGCTCTATGGCAAGCAGAGTGCCAAGCGCCTCATGCTCCATGCCGGGGAACTCTCGTTCACACACCCCGCCACGGGCGAGCGTCTGCGCTTTACCTGTACTCCAGAATGGTGAGGTTCTCGGGGTTGAATATCTCCCTGGCGGCATCCCATACCTGTTCGGCGGTAAGCGCCTGGATGCGGTCAATGAACTGCTCCTTCGTTTGCGTGCGTCCGTAGTGCAGCATGCGCTTGCCCATACCGATGGCAACGCTCTCGAAATTGTCGTACGACAGGGCTATCTGGCCTATTATCTGCCTCTTGGCGGCATTCAGCGCCTTCTCCGACAGGGGAGCGTCGCACAGGCGTTGCAACTCCCTCTTCACTATCCTCTTGCACTTCTCGGCATCGTGGTGGTCGCAACCGAAATATATTGCCCACACGCCCGTGTCGGTATATGTGGTCAGTGTGCTTTCCACGGTGTAGACAAGGCCGCGCTTCTCCCTAAGTGCCAGATTCAGGCGGCTGCTCAATCCCGGTCCTCCCAGGATGTTGTTGGCAAGGAACAGGGCCAGGTGCTTCGGATGCGTGCCGCCGAAGGCACGTGCCCCCATCATGATGTGTGCCTGGTGTGTATCCTTTTCAATCACCTTGCTTTGGGGTGCGTATGGTCGTAGTATTGTCTCGTCCGTGACAATACGTTGTCCAGCCTCTGACAATACATCGTCAGGGATGCGGCGAAGTATCTCCTTTTCGGAGACATTGCCATAGACAAAAAGAACGGCATTGGAGGGGACGTAGAGTCTGCGGGCGTAACTCTGCACATCCTCCGTTTTGTAGGCACGAAGGCGTTCTGCATTGCCCAGGATGCTACGGCCAAGGGGGTGTCCCTGGAAGAGCATGGCCTCGAAGTCGTCATAGATCAGTTCCGATGGCGAGTCGTTGTAACTCTCTATCTCGTCGATGACAACCTCCACCTCCTTGTCCATCTCCTCCTGCGGATACTTGCTATGGAACACCACATCGAAAAGCAGGTCCATGGCACGGCTGAAATGCTCCTTCTGGCAGGTGCAGTAGTACACCGTCTCCTCCTTGCCGGTGAAAGCGTTCAGGTCACCTCCCACACTCTCCATGTAGGTTATTATCTGTCGCGATGTACGCCTGTCAGTCCCCTTGAAACTCAGGTGCTCGGCAAAGTGTGCCATGCCGCTCTCCCCGTCCTTCTCGTCCCGAGTGCCGGCATCCAGAGCCAAGCCCAAGTACATCGTATTCGTAGGGCTGGGCGCATAAACCACACGCAAACCGTTGTCTAATGTAAGTGAATTCATAGTTGCAAAGGTAGGAAAAACGAACGAGAAATATGAACTCAGGGTTAATGTTTTTTCACGACTAATGCCGATTTATTGAAGGATTGATGGGACACAGATGAAACGGATTTAACTGATTTGCACAGATGAGGTTGTTCGTTTATCTCGTTTGTCGTTATTATTGTTCGGAAAGGTGGAGCACTATGCCTGTTTACAACCAAGAGGTCGGAAAACGAAAGTAGGAAGAAAACGACGTTTCCCTCCTACTCGATTGAAATACAAATGCCTATATGCTTATTGGCAAAGAACAACCTTGCCAATTCCTCCCATGTCTAAAGTAAGTGGAATTCCCATTGCTGAAAATAGACGCATCAAGGATGAGATGGTTATGCTCTTGCCATTCTCCAATCTGGAAATTTGGGACTTTTGTACACCAACTTTTTCGCCAAGTTGCTTTTGTGTGAGATTCTTGGCTAATCTGGCTTGCTTGATAGCTTCTCCAATATGGTAGGCCTGAAGTTCTTCCCTCAGTTCCTGTTCGTATTTGTTTCTCTTCTCGGTTCCTTTCTTGCCGATGTATTTGTCTTCAAGCTCTTCAAGGGTGTATGTTTTCATTGCCATATCCGTATCTATTTAGAATTGAAATACTGCTTCCTTATCTCTTCCGCTTTTGCTATTTCCTTTGTAGGGACTTTCCATACCTTCTTGACGATTCCGTGAGTTGCAACGACCAAGGTATCTTCTTTTGTATCCCAAAATGCAAACAAGCGGTATTGGATGCCTTGGTAAAGGGTTCTGAATTCCCAGATTTCCGTCCCTTCCAGTTTTTTGAAAAGGTCGTTGCTTATAACTCCCTCTTCTACCTTACGTATGTTGTAGAGTACTTTTTCTCTTGCTTGTTCCGATATACCTTCAAGGAACTCTATTGCATTTTCAAGGAATAATGTCTTAAACCTCCTCTTCATTTGACAATGTTTCTCTTCGAATGCAAAGATATATAAAGTTTCCAAATTACGCAACATTTAAGTGCAAAATCATTGATGGGACACAGATGAAACGGATTTGACATATTTGCACAGATGGGGTTGCCGTTGTTTTTTTAACTGATTAACTGATTAATTGATTGCTATGGTGTAGGTTCTTTGGGTATGTGATGGTAATCAGATAATCAGATAATCAGTTAATCAGTTTGTTTTGTTGCTATATCACTTACGGAGGGCATCACGCCAGGGATAGCTCAGATAGCTCAGTTTCAGTTTATTTGTTTTGCATTCGTTGCTGTTTCTTGTTATATGATATTATATAGTTTTATTACTATTATATTATATATATATATACTTAATAATTAATATATTATTATAATAATTATATATAGTATTATATTATAATATTATAGTTATTAATATAGTTTTGGAACGTAGAAAATATAGTTTTGGAACGGAGAAGGCAAGGAAAGTTAATTCAAAGTGTCTTTTCCTGAAAAAGGTTGACTCTTTTTAGGCCTTATTTTTTAACACTTGCTTACCCATACGGATTTGGTTGACTCTTTCGTCTGAGTATAGTTGACTGCTTTCACTGGAGAGGTTGACTCTTTTCCTAAGAAAGTAGACTTCCGACGGAAATAGTTTACTTTTCATCTGTTTTTGTTTACTTCGTACTGAAAAGGTTGACTGCTACAGGGTGAACCATGCCATGAAAAACACTCAGGGGGTGCCAAGCGGCAGGGGGCAGACAGCCCCCGAGAGTGCCCCTGCAGGCTTCCACATGATGCGTTGTGGCCCCTGCTCCTTGTGGGCCTCAGAAGGTGTCTTCATGCCGATGCTGGAGTGCGGGCGGGTTTCGTTGTAGAAGGCGATAAAGCTGGATATGCGCTCCAGTGCATCCTGGTACGTCTTGAAGCGCTTCTCGCGGTAGATGACCTCAGTCTTGAGTATGCCGTTCACACGCTCGGCTATGGCGTTGTCGGTAGGCTTGTAGTCCTCCGTCATGCTGATTCTGATGCCGTATCTCTTCAGTTCGTCCGTATAGGCGTTACAGCAGTACTGCACGCCTCTGTCAGAGTGATGGACAAGCCCCCTGAGTTCATCGGCCGTAGCCTGTGAAATGGCCATCCTGAGGGCTTCAAGCGTATATTCCGCTTCCAGTGTATCAGAGAGGCACCAGCCCACGATCTTGTGCGAGTAGGCATCTGTCACCAGGTGCAGGTAGCAGCAGTCTCCCACCAAGTCGATGTACGTGATGTCGCTCACCCAAAGCTGGTTCGGCCGTGTCGGCACGAAGCCTCGGATGAGGTTCTTGTACCTGTGGTAGCGGTGGTTCGAGTTCGTCGTGTGGCGAGGCTTGGGACGCCTTTGCGTCAGCTGGAAGTCGCGCAGCAGCTGGAGGAATGCGTCGCGGCCAGGCACCCAGTCGCAAAGGAACATGCGCTTGGACATCAGCCAGAGCTTGTAGTAGCCGATGCCTGGATCCATCTGGCGGATTTGCCTCACGGCATCCACGATGTGCATCACGCGCAGGAGGTATTCGTCATCATGCTTCTGCTTCTTGTAATAGGCCTGTTTGCTCCGGCCAAGCAGCTCACAGCAATACGTTATGGAATATCCCGTATCGCCGTTCAGGCGCTCTACTGCTTGACCCCAGCTTTTTTTCGCACCTTGATGCCTTGCTCCTCGATCACGTCGATGAGCGTGTTCAGAGCCAGGGTCTTGTCCATACTGTACTTCAGCTCCTTCTCCAGCTTGGCTATCTGCTTCCGCTGGGCCTCGATGAGAGCCGACATGGATGCCACATCCATCGGCATTTCTTCATTCTTCTTTGCCATGGCACTGTCCATTTGAACCGTTACTGGTGGCAAAGATGCACATTTTTCGTGAATTTCCAAAGGACTCAAACAGGAATGTATCCATCCTGACAGTGTCACCACGCTTGGAAGGTTATATTTCATGGCTATTTCCTTACGTGATTTGCCACTTTGCATGTACTCGATGCAAATACTGCGCTTCAATGAGCGGCTGAATTTTTGTTTTCCCATAATTCTTAAATGAATTGGATAATTTAACATTTAAGGCTATCTGGGAGTCAACCTATTTCAGTACAAGACATTATGAAAAAAAGACTCTCATTGATGCTTCTGTGCATGGTGGCAACCATTGCCGCTTGGGCGCAGACAGTAATCACTGGTACAGTAGTGTCTGCCGCTGATGGCGAGCCCCTCATCGGCGCCTCTGTAAAGGTAAAGGGTGAAAAGACTGCAGCTGTGACCGACATGAACGGTAAGTTCAAGATCAACACACAGGCAGGCAAGACCCTGGTGTTCTCTTACATTGCCATGGAGACCATGGAACGTCCCGCCAAGAACGGCATGCTCGTGAAGATGCAGACCGCCGAGGAGATGATGGACGAGCTCGTTGTTACCGGTTACGGTAGCGCCAAGAAGCTCGGTTCTCTGGTAGGTTCTGTTGTTACCGTTGACAACAAGAAGATGGAGAAGGCTGTTACTCCCAACTTCACCGACGCTCTTGCTGGTCAGGTTTCTGGTCTGAGCGTACTGACTTCAAGCGGTGACCCCTCAAAGAGCGCCTCTATCCGTCTGCGTGGTATCAACTCTATCAACTCCAGCAGCACACCTCTGTTCATTCTGGACGGTGCTCCCATTTCTTCTACAATGTTCAACACATTGAACCCCAGCGACATCCAGAACATCACCGTTCTTAAGGATGCTGCCTCTACCGCCATCTACGGTTCTCGTGCTGCTAACGGCGTTATCGTCATCACCAGCAAGAAGGGTAAGTTGAACGAGAAGGCCAATCTGGTTGTAAAGGGTCAGTACGGTTTCTCTACTCCCGTATCCGACGGTCTGCAGATGATGAACTCTCAGCAGTACATCCAGTTCCGCGACATGATCGGCCAGCCCGTTAGCCAGAGCGTCAAGGATCTGGTAAACAACTACGGCATCAGCACCAACTGGCGCGATGAGGTTCTGAGCAACAATGCTCCCACCTACACCGTAGACGCTGCCCTGACCGGCGGTAGCGAGAACATCAACTACTACCTGTCTTTCAACCACCACAGCCAGGAGGGTCTGATCGAGCAGTCCAAGATGCACCGTGAGGCTCTGCGTGCCAACGTGGAGGCTCGTCTGAACCGTTGGTTCAAGGCCGGTGTACAGGCTAACCTCGGTACCAACTCTTACCAGCAGAACAACGAGGCTGAGGCAAGCGACCTCTACACCTCTAACCCCATGATCTTCTCTCGTCTGGCTCTGCCTTACGATGCTCCCAAATACTATTCTTTCGACGACAAGGGCAACATCGTTTGGGGCAACCGTGCAGACGTACTGAAGTATAGCGGTTTGCAGCATCCCAGCTTCGTTAACGAGAACCGCAGCTACAAGAAGAACAACCTGACTCTGATGCTGAACGCATTCGAGCAGTTGAACCCCATCGAGGGCCTGACCATCCGCGCCCAGCAGGCTATGGACGGTTATGACTATACAACCGACAACCGCTACATCCCCTACGAGGCATTCACCACTCCCATGGGTACATCTGTACCTGCAAGCGAGGGCTATGTTTCTAACAGCTTCCAGCGCTATGCCTCTTACACCTTCACTCACACCATTGAGTACCGCAAGAAGGTCAAGGGTCACAACTTCTCTGCCCTGCTCGGTCAGGAGTCTATCTTCTCAAGAAGCCGTTCATTCGGTGTATTCACTGAAGGTCAGACCGATCCCCGCCAGCTCCGTCTTACCGACGGTACTTCTATTGCTATCGGCAATCTCTCTGACTCTCGTGCAGAGGAAAGCTTCAACTCATTCTTCGCTACCTTTGCCTACGACTTCGACGGCAAGTACTTCCTGGATGCATCTTACCGTGCCGACGGCAGCTCTAAGTTCGCTCCCGGTCACCGCTGGGGTCACTTCTACTCTGTAGGTGGTATGTGGGATCTGAAGAAGGAGAACTTCCTGAAGGACGTTGACTGGCTGGATGTTCTGCAGGCTCGCGCTACATACGGTCTGGTAGGTAACTCTACAGGTGCCGGTTCTTACGACTACTATGGTCTGTTCGGTACTGGTTCAATGTACAACGGCCAGTCTTCAATGGGTATCTCTAACCCCAGCAACAGCACTCTGACATGGGAGAAGGTTGGTTCATTCAACGCCGGCGTTTCATTCGGCTTCCTGGACCGCGTTGTCCTGAATGTTGATGCTTACCGCAGAAAGACCACTGACATGCTCATGTCTATTCCCTTCTCTTACACAACCGGTTTCGGTGGCGGTATGGGCAACATCGGTGCCATGGTCAACAAGGGCTTTGATGCCGACGTGAACGTTAAGATCCTGAAGGGCAACGACTTCGACTGGACCTTCAAGGCAAATGTTAACTACAACAAGAACGAGATTACTGAGTTGTTCGCCGGCCGCGACGAGTACATCATCGCCAACACCGGTCTGAAGCTCGAGGTGGGCAAGCCCTATGGCGAGTTCTACTATGTAGAGTATGCAGGTGTTGACCCCCGCGACGGTAAGCCCATGTGGTACGACAAGGACGGCAACCTGACAAAGGTTTACAACGAGGAGCGCGACTCCAAGTTCACCGGCAAGCAGCGTTATGCTCCCTGGAGCGGTGGTTTCGGTACCAGCTTCTCTTGGAAGGGTCTTTCTATTACTGCTGACTTCGCATGGCAGGCAGGCAAGTACATGATCAACAACGACAACTACTTCCTGAAGAACGCCAACCAGGGTACTTCTTTCAACCAGAGTGTTGATATGTTGAACATCTGGACCAAGCCCGGCGACATCACCGACATTCCCAAGTACGGTGAGCAGGTACAGTTTGATACCCACCTGTTGGAGGATGCTTCATTCCTGCGCATGAAGAACCTGATTGTTCAGTACAGCTTCCCCGAGAAGTGGATGAAGGCTACCAAGGGTATCCAGAATGCCAAGGTATTCTTCGTAGGACGTAACCTCTTCACTGCTACCAAGTTCTCTGGTTACGATCCCGAGCCCGACATCAACCTCGTTAAGTTCAACTACCCCAACACCCGTCAGTTCGTGTTCGGTATGGAGTTGACATTCTAATGGTAAATCAAATCATTTAAGGAAAAAAGAAGCATAAAACAATATGAAGAAAATATATATTTCATTGATGCTGGTGCTGGGTCTTGGCCTTCTCTCATCCTGTGAAATGGACAAGAAGCCTTTCGGCTCTATCGACGAGACCACAGCAGTCCAGAACGTGAACGACCTCGGTCGTTTCCGTGCAGGCGTTTACTCTGCCCTGCGTGGCATGAACACTGGCGGCTGGATTACATATCAGGACATCCAGATGGACCAGTTCCACGGTCTTATCAGCAACGGTAACCGTGTAGGTACATTCTCTAACGGTCTGCTGACATCTGCAGATGGTGACATCGAGAGCATGTTTGCTGGTTGCTATAGCCGTATTGCTACTGCCAACTATCTGATTGAAAAGGCTGGCGAAATGGCCAAGTCCGGTGCATATGACGAGGCTAACCTGGCCCTGATCAACCGCTACAAGGCCGAGGGTCACTTCCTGCGTGCCTACAGCTACTTCTTCCTGGCAGACCACTTCTCTGAGCCTTATGCAGAGGTAGACGCTACCAAGGAAGGTACCGGTGCCATGCTGGTTACAAAGTACAACCCCACCGGTGATGTTGACGCATATCCCAGCCGTAGTTCTCTGGATGCTACATACGCTCTGATTGAGAGCGATCTGGAGGCTGCTTACACTGGTCTGAAGGAGTATGAGGCCGTTGACGCTTCAAATGTTGCTCCCAATGCTATCTACCTCTCTTCTCACGCCGTAGCCGCCATGCAGGCTCGTGTGGCTCTGGTCAAGGGCGATTACGAGACCGCTTTTGCCAAGGCAAAGGAGGTTATCGAGTCTGGTGTTTACACTCTGGCTACCATCGAGGAGTATCCCTCAATGTGGGTTAACGACGAGAGCAACGAGATCATCATGCGTAGCTTCATGAGCAAGCAGGAGGGTCTGTCTTCTACCGGTGCCGCTTATACCGCAAGCACCAACGAGACCTCTGCCGACTACATCCCCACATTCTACACTCTGGCAAACTTCCCCGATGGCGACGTTCGTTTCGATTCTTACTTCAAGGTTTGGAGCCTGGACATCGAGGGTACCCTCTATGCATCTTATGTATTCCTCAAGTACCCCGGCAACCCCGCCCTGCGTACCACCGAGGAGAACAACTATGTGAACATGCCCAAGTTGTTCCGTCTCTCAGAGCAGTACCTGATTGCTGCCGAGGCAGGTGCACACAACTCTGCAACTTTGGCCGAGGCTAACGCCTACATGAACGAGTTCCTGGCTAACCGTATCAGCGGTCACACCGCAGGTAACTTCACTGCCGACCAGTTGCTGACCGCCGTTCAGGGCGAGCGCGAGCGCGAGTTTATCGGTGAAGGCTTCCGTATGAGCGACCTGCGCCGTTGGAACATTGGCTTCCAGCGCTATGCAGACCATTCTGAGAATCCTGCTCTGGACGCTGTAGTGGTTGCTGCCGGCCGTGCCATGAAGTACGACAAGGACGACTACCGCTTCACCTGGCCCATCCCCAAGACAGAGATGGACTCTAACCCCCAGTTGAAGGGTCAGCAGAATCCCGGTTACTAATCTAACATTTGCTTAACAAACAAGAAATAAAGTTATGAAACTATCAAAAATATTTTTGCTGGCCGGTGCTGTCCTTGCTTTCGCTTCCTGCTCTGAGAACGAAGAGTGGAACACAAGCGGTGAGGCCGTGGTAAGCATGGCAAGTGAGGCCATGACTGTTAGTGAGGCTGCCGGCATGTTCAATATTCCCTTCGTGGTTGCAGGCGAGCGCAATGCTGCTGTGCAGGTTACTTTCGAGGTAGCTCCCGTTGAAGAGAATGATGAGTTGGCTCCTGCCATTGCAGACGAGAACTATCTTGTCACCAGCAATGTTATCAATGTTGCTGCAGATTCAGAGAAGGGTAACCTGGAGGTAATCGCAGTTAACGACGAGAAGGTTAACGAGAAGAACCGTGCATTCGTTGTTACCATCGTAAGTGCAAAGGGTGCTACTATCGATGCAGAGAAGGCATCATGCGTAGTAACACTGAAGGATCCCAGCCCCTACGAGGCAATGGCCGGCAAGTGGACAATGACTACTGAAGGTGGTTCTAAGTGGAACGTAACTGTTCATGCCGCTTCTGAGGGTGATCCCGACTACAATAATGTTCTGTATGTGACCGGTATGATGGGTTACGACTGGACAGTGCTCACAATGCCTTACAGCTACAACTTCGAGGAAGGAAAGCCCGAGGTTTATATCAAGGCTGGTGAACTGTTTGCAGAGGGTGTCAACTTCTCAGGAATTGGTGTTTGCGATATCTATCTCTACAACTTGGTGGATGGCTATCTGACAACAACAGATTTTGCCGCAAACGTATCTGCTGACAGCAAGACCATTGATTTCGGTGATGCTACATTCACCGGTGGCTTGTTCCAGAGCGGTGCATTTACTGGCTACGTTTGGTTCCGTGAAGCCGGTGTCAAGATGACCCGTTAATACCTTTCTGTCAATCAGAAAACTTTAAATAGAAATTAGGGGCAAGCATTCCATTAGTTGTGCTTGCCCCTTTTTGGCCCTAAGGTAATTTGGCGCATGCCAATCAGAGTAGTCTTTAATAAGAACATATATATGAAGAAAGTATTAACATCAGTTGCCTTCATAACTTGTCTGGCCTTGTCAGCCTTTGCCGACCGCGCAATGCCGGGTCTTTGGCAGACAAAGAAACTGGCCGATGGCCGTGAAGTGAGGGTGGAACTGAAGGGTGACGAACATGTACACTTCTGGCAAACGGCAGAAGGGGTGCGGTATCTGGAACGTAACGGCGTGCTCCGTATGGCGAGTGCGCATGAAATAGATTCTATCGCTTATGCCAAGCGTGCCATCGCTTATGGAGACAACCGTGCGGCACAGGCCCGTAAATCTTCTGCTGGTAGCAGCAAGGTAGAATATGTTGGCAACAAAAAAGGTTTGATAATACTGGTAGAGTTCAAGGACAAGGCCTTCAGTATGACTGACGCTCAGGCATATTACAACAGACAGGCTAACGAGAAGGCTTTCGACGACGGCAGGCAGAAGGGCAGCGTCCATGACTATTTCTATGCCCAGAGCGACGGACAGTTTGAACTGAATTTCGATGTCGTAGGCCCGGTGAAGATGCTCGACAGTTATGCTTTCTATGGTCAGGATGGCAGTAATGGCGACATTGACGTAAATGTTGGCTCCATGCTGGTCAGTGCCATCAACATGGTGTCGGACCAGGTGAATTGGGCCGATTATGACTGGAACGGCGACAATGAGGTAGAGCAGGTCTACTTCATCTATGCAGGTGGCGGTCAGGCAACCGGTGCTGGCAGCAATACGATATGGCCGCACAAGCATAACCTCAGGTATGTTAAGGAGACCAACTTCCAGCCTATGGTTAAGGACGGCATAACTATCGACACCTATGCCTGTTCCAACGAGGTTAACCAGAAAGGCAACACCGCAGGCATCGGCACCCTTTGCCACGAGTTCTCGCATTGCCTTGGTTTGCCCGACATGTACGATACTTCGGGCAACAGCGGCAACACGTCTGCAAACTATGGCATGGGTACCTGGGACCTGATGAACAGCGGCAGTTATAACAACAACGGCTATACTCCGGCTGGCTATACCAGTTGGGAGAAGATGATGGCAGGATGGCTGGAGCCTGTGGAACTTACCTTTGATGCCGTGGTAAGGGACATGAAGCCCCTGAGCGAGGGCGGTCAGTCCTATATCATATACAATCCGGCCTATCGCAATGAATATTATATGATAGAGCACAGGGCACAGAGCGGATGGGACAAGAATATCCCTGCCGAGGGCATGCTGATCCTGCATGTTGACTATGACAAGCAGATATTCGACTACTACAATGCTCCGAACACGTTCCTCGAGGGCGTGAACGATCATCAGCGCCTGACCATATTCCATGCTGACAATACCGAGGGCGATAGGAACGAGACAACCGACCCGTATCCATACAACAACCTGAATGTCCTGTCCAACTACAGCACGCCGGCAGCAACGCTGCACAATGCCAATACCGATGGCAGCAAGATGATGAACATCCGTGTGAACCGCATCGGCAGAAATGACGACGGAACCATGTCCTTTGTGTTTGGCGACCTCTGCTCTGCAGACAAGTCCGTGTTGTTCTCTGAAACTTTCGACGATTGCAACGGAACGGGTGCAAACGACGGCAGTTGGTTGACGTTCAAGGTTGGTGTCGGCACATTCCGTCCCGACAACGAAGGCTGGAGCGCGTCCTATATGAAGGGCGGACGCCATTGTGGCCGATTCGGCAATCTGGCCGCCGAGGATGTAGTTACACCTTCAATCCGATTCACAGGTTCCAATACCATGACAGTTCGTGTGGCTCCCTATGCCGCAGAGGGTACGATGACCCTGAAACTGTCAACAGACAATCCCGACATATCCCTGTCTGCAACATCCGTCACGCTGACTCCGCAGGAGTGGACCGAGTTCAAGACTGAGGTTAGTGGCACAGGTGATGCCAGGATAACCCTGTCCGCAGATTGCCGCCTGTACATAGACGATATGATGGTGGTGGACAATACCCAGACAGGTATAGAGGAGATTGACGGCGGTTACATCCAGCAGGAGAATGCCGGAAAGAACGCCGCCTATGACCTTAGCGGCCGCCGTATCCATGACATGAATGCCAAGGGCATTTACATCGTGAACGGCAAGAAAGTGGTACGATAACCCCATATTCCTTGGGCGCACGCATTTGCCTATACCTTATATATAATATATAGGAACAGACACGGGACCGGGACACAGCATGTGCTCCCGGTCCCGATGCTATTATAAAGGAAATATTTGGTCGTTTCCCCAATTATGAGTAAATTTGTGCACATAAACAGATAGAAACGACATGATAACAGTAGATGGACTGACCGTCGAATTCGGCGGCACGACATTGTTCAAGGATATATCCTTCCAGATAAACGAGAAGGACCGCATAGCCCTGATGGGCAAGAACGGTGCGGGAAAGAGCACCTTGCTGAAGATACTGGCAGGCGTCCGTGGCGCCACCAGAGGAACAGTATCCGCACCCAAGGACACGGTGATTGCCTACCTGCCGCAGCATCTGATGACGGAGGACGGACGTACCGTGTTCGAGGAAACCTGCCAGGCCTTTGCCCATCTGCACGAAACGGAGGCGGAGATAAACCGCATAAACGAGGAACTTACCGTGCGTACCGACTACGAGAGCGATGAATACATGGCACTGATAGAGAAGGTGAGCGCACTTTCAGAGAAGTTCTATGCCATAGACATGACCCATTTTGAAGAGGACGTGGAGAAGACATTGCTGGGTCTCGGCTTCAAACGTGAAGAGTTCAACCGTCCCACAAGCGAGTTCTCGGGAGGTTGGCGCATGCGCATAGAACTGGCCAAACTACTGCTGAAGAACCCCGATGTGCTGCTTCTTGACGAGCCTACGAACCATCTGGACATTGAGAGTATCGGTTGGCTCGAGGACTTCATCCGCGAGAGCAGCAAGGCGGTGGTGGTCATCAGTCACGACCGCAAGTTCGTGGACAATATCACCACACGCACCATTGAGGTGACCATGGGACGCATCTACGACTACAAGGCCACCTACTCGCACTATCTGGAACTGCGCAAGGAACGCCGTGCCCAGCAGCAGAAGCAGTATGAGGAGCAGCAGAAGATGATTCAGGAGACCAAGGACTTCATAGAGCGCTTCAAAGGTACGTACTCCAAGACCCTGCAGGTGCAGAGCCGTGTGAAGATGCTGGAGAAACTGGAACTCATAGAGTTGGACGAGGAGGATACCAGCGCATTGCGTCTGAAGTTCCCGCCCAGTCCGCGCTCAGGCAGTTATCCGGTGATGATGTCCGATGTGGCCAAGTCGTTCGAGAATCCCGATACGGGCAAGGTGAAGCAGATATTCAGCGGAGTGAACCTCACCGTGGAGCGTGGTGACAAGATTGCCTTCGTGGGCCGTAATGGCGAGGGCAAGTCCACGCTGGTGAAGTGCATCATGCAGCAGTTGGAGCACGAAGGCAAACTGGAACTCGGTCACAACGTGCAGATTGGCTACTTCGCGCAGAACCAGGCATCGCTGCTGGACGGCGAACTGACAGTATTCCAGACCATCGACGATATTGCCAAGGGCGAGATACGACTGAAGATACGCGACCTGCTTGGCGCCTTCATGTTCGGAGGCGAGGAGAGCACGAAGAAGGTGAAGGTGCTGTCCGGTGGAGAGCGCACCAGACTGGCCATACTGAAACTTCTGCTCGAACCCGTGAATCTGCTCATCCTCGACGAGCCTACGAACCATTTGGACCTAAAAACCAAGGACGTGCTTAAACAGGCCCTGCAGGACTTCGACGGCACTCTGATAGTGGTGAGCCACGACCGTGACTTCCTGGACGGCCTTGTTACCAAGGTCTACGAGTTCGGCGGCGGCAAGGTGCGCGAGCATCTTTGCGGTATCTATGAGTTCCTGGAAACCAAGAAGCAGGAGGAACTCCTGAGACTGGGAATAGCAAGGTAGTACCTTAAGGATACTGGGTCTTTAGTGACCTTAGTGACCTTAAAGACTTTAAGGACTTTAATAAAAACCCAAATAATAAAAACCATGAGACACTATTTGTCAGCAACATTCCTGTGCATGGCCCTGCTCCTGTTGGGCGCATGCCAGAGCGAGAAACCTGATTATGTGGCATTCCTGTACAAGTACATGCCCACATCGGACAGTGTGGATTACCCCCGTGAGTACTGGGAACGCCAGGTGGCTATGTCCGAGCGGGCCCGTGTGGAGATGCCATGGGCCAAGTTGGTACCGGAAACGGAGTGGAGACACTTTGTGGTACCTGTGCGTGTGAACAACGAGTCGTTGGACGAGGCGCGTACCGTTATCTACGAGGAACTGGCGCCACGCATCAAGGACATGACCATGGAGGAGGCCGCCTTGGAGGTTAACCACTGGTGCCACGAGAAGGTAAGTTACCAGCCCAGCGACGGACGCACGTCACCTCCCCTTACCACCATGGCCAATGCCATCGGACGTTGTGGCGAGGAAAGTACCTTTACCGTAGCGGCCATGCGTGCCGTGGGTATTCCTGCCCGTCAGGTGTATTGCCCCAGATGGTCACATACCGACAGTAACCATGCTTGGGTGGAAGTGTGGGTAGCCGATGACGACAAGGGCAACGGCCGCTGGCGCTTTATGGGAGCCTGCGAACCCGAGGCAGTTCTGGACAAGGGCTGGTTCAACTGGGCCGCATCCCGTGCCATGCTTGTTCACACCCGCGTGTTCGGTGCCGATTACAACGGCAAGGAAGAAGTACTGGGTCGCGACGAATGCTACACCGAGATTAACTGCCTGCCCACCTATGCCCCCACCAAGAACCTGAAGGTGGAAGTGGTGGATGCCAACGGTGCACCCATCGCAGATGCTACCGTGGACTTCCGTGTCTACAACTATGCCGAGTTCTATCCCATTGCCACACAGAAGACCGATGCACAGGGCAAGGCATCCTTTACAACCGGTTTCGGTGACCTTGTTGTGTGGGTAAGCACAGGCGATGCCTTCAATGCCGTGTATGTTCCTGCCAAGCAAGAAGAGGTGAAGATAACACCTTCCCTTACCGCCAGCAGCGTGTCGGCCCAGGAACTGGACCTCTATGCTCCCGTGTCTTCGTTGCCCGAACCCGACAGAAGCATCGTTGATACTGTCAGCGAGAACGGCCGCCGCCTGATGAAGGAGGACAGCATACGTGTTGCCTACCAGAAGGCTACATTCTACTGGGGAGAGGACGAAATCCTGCGCAAGGCACGCAGCAACTGGCAGGTGATAGAGTCGTTCATAGAGCAGGCTTCCGACAAGGAGGCTGCAAGGGCATATCTGCTGAACGGACTCAGCGAGAAGGATTTGCGCGATGTCACCATGGAGGCACTCCTGGATAGTGCTACCCGCATTTCCACCGAACCCCTGCGTCCTTATATGGACGAACTGGCAGAACTCTTGCCTTCAGGTCTTACTCCCGACACATGGTTGCAGTGGGTGGATGAGAACATCACCGTGGACGATGAGGGCAACCCCCTTAAGATATTCATGAGCCCTGTTTCCGTGGCTATGCACAAGACAACCGATTCACGCAGTCTGGAAGTCTTCAAGGTGGCTGGTGCACGTGCACTGGGCATGAACGCATGGCTCGATGCAACAGGAGCCGCATACGTTGAGGGCAGTACACCCGAGGCACAGAACACTTCTGCCAACGGCACACTGACCGTGCAGGCTCCCGAGCAGGTGAAGTACTTCACCGACTTCAGCCTGGCACGTCTGGTGGACGGCAGACCCCAGTCGCTGAACTTCGACGATGAGGACCAGACTCTGGGCAATCCCTTTGCCAATGGTCTGGAACTTCCCGAGGGTGCATATCTGCTCGTCACCGGTACACGTCTGGTGGGTGGCGACGTCTTGGCTTCATATCAGATAGTGCAGGTAAAGGCAGGCGAGGCCTCTGTAGTGAATATCACCCCACGCCAGAGCGAGAAGAAGGCTACACATGACCTGCTGAACCTCCAGGATTCTGACAAGGACGCTTCTGCAACGAGCGTGCAGGGATAGACGAGCGGAAAACGGAAAGGTGAAAACGGAAAACTGAAACCTGCGAGTAAGCGAGAGCAGAGAAAATAATTATTTACTCTGCCGAGCGGAAGCAGATTCAAGACGACGCAGTCGGCTTAAATCGGAAACCTGCGAGTAGCCGAGAGCATGGTAGGGACACGGCATGCCGTGTCCGAAAAACAGAGTAGAAGCGGACTCGGCATGCCGAGTCCCTACAAAATAACAAACAAATACTAACCTCATCCCCAAAGCATTATGCTTCCCTCCCTCACTGGGAGGGGCATGGGGGAGGGGCTTCTATATTAATTTAACATGAAAAAGACATTCCTTTCAATCCTTCTGGCCTTGTGCGCTTTCACGGGCATCAAGGCACAGACAGAGTATGTTCCCACCGAGGCCAATCTGCGCTCGCGTGAGGAATTCCGTGACATGAAGTTGGGTATCTTCCTGCATTGGGGTATCTACAGTATGTTTGCCCAGGGCGAATGGTACTTGCAGAATGCAGTGCCCGACCGCTATGAGTATGCCAAGGTGGCGGATGCATTCTATCCCCACAGGTACAATGCACGTGAGTGGGTGCGTGCCATAAAGGCGGCAGGTGCCAAGTACATCTGCTTCACCACCCGTCATCACGATGGTTTCTCCATGTGGCATACCAAGCAGAGCAAGTTCAACATCGTGGAGGCCACACCTTACGGCAAGGACGTTCTGAAGGAACTGGCCGAGGCCTGTCGCGAGGAGGGCATACGCCTGCATCTGTACTACAGCCACATCGACTGGATGCGCGACGATTATCCCATGGGACGTACCGGCACAAAGTGCGGCAAGACTCGTGACAATTCCAACTGGAAGCAGTACTATGACTTCATGAATGCCCAGTTGACCGAACTGCTCACCGAGTATGGCGATGTCGGTTCTATCTGGTTCGACGGTTGGTGGGACCACGAAGAGGATACCGTACCCTTTAACTGGGAACTGCCTGCTCAGTACGAACTCATACACAAGTTGCAGCCTGCCTGTCTGGTAGGTAACAACCACCATGGCGCACCCTTTGAGGGCGAGGACATCCAGATTTTCGAGCGCGACCTGCCAGGCGAGATGACCAGCGGTTTTGCCAAGCATGCTGCCAAGGTGAGCCGTCTGCCTTTGGAAACCTGCCAGACCATGAACGGCATGTGGGGCTACAAGGTTATAGACAACGAATACAAGAGCACGGCCGACATTATCCGTCTGCTCATCAACACCTCGGGCAAGGGTGCCAACCTGCTCATGAACATAGGTCCCCAGCCCAATGGCGAACTGCCTGCCGTGGCTCTGGAGCGTCTGAAGGAGTTGGGCGAATGGACCTCTGCCTATGGCGAGACCATCTACGGCACCGATGCCGGCGACATCAAACCTCAGAAGTGGGGTGTCAGCACCCAGAAGGACGGCAAGTTGTACCTGCATATCACCGCTCTTAACGAGATAGAGATGGACGAGAACGGCCAGCGCATCCTGCATCTTCCCTTGAAGCGCAAGGTTAAGTCCGTTACTGAGTTCATAGGTGGCGCAAAGGTGAAGTTCACCAAGACCAAGGAGTGCATTACCATCACCCTGCCTGCACAGGTGGACGTAGTGGACTATGTGCTGGTGCTGAAGTAAAATTGGAAATGTGAAAACGGAAAACGGAAAACTGCGAGTAAGTAAAGTAGGGACGCTGCGTGTAGCGTCCGAGAACAATAAACTATGCGTGAACTAAGCGGACGCTGCAGCAGCGTCCCTGCTTTCCTGTCATCGTTAAACGTTAAACGTTCATCCACTCACCTTCTCCTCCCCTGCAGGGGGATTGAGGGGGTCCGACCTCTCACCGTTAAAATAAAAATACTATGAAGATAGAAGTATGTTGTCCCGACATTGCCAGTGTAAGGCGTGCCATAGAAGGTGGGGCAGACCGCATAGAATTGTGTACAGCCCTGGAACTGGATGGGCTGACTCCCACGAGGGAGGAGATACGTCAGGCTGTGTCCATGTGCCATGCTGCAGGTGTGGTGGTGCATGTGCTCATCCGTTCCCGTGAGGGCGACTTTGTTTACAACGAGACAGAGGCCGGACAGATGGCAGACGAGATAGTCATGGCCTTGGAAGAGGGTGCCGATGGCATTGTCATCGGTGCCTTGACCAAGGACGGCGATCTGGATGTGCCTATGTGTACCCGATGGATAGCCGTGGCGCGTGAGTGGCAGAAGGAGCATGGCAAGGCCGACCTTGGCATCACCTTCCATCGTGCTTTCGACGTTTGCCGCAATCCCATGCAAGCCTTGGAGGAAATCATTGCCATGGGTTGCAACCGTCTGCTGACATCGGGTCAGGAACCCTCGGCAGTCAAGGGCATTCCCATGCTGAAGACACTCGTTGAGGCCTCTGCCGGAAGGCTCTGCATCCTTGCAGGTGCCGGAGTGAGTGCAGAGAACTACATGCAGATTGTAGAGGAGGCAGGTGTATGCGAGGTGCACGGTTCCTTCAAGGGCGGTGTGCCACGGCGCTGAGATAAGAAGAGACAGGAAACAATAGAAAACTATAGGAATCCCCTAGGATGTCCTAGGAAATCCTAGGTTGTCCTGGGGTTTCCTATAAAATAATACCAGACAATGAAGAAGCATATCCTTTCAATACTTGTGCTTGCCGTGTGCCTGTTCTCATGCACAAAGGCCAATCAGGAGGAAACGGCTCAGATGGAGTGGCGTGGACTGATGATTGATGTGAGCCGCCATTTCTATCCCATGGACGTGTTGAAGCGCCAGATAGACCTGATGGGCAACTATGGGCTCAACGTCCTGCACCTGCATCTTACCGATGCGGCAGGATGGCGCCTGGAGATAAAGAAGTATCCCCGTCTTACCGACCTTGGCGCATGGCGCACACACCAGACCTGGAAGGAATGGTGGGCACAGCGCCCCCGTGCCACCGAGGACACCAAGGGCAATGAGTGGTTTGCCCCTGCTTTCTCTGATGCGCAGAACGGCTTTGGCGGTTACTACACTCAGGAGGAGATGCGCCAACTGGTTGCCTATGCCCAGGAGCGCGGCATCACCATTGTGCCCGAGATAGAGTTCCCCGCCCATAGCGAGGAGGTGGTTGCCGCCTATCCTTGGGTGGGCTATAACCATGCCGAAATGGACATGAGCAAGGACAGCACATATATGTTCATGGCCGATGTCCTTGCCGAGGTGGCAGACATTTTCCCTTCTCCCTACATCCACGTGGGTGGCGATGAGTCAGCCACTCAGAAGGGTCTGCAATCCGAGGCAATGCGCCGTATACAGAAGATTGTGGAGGACCTTGGCCGCCGCATGATAGTTTGGGACGAGGGGCTGACCGACAACCCTGCCGACAGTGCACAGATAATAATGGTGTGGCGCAACCCCGATACGGCCACCGAGGCTATCCGTCTGGGACACGACGTAATCATGTGCCCCAGCAACTGGTGCTATCTGGACAGTTACCAGGACCGTCCCACGGGACAGCCCGAGGCGATGGGCGGCTACCGTCCACTTTCGCACATCTACGAGGTGCCTTTGGACAGTGCTCTTTCCGCACAGGAAACCTCCACAGGACGTCTCTTGGGCATACAGGCATGTATCTTCACCGAGTATGTGCCCACTCCCGAGAACCTCGAGTACCAGATATGGCCCCGTGCCCTGGCCATTGCCGAGCGTGGATTGGGACGCACACGTTCCTATGAGGAGTTCCACCAGTGGGCAGTTGGCGTGGCCGACAGCATGCGCCAGGCCGGCATCAATGCCTTTGACCTGTGCAATGAGTATGGCCAGCGCCGCGAATCCCTCCAGCCCGTTGAGCATCTGGCCCGTGGCGCCAAGGTGATATACAACAGTCCCTACAACTCTTTCTACCAAGCCGGTGGCGATTCCACCCTCACCGATGGAGTATGCGGTACCTGGAACAATAACGACCAGCGTTGGCAGGGCTTTATCCGCGACATCGACCTGGTGCTGGATCTTGGTCAGGAGTGCGAGGTGTCATCCGTGGAACTTTCCTTCCTGCAAATCCTTGGTCCTGAGATATTCCTCCCAGCCGAGGTAAGTGTGGCCCCAATGGACAAGGCCGATGCTGACGGAACCTCCGTGTCTTATATACAGTTGATGGATTCCACTTTGGCCGATGTGCCCTTTGTTGTCCAGCCCTACAAACTTGACTTAGAACCTCAGACAAAGACACGCTATCTCCACATTACCGCCAAACGTACACCCCGCCGCGGATGGTTGTTCCTGGATGAAGTAGTGGTGCGTTGACGCATTGGCGAACCAGTCCTCTTACTATGAGGACTGCAATCCTCATACTATAAGGACTGTAGTCCTCCTACTAAGAGGACTGCGTTTCCCTCGTTAGGAAACTGACGCGATGACGGGAGGCGATACATACAAAACAAAGAGGCGAACCACGGCGGTTCGCCTCCTTGCTTATGTTGTGATTTGACGTCAGTCTTAGATCAGTCCGTTGCTGCCCAGGAAGATGAGCAGGACATAACCGATGGCTATGCTGATGAAACCGAGGATTAGACCTACCTTCATCATGCTCTTCTGCTCGATGAGGCCGGTGGCATGAGCCAGGGCATTGGGAGGAGTGCTGATGGGCAGAACCATGGCAACGGAAGAGCAGAGGGCAACACCGATGAGCAGGGTGCTTACGCCGCCTACTCCGGAGAGTTCGTTGGTCATGCTCAAACCTACAACAGCCAGGATGGGCACCAGAAGGGCTGCCGTGGCGGTGTGTGAGATGAAGTTGCTCATAGCATAGCATACCAGACCGGAACCTATGATGACAAGCAGGGGTGACCATGTGTTGAAGGGAATGGCATCAATCATGTGTGCGGCCAGACCGGACTTGTTCAGGGCAACGCCAAGGGCAAAGCCACCTGCAACCATCCAGAGGACGCTCCAGTTGATCTGCTCCAGGTCGCGGCGGTCAATGATGCCTGTTGCACAGAACACGGCCACGGGGAACATGGCCACGGCATTGGTCTTCACGCCAAGGTACTTGTCGAACATCCACATGAGGATGGTGGCAAAGAAGGTGATGTAAACCAATGTTGTGCGCCAGCCCTTCTGTGAATTGTCGGGGATTTCCAGGTTGATGGTCTTCTGCTTGAAGGGGAACATCTTCAGCAGGATAATCCATGACAGGAACAGAAGCAGTATGGTGAGGGGGAACATGAAGGCTGTCCAGTCACCGAAACCGATGTTCATGTTCATGCCGGCAGGGTCGTTCAGGTACTTCAGCACGATACCGTTGGGAGGTGTGCCGATGGGGGTTGCCATACCGCCGATATTGGCGGCCACGGGGATGGACAGGGCCAAACCGATCTTACCCTTGCCGTCGGCAGGCAGGGCCTTGAGCACGGGAGCCAGGAAGGCCAGCATCATGGCGGCGGTGGCGGTGTTGCTGACGAACATGGAGAACAGGCCTGTTACCATGATGAAGCCCAGCATGACGAAGCGTGACTGGGTGCCGAAGGGCTTGAGCAGCACGCGTGCGATGGTAGCGTCCAGACCATACTTTGTAGCAGCAATGGCCAGGATGAAACCGCCGATGAAGAGCATGATGATGGGATCGGCGAAGCAGTGCAGGATGTCCTCATACTTGAGGATAACACCCAACTGGTCGGCTTCGTAGCCGGCAACAAAAGGTGTGAGCGCACTGGTGGAGACCATGAACAGGAGCAGCACCACCACGATGAGTGAGGTGGTCCATGCCGGGATGGCTTCCATGAGCCACATCAGGGTGGCAAATACGAAAACACCGATGATGCGCTGCTCTACAACGGTAAGGTTAGCCATGCCGAATGACTCGGCAGGCAGCAGCCAGATGGTGAGGGTGGCGGCAATGGCCAGCAGGATTTTGAAGAACTTGCTGTTCAGTCGCTTGGCAGCCCTCTCCAGGTTTCTTTTGTGGAGTTCCTCTACAAGATGGAATCCGTGAAAGTTGTTAAACATAATTGTATAAGTTTAGGGTTTCTGTATGTCCTAAAAGGAAGGCGAGTGCTCCGTCTGTCGGGCACTCGCCTGATAGTATTCCTTACATCTTGTCCATGGCCTGCTGGAGGTCGGCAATGATGTCGTCCACGTTCTCAATGCCAACGGAGAGGCGAACGAGGTCGGGAGAGATGCCTGCCTCGCGCAGTTGTTCTTCAGACAACTGGCGGTGTGTGTGGCTGGCAGGATGCAGCACGCAGGTGCGGGCATCTGCCACATGGGTGACGATGGAGATGAAGTCCAGGTTGTCCATGAAGCGGATAGCCTCCTCACGGCTGCCCTTCAAACCGAAGGCTATTACACCGCAGGTGCCGCCAGGCAGATACTTCTGTGCCAGGGCATGGTCCTGGTTGCTGGGCAGGCCGGCATAACTTACCCAACCCACCTTTTCGTTCTTCTCCAGCCACTCTGCCACCTTCTGGGCATTGGCGCAATGCTGGCGCATGCGCAGGGCCAGGGTCTCCAGACCTATGTTCAGCAGGAAGGAGTTCTGGGGAGCGGGTATGCTGCCCAGGTCGCGCATCAACTGTACAACGATCTTAGTGGTGTAGGCCATGTTGCCGAAAGCGGTGGTGTAGGTAAGTCCGTGGTAACTCTCGTCGGGTTCGGTCAGGCATGTGAACTTGTCGTGCTGGGCCTCCCAGTCGAAGTTGCCGCTATCCACCACGCAACCGCCCACCTGTGTGGCATGGCCGTCCATGTATTTGGTGGTGGAGTGTGTGACGATGTCAGCACCCCACTCGAAGGGACGGCAGTTGATGGGTGTAGCAAAGGTGTTGTCCACGATGAGGGGTACACCATGCTTGTGTGCTATGCGTGCAAAGCGCTCAATGTCGAAGATGCGGCAACCGGGGTTGCTGATTGTCTCGCCGAAGAAGCACTTGGTGTTGGGGCGGAACTCGGCTTCAATGCGCTCGTCGTCCCAGTCCTGGTCGATGAAGGTGCACTCTATGCCCAGTTTCTTCAGCGTTACGCCGAAGAGGTTGAATGTGCCGCCATAGATGTTGTTGGAGGTTATGAAATGGTCGCCTGCCTGGCAGATGTTGAAGATGGCGTAGAAGTTGGCTGCCTGTCCGGATGAGGTGAGCACAGCGCCCACGCCGCCTTCCAGTGCGGCAATCTTCTTGGCTACGGCATCGTTGGTGGGGTTTGCCAGACGGGTATAGAAATAGCCGGTATCTTCCAGGTCGAAGAGTTTGGCCATCTGGTCGCTGGTCTCATAGCGGAAGGTGGTACTCTGGTAGATGGGCAACTGCTGGGGTTCGCCCTTCGTGGCCTTCCATCCGCCATGGATGCAGATAGTTTCGAGGTTCTTTTTCATATTGTTGTTGGTTTGTGTTTTATAGGATTACTAGGAGGTTCTAGGAGGTTCTAGGAAAACCTAGGAGGACCTAGGGTGTCCTAAGAAGGCCTAGGCGTGTTATTGCTTTTCAAAGAGCCGCATGAATTCCTGTTCGAAGTTGGGTGTCAGTATGCCATGGCCGATGGCATCGCGTATTTCCTGCATTGTCCAGAAGCGTCCGCCGTCCGTTTCCTCGCTGGGAATGATATCCTTGTCGTAGACGATTTTGTGGGCATAGACAAGTTCGTGTTCGCGTTCGGAGTGGAACTCATACATCTGCACCAGTTCGCTACCCTCGGCATTGATGCCCAGTTCCTCGCGTGCCTCTCGCAGGAGTGCGGTGTGGATGTCCTCGCCGAAGTCCACGTGCCCACCCACGGCCGTATCCCATTTGCCGGGTTGTATGTCCTTCCACATGGGGCGCTTCTGCAGGTAGAGTTCGCCTTTCTCATTGAAGACATGCAGGTGCACCACGGGATGCAGAAGCATGGAGCCGTTGTGGCATTCGGTGCGTGTGGCTTTGCCAATGACATTGCCGGCGGGGTCAACGAGGGGGAGAATGGACCCGCCATCAGCGGACCCACCCCCAGCCCCTCCACAGGGGAGGGGAGTATGATGTTCTGTGATCTGGTCTTTAATATCCTCGTTCGTCATATTCTAATTCGTGACAACAATCACTCTTTTTTCGTTTTGGCTTTTTCCTTTTCCTTCTTCTTCTTCTTCTTATTCTGCTGCTCCTTCTTTATTAGACGTTCCTTTTCCTTTATTTGTTGCTTTAGCATTCGAATTACATCGTCTAACTGGGCATCAAGGTCCCTATTCTCCGCTACTATTTCTGTTTCTTCCTCTTCTGTGAAATCTTCTGTTTCCTCCTTAGTGTAATCTTCGAAATACTCAGCACCTTCGCCAGTGAGCATGTAGCGTTCATAAATGTCATCAATATAATCACTCATGAAATAGTTTGTTGGACTTTATGATTTCCTGAAGCAGATTGTTTATCCTATGGGCAGTTTGTTTGCCGCTAACAGTAATGGACATAAGCATCTCGGTTTTGCGATTTGTGCCTATCAGCAATACAAGAGGGTTGGTGTCGGTTTCCTCCAGAACGTTATCAGTACTTGGTACCTGTTCTATCCTACATGATGTAATGTCAGCGAACTTGTATAAGTTATCGTTGATGATCAGTATCCGTGCATATGCAAAATCCAATATGAACTTTCTTCTTTTCTTGCTTATCCATATTAGGTTTGTGGCTTTCCCGTATTTGTCTGTGAGGGATTGCGCATACTTCTTCCACTCGGATATGTGATATTTGTTTGTTTTCTTGATATTATCAGGTTCCATAGTAAAACAATTATTTGCTTTTGTCCATACCACTCCCCTCCCTTGTGGAGGGGTTGGGGGAGGGTCCGTTGGGGGAGGGTCCTTCTAACAAACTGCTGTCCCCATAGGAGAGGAAGCGGAAGTCGTTCTCCAGGGCGTAGTCGTAGATGCTGCGCCAGTTACCCTGTACGAAGGCACTGACAAGGAGCAGGAGCGTGCTCTGCGGCTGGTGGAAGTTGGTTACCATCATCCTGACGATGCGGAACTTGTATCCCGGTGCTATGATTATCTGTGTGGAGGAGTGCAGAATGTCCAGATTCCTTTCGTCCATGTATTTCAGCAGGGCTTGCAGGGCCTGGCAGGTATCCACCTCTGAAGTCGTAGTTTCCGAATATGGCATCCATTGCTCCACATGCAGGTCTTCCTTGCCCTGCATGGCCAAAATGCCCATGTAGTAGAGACTCTCCAGTGTGCGCACGCTGGTTGTTCCCACGGCAATGGCGGCACCTTCGTGCGCTATGAGCCTTTCTATGGTGGTGCGGTGCACGGCAATGTGCTCCGTGTGCATGTCGTGGTCGCCAATCTCCTCGCTCTTGACGGGTTTGAAGGTGCCGGCACCAACGTGCAGGGTCACCTCCTCGCGCTCTATGCCGTGGTTGTCCAGTTCTGCCAGCACCTCGGGTGTGAAGTGCAGGCCTGCCGTGGGGGCGGCCACGCTGCCCTTTATCTTGGAGTAGACGGTCTGGTAGGTGGTGAGGTCGCTCTGCTCAGTCTTCCTGTTCAGGTAGGGAGGGATGGGCAGTTCGCCCGTGGCTTCAAGGATTTCCGCCCAGGTGTGGCCGGTGTCCCATGTGAAGTCTATCTGGTGGCTCGTGCCGTGCGCCTCGCCGCGTGTGGCAGAGAGGGTTACGGTTTCTTCGCCAATCCTTATCTGCTGGTGCAGGGAACCTGTCTTCCACTTCTTCAGGTTGCCCACAAGGCAATACCACGAGCACCGGCCTCGGCTGAGGAAGTTTTCCTGATACTCGGCAGGCAGGGCAGGCTCCAGGATGAATATCTCTATGAGTGCCCCCTGGGGCTTGTCGGAAACGCCTCCCGACGCGACGGTCGACGCAACGTGTTGCGAGGCCTCTTGCAACGTATTGTGAGGCGCCTCGCAATACGGCGTCACTGCCTTCCTGAAGTGAAGCCTTGCCCTCACCACACGGGTGTTGTTGAAAATCATCAGTGCACCCTTGGGCAAATAGTCGGGCAGGTGATGGAATGTGTCCTGGCTGATGTCCCCGTGGCGGTACACCAGCAATTTGCTTGTGTCCCGTCGGGACAGGGGGAATTTCGCTATCCTCTCGTCAGGGAGTGGATAGTTGTAGTCCTTTATGTGTATGTGCTTAGGCTCCATGTTCATGTTTTCGTGCGCAAAGTTACACTTTTTTGACGAAGAAAAGGCCACGGGTCAGGGAAATAATTTCATAAATGCAAGGCATAAGTGACATTTGAGTTATCAAGTGCGTTAAAGATTGTTTTAATGTTCCGTAATTATTGTAAAAGTGGTATATTTGTGCGATGAAATAGATATAACACCACCAATTAACCCGAGATAAGAAACCTAACAAAACAACACAATCTATTTTATGAGAAAACTTACATTATTCATGCTGGCCTGCTGTGCTATGGCCGCAAGTGCTCAGGACGTTCCCGTGAATCGCGAGAAGTATCCTGACTATGTAGACCCGAGGACGGCCTATAAGCCCGAACCCCGTCTGATGAAGTATGTACAGGTGGAAGGCGAATCGCAAAGCAGGGTCGTAGCCCGTGCTGCATCGGATTTGCCCGAATACTGGAACAATGCCGACACGAAGTACTTCCCCCCCGCATTCAACCAGCAGGGCGGCTCCTGCGGTAGTGCAAGCCGTATCGGTTACATGTTCACGCACGAAATCAACGCTTTGCGAGACCTTGACGCCAGTTTGCCAGAGAACCAGTATCCCACACACTTCGTTTGGCTTCACACCAACACGAGCGACGGTAAGGACCAGTTCGTGGAGTTCGTGGGTGTACCCAACGTAGTGCACTATGGAGGACGTACCTATAGCGAACTGTTCGGCTATCAGGAAGAGTCAAACAACTATTTCGGTTGGATGACCGGCTATGACAACTGGATGAATGCCATAGGCAACCGTATGATGAAGCCCACTTCCATGCCCCAGAGCGTGGAGACAGAGGCCGGCCGTACGGCTGCCAAGATGTGGCTTTACAACCATGCAGGCGATACCGATTTCAAGGCTGGTGGCCTGATAGGTCTTGGCGTTGCATCCGGTGGTCAGTGGTACGACATTCCCAAGACCGCGGCCAATGATGCTGCCGGCGTAACTGGCAAGTACTATGTACACCGCTGGGGAACTCAGGTTGACCATGCCGTGACAATGGTAGGTTGGGACGACCGCATCGAGTTCGACCTGGACGGCAATGGCGTTGCCGGCGAATTGGACAAGGACGAGAAGGGCGCATGGATTATCGTGAACAGTTGGGGCAACTGGTGCAACGATGGTTTCATCTACTGCCCCTACAAGTATGCTGGTCCCGTCAGCGATCCCGAAACAGGTGCCATGAAAGGCGGTTACTGGTGGGGTGAACTCTACCACGCACGTAAGGACTTCCGCCCCCTGCGCGTCATCAAGTTGAAGATGGACTACACTCACCGAAGCGAACTGTTCCTGCAGGTGGGCATCAGCACCGACCTGAATGCTACAGAGCCTGAGGCAGTTAGTGACATGCACCACTTCCGCTATGCCGGTGACGGTAACAATGGCAATACGGATCCTGCCCCTGCCATTCCCATGCTGGGCAAGTGGAAGAACGAGTGGCACGAAGAACCCATGGAGTTCTGTTACGACGTGACAGACTTCAGCAACAAGTTCGATACCAACAAGCCTCTGAAGTACTTCTTCATCATCAACAGAAAGAAGGCTACAAATACCGGCTACGGTAACGTGTATGACGCCAGCATCCTTGACTTGGAACAGGACTTGGACGGCATAGAGACTCCCTTCGACCTCGGAGGCGAGAAGTTTGAGATTACCAAGGAGGGCAACAAGCTGATGATTTCCACCATTGTGTATGGCAAGGGTTACGAACCGGTAAACAATCTCTCCTATGCCGAGGGCACACTCAGTTGGGACCTTCCCAACAAGGGTTCCTACCAGATTGTCTCCTATAATATATATAAGGATGGAGCACTTGCAGGCAACACCACAGAACTGTCCTATGCCATAGAGGGCGGACAGGAGTACGGTGTAAGTGTCCTGTATGCCGACGGCACAGAGAGTGCAAAGGCAACCTGCGCATCCGCAGTGCAGAAGAACAACGTGGCCGTAGCTTTCGAGAATGCAGGCTTCACTATTCCCAATGTCTTTGCCAGTCACTATGACGAATGCACAATCGAGTTCTTTATCAAGCCTACCATGTTCCTTGACTGGAACAACGCAGCAGGTCCGGGTTGGGGCACATACATGCATCACTTCAACGCAAACGGTACGTTCACATGCGGTTGGAACACCAATGCACGTGTAACCAGTAATCAGGCGTTCACTCTCAACACATGGTCACACGTGGCTATGGTATTTGACAACAACAAGATTACCATGTACAAGAACGGTGTCGTTGTAGGTACCGCTACCGGTTCCGGGTACAGTGGACTTGGCGGTTTCGGCAACTTGGTGTTCAATTCCAATAGCAGCAACAATTCATGGCAAAACGCCGTGTACGATGAAATCCGTATTTGGAATCATGCGCGTACCCTCCAGCAGATCAAGGGTTCTACCTACACAAGTTTCAAACGCCAGGAATTCTATGGTGACGTTCTCCCACAGGGTTTGCTCGCATACTACAAGGGTGACACCTTCCAGGGTGAGGACGGCAATTACTATATGAGGGATTGCGTTGGCGGCAACCATGCCAGCATACAGGCAGCAGGCAATCCTCAGGTAGAGGACAGTCCCACTCTGGTAAACACTCCGTTGAAGGCAACTCTCGAGGCCAATCCCGTATCCGACGTTTATGCCGGTATTCCTGTTGCCCTTACCGCTACACGCAGCGAGGGTGTCAACAAGATGTGGTGGACGATTCCTTCATGCGGCATCGTGGAAAAGTGTGTTGAGTCTCCCGTCGTTACATTTACTGAAGTCGGTACCCACACCGCCACCGTCTATGGCTTGAGCTACAAGGGAGATACCCTGAGCAGCGAGGTGAAGATAGAGGTTATTGAACCCGTTGCATTGGATCCTGCCTTTACAATGAGTGCACAGGTAATACCATGTAGCGAGCATCTGAGTCTGGTTGCCAACCAGTATATCGAAGCATGCAGTTATGAGTGGAGTCTTCCCGGCGCAGAGGTGGAGACCGTTTACGGTGCCAAGGCTGGTGCCACATATGTGGCCGATGGTGAGTACACCGTTACCTTGAAGATGACAACCGCTGACGGACGCACTGCTGAGAGCAGCCAGACAGTAAGTGTAACTGCCGTAGCACCTTTGGCAGACTTTGTCGTAACAGACCCCGTTGTCCTTAAGGAAACTCCCGTACAGTTGAACAGTACCTCACGCTATGGTGCCACTGCTTATGAATGGACACTGGACGGTCAGGCTCAGAAGACTACCATTACTCCTGGCAACAAGGAGCAGGTTTGGGTTCCCAAGTATCCCGGCAAGTATAACATCAGCCTGAAGGCAAGCAATGCCATCGGCGCAAACACTGTTACAAAGGAACGTGCCCTCATCGTAACCAATGATGACTCCAAGAACGGCCTGTCATTCTCAAGAGAGGCCTCAAGGGTTACTCTTACCAATGTACCTGCTACACTCAATGAATTCACCGTCGAGTTCTGGGCTAATCCCACACGTTTCTCTACAAACTGCTGGGGCTTCGGTGATAGCGAGGAGACCCTGCTCTTGAAGGTCGGCAACTATGGAGAGATGTCTGTTTGCATCAATGGTACGGTTATTACCTCGGAAATAGGTTATTTCATCGCCAACGAGTGGAACCACTATGCCATCCAGCGTACCTCTTCCGGTGCTATCCGCTTCATGCGTAACGGTGTGCTCGTCAAGTCTTATCCCGCTCAGTACAAGGGTGAGATTACTGGCATCAAGAAGTTTGCCATCGGTGGTGTCAACACTCCTGTCATCGGTGTCATTGATGAGTTCCGCCTGTGGGGCAAGTTCATCACCAATGTCAAGGACCTGTGCAACCAGCACATGGAGAATCCTGAGGCATACGTGGCAAGCGACAATCTGCTCGCCTACTATGACTTCAACCAGAGTGGCGGTGATGTGATTGACCGAAGCGGTAACGGCAACACCGGTGTGCGCACAGGCTTCGGTCCCGACGGTGACGCTTGGGGCTTGTCTAAGGGCGTGTTCTCTCTGTACTTCGGCGAGAAACTCCCCAACGAGACGGTAACCGCCATTGAAGACGTATGGCAGGATGAGCCTGTATCAGCAGGACGCAAGGGCGTTTACACTCTCTCCGGCCAGTATGTGGGAACTACCGTCAAGGGTCTGCCTGCCGGTATGTACATCGTAGACGGCAAGAAGGTTGCCTTGAAGTAAAGGACCTTCCGACAACATAGAATTGCCCCCGTCAGTTTGTACTGGCGGGGGCAGTTGTTTGCTCTTTGCTAAAGGGACGTCTGGGTAGGGCGTCTTGCCTGTTGGTATCTGCTTATCTCAGAACCAACCCTACCGGGCAATGGTCGCTGCCCAAGATGTCTGTGTGGATGGTGGCGGATTCTATCCTGTCGCGCAGGCGGTCAGACGTGATGAAGTAGTCGATACGCCATCCCGTGTTCTTCTCGCGTGCCTTGAAACGGTAACTCCACCACGAGTATATCTCCTTTGTGTCCGGGTAGAGGAAGCGGAAGGTGTCCGTGAAGCCGGAATCCAAGAGTTCGGTCATCTTGGCGCGCTCCTCGTCGGTAAAGCCCGGGTTCATGCGGTTTGTCTTCGGGTTCTTCAGGTCAATTTCCTGATGCGCCACGTTCAGGTCACCACAATATACGACGGGTTTCTTCCCGTCCAGTTGCATGAGGTAGGTACGCAGGTCCGTTTCCCATTGCATACGGTAGTCGAGGCGCTTCAGCCCGTCCTGAGAGTTCGGCGTATAGCAGCACACGAGATAGAAATCCTCCATTTCCAGAGTGATGAGGCGCCCCTCGTGGTCATGCTCCTCTATACCCATGCCGTAGGATACGGACAGGGGCGTGTGGCGTGTGAAGACGGCCGTGCCGCTGTATCCTTTCTTTTCGGCATAGTTCCAGTAGCAGTTATATCCCGGCAGGTCAAGGGCAATCTGCCCCTCCTGAAGTTTCGTTTCCTGAAGGCTGAAGAAATCCGCATCCAAGGCATTGAATGCCTCGTGGAAGTTCTTGCCTACTACGGCACGAAGGCCGTTTACGTTCCAACTGATGAATTTCATGTCTTAAGTATTGCTGTTGATATTATATATCCCCGGTCGGAGTGGTCTTCCGTACGGAATTCCACGTCGGCCGTGTTGTGTGGCAGAAGCAGGTCGTGCAGGTTGTCCTGAAGCCCAGTGCCACGCAGTTTTACCAGAGCCTCCTTCTGTGTCCAGAGGTGAAAGAAGCGCACGGGGTCGCCTTCCATTTCCTCCTGCTCCTGTGGACTCATCGTGTGCCGTATCAGTGCGTCGCTGATTTTGCGCTCTGTGCTCTCTACGTCTACACCCACAGGGCGGTCTGCCACGGCACAGGCAATGGCTTTGGCGCAATGGCTCAGGTTGAAGTGTATGTGTGGATATTCCAACAGGGAGGGTTTGCCATGTCCGCCTATGACGAAGGTAGGCTTTTCCGTTATGCCATACTCCTCCTCCAGTGCCTGGCAAAGGAGCAGATAGGACAAGGCGCAATCCCTGCGCCCCTGAAAATGCCTGTATCTCAGGGCCTGTTCCCTGCGCCACCGGGGGAGCAGGACCATGTCCGTGTCCAAGTCTTCCTGCGTGTACCCGGCAAGGTTGTCCCTGACAAAAAGCCTCATGCCTTGCTCTCCTCCTTGGAACGAATGTGCCTTACCTGCCACCAGAGCAGTGTGGCGGCGATGATGCAACTCATGGCATCGGCAAAGGGCATGCTATACCACACGCCGTCCAGTCCGAGGTATTTGGGCAGAATCAGTATGCCCGGTATCAGGAAGATCAGTTGGCGTGACAGGCTCAGGAAGATGCTCTTGCCGGCGTGTCCTATGCTTTGGAAGAAGTGGCTAACCACTATCTGGCCGCCCACCAGAGGGAAAATGAGCACACAGATGCGGAATCCGTGTGCCGCCATGGATATTATCTGCTCGTCATTGGTGAATATCCTGGCAGGCATTTCGGGAATGATCATGCCGGTTAGAAATCCTATGATGGTAACCGCCGTAGCAGCAGTCATGGTGTAGCGGAGCACCTGCCATACACGGTCGTTCTGGTGCGCACCCCAGTTGTAGCCGGCAATGGGTTGCATGCCTTGATTCAGGCCCATGACAATCATTATGAAAACGAATGCAATGCTATTCACTATGCCGTATGCCGCCAATGCGTTGTCTCCGCCATACTCCTGCATGCTGCGGTTCAGGAGCAGCACCACCAGGCATGCACATGAGTTCATCAGGAATGGCGACATGCCGATGGCCAGTGTCTGCCTTACTATGCTTGCCTTCAGTTTGTAGATGCCGCGTCTCAGGTGCAGAAGTTCGCTCTTGCGGCTGAAAAGCAGCAATATGGCTACCAGCGCCAGGCTTTGGGAGATTATCGTGGCTATGGCCGCTCCCCGTATGCCCATGTCCAAGACAATGATGAACAGGGGGTCCAGTGCTGCGTTTACCATCACACCGCAGAGTGTCAGCGCCATGGCCGTGATAGGGTGTCCTGCCGCGCGCATTATGGCATTGAGACCAAGGTAACTGTGCGATATCACGTTGAACACCAGTACTATCTGCATGTACTCACGGGCATAGGGCAGGGTAGTGTCCGATGCTCCGAATATCTGCAGGATGGGGTCAAGGAACGTCAGGCACACGATGGTGAACAATGTGCCCAGGATGAGGTTCAGTGTGATGGTATTTCCCAGCACGTTCTGTGCCGTGGCATAGTCCTTTTGTCCCAACCTTACGCTTATCACCGTACATGCACCCACGCCCACCATGGCGCCGAAGGCTGCCCCCAGGTTCATGAACGGGAAGGTGGCCGTCAGGCCTCCCAGGGCCAGGGTGCCGACGTAATGTCCGATGAAGGCCCTGTCCACTATGTTATACAACGAACTTGCCACCATAGCCATGATGGCAGGAAGGGCATAGTTCATCAGCAGTATGCCGATGGGTTTCTCGCCCAATTCTGTAGGTACTCTCTGTGCCATATCGGATGCCAAAGTTATAAAAAAAGAAGGAAACACCATTCTCTGTTGCTTATTATTTGGGAAAAAGCATGGTATTTGCATAAAAACCGCCCGATGCCTTCCTGTTCATTCGCGGATTATTGCTAACTTTGCAGAAGTTTGTGCTTATATATATAAATAAGTACGCGCGAGAGTTTGAGATAACGACAAGAACGAGTAATAACACTATATCATTTAAAACTCAAAATGAGCAATCAAACAGAAAAGATCAAGGAGTTGATGGAACTCCGCGAGAAGGCTCGCATCGGCGGTGGTGAGAAGGCCATTGCCAAGCAGCACGAGAAAGGCAAACTGACAGCACGCGAACGTATCGCCTTGTTGCTGGATCCAGGCAGTTTCGAGGAAATGGACATGTTCGTTGAGCACCGTTGCTACAACTTCGGTATGGAGAAGAAGCACTATCTGGGCGACGGTGTGGTTACTGGTAGCGGTACCATCGACGGCCGTCTGGTCTATGTCTTTGCACAGGACTTTACCGTCAGCGCAGGTTCTCTGTCAGAGATGCTTGCCAGCAAGATCTGCAAGGTAATGGACATTGCCATGAAGGTGGGCGCTCCCGTTATCGGTCTGAACGACTCAGGCGGTGCACGTCTGCAGGAGGGTATCAACGCCCTGGCCGGTTATGCCGAGATTTTCCAGCGCAACATCATGGCCTCCGGTGTGGTTCCCCAGATCAGCGCCATCATGGGCCCCTGCGCAGGTGGTGCCGTTTACAGCCCTGCGCTTACCGACTTCACCCTGATGGTTGAGAACACCTCATACATGTTCCTCACAGGCCCCGGCCCCGTTAAGGCAGTTCTTGGCGAGGTGGTTACCCAGGAGCAGTTGGGTGGTGCCAGCGTGCATGCCACCAAGAGCGGCGTGACACACTTCACAGCCAGCACCGAGGAGGAGGCCATCTCCATGATCAAGAAGTTGATGAGCTACATTCCCCAGAACAACATGGAGAAGACTCCCCGCAAGGTCTGCACAGACCCCATCGGCCGCATGGAGGACTATCTGAACGATATCATCCCCGACAACCCCAACATGCCCTACGACATGTATCAGGTTATTGCCGGTATCGTTGACCATGGCGAGTTCTTCGAGGTACAGCCCAACTATGCCAAGAACCTGATTATCGGTTTCGCCCGTTTCAACGGTCAGAGTGTGGGTATCGTTGCCAACCAGCCCAAGCAGTTGGCCGGTGTGCTGGACTGCAACAGCAGCCGCAAGGGCGCACGCTTTGTACGCTTCTGCGATGCCTTCAATATCCCCATCGTTACCCTCGTGGACGTTCCCGGCTTCCTGCCCGGCACAGCACAGGAGTACAATGCAGTCATCCTGCACGGTGCCAAGTTGCTCTACGCCTACGGCGAGGCCACTGTGCCCAAGGTTACCGTTACCCTGCGCAAGAGTTATGGCGGCAGCCACATCGTGATGAGCTGTAAGCAACTCCGTGGCGACATCAACTATGCATGGCCCTCTTCCGAGATAGCCGTTATGGGTGCCAGCGGTGCAGCCAGCGTGCTCTATGCCAAGGATGCCAAGGCCCTGAAGGATGCAGGCAAGGTGGAGGAAGCAAAGGCCTACATCAAGGAGAAGGAGGACGAGTACACCAAACTCTTCGCCAACCCCTACCAGGCTGCCAAGTTCGGTTACATCGACGATGTCATCGAGCCTCGCAACACACGTTTCCGTGTGATCCGCGCATTGGCACAACTGGAGAACAAGAAACTTACCAACCCTGCCAAGAAGCATGGCAACATACCTCTGTAACCTATGAATTTCCTTGCATTAACTATAGATAGCGCATGGCTGGCACTTACCTGTGTGGTGGTTGTCTTTGCCATTCTCGTTGTCCTGGTGGTAATTCTTCAGGTATTCACTCTGGTGGCCAAGAAGACCGCCACCAAGGCCAGCAGTGCCAAGGTGGCATACAACCAGCAGAAGCAGGCCAAGACCTTTGCCAATGCCAGCGATGAGGACAAGGCAGCCGTGGCCATGGCTCTCTACCTTTACGAGGAGGAGAAGAAGAACCTGGAAAGCCGCGTGCTCACCATCACGCATACCAGTCAGACCTGGACATCACAGTTGAACCCCAGGCTCTAAGTCGTGTAACCCATTTTAAATAACGTACAAATGAAAGAATTCAAGTTCAAGATAGGTGGCACCGACTATCTGGCCACCGTGGAAGACCTCAGAGGCGGCAACATGCAGGTAACTGTGAACGGCCAGACCTATCAGGTTGAGATTCCCCAAACCAAGGCTCAGGGACCCCGTCCCGCAGCCTCTGCCCCTGCCGCATCACAGGCAGGCGGTCCCAAGAACGTAGTCAGCGAACTGCCCGGCACAGTTACCGAAGTGAAGGTTGCCGCAGGCCAGCACGTGAAGCGTGGCGAGGTTCTGCTCGTCATCGAAGCCATGAAGATGGCCAACGACATCGTGTCCGAGGTGGACGGTACCGTACAGCGCGTAGCCGTGAGCAACGGCCAGAGCGTTAACCAGGGCGACCTGCTCGTGGAGATGGTGGCCGACTTCGTTGCAGCCAAGGCACCTGCACTGGAGCCCAAGCCTGCACCTGCCACACCTGCCGGTGTGAGCACAGCGCCCACCATGTCGGCTCCTGCTACAGGCAGCAAGACAGTTACTGCACCCCTGCCCGGTTCCATCACCAAAATCAGCGTAAAGGTGGGTGACCGAATCAACATTGGCGATCAGGTGTTGCTCATGGAGGCCATGAAGATGGAGAACAGCATTTCTGCGGAGGCCGCAGGTACTGTAAAGGCCATCCTCTGCAAGGAGGGCGACCAGGTGCAGAGCGGACAGGCACTCGTGGAGTTGGACTAAACATAGCATCATTTCCATAATCATGAAGAATTATATCAAGTATTTCTCCCTGGTGGTCCTGTTGCTCCTTGTCGCAACGCCAGTCATGGCCTTTGAGGTGAAGGAAGGACTTTCCAAGTTCGTTGGCGAGATGGGTTTTGCCAGTTTCCTGGCCGAAGGTGGCTGGAAGAATTTGGTGATGCTCGCCATAGGCTGTTTCCTCCTGTGGCTGGCCATAGTGAAGAAGTTCGAACCTTTGCTCCTGCTTCCCATTGCCTTCGGTATGGTGCTTACCAACCTGCCCGGAGCCGGTCTGTTCCATTCTGAAATGTGGAACAACGAGTTCCTCAATCCGGCCAGCCCCCATTACCACAGTTATGGCTACATCATGGCCAACGGAGGCTTGCTGGACGTGCTCTACATAGGTGTAAAGGCAGGCGTTTATCCCTGTCTTATCTTCCTGGGCGTGGGTGCCATGACCGACTTCGGTCCTCTGATTGCCAACCCCAAGAGCCTCCTGCTGGGTGCTGCCGCACAGATTGGTATCTTCGCAACCTTCATCGTAACGCAGATTGACATTCCCGGACTCGGCTTCACTCCCGAGCAGGCTGCTTCTATAGGTATCATCGGTGGTGCGGACGGTCCCACGGCCATCTTCCTTACCTCCAAACTGGCCCCCGAACTGCTTGGTCCCATTGCTGTTGCAGCATACAGTTACATGGCGCTGGTTCCCGTTATCCAGCCTCCCATCATGCGCTTTTTCACCAGCAAGAAGCAGCGCCTTATCCGCATGTCTCAGTTGCGTACCGTCAGCAAGAAGGAGAAAATCATCTTCCCCATTGTCGTTACCATTGTCGTCAGTCTCGTAGTGCCCAGTGCCGGCACTCTGGTGGGCTGTCTTATGCTCGGCAACTTGATGAAGGAATGTGGTGTGGTGGACCGTCTCAGCAAGGCCGCACAGAACGAACTAAACAACATAGTGGTCATCTTCCTTGGTATTACCGTGGGTGCTACCGCCTCAGCCGAGTCTTTCATGAACGTGCAGACCATCGGTATCCTCTGCGTGGGCATCGTAGCCTTTGGCGTGGGATCTGCCTGTGGCGTGCTTATGGCCCAGTTCATGAACCTGTTCCTCAAGGAAGGTTCCAAGATCAACCCCCTCATCGGTTCTGCCGGTGTCAGCGCCGTACCTATGGCAGCCCGCGTCTCTCAGGAGCAGGGTCAGAAGGAGGACCGTCGCAACTTCCTGCTCATGCACGCCATGGGTCCCAACGTGGCCGGTGTTATCGGTTCTGCCGTAGCAGCAGGTCTGTTGCTGAGTTTCCTGGGATAGTATGTTTAACGTTTAACGTTTAGCGTTTAACGTAGGGACACTGAAATGCTGTGTCCGTGATAAAGATAATAAAAACGCCCCGAGGTTTGTTCCTTGGGGCGTTTTACTTTTGGTATGCGTAGCACTTGTTTTGTTTTCTGATGAAGAATTTCTGCACCTTAATATAATAATACAGGCTCGGTCACATCACGGCCGGGCCTGTATTGCGTCTTGGGGGGGTAGGTTGGGATGAGTTGTTTCATATACCCATTGACTTCAGCATGTTCTCAACGCTTGATAGGTCTATTGCCTCAACAGGAGTCTTGCCGTCCCTGTATGCCTGCTGTTGCGCCTTCGCCTCCTCAATGGCAGCGAGGGTTGTGCTCTCCACCAAATCCGCATTGAGACGGAAGGAAGTGGACACTTTCATTGTTGTTTCCATATTTCTGCACTTATTTGTGCACAAATGTAATACAAAGTATTTAAGTTGGCAACTTTTCCTGCATGTTTTTTTGCAGGGAACAAGCGTAGCATTCTCAACGTGGAGGCTGCTAAATTTTGTCATTCCCAGAAAAACTTGTATCTTTACCCCTGAATTCCGTCGCCACTGGGGTGGTGTGTGGAGGGACTTACCGAAAAAGGTGTTATTGAAATTCTAATCTATAAACATATTTTTCATGAATAAACATTTACCCAATTCCTTGCGAGCGCTGTTCCTGTCCCTGGCAGTGCTCCTGTCCCTGCCCATGCTGGCAGTAGAGGTTGAGATTGATGGGATAAACTATGAACTTAATGCAGAGACAAAGCAGGCTACTGTTATAGCGAAGACAAGTGGCGAGTATTCTGGTGAAGTTGTTATCCCTGAGTCTGTGGAGCACGGGGGGAGTGCCTATAGTGTGACGAGCATAGGGCAGCATGCTTTCGTTTGGTGCTCTGGTTTGACATCGGTTACTATCGGCAATAGTGTGAAGAGCATAGGGGAGGGTGCTTTCTCTTATTGCAGAGGTTTGACCTCGGTTACTATCCCCAATAGTGTGACGAGCATAGGGTCTTCTGCTTTCTATGATTGCGTTGGTTTGACCTCGGTTACTATCCCCAATAGTGTGAAGAGCATAGGGGAGGGTGCTTTCGGCAATTGCGTTGGTTTGACCTCGGTTACTATCCCCAATAGTGTGACGAGCATAGGACTTGGTGCTTTCTCTTATTGCTCTGGTTTGACCTCAATTGTTGTGGAGGATGGGAATCCTGTATATGACTCTCGAAACAACTGCAATGCTATAATAGAAACAGCGAAAAATAATCTGCATTCGGGTTGTCAAACAACGGTTATCCCCAATAGTGTGACGAGCATATGGGATTATGCTTTCTATGGTTGATCTGGTTTGAATTCGGTTAGTATCCCCAAGAGTGTGGAGAGCATAGGGGATTATGCTTTCTATAACTGCTCCGAACTCCTTGATGTCTATTGCTATGCCGAGAATGTGCCTTCTACGGCTTACTATGCATTTGATTCATGGCTCATTGAAGATGCCACCCTT
>JAFTUK010000019.1 GCA_017466325.1 Bacteroidaceae bacterium | reverse complement strand
TCAATATCTTGTTCATCGGTCTCTATTTTTACTATCTCAAAACGCTCTAGTATCTCACTCGGGAGTACTAACTGTGCTAATTGTTCTAATATCTTGCTTTCCATGGATACAAAGATACAGCTTTGTACCGATTTTCCACACATTTTTGCTACTGAGCCGGGAAGTCCCCAGGTTGGCAACGCTGTGTATATGTCACACACATCTAACTAAACTTGCAGATAACAAACAGATATCCTTTATAAGGGTTCTACACGCATCTTACGAATATGCGGCATACCCAATCTGGATATGCCGCATATTTTATTATATGTGTAAAATAAATAAAAAAACGACTTCCATTCATTTTGGAAGTCGTTTTCTGTACGCCCTCAGGGGCTCGAACCCTGGACCCATTGATTAAGAGTCAATTGCTCTACCAACTGAGCTAAGGACGCATTTTTACTTGCAAGAACTTTATCCGTTCCTATTTGCGAGTGCAAAGGTACGACTTTTAATGGAAAACGCAAAGAATTTGGAAGGCTTTTTTACTCATGAAGGCGTTTCAATGCTCTTTATGTTACTTTTTGTGAACTACACCTTATATATAATATGTTTTCTCATTAAGTAGCGAAATTCTTGAAAAAGGTCAGGACATAGCACAATCCCGCTTTCACCTGGATAATGTAATAACAACTGGCACAAACAAGTGCATCTACCCAAAAATAAAGCAAACTCCGATAGAGGATACATCCGAATCCTCGGTGGCAGTGAAGTTCACTGCCACCGACGGTAAAACTCACCGCCACTGGCGATAAAAGTCGGCGCCACTGGCGGTGAACTTTACCGCCACCGAGAACAAACATGGGTTATCATTATCAGTAACGAGAATAGCAGTGAAGAATAGATTCGCCAGTGCAAGTGTAATTACTATATTAAACCAAGTATGAGTACCCTATATAGCAACTAAAAAAATTAACGTCTTAAAAACTTTACTATTCTTGTATGATACGAAAAAAAAAGTTACCTTTGCATGAAACAAAAAAACAACTATATATAATATGAGCCTATTACGAGTAATATTATGCATCATTTTCCCACCATTGGCTGTTTACGACAAGGGATGCGGTTCCATTCTCATCACCTTCCTGCTTACATGCTGTGGGTGGGTTCCGGGGGTAATTGCAGCATTGGTCATTAACAACAAATAATCATACATGACCAAGAAAAACAAAGAAGAATACCGTTTAGAAAACGAGAAGTTCCTGGAATCAATCATAAAGGAAGAAGGGATAAATGGTTTACGTGGCGGAATCTTCTACAAAATTATTGAAGAAGGAACGGGTGAAGGCACTGTAGGCCCCCGAAGCATTGTAACCTGTCATTACAAAGGTTCGCTTATTAACGGCAAAGTTTTTGACAATTCCTTTGAACGGCGCTGTCCGGAAGCATTTCGTGTAAACGAGCTGATTTCCGGTTTCCAAATAGCATTGGTAAACATGCATATCGGTGACCACTGGATAGTATACATACCCTCATCAATGGGCTATGGTCCTAAGGCCTCCGGACCAATACCGGGCAATTCAACGCTAATCTTCGAAATAAAACTTATCGCTATAGGATAATATGCTAAGCAAGGCACGCATAAAACTGATTCATTCCCTGGAACAGAAGAAGTACCGACGTGAAGAAGGGTTGTTCGTTGCCGAAGGCCACAAACTGGTTGGTGAACTATTACTTGCCGGACACAGTCCCGTATATGTATGTCACACACCACAATGGCAAGCGAATAAAGCTGAAATAACAACAGACTCCCCCCTACCCTGCCCTACAGATATAGTTAGCGAATCCGAATTACGTTCAGCATCACTCTTGCAGCACCCCCAACAGGTTTTAGCCCTGTTCCAAATACCCCAATGGCAAATACCTACACCACAAGACACGGAAGAACGACTCATCCTTGCACTGGATGGAATACAGGATCCGGGGAACCTTGGAACAATTTGCAGACTGGCGGATTGGTTCGGCATAGAAGACATTATTTGCTCTACTGAAACTGCCGATATATTCAATCCCAAGGCTATCCAGGCAACAATGGGAGCCATTGCAAGAGTGAAGATTCATTACACCAATTTGAAAAACTTCCTGCATAAATGTGCCACACTTTCTACACATATTTACGGCACCTTCCTTGATGGCCAGAACATCTATGAACAACCTCTTACACCGCATGGCATCATAGTCATGGGCAACGAAGGAAAAGGAATCAGTCCCGACATTGCAACATTAGTATCGGATCGCCTTTTTATCCCCAACTATCCACCAGATCGTCCAACGACAGAATCTCTGAACGTTGCCGTTGCCACAGCCATTACATGCGCCGAATTCCGCAGAAGATCTTTATAATATTGCAGGATTCGCCCAACATACATATCTCAACAAACAAACATGAGGGTGTGCCCAAAATAGGCACACCCTCATTATTGCACAAAACTACAAGCATATCACTTGTTCATGAACACCTTCTTGCCATTCTGTATATATATGCCCTGAGAGGTTGGCTTTGCAACACGGCGTCCCTGCAGATCATACAGGACGTTGTCTGCATTTGTTTCCTGTGAAGACACTATCTCGTCAATACCAGTCTCGTTTGTTGACTTGATGGGGAAGAAGGGGGCATCCTCGGTGAACTTGTATTGTCCGTTACTTGCCCAATCCAGAGAGAAGCGTACGAAGCGCATGGTGTAACCACCAAATACGCCGTTCTCCTCGTAATATACACCAAGGGTGCCGTCGGGAAGGACAACAGCAGCACTGTATGCCGAACCACGGGGACAGATAGTCTTGGGAGTACCGAAGGTAGAACCCTCATCAGTGGACAGTGCTATGCTGACGTTCTGTCGGCTACCGCTATTGGGCAGTGTCTGCAATGCCACATTCCAGGGATTGCCCTCCAAGGTAGAGCACCATACCATGTACTCGCCATCGCATGCATTGCCGGAGATACCGGTTGTGAAACGTGTGCGAGGTGCCAGGTGCCAGGTCTCACCATCATTGGAGGTGTAGTTGTGGAAGTTATAACCGGATGCACGTACGCTGATGGCCAGGTCGCCATTGTTGCGCTCAAGAGTCTTGGGTTCATCGGCTCCATCCGTACCGCTATTACCGCTTACATACCAGTTCTTACCTCCATCCTTGCTCATGAAGAAATAGAAGTGCTGGCTATTGTCGGCCTGACGGTTGACGAAACTTGAAACAAGAGTACCGTCACGCTTCTGGAGGGCAGCACCCGAACCAGAGAAACCGCTCTTCCATGTCTTGGTCTTGGGATTGTCGCAGTTGGCGCCGAAGAGGTCGTCTGTATGGTCAACGGGAGCCTCCCATGTAAGGCCACCGTCACGGCTGGTGATGGTCTTCCAGCGTGGAGGTTCGGCAGCGGTACCGGCAAAGAAACCATGTCCGTATGTACCGGCACTGGTCATGATACCCACAATCTCGCCGTTATCGCGGTTTGTCACGATAGACGCATCGCCATGGCCATAGTTGCCACCCGTTTCCTTCGTACCTGCCACCGTTACTGGCTCGCTCCAGGTCTTGCCGTTGTCCTCGGAATACTGGGCAACGAGATAGCAGTGTGAGGGCAGGTCGGAATTGTGCGCCTTGCGGTCGTCTGTAAGAGTGACGAGACGTTTGCCGTCCTTCGTCACGGTAATGGAAGGAATACGATAGTAGAGCGAACCCTTGTCCATGGGCATCAGTACAGTACCCTCGGAAAGGAATATTACCGCCTGATGGGTAGGATGACCATTGGTTTCCTTCATTTCCGTTCCGTCAAATGTATAGGACATTACACGTGCGTCTACCTTGTTACCCTCCTTAGCAGACTCAGAGATGTCGTATGCTATCCATAAATAGTGAAGGCCGGGGGCAAGATCCTTCTTGCCTGTGATGGTGAAGGTTCTGTCCGAATTGAAGGTTGTTGTCTCGCCATAGAGTTCGCCGTTCTGCTCGCGCCAAGGCATAGCGTCCTCCTCGTCTATGAAGAGTTCGCGCTCGTTGGTTGCGAAGTAAGCACGCACCTTGCTCACATCATTTATATTGGTTCCAGCAAAGAGACACTTGATACCATCGAAGGATACGCTACCCTCCAAACCGCTTACACGGATGGCGGCACGTACCATGCCCTGGTTCTTGTTGCCTATGCCTGTGGTCACCTTACCCTGAACGACAGTAGTAGCCGTTACCTCCGCCTGCGCATTGCTTACGTCAACGGGCTCCATTCTCCACAAGGAGGCACCACCCTCCTCTGCAGTCCAACGCACGATTACCTGTCCTGACTGCTGGGCATGAAGTTCCACACCGGCATCCTTGATGATATATGCACCGAAAGCCTTCTGTATGGTGTATATGTAATTGGGCTCGCTTACTACGCCAAACTGAGTGGCGCCACCGGTTCCGTTGGGTGGCGTGCCGAAGAACTCGTTCTTGTAGTTCTTTATGGCCAGTTTGCCGTCCTTCTCCCAGAAACTCCAGATGCGGTCGGCACTAAAAGCCTTGTCGCCGAAGCGCAAACGCTCAATTTCCTGGTCATAATATATCACCTTGCCCTTACAATAATCCTTTGTGGAAGCATTGGTAATGTAGTACCAGTGCACGTCTCCATCCTTACTGATGAGATATTCCTGGTCGGCAGAAGACTCTGCAGCGACCTTTACCACGAAGTCTGTCAGCACAACACCCTTGCCATTCGTACCAGCCAAGGTAAAGGAAACGCTGTATGCACTTTGGTCCTTTGCACTGATTGTCTGGGCTTCGGAACTGGTAGTATACTCCTTGCCATCCTCCATGGTAAGGGCGATAGCTGTGGTATGCGCATTGTTGGCAAAGGTAAACGAATACTCCTTAATCACATAACCAGAGGGAGCGGTTAAGGTATAGGTGGCACTCCCTGCCGTACCGACCATAAGCTGCACGTTATTATCCGCCCAGTTCATGTTGTTTGCGGCACATCCGAACTGCAGTTGCGGAGTGGCATTGCTCTTCCAAGTACTGTTCCATGCCTGATTGGCTGTAGTACCACGGTAAAGGTTACCGTTGGCCTTGTCAATGGTATATTCAAAAGAAGATGGAGCCTCTGGCAACTCCTCTGGTTCACCTGCCACATGAATGTAGAGTTGGCAACCTGTATCTGTTCGGTCGCTACCCTTGTTTGAACTCCAATTATAGATGGCATAATTCTGTGCTGAGCCAGTTTGGTTCAGTTGCACTTCGCCAGAAGAAATAATGTAGCATCCAGGAGTATTGGCATAACTTACCGTCCACCCAGCCTCTGGTTTTGCCTGTACGGTATTTATCTGAGTGTTGAAGGTGGCAACAGGATTAAGATAAGCCCCGTATTCACGATTGACAATATCGAAAGTACCGTCACCGCGCTCCACAAACTTCCACATGGAAGTGGCATACTTAGAAGATGCATCCGAACCAGCAACACCAGCAGCCTTGCCCTCTGCAGTAATGTAATGAGAAGCACTGCGTACAGAAGTCATCTGGTACCACTTCTCTGAACCTGTAGTGCTGGCGATGGGCATATTCAGCGCCTGCAACAAGGCATCGTTCAGTTTTGCCACCTGTGCAGCGGCCTCTTCCTCAGAAATGGAGGTGTTGCCCAGCAGGGCGTTTGCCTTGGCAACCTCCTCTTTGAATACGGCCATCTTGGCGGCATCATACTGACCTACTGAAGTTCCCACTTCTGCCATAAGCCCCTTGGCTATAACCTGCGAGATAGTATTGCGCAGACCTGCCTGCTGATAACGCTGTTCAGCAACATCCTCGGCAACAACCTCGTACACATCCTCAGGGAAATCCTCCTTCAGAGCATCGGACATTGCCTTGGCCATCTTTACATAGCCCAAACCACCCAAGTAGTTATTAGGATAGAAATACTTGGCATCTGCCACGTCGTCCTTGAGGAACGGAGTGTATGTATCCACATACTTCACCTTATCACCGGCCAGTGACTTGATGTACCCGTTGAGTACGGCAATGCGGCCGGTGTTGTTAGATGCACTGGCGGTGGGGCATAGCCCCATCAAGTATATCACGGACGCAGGAGACTTCCCTGCGATCTTATCCACGAGAGCCTTGTAATTTGCCTTCACGGTTTCCATGTCTGTGTTACCATTAGCATCGGCCGTACCAGTATAAAGGAAAATGGCTTTGGCATCCTTCTTCTCCACACCGGTATCGGCATAAGTAGCCTCCACCAACTTTGAGGTTGTGGCTATGTAACCTCCGTATCCCCAGCCGGTGCCGCGGTTCTTCACATTCGAATTGCCCAGCAGTTCCTGCCACTCTCCGTTCTTCACGAACTCGTCGCCGAACACAAGCACGTCGTCCGTGCTGACAGGCATCATGCTGAAATAGGTGGCACGCATGCCATGTGCTCCACCCAATCCTCCGTTGTTCTGTTTCTCTGTTGTATTTGTGGGATATACAGACTTAACAGAATATGTCTCGCCTTCCTGCAAGTACTGGCAGATGGACTCTGTCCACACCTGATATGCGGCAGCCGTGAGATGCAGATTGTCATAACTCAATGCGCCTCCCTGCGCTACACCGGTCAGTTTATCGTACAGGTCCACGTAGGTCACCTTGTCAGCACTCTCGGCATAAGCCTTTATCAGTTCATTGGCTTTCAGCCATGTAGATTCCACACGATTAGCGGTCTTGTTATTCAGGATGCTATACAGATACACCTTTGTCTGCGGAGAACGCGCATGTATGCGATCTACAATACTCTTTATGTATGACAACACCTGTTCGGGACTGAAGTTCAGGCCTCCGGATGTGGCAATGTCGTTGGTGCCTATCATCATAAACACCTTCTTGGGTTTGTTCTGCAGATAGGATTCCAGATTGTCGCTCTGTTCTGTGGAATACGTTCCCGAATTGCCTCGGTTCACGATGGGCAAATACTCGCCCTCCGATGTTACAAACGCCTCGGGCCAGCAATGCATATCGGTAATACTGTTTCCTATGAACAGAATACTGCCCTCTGCAGGGGCAAGTACCTTGAAGGAATCGTAACGGTGGTTACGGAAAGGCAAGTCAGCCCATGCCCATAGCACACTGACACACGCCAATAACATTAGTAGTTTTCTTCTCATGATGTTTGGGATTGTTTTAGATTGTGTTTTGGTTAATATTTGCTTATTTGGGTGCAAATATACAAAGAAGACCACTAAAACCTTAAGGCAACGTCCTTAAAAAATGTTATGATTACAAAAGCAATGTTTAACAATGTGAGTTTGCTAAGTAGGAGACGCAAAAAAGCAACAAAACAAGTATATATGCAGTTATTACGTCTACATCAAATTCATACAGAAAAAAGCAAAACTTCAACTATAAAAATTCTAAAGCAACAAGTATCACAACAAGGCGTTCTTTGCCACAGAACGATTACGAAGATCCATCTGCAGACAGAAACTCGTTCAAAAAACTTTCTATATCCTGGCGGAGCCATTGGTATGGTTGGGACTGGCGGTAGGACATGCTCTTCTTCAAGGCATCTTCTATGGAAAGGCTGCTGTTGCGGTAGCCGGAGAGTTCGTTCTGGCGCTGGGTTTCGTGCATGGCAAGAGCGTTGATGTCCCTTTCCCTTTCACGTCGCAGCATGTGGCAGATGGGATTGAGCAAAGGCAATACCACACCATCCTTCAGGCCGTGCCCCTGTATATATAAATAGGTATGTTCGGGAAGAAGTCCCATGCCAAGGAGTTCGTCCTTCAGGGGGGCATAGGTCTTCTTGCCCTCGGGGAAATGCTGGTGCAACCAGTTTATCTTCTTGTTAACACGTCGGCGCACATATTCCAGCGTGTCCTCGGGATTGCGGATGTTGGCCTCGTGGTAAGTGACGGTGTCCATGAAGTGCATGATGCCGAACTCGTTGTCACGGCCTCTGCGGTACACCCAGATGTTCCAGACGAACAGAGGCCACACTATCTTGCTGTACTCTTCCATGTATGCTTCCAGATTGAGCACCTCGCGGTCGTTCAACGTGGCTCGGGTGCATGCACGGTGCAGTCCCTCGGCATAGCAATGGTAGTTCTCTATGGCATAGACATAGGTATGAAGCACGTACTTGTTGTTGCACAATTCCTTGCTCAACGGGGTTTTGCCCTGCAGGAGCCAGTCGTAATCGGCGTCAACACAGGCAATCATATACGGACCGAGATTGTTCATCAGCGCCGTCTTCTTGCCTTTGCCCAGGGTGGTGCGAGAAGGCAGCATAACCTCGAAACGAACCTTCTCCGTCTCGTATTCGTCCAGCACATCGCGCCAGAAAGTTATGTCGTCATAACTTTCCACATAGGCTACAATGCGGACTTGGGACTTGTTTGGCTTAAGTCTGTTTGCCGCAGCAATGTATTCCGACGTTATGTTGCATACTAACCTTCTACCCATCCTTGCAAATAAAATAGAGAAACGGTACTGGCGTTGGTCTTCGGTCCTGCAATAAACTACTCTACTCCTCTGGCTTGACGTCAGCGTTCACTATGTCCTCCACGTCCGTAACACAATCAATCCATCCGTCCATTATCACTGCCGGCGAGTGTGTGGTGAGGATTATCTGCGCATTGGGGTTGAGGTCGCGTATCAATCCTATCAGCCTCTGTTGCCACTCCACATGCAGGGATATCTCTGGCTCGTCCATGAAGAGGGTGTAGGGTTGCTTGTCCTGCACCAATACGGTGAGCAGGATTATCAGCATCTGCTTCTCGCCACTGCTCAACTGGTACGGAGTCAGATGCTCGCCGTGCTGCACGAGGATTATCTCGTTGCTGGTGCGCAGGGCCGTCTTGCCGGTGTCGGCAAAGAGGGAGTCCACCAGGTCGTAGAAATGTTCTTTTTCTCCGGCTATCTCCTGAGCCATCCGTTGTGCATCGGGTACCTGTTCGGTGAAAAGGCGTACCATGCGGTTGGACATGTTCACCTGATAGTCCAAGAAACGGCGTTGCAACTGGTAGAGTTGGAAGTCCAGTTCGCTATGCAGGCTTATGTCCGCCACCTTGGACAGGATGTCCTGGGAAATGAGCGGACGGTCGAAGGAACGAATCACATCAAACCTCACCTGTTTTGCATCTTCGGGTTCATAGGTCAGCGTCACTCCCTTTGTGGCCTTGGCCAGACGGTCAATGTTCAGCAGGTACTTCACCACCCTGTTCAGGATGGTGCTCTTTCCCACTCCGTTCACGCCACTGAGTATGTTTACGTCAGGGCGCAGGTCCCACACCACATGATGCAGTCCCGACCAGAGAGAATCTATTTCTATGCGACTGATGTATGCCATAAGCTATTAATTAAGGTGAAAACGGAAAACGGAAAACTGATTTGCTCTGATGTTTGGACTTCGTTTTCCGTTTTCCGTTTTCACCTTTCCGTTTTTAATATATCGTTGTGCTATCGCAAGGATACGTCTGCGAGTGCACGCTGAAGTAGCCCAGAGCCTTCTCCACCTTTGTCTCGGTCAGGGGGATATAGCACATGCGTGCGCTGTTGCGGCCAATGTACTTGCGTATCTTCTGTGGGATGTGGTCCCAATATTCCTTCAGGGTATTGTCGGTAACTACTGTCTCGCCCTTGAAGGCAACGATTACGGGGAGGTGGTAGCGGTTCACGGCACGGCTAATCTGCCAGTTCAGCCACACATTGTCGGCATCTGTGTCCTTGGTGACCACCAGCATCAGGTTGTCGGCCTTCTCCATCAGTGCGAAGAAATCGCTCTTCACCGTGGTTTCCACCAGGTCGTCGTGAGTGGCGATGAAATTGATGTAGTCTGTATTCAGGAAACTAAAGCGGTTGGGGAAACGTCTCTGCCAGTCTCCCAGCAGGTTCAGCGTGTGAAGGTTCTCCTTCTTGCTGTCGCGCACGGCATCCACATTGAATGCCAGATATGTCTTGTGGTTGTTCATACGTCTTGTTTTTTAAGGTTTCTCGCATACAAATATACACTTTTTCCTACTCAATCCCTACGCATCCATCTTTTTTTTGATAAATTTGCATCGTGATACAGGATTTGACAAGGCAAAAGGACCTGCTACTACAGGAATACGAGTTCGAGAAGGAACAATTCCAGCGGCAGACACAGAACATGGGCGTGCAGAAGAAAGTGCGCCGTGGCATGTGCTGGTTCCCCTTGTCTGTGGGACGTTCCTACTACAACAGTCTGGACCAGTTGGTGGTGGAGGTCAGCCGTAGCACCGACACCGATGTGGAACACCAGTTCGAACCCGGCAAACCGGTGTGCTTCTTCCGCGAGGATGCCAGCGGCATGCTCACCTACATGAAGTTCACGGCACAGGTCAGTTTCGTGGAGGAGAACAGGATGGTCGTTTCCCTGCCTTCCCCGCAAGCCCTGTCGCAGATTGCCGACGCCGACAGGTTGGGCATCCAACTCTATCTCGACGAGTACACATACCGCCTGATGTTCCAGGCTTTGGACGACGTTATTTCAGCGAAAGGCAACCGCCTGGCACAGTTGCGCGACATCTGCCACACCACTGCTCCGGCATCGGAATTCTCCTTTGCCCCCGTGCGCTTCCCGTGGCTCAACCCCTCTCAGGAAAAGGCTGCCGACATGGTGCTCCGGGCCAAGGACGTGGCCGTGGTACACGGTCCGCCGGGAACAGGAAAAACCACCACACTCGTGGAGGCCATCTACGAAACCTTGCACCGCGAAGTGCAGGTGCTCGTTTGTGCCCAAAGCAACATGGCGGTGGACTGGATAAGCGAGAAACTCTCCGAACGCGGTGTGAATGTCCTGCGCATAGGCAACCCCACACGCGTCACCGACCGAATGCTTCAGGACACCTACGAGCGGCGCTTCGAGAACCATCCGCTCTATGACCAACTTTGGGGCATACGTCGCAACATACGCCAACTCTACGATAGCCGCGAGGGCAACCGCGAGAACCGCCACCAGAAGATAGCACGCCTGAAGGAAAAGGCAACAGAACTGGAATACACCATCAGCGAAAGCATTTTTGCCGATGCACGCGTCATAGCATGCACCCTCACGGGAAGTGCGCACCATCTCCTTACGGGACGTCGTTTCGGCACACTCTTCATAGACGAGGCGGCACAGGCCCTGGAGGCATCATGCTGGATAGCCATACAGAAGGCCGACCGTGTCATTCTGGCCGGCGATCACCGCCAGTTGCCTCCCACGGTCAAGTCACCGGCAGCCTTGTCTGGAGGTCTGGACAAGACACTGATGCAGACCATCTGCGAGAATAAGCCCCGTTGCGTGTCCATGCTCACCGTACAATACCGCATGGCGGACGACATCATGCAGTTCCCCAACCAAGAGTTCTACGACGGTCTCCTGCAAAGCGACCCCGGCGTAAAGTATCGTGGCATACTGGATTGGGACACTGCTGTGGAATGGGTGGAGGCAGGTGGAGAAGAAAGCCCCTCCCCCAGCCCCTCCACAAGGGAGGGGAGCAGTGACTTCCAGCAAATGAATACACAAAACATCTCACTCCCCTCCCTTGTGGCGAATGGAGTCTTTGGAGGATTGACTGAATGTCAATCTGTGCTCCATGAGGGGAGCAATCTCCATTGCGACGCGAGGACTGGGCCGGGGGAGGGTCCCCCTTTCCGTTTTCCGTTCGAAGAAGGTGAGACCCTCGCCTCCGACGGTCTCAGCCGCATAAACCCTGTTGAAGCTGAACTTGCCCTGCAAACCCTGCACGACTACATAGAACGCATCGGCAAAGACCGCATCCTGTACGAACGTCTGGACATCGGCATCATCTCCCCCTACAAGGGCCAGGTGCACCTGCTTCGCAAGATGCTCCGCAAGGATTCCTATTGGAAACCACTCCGCCAACTCATTTCCATAAACACCGTGGACGGGTTCCAAGGGCAGGAGCGCGACATCATTCTCATCTCCATGGTGCGACAGAACGAACAGGGACAGGTGGGGTTCCTCGCCGACCTCCGACGCATGAACGTGGCCATCACCCGTGCACGCATGAAACTCATCATCATAGGCCACTCCCCCACCCTGTGCCGCCACCCCTTCTACCGAAGGCTGAAACAATACATTGACAACCTTTGGGAGTAACAAATAAACGGAAAACGGAACCGACGCAGGAAGCGAGAGCAGAAGCAGAATTTATTTTGATTATGCTGAGCAACAAGGAGGAAAAGACCGCGAAGCGGGATTAAATCGGAAAACGGAAAACTGCGAGTAAGCGAGAGCAGAAGCAAAGTTTACTTTGATTATGCCGAGCGTGAGCAGGTTCAAGACGATGCAGTCGGCATAAATCTGCGAGTAAGCGAGAGCAATCAAACTTGTTTGAATTGCCGAGCGGAAGCAGATTCGACGAACCAAAGGTCGACGTTAAGTCAAGTCAAATCGGAAAACTCGGAGTATTCAGAGTACTCGGACTTCCCCTAAACCAATAACCATACAACCTATGAACTTCAAAGACCTATGCCAGGCACGCTACAGTTGCCGCAAGTACCAGAACAGTCCCATCGAACAGGAAAAGATGGACTACATCCGCGAGTGTGTGCGCCTTGCACCCTCTGCCGTCAACCGCCAGCCATGGCGCTTCATCCTCGTGGACGAAAGCCAGCCCGAACTCTTTGCCCGAGTGAAGGAGACATACCACCGCGACTGGATAAACGACGTCCCTGCCATCATCCTCTGCATGAAGGTTGAAAGCGAATGCTGGACACGCCGCTACGACAACAAGTCTCATGCAGACATCGACCTTGCCATTGCCATAGAGCACCTCTGCCTTGCCGCCACAGAGCAGGGACTTGCCACATGCTGGGTGTGCAACTTCGACATCAACCAGTTCCACGACATAGTTCCCATGCCCGAGGGTCTGGAACCCGTAGCCCTCATCCCCATAGGCTATGCCGACGACGAGCAGGCGCCAAAAGTGCGCAAAACCATGGAAGAGGTGTGGCAGTAGCCTATTCTGTGTCCCTCCGAAAAATGCACAGTGCTTTATTACATGTCGGATTTAGGCCCGCATTTTTCCAAGCAGGGTCATCGTTGATCTTATACCATCGGCAAGAACCTTTGCCCTCTCCTCTCCTTTGACCCCATTCCCGTCCTCGGTGGCGGTAAAATTAACCGCCACCGAGGACTCAGCAAGGAGTCCGAGAGGAGCATCCCCATCCACCACAGTTTCAGGCTAAGCCTCCGTTAGCTCATGTGAGGGCAATCGTTGCTGTTTGTAGCATAGATATTTATACCTATAGTTTATTATTGGTGTCCGATAAAACTTTTTTGCCAGAATAAAAATTAGGGCTGTTTCCATTTGTAGGATTCAGCCCTTTTTCATTATTTAGCGGTTACCACACTCATCCAAATAACTATGGGCAAAAGTACACATTTTATCGGACAGCCGTTGTATTCTCAAGTAATAAAACTGCTCTGCAAGTCAAAAATTCTTCAAATCAGCGAGGATTTAGGTGGAGAACG
>JAFTUK010000018.1 GCA_017466325.1 Bacteroidaceae bacterium | reverse complement strand
TTCTTCTAAGGATAACTAATCGGGAACAAGGTCCCGGTGCGTTGCACCTTGAATCTCTAATATGGAATGTCTGTTTAAGATCTGTTGAATCTGTTGAATGATATATCCTTAGTTAAGCGTTAAGCATTCGGTAGATTCGGTAAATTCGTGGTCTATATAACAACACTAATGATTTTTATTGGAACACGAATCACACGAATCGGACGAATCTATTTTTATCGTTTTATCAACAGATGACACGGAGTTTACGAACGAAAACGGAAAACTATTATCGCACACAGAAAACACAGAATTTCACCGATTTATTAGAGATTGGGGATTGGTTTTCCTTTGAATAATTCAAACAGGTTTGGATTCTTCGAAGGCTAACTAATCGGGGGACAAGGTCCCGGTGCGTTGCACCTTGAAATCTCTAATACTGATATTAGGTAGATGGAGGAGATTCGCGGTCTAATTATTTTGATTGCAAATCACACGAATCCGGCGAACCTATTTAAACCCAAATCGATTTGGGATTAATCGTGTTGATATGGGATATTATTAAAGGTCGCCCCTTAATCTGCGAAGATTGGCGGCAACACGAGTCTTATTGTGGACAGTGTCTTGTCTGACAATGGCCTTGGCAGGCTGCAGACGGGGATGGAACATTAAACAATGTCTCCATGAAAGAACTGGCGCTAAAAGCACCTCGTGATTAGGAATATAACTTCCTAACATTCACTTGCTGACGCAAATATACAAAAAAAACTGATATGATGCTAATAATTGGGGAATTTTTAGGGGAGGGACGATGAACGATGAATGTTGACTGCATTAGCTTGATGAGCGTAGGCGAATAACGTTGAACGAATATCGCACACAGGAGAACGTTGAACGTTTAATGTTTAACGACAATGGCACACGGATTCCACGGAAGGATCCTTGTAAACGGGAAACGGAAAAGTGAAAACGGAAAACTGGTTTGGATTCTTCTAAGGTAAACTAATCAAGGACAAGGTCCCTGGTGCGATGCACCTTAAAATATCTAATAGGGAATATCTGTTTAAGGTCTCGTCTAAGGTCTGTTGATATTAGATTATGTTTTCGTTAAACGTTAAACAATCAACATTAAACGTTCAACTTTATCCTTCCACCACCCAGCGCTCAATATTTCGTGTGGCACTGGTGATGTTGGCACCTATCTTTATTATTTTACGGCCATCAAAAAGATAATGGTTTAACGTTGAAAGTTTAACGATTAACGATTATCACTATATTGACTTTCTATTGGCTTCTGAATGATCTGAATGATTTTATCAACGTGATGGAACGGATTATCAATAACGTTGATAGTTACCTCAATGTTAAATGTTAAATGTTAAATGGAACGTCCATCGCTAATCTCTAAACGCTAACCGATAATAGTTCGTGACCACTCCTTACATTTATACTTGCTCCCCGTTAGTCGTCAATCGGTACCAAGTAGGCTTTGGGGATGTATGTGGAGGCAAAAGATATGACACCTGGTATCGTGACAACGACACGTTGCTGGTTGTGTACACGTGCCACACGTCCGACAATGCCCTTGAAGGGGCCGTCCGTAACCCGTACCAAACCACCGGGACGATAATGTATCTCCTGAGGGGTGACACTGTATGATTCCGGTATGGCAGCCTCTATGATGCGTATGAAATTCTGCATTTCCCGAAATGGGATGGTCATAATCTTGTCCCTGCCGTTCCGTTCCTTTACGGTATGGTCAAAGGCAAAGTCAACATAAGGTATAGCATCACCCGTTTCTGTATTGCGATGAGTAAAGGAGTGTACCTTTTCGTAAGTGCCGTAAATGAAAAACATGGAGGGGGTACATGGTACCTTTTTCCAATGCCGTACTCCCTTAACGACCGTACTCTTACATTCCATCGGAAGGAATGCAAGAGTACCGGTCTGCGAAACCAGTTCCACGGCCTTTTGGGCCCTACAAAATGTAGCGCGCAATACGTACCATTTGTGGTCTGGCAGTTCGCAAGCCTCGGGACGAATGATGTCCTCAATGGTCAACACTTTCCCTTGGCACAACGGATCATTAAACAATGACTCCATGTGTATATGTTACCTAAAAAATATTGTTTTACAAACGTATTAGTGTCTCTGTTCTACGGCAAAGGTATATAAAAAATATCAGTGAAACAAGAGCAGGAGAATATTTATTTCTGGCAGGTTGGTTCATCCACTGCTTTGGTATCCTTCAGAGAAGTCCCTCTGCCCTTTGGGCACCTACCCTAACGTAGAGGAGGAGCAGCCAACACGTATTACAGCAGTCCCTGCACCACCTGGACGGTGTGCAGGGACTCTTCTGATTATTCTCGCAAAGGAATACTGTCCTTACAGGATAGTGCAACCGGCACAGGGTTTCAACTGCTTGAAGAAGTCGTTGCCCTTGTCGTCCACCAAAATGAAGGCAGGGAAGTCCTCAACCTCTATCTTCCAGATGGCTTCCATGCCCAGTTCGGGATACTCTACGCACTCAATGGACCTTATGTTGTTCTGTGCCAGGATGGCAGCAGGACCGCCGATAGAACCGAGATAGAAACCGCCATGGTCCTTGCAGGCACGGGTCACATCCTCGCTACGGTTGCCCTTGGCCAACATGATCATAGAACCGCCATTGTCCTGGAACTCATACACGTAGGGATCCATACGTCCGGCTGTGGTGGGACCCATGGAACCGCATGCCATTCCGGCAGGAGTCTTGGCAGGACCGGCATAGTAGACGGGATGATCCTTCATGTACTGAGGCATGCCTTCGCCGGCATCCAGACGAGCCTTCAGTTTGGCGTGGGCTATGTCGCGGCCCACGATGATAGTACCGTTCAGGCTGAGACGTGTGCCAATGGGATAGTTGGTCAGTATCTTGCAAACGTCGGCCATGGGCTGGTTCAGGTCAATCTTCACCACGTCGCCCTCGCCGGCATTGCGCAGTTCCTCGGGAATGAGTTCGTATGGTTTGTCGTCCATCTTCTCAATCCAGATACCCTGCTCATTGATCTTGCACTTGATGTTACGGTCGGCAGAGCAACTTACGCCCAAACCGATGGGGCAACTGGCACCATGACGGGGCAGACGAACCACGCGCACGTCGTGAGCCATGTACTTGCCACCGAACTGTGCACCAAGGCCTATCTTGTAGCATTCCTGAAGCAACTGCTTCTCCAACTCGACATCACGGAATGCACGTCCTGTCTCATCACCGGTGGTGGGCAGAGAGTCGTAGTAGTGAGTGGAAGCCAGTTTCACGGTGAGCAGGTTCTTCTCTGCACTGGTGCCGCCGATAACGATGGCAATGTGGTAGGGAGGACAAGCGGCTGTGCCCAGGCTCTTCATCTTCTCCACGAGGAATGGGATGAGCGTGCCGGGATTCTGTATGCGTGCCTTTGTCTCCTGATAGAGGTAGGTCTTGTTGGCAGAACCGCCACCCTTGGTTACGCAGAGAAAGTGGTATTCCATGCCCTCGGTAGCCTCAATGTCGATCTGTGCAGGCAGGTTGCACTTGGTGTTAACCTCGTTGTACATGTCCAGAGGGGCATTCTGGCTGTAGCGCAGGTTGCACTCGGTGTAAGTCTTGTAGACACCCAATGAGAGAGCCTCTTCATCGCAGAAGCCAGTCCAAACCTGCTGGCCCTTCTCGCCATGGATGATGGCAGTACCGGTGTCCTGACACAAGGGAAGCAGGCCCTTGCAGGAAACCTCGGCATTGCGGAGGAAGGTCAGTGCCACGTACTTGTCGTTCTCGCTGGCCTCGGGATCGCGCAGAATCTTTGCCACCTGTTCGTTGTGCGAACGGCGGAGCATGAAACTCACGTCGCGGAAAGCCTGATTGGACATACGGGTCAGTGCCTCGGGTGTAACCTTCAGAATCTTGTGGCCCTCGAACTCGCTGACGGAGACGCCCTCCTTGGTCAGCAGATAATACTCGGTCTCGTCCTTGCCCAACTGGAACATAGGAGCGTACTTGAACTCTGGTGCTTGTGCCATAGTTGTGATATTTGGATTTAGGTTTATATTGTTATTGTTCTCTTACATTATTATAATAAGTACATGGCATGGAAGAACGTGACACTACTTCTCAAAGTGCTGGTAGTCCTTCAGACTTCGCCAACTGCCACCCCACCTGAAACCCCTGGATATAAATAGGCGGTAACACAGGTCGGCAGTATCTATCTTGCCGGGAATGTCCTTGCGTTTGTCACGATTGTGGGCATAGGCCTCGCCCTCTGACGGAAGTACCCGTCCACTACGCACATACAGGCAGGGATTATATAGCGGATTTATGTCCACTGCCATGCCGCGGCTATGCTTGGACAACTGCTTGCCGCCTGCCACCGGGCGGTAGCAGAAGCAGGATGTATTGTTGCCGGCCATGGAACGAAGGTCATCGGCCTTGTACTCGTCAATGAGTCGCATTCGTGCTATCGGATAGCGGGCTTCATAGAGTTCCCTGAATATGAACACCAGGTCGTCTGCGATGAGACGGTTGCACACCATCTGACCCACATGCCTGTTCCCGTCAAAGTCGTAATGCGACAGTTGCAGGAAGCGCAACTCCGCTCTCGGCACGCCACATCCCCGAGGATATGAACGTCCCTGCATCTTGTCCCAGATGCTGTCAGGCACCTCCTCTGAGGTGAATACCTGTCCTTCTGAGGCCTGCGCCATAAGCAACAGCAGCATGAGCAGCAAACATCGCAGACAGCATCTCATAGTCATACTATTTCGTTTCTTCCACCGGTTCCTTCAACACAAAGCGCTGGTAGTAGGCCCACCCAAGCGTGGTCATCGGCAATGCTATGATAAAGCCTATTATACCCAACAACGAGCCCCACACCGAAAGGGCCAGCAGTATGATGGCAGGTTTCAGGCCCATCGCCTTGCCCATTATCTTGGGAACGAGGAAAAGGTCCTGTATGGCCTGCACTACGCAGAAGACCACTATGGCCATGAGTAATATCAGCCAAAAACTCTGGCCCGTGTCATTGGACTTCAAGAGAGCCAATATTATGGTAGGTATGAAACCTAAGGTCTGTGCATACGGCACCATGTTGAGCAGGCCGATGAACAGCCCGAGACCTATGGCCATGGGGAAGTCTATGATGAGGAAACCTATGCTGAACAGCACACCTACAAGAAATGCCACAAGAGCCTGCCCGCGGAAATATGCGTTCATCTCGCGCTTGATGTCTGTGGCGATATGGTTCGCCACGGCACGATGCGCCTTGGGGACAACCATAAGCCAGTTCTTGTTCACTTTCTCATAGTCAAGAAGGAAGAAGAGCAGATACAGAAGCACCATCATCACATCCACGAAGAACCATACAATACTCATGGTTCCCGAAAGGAATTCCCAAGCCTGTGTTGCCGCTGCCTGAATGGCATCCACAACCTCGTCCTGCCGGAAGAACTGCACTATGGTATTGCGGTCAAAGTTCTGATGCAGGAAAAACTCTATCTGCTCCGGAATGTCTGTACCAGACAGATATGTGGAGGCATAATGCAGCAGGTCGTCCGAAAGCCGGACCATCTGTTGCACCGCGGGCGGTATGGTAAACACAATCAAAGCCGCGAGTACCCCGAAGACCACGACAATGGCCACCATAATACTCAGCAGGCGGTAGCGTATGCGGCACTTCTGCTCCAGAAATATGATCAGCGGATACATCATGTAGGCCAGCAGCCATGCCACAAAGAACGGCAACAGGACACCGCTGAGGGCATCGAGCAGGTAATACAGGCCCACAACTCCTATGACCAGCAGCAAACCACGGACAAAACGGTCGAACGTAATCTTCTCGTCCAGGAAAGAATGGTCCTTCCTGACGTATGTCCCTGTCTGCTGTTCCTCAGGCAGCTGTGTATGTTTCTTGGTCTTTGGCATATCTATGTACTATTCCTCGTAGTGTTCAAACAGGAAATCGTTATAAGGATACTTCTGGACATGCAGTTCGCGCACCTTGTTGTATAGTACCTGGCGCAAGGTGTCGTAACCTGTCTTCTCCAGAGCGGAGATGAACAGGCACTCGCCCGACAGGCGCGTCATCCAGGTCTTTATCAGGTCGTCCAGGGAGACGTTCTCCTTGGTGGCCGGGGTAAGGTCGTCCTCGTCCTTCTCCACCCAGCGGTAGGCATCCACCTTGTTGAAGATTATCATCGAGGGTTTCTCGGCACATCCAAGGTCGGCCAGGGTCTTCTCCACCACCTTTATCTGGTCCTCGAACTCGGGATGCGAGATGTCCACGACGTGCAGAAGCAGGTCGGCCTCGCGCACCTCATCCAGGGTACTCTTGAAGGAATCCACAAGGTCGTGGGGCAACTTGCGTATGAATCCCACGGTGTCGGACAGGAGGAAGGGCAGATTGTCCACAATGACCTTGCGCACGGTGGTGTCCAAGGTGGCGAACAATTTGTTCTCTGCAAATACCTCGCTCTTGGACAGGAGGTTCATCAGCGTGGACTTGCCCACGTTGGTGTATCCCACAAGAGCAACACGGATCATGCGTCCGCGGTTGCTGCGTTGCGTGGTCTTCTGCCTGTCTATCTCGGCCAGACGCTGCTTGAGCAAGGACATGCGGTTCAGGATGATACGGCGGTCCATCTCCAACTGTGTCTCACCTGGACCACGCAAGCCCACCGAGCCCTTACCGCCACCACTGCCGGAACCACCGCCCTGGCGCTCCAGGTGGGTCCACAGGCGTTGCAGGCGCGGAAGCATGTAGCGGTACTGTGCCAACTCCACCTGGGTCTTGGCATTTGCCGTCTGGGCACGCATGGCAAAGATGTCCAGAATCAGGGATGTCCTGTCCAGAACCTTCACCTTCAGTTCCTTTTCTATGTTGCGCAACTGCTTGGCGGAAAGTTCATCGTCGAAGATTACCATGGACACATAGCGTTCGGCATCCTCCTCGGCCTCTATCCATGAGCGAATCTCCTGCAATTTGCCTATACCCAGATATGTTACGCTGGACGGTCCGTTCAGGCGCTGGGTAAAGCGCTTCACGGTACGTGCCCCGGCCGTCTCGGCCAGGAACTGCAGTTCGTCCAGGTATTCCGTTGTCTTGCGCTCGTTCTGCTGCGGAGTGATGATACCCACCAGCACGGCGGTTTCCTCCTGTTCGCCAACGATGTCGCTATGCGCCACCTTGCCCATGCCGTCCTCGAAAGGAAGGCTTGAGCGTGAGGCGTTGTAGTATTTGCTTCTTGTTGTCTTCATCTATACTCTTTACTTGACAAGCATCACCAGGTACTTGCTTACGCTCCAGAAACGGCTGGGATTGGAGATGTGCAGTTCGTAGTATCCGTTGCCGTCCTTGGTGAGCATGTAACTGTTGTCTGGATGGGTGGTGAGCAGTTTGGCAGACTTGCTATAAGTCTTGATATCCTTGACGTGGCGGATGTCTATCTCAGTGAAGTAATCCTTATTGAAATTATTGTCCTTGAGAACTTCATTGCCCTTCAGGATACCCTGCTCCTTAAGTTCGGCCTTGGTACCGAAAACGAACCATGCGTTGTTGATCTGCTTTTCCTGGCGCTCCAGCGTACCGGACTGTTCCCTGCTGGTTTCCGTTAATGAAGCAACGCTTTGGGACAGGGAATCAATGCGTCCTATCTGTGCAAGGATGGTGGAATCCTTTTCGGCCAAAGTAGCCTGCAATTCCTGAATGCGCAAACTTTGGGTCTCCACCTGAGTCTGCAGGGCATCCACCAGATTCTTCAGTTTATCGCCCTTAAAACGGCTGGAATTCAGTTTCTCTCTCAACTGGGCCACAAGGTCGCGATTCTGTTGCATAGCCTCGCAGATATATTCCATATTGTCGCGGATAATTGCACGGTTAGACGCACTTTCCTTGCTGCCATCGGCCACAGTGACACGACCTTCTGCTTCGGCAATACGGCTGATACCGGTCTGAACCTCGGTCATAGTCACTATGATGTCATTCAGTTCCGCATCCTTATCATCAACTATTGTCTGCAGAGAATCTATCTGCTGCTGCATACGCGTGGTACTCTCGTTCTGGTTCTGGCAGGAAGCCATCATGATGATACCTGCCACAATGATAACAATCTTTTTCATAATCTAATACTGATTCCTATAATTGCTTATTTCTGTATTTACTGAAATGTTTCTCCTTTCCCGACTCCGGACTTTGCTCTGTCTGAGGTTTATCCTCCTGCACCTCGGCCTCATCCCTGCCGGCAACGACAATGACGAACTCGCCACGAGGTTCGTTATCCATAAAGTGGGCAAGCACCTCGGCCAGTGTGCCCCGCACGCTTTCTTCGTGCAACTTGCTGATTTCCCTGCAGGCACTGCACTGGCGTTCCTCTCCAAAGATCTCGGCAAACTGTTGCAGGGCCTTAACCACCCTGTGGGGGCTTTCGTAGAAAATCATGGTGCGGGATTCGTTCTTCAACGCCTCTATACGTGTCTGGCGTCCCTTTTTCTGTGGCAGGAAACCTTCAAAACAAAACCTGTCGCAAGGCAGACCGCTGCTCACCAAGGCAGGAACGAATGCCGTGGCACCGGGCAACGTTATCACCTCCACCCCAGCCTTCACGGCTTCGCGTGCAACGAGGAAACCTGGGTCGCTGATTCCCGGTGTACCGGCATCGCTGACCACGGCAATGATCTCACCGCCCATAAGGCGCTCCACCACACGGGTGACCGTCTGATGCTCGTTGAACTTATGGTAGGACACCATGGGTTTGTGTATGTCGAAATGGCGCAACAGGTTACCGCTGGTACGGGTATCCTCTGCCAATATCAGGTCGCACTCGCGCAAAATTCTCAATGCGCGGGCCGTGATGTCCTCCAGATTGCCGACCGGTGTCGGCACCAAATATAATGTTCCCATCAATGTCGGGATTAGTATTTCTTTGTGTGTACAAATTTAAGCATATTATTTTAATTCCCGTGTCCGCCGAGGACTAAAATTGCCTTTCGCTAATATTTATTAAGCATTTGCCGTGTATCCGTGCCGTACCATTAATATAATTTGTACCTTTGCCCACATGAAAGATGTAACCAACAGCAACGGCGAGATGATGCGCCGGGGACGCATAGAGGTGATATGCGGATCCATGTTCTCGGGCAAGACGGAAGAACTTATCCGCCGCATGAAGCGTGCCATGTTCGCCAGGCAGAAGGTGGAGATATTCAAGCCTGCCATGGACACCAGATACAGCGACGATGATGTGGTGAGCCATGAGGGCAACAGCATCCCCAGCACTCCCATAGACTCCAGCGCCAGCATCCTGCTCATGGCACAGGGCAACGATGTCATCGGCATCGACGAGGCACAGTTCTTCGACGAGCACATCGTGGATGTATGCAACCAACTGGCCTACCAGGGCATCAGGGTCATCGTGGCAGGTCTCGACCTCGACTTCAAGGGCGAGCCCTTCGGTCCCATGCCGCGCCTGCTGGCCATTGCCGACGAGGTGAGCAAGGTGCACGCCATCTGTGTACGTTGCGGTGCATTGGCATACGTAAGCCACCGCCTTGTCAACGTAGACAAACAGGTGCTGCTCGGCGAGAAGACCGAGTACGAACCTCTATGCCGCGACTGCTACAGAAAGGCAATGGAAGAAGCGCATAACAAAGAAAACACATAAGGATGTGAAACATTTTTCGTTAAACATACTCTGTGTTTCGGTATTTCTTCATATCTTTGCACCCGCAGAGGGGCATTCTGCCTCCAATGCAGACACGAGTTGCGCCCAGATGGTGGAATTGGTAGACACGAGGGACTTAAAATCCCTTGACCATTGCGGTCGTACGGGTTCGAGTCCCGTTCCGGGCACAAACACGTCAGAAGACAATCGTCCTGCGACATACACAAATATGTCGTGGGACGATTTCGTTCAGTCCCTGACCTACGACGAGGAGAGCATGGGCGAGGAGGCATGGCAACAGTATCTCGAGCAACTGGAATGGCTGCACTCCCACCCCATGGACATAAACACCGCCACTCCCGGGGAGATGGCCCTGCTGCCCTTCCTCACCCCAGCACAGATAGAGGCCATACAGGCCTACGTCCATCTGGACGGTCCCATGAAGTCCTTGGGCGAACTGGCACTGATTCCTGCCATTGACTACCAGACACGTCAGGTGCTGCCGTTGTTCTTCACCGTGGGGCACACGGAAAGGCACCGGAACAGGAAGGACAGTTGGTTCCGCAACATGCAGAACACCCTGGACAGCCGCATGGACATACCTTTATATTACAGGAAAGGTTACCAGACAGGAAAATACAGGGGCAACCCTCTGTACAGTCGCGTCAGGTACTCGCTGGAGAGCAACCATGTGAACATCGGCGCACATGCCAAGAAGGATCCGGGCGAAGGGTTTTACGACAGTTTCGGAGGCTATGCCATGATACGCAACAAGGGCATTGTCCGCTCCGCCGTCATCGGCGACTACCGTGCCGGCTGGGGCGAGGGACTGGTTGTCAGCCGCGGAACATCCACCGGCAAGAGCAACATGATGAGCAACACCAGCCAGGGAGTGCGCCCAATGACCGGCATGTCCGAAAGCGGTTTCCTGCGCGGCATAGCCATAACCTTGGGCAGACAGGAAGACTGGAGCAAGCGCCCAAAGTTCTGCATGAGCGGCACGCTGTTTGCCTCGTATCGCGCCTTAGACGCCACACTGGACGCGGAAGGTAACGCCAAGACCATCGTGGAGAACGGTTATCACCGTACGGAAACGGAGATTGCAAAGAAGAACAACACCCGCTCCGCCCTGGTGGGAGCACACCTCCAGGCCGATATCGGGCGCTTCAGCATCGGTGCTACAGGATACTGGCAGCACTTCGACCGTCCCCTCGCTCCCGGCAACGACAAATACCGCCGATGGTATCCGCAGGGGCAGGACTTCGGAGTCATAGGCCTGCATGGCGGTTACAGTTATTACCGCTGGACGGCATCGGCAGAGGTGGCATACAGCACCGTGCACGGAGGCATGGCCACACTGGGGCGTGTGCAATGGCTTGCGAACAGGAACCTGAAGATAGGGGTATTGGGACGGTACTACGACCACCGTTTCTACTCCTTTCAGGCAGCCGCCATCTGCGAGAACTCCAGGGTGCAGAACGAGACAGGGGCAATGCTCCGCATAGAGGCCAGGCCATGGGACAGGCTCAGCCTCATCGCCTATGCCGACTTCTTCGCCGACTACTGGCCCAGATATGGCATGACAAGGTCCAGCAACGGTCAGGAACTGATGTTGGAAGGAAAGTTCGAGGTTTCGGGAAAGCACACCCTGTCCCTACGCTACCAGATGAAGCGCAAGGCGGCCAACGACCTCATACTGCCCCGCCACCGTGTGAAGGCGCAATGGACCTGCCTCCCCTCGGGGAAATGGAAACTGCAGAGTACCGCCCTCGTGCACATGGCACCGGCAAAGGAACCCGGCTTCGGGTTCAGCCAACTCGTACAGGGCAAGATGCTGAAGGAGGATGCCCTCCGCCTCGGATTGATGGCAGGATACTTCCATGCCCCCGACTACCTGACACGCATCTACATCTACGAGCCCTCCCTATGGAACAGCACCTCCTCCACCTCCTACTACGGCCACGGCCTCAGGTTTGCCACCACCATCCGCTACACCTTCCCCCGCTCCCATTGGATGATAGAGGCCAAGTATGCGCTGACGCACATGCTTGACCGCAACAGTATCTCCTCCGGCTTGCAGGAGATACTCTCCCCCACCCGTCAGGACATTTCCGTACAGTTCAGAATGGAATATTGAGTTTGCCTCAACGCAGATACGTCAGTGTTGCCGTGTCAACACTGGAGTGTTGCCGCATGAACACTGCAGTGTTGACACGACAACACTTTTTCCTTACAGCTTTATCTCGTCCAACTTGACCAGGCCGTTTACTATGGCATATATGGTCAGGCCGGCAGGAGAGTGTATGTTCAGTTTCTTGGATATGTTGCGACGGTGCGTCATGACGGTATTCACGGAGATGAACATGTTCTCGGCAATCTCCTTGTTGGAAAGCCCCTTCACCACCTCCACGATGACTTCCTTCTCGCGGTCGGAAAGGCTGTCGGCCGATTCGGCACGGGGAGTGGCAACCGCCTCTTCCTCGGCCTGCTGAGTCCCCCGCATACGAACCTCGTCCTCCAGACGGTGCACGCACTCGGCAAAGAGGTGGTCTTCCAGACGGCAATGGCTGAGCATATCCTCCTCCATCATGTAGATGTCCATCAGCACCTCGTTGAGCAACTGCACATTGCTCTTGGCTGGATAGTACTTGATGAGGATGTTCTTCAGTTCCGATGAACTTTTCTCGATACTGCTGTGGTTGTCCTGATGGCGGTGGCTGAGGATATGGAAGCCATGCTCCGAGTCGGGCAGGCGTCCTGCCAGCAACTGCTCCACATAGGGGTGCACGTGGTGGTTCTCATAGTCCATGTGACGCGACACCTCGGCGGCATACTCGTCATAGAATTTAAGTATCAGCACGGCAATCTGGTTGCTGGACACCCCTATGGCCTCCAGCAACTTGCGCTTTATGGCCGGCAGACGGAAGTCAACGAAGTAGGAGTGCGACTGCTTCAGGTACTCCATTAGGGCGTTTATGTCCACATCCTCCACGAGTTCGCTGACCTTCACGTGGTCGCCACCCCTGATGAAGTTCACCACAGCCAGGAATGTGGGCACATCCACACCACACTCCCGGCATACTGTCTGTATGCTGGCATCACCAAAACCGAATGCCAGCCCGAAGCGGCTGATCACCTGCAGCATGCGGTAATCGTCGCTTATCAGTTCACTCATGGGGTCGGATGCTCTGTACTTGTCGGTCATAACTGTATTATATCAAAGGCACGGCTGGCCGGTAACTATGTTTGTGTATTTCTTGCGCAAAGTTATAAATAATTCCGCACCGTGCGTGCTTCGTTATTCATTTTTTTGTACCTTTGCGACATGAAATACCTACAAACAAGTATCAAGGAACTGGGCGTAGAGATTGAAATCTCATCCTTTTCCACAGGCAACGGCACTAAGGAGTGGCATGCCATTCTGCATGTGGAGCCACGGGGAGAGATGTTCCATGAGCAGTACAGGCGCATACGCCAGGCCGAAACCATACTGTCTGAAATGTCAGAATTGGAAGGGGCACAAACCGTGTTCAAGCGTTATTTCCTGTCCGACAGCACCAACCAGCACCCCCTCATGCAGGAGGAAGAACCTCATTGCACCATAAGTTACATACAGCAGCCTCCTCTGGACGGAAGCAAGGTGGCCCTGTGGATATACATGCAGCAGGGCATGGAGATGGAATACCTTGCCGACCAGGCCGGTTCCACGGTAGTGAGCCACAACGGCTACCGCCACATCTGGACCATGGGACTGATGGACAACCAGGGCGACAGCCACCAGCAGACACAGACCCTGCTGGGACAATACGAACAGGCACTTGCATTGCACCAGGCCTCCATTGCCGACAACTGCATACGCACATGGTTCTTCGTACGCGACGTGGACACACAATACCACGGACTTGTGGTGGCACGACGCAACTATTTCAACTACATAGGCCTGACGGCAGACACGCACTATATCTCCTCCACAGGCATCGGCGGCAATCCCTCCGACCCCAAGGCCCTCGTGCAGTTGGGAGCATACGCACTGACCGGTTTCCAACCCGAACAGCAGCGCTATCTCTATGCCCCCACCCACCTGAACCGTACCAGCGACTACGGAGTCACCTTCGAGCGCGGCACACTGATGCAGTACGGCGACCGCGACCATGCCTACATTTCCGGCACGGCAAGCATAGACAACCAGGGCGAGGTGGTGCATGTGGGGGACATCCGCAAGCAGACCCTGCGCATGTGGGAGAACGTGGAAAAACTGCTGGAAGAGGCCGGCATGACCATGGAGCACTGCGCACAGATTATCGTCTACCTGCGCGACACAGCCGACTATGCACTTGTGCGCGACATGTTCAAGGAGCGCTTCCCCGAGATCCCCACGGTCATCACCCTGGCTCCGGTATGCCGCCCCACATGGCTTATTGAAATGGAGTGCGTGGCAATCAGGGAGAACAGCAATCCGCAGTACGCTAAGTTTTAGAAGAGCCAACGCATTGCCACAAGCAGGGGGATATGCCTGACGAGCATATCCCCCTGCTTGGTGTTATTGATACTTCTTCTAAATACCCTTACTTTCTGTTGCCGAAGAGGCGCAGGATGTAGATGAAGAGGTTAATGAAGTCCAGGTATAGTTCCAAACTACCCATCAGTGCCAATTTGTTGGTCTGGTCATTGATGCCTGCGTGCTGGTTTTGCTGGAACATTACCTTTATCTTCTGGGTGTCGTAGGCGGTAAGGCCGACGAAGATGATGACACCGGCATAGTTCAGTATGGACGCCATCATGCTGTTCTGCCAAAAGATGTTTACCACGGTGGCAATGATAAGGCCGATGAGCGCCATCATCAGGGTACGTCCCATGACCGACAGGTCTTTCTTGGTGAAATAACCCACCAGCGACATGCCGCCGAAGGTGCCTGCCGTAACGAAGAATGCCTGGGCTATGCTCTCTGCCGTATAGACAAGCATTATGAAGGACATGTTAACGCCGTTCAGTATTGCATAGGCGGCAAACATCAGTCCTGCCGTGGCAAAGGACATCTTGTGGATACGGGCAGAGAGGAAGATAACCAGCACCACTTCGGCAATGAGCAATCCCCAATACATGCCACTGGTGGCAATGGTATATACCCAGTTCTCGTTGCGTCCCACTATCATGGCGGTAAGGGCGGTCATGGCCAAGCCACAAGCCATCCATGTATAAACATTGCGCATAAGCACGGCGAAGACACTGCTCTGAGCCAGTGTCTGGCCTTTGTCGTAATAATTGTTGTATTCCATATTGATTACTATTATTATATATTAAGGTGTATTCAAACCTTATGCATTAATATTGATCGTTCATAGAAACAGTCCCTCCGCCCTTCGGGCAACATCCCTAAGGGGAGGGGACTTTATGATTAACTTATTTCTCCTCGGGCAGGATAACCACGGTAACCTCGTTCTTGCTGTCCACCAGTGCCTTGGCAGCACGCATGATGTCCTTCTGGCTAACCTTCTCCAGGGTGGGGAGGTAGTCCTTCTGTGCGTCTATGCCGTAGCGGTAGTAACTCTGCAGGTATGAGAGCCATGCGCCGTTCTTGTTCTGGCGCTCCTGATAGGTCTTGCGCATGTATTCCTTCACGCGCTGCATGTACTCGGCAGGGATACCATGTGCGGCAACCTTGCGGAGTTCCTCGCGCATGACGGTCAGGCAGGTGTCGTACATCTCGGGCTTCACGTTGCCCTGAACGGAGAACATGTAGTTCCACTTGCCGTCGTTGCCGTCATAGTGGCTTCCGCTTGCACCCACGCCATAGGAGGCGCCAAGGTCCTCGCGGATTGTCTTGGTGTAGTTCATCTGCATGGCCTGACCCAGTATGCTCATGACGATCTCGTCCTTGATATTCTTCTTCTTGGCAGGAGTGTGCATAACCAGAGAGGCCATGGCCTGGGGCTGCTCCATCTTGGCCTTGTAGATGTTCTGGATGTTGCCCTTGCGGATGACAAGGTCGGTATATACGGGCTTGTCGTTGCGCTTCACGGTGGGCAGGGTGGCCAGATACTGGCAGCAGTACTTGGACAGGGTGTCCTCGTTGAAGGTTCCCACGAAGAAGAAAGTGAAGTCGGAAGCATCGGCAAAGCGGTCGGCCCAAATCTCCAGGGCACGCTTGTAGTTGATGGCTGGCAGAAGTTCCTTCTTCATGACGATGTTGCGTGGGTTGTTGCCATAGAGGGTGGAGGAAACGCTGTCGGAGTACCAAGACAGGGGATTGCTTTCCTTGCCCTGAAGCATGGTGTAGTACTGGGTCATCATGTTCTGTGCGGCATCCATGTCGGGCTGGAGGGGCTGGAACTGCAGGTACACCAACTGCATCATGGTCTCCAGGTCCTGACGCGAAGAACCGCCGGAGATGTACTCGTTCTGCGAACCTATGCTGCCGTTGGCCTGTGCCTGCTTGCCGGCAAGCATCTTGCGGATGTCGGTCTGCTTGTAGCCTCCCAACTTGGAAACGGAGCAGAGTTCTTCGGCAGCCTCCAGGGTGATGTAATCCTCGGCACCATAGCGGTTGGTACCGCCGGGGCTGTATGCCTGCATGAGAATCTCATTGTCGTTGTGGGTGGTGGGAAGCATGATTACGCGTACACCGTTGGACAGGGTCAGTTCCTTGCTGCCATAGCGTCCGGCCTTGCTCTTCACGATAGTGCCGGGAGCGGGCAGGTCCTTGACCAAGGCACCGCTGGCGGTCTCGTCCACAAAGGCTGTGGTCTTGGCATCCATACCTGCCTTCACGGCAATGAGGAGGCTGTCGGCCGTGGGCTGGGTGTAGCCTTCCTTCTCGGGGTTCATGACCAGGACAACGAGGTTCTTCAGGTCGCGAGTGAACATCTTGGCATACAGGGCGTTCACCTCGGCCAGGGTGACGGTGGGCAGAATCTGCTTGTAGGCATTCACCTCGTCCTCGATGGAAACAAGGGGTTCATTCTCAAGGAAGTTGTCCAGGCAATCCTGTATGAAGGCAGAGTTCTCGCGCTTGTTGCGGTTCTGGTACTGGAGGTCTATGGAAGAGAGGAAGGAGGCACGGCGGCGGTCCAGTTCGCTCTGCAGGAAGCCATGGTCCAGGATGGTACACATCTCCTTCACGGCAGATGTGATGGCCGGGTATATCTGTCCCTCCTTGGGTACGATGTAGGACTCGGTGCACTTTGCCACCTTGGACAGGAGGAACATGCCCTCGTTGAAGGAAGCCATCAGGTACGGAGTCTCGGGCTTTTGAAGGATGTCCTGCATGCGTGAGGCGAACATGCCCGTAACCATGGACTTGACAGCCTTGTGGCGCAGGTACTCTGCGGTGTTCTTCTGGTCCTCCGGCCACAGGGGCTCGTGCTTCTGCATCAGGGACACGATGGTCATGGACTGCTCGGGGTCGTGGTCGGTAACCACAATGGGCTGCTCGTTGTCGTCCACGCCGTAGTAGATGCGCTTGGCGGGATTCTCTGGCAAGGCAATGGGAGAGAACATCTCCTTTATCTTTGCCTCGGTGCGGTCCACGTCGATGTCGCCCACCACGATGATGGCCTGCAGGTCGGGACGGTACCACTTGTGGTAATAGTCGCGCAGAACCTGGTAGGGGAAGTTGTCCACCACAGACATCAGACCGATGGGCATGCGGTTGCCGGGACGGCTGTTGGACATCAGTGTGGGCAACTGGCGGTCCAGTATGCGCATCTGTGCAGAATTGCGCTGGCGCCACTCCTCGTGGATGACGCCACGCTCCTTGTCAATCTCCTTCTCATCCAGGGTGAGGTCGCAACTCCAGTCGTGCAGGATCAGCAGGACACTGTCCACGGTGGAGGTACGGGCCGTGGGTACATTATTTATATTATATACGGTCTCATCAATGGAGGTGTAGGCATTCAACTGCTGGCCGAACTTCACGCCGATGCCCTCCAGATAGCGCAACAGAGCATCGCCGGGATAGTGCCTGGTACCGTTGAAGCACATGTGCTCCAGGAAGTGAGCCAGGCCGCGCTGTTCCTCTTCCTCCTGAACTGAACCTACCTTCTGTGCAATGTAGAAATTGGCCTGCCCGGGTGTCCTCACGTTCTTGCGGACATAATAGGTAAGGCCGTTGGACAACTGGCCCTTGCGTGTCTCGGCATCCTGTGGCAGAGACTGTGCGCTGACACCTGCAACCATGCAAAGTGTCAGCAAAAGTGACAGAATTCTTTTCATATTTCGTTTGGTTTTGTCATTTTGACGCCAAAGATACGATTAAGCGAGAGAAAAAACAAATCTTATTTGATTTTTCCGAGCGTAAGTATATTAGAACGCAGTTCAAAGTTTCGATTAAGTGAACGAAATGCCAAATAAATGCCGTACCTTTGCACACAATATGGCAAAAAAGAAGAAACGCAGACTTAAACGCTGGGTAAGGATCGTGCTCTGGAGCATGATGCTCGCCCTTGGCACATGGATAATATGGTGGCCGGCCAACGCCTTGCATGATTATTGGGAAGAGGCTTCCCTGAAAGACACGCAAAGAAAGGCATACCAACCAGGCAACGTCCTCATTACCCACGAGGCGGACTCTGCCATGACGGAGAAACTGCTACGCTTCATCGCCTCCCCCACCCGACTGGACACGGCAGACATTGCCGTGAGCGTGTGGGACCTGAGCAGCAACACCCCTGCCCTGCAATGGCACGACCAGGAACTGATGGTTCCGGCTTCAAGCCTGAAACTACTCACGGCCATATCGGCACTGAAACGTCTGGGGCCTGACCACAAATACACGGAAAAGGTACTGATGACGGGAACCCTGACTCATGGCACCCTGCATGGCGACATCATCTTCCAGGCCGACGACAACCCCATGGTGGAGACCCTGGACGAATACATCCATGCCATCAGCCGTGCTGGCATACGCAAGATAGACGGACGTTTCATACTGAACCTGATGCGTGCCGACACGCTGAAGGCACATCATACGGCAAGCCTATGGGACATACCCTACAACCGCACGCCCATCCTGCTGAAGGGTGCGCCACGCATAGCACAGGAGATAAGGCTATTGCTCCGACAGGCTGGTATAGACGCGCCACGCCCCATAGTGGAAGAGGGGCTGAAAGTATATCCCACGGCACGTGTGCTGAAAAGCAAGACCACGTACATGACTGACGTCATCGCTCCCATGCTCATCTTCAGCAGCAACATCAAGGCCGATGCATTGTACTATCATGTAGACCACTACAAGGACAGATATACCTCGGGGGCAGGCAGAAGGGGTCCCGTACTTGACGCCTTCCTGCAGGAGAATCTCCGATACGACACCACCGGTTTCACTCTGAACGACGGTTCCGGCCTATCGCCCGAAAACATGGTCAGTGCCGACTTCCTCCTGTCCCTGCTACGCTATGCCTGGACAGAGCCGGAGATAAAGGACATATTGATAAACGAGGCTCTGGCCACACCCGGCCATCCCACACGGCGCGGTTCGCTGATATACCGCATGAACGGTCCCTTGTTTGAGAACCGCATATTCTGTAAAACGGGTACTCTGACCAGCATCGGTGCATCCAGTCTTTGTGGCTATGCCCACGGACGCAACGGCCGCTGGTATGCCTTTGCCATCATCAACCGCAACTCTCCCGTAGAGGAAAGCCGCTTGTATCAGGACATGCTTTGCAAAGTACTGGTGAAGTGACGCCCCGTCCTCCCTATCCGTAAACTTTTGTTGCCCCGTCAACACCGTAGTGTTGTCGCATCAACACCGCAGTGTTGATGGGGCAACAAAAACCGACGCTCGGGGAAGCGATGCCTCTCGCTTATCCGCAACAGCCACCGCATCCTCCGCTACAATTACCGTCGCAATCGCCCTTGCCGCCGCCTTTCTTGAAGAAGCGGTTGTAGGCGGCGTAGGCGGCCACGATGAGGAGGAAGACGAGCAGGATTATACTTTGAACGTTCATAGTATCAATGTTACAAGGAATGCCGCCAGCCATGCAATGGCGCATTGGAAAACAAGGATTATCATTGCCCATGTGTTGCCAAGTTCGCGACGTATCGTTGCCATGGCGGCAATGCATGGGGTGTAGAGCAGGCAGAAGACCATCATGGCGTATGCCGTGGCGGTGGTAAAGACCTCAGACAAAGGCACTCCGGCAAACAGGGTGGACAGGGTACTTACCACCACCTCCTTGGCCAGGAGTCCGCTGGCCAGAGACGTTATGATGCGCCAATCACCCAAACCGAGGGGAGAGAAGACGGGTTGCAGTACTCCGGCCATCTGTGCCAGCATGCTTTCGTGCTCCATGCCAGGGGCCACCATCTTCAGATGGAAGGTGAAGGTCTGCAGGAACCATATCACCATGGAGGCAAGGAAGATGACGGTGAAGGCACGACGGAGGAAATCGCTGGCCTTGTCCCACAGGAGGCGCAGGACGTTGGACGGCACTGGCATGCGGTAGTTGGGCAGTTCCAGCACAAAGGGTACCGCCTCGCCACGGAACATTGAGTGTTTCATCAACAGGGCCACCAGTATGCCCACCACTATACCCATGACATAAAGACTTCCCATCACCAGGGCGGCATTGTCAGGGAAGAAGGCCGCCGCAAAGAAGGCATAGATGGGTATCTTGGCCGTGCAGGACATGAAGGGGGTGAGCATGATGGTAAGACGGCGGTCGCGCACACTTGGCAGGGTGCGGCTGCTCATCACGCTGGGCACGCTGCATCCGAATCCCATCAGCAAGGGCACTATGCTTCGGCCTGAGAGACCGAGTTTTCGCAATGGGCGGTCCATCACGAAGGCTATGCGTGCCATGTAGCCGCTATCCTCCATCATGGAGAGGAAGAAGAAAAGCAGAAGGATGAGTGGCAGGAAGACTATCACCGTACCCACACCGCCATATATGCCGTCTATTACCAGACTATGTATGGCAGGGGCTATGTTTATGGAGGACAGGAACGTGTCCGTAAGGCCGGTAAACCACTCCACCCCCGTTTCCATCTGCCCCTGAAGCCAACCTCCGATACCGTCGAACGTGAGCCAGAAGACCACCGCCATTATGGCAATGAACGATGGCAGGGCCGTCCACTTTCCGGTAAGCACCTTGTCCACGGCCTGGCTCCGCAGATACTCCCTCGTGTCGCCGGGGCGCACCACGGTACGGGAGCAGATATTGTTGATGAAGTCGAAGCGCATGGTGGCAATGGCCGCCTGGCGGTCAAGACCTCGTTCCTCTTCCATCTGGCATAGGATATGCTCCACGGTTTCCTGCTCGTTTTGGCTCAGGGAAAGGGCTTTCACCACCAATGGGTCGCCCTCTATCAGTTTGGATGCCGCAAAGCGTATGGGCAGACCTGCCCTTTGGGCATGGTCCTCGATGAAGTGCATTATGGCATGCAGGCAACGGTGCACGGCACCGCCGTTCTCGTCGGGCGAACAATAGTCGTGGCGCAAGGGGCCCTCCTGATATCGTGCCACATGCACGGCATGCCGTATCACCTCGTCCACGCCCTCGTTTCTCATGGCGGAAATGGGGATTACTGGTATGCCGAGCAGCGCCTCCATCTCGTTGATGCGCACGGAACCATGGTTGTTCTTTATCTCGTCCATCATGTTGAGGGCCAGCACCATGGGGATGCCAAGTTCCATCAACTGCATAGTCAGGTACAGGTTGCGCTCTATGCACGTTGCATCCACTATGTTGATGATGGCTGAGGGGCGCTCCTCCAGGATGAAACGGCGGCTCACCACCTCCTCTGCCGTATAGGGCGACAGGGAATATATGCCCGGCAGGTCCGTCACCACGGAATTGGGATAACCCTTTATGGCACCGTCCTTACGGTCAACGGTAACACCGGGGAAATTGCCCACGTGCTGGTTAGCGCCCGTCAGTTGGTTGAAAAGCGTTGTCTTGCCACAATTCTGGTTTCCCACCAAGGCAAAGGTAAGCGAGTTATCGGCGAACGAATGAGCGAGTAGTTTCCCGTTTTCCGCTTTCCGTTTTCAGTTTATCAGGTTTTCCGTTTCACGTCGTGCCTTCTCCTGTTGCTGGTGATAATGTCCACCCTCGCCAAGACCGGGATGCTCCGGTTCGGGAAAACGGGAATCGGAAATCGGAAAGGTGAAAGGTTGTTTCCCGTTTTCCTCAAAGTTTTCCGTTTTCCGTTTTCCGTTTTCCGTTCGTCTCACCTCTATCTTGCGAGCATCGGCACGGCGCAAAGTCAGTTCGTAGCCATGCACACGAAGTTCCATAGGGTCGCCCATGGGAGCATACTTCACCAAAGTTATGGGCACACCCGGCAACACGCCCATGTCCAAGAAGTGCTGGCGCAATCCGCCCTCACCCCCCACACTGAGGATTGTGGCCGTCTGACCTATCTTAAGTTCTGCAAGTGTCATTTTATAATCTGAAAGGTGAAAACGGAAATCGGAAAACTGGTTCGCCGCTAACTGCAGGTTCCATTTTCTTTCTCACGTTGCCCCCAAGGGTAGTTTTCCGTTTTCCGTTTTCACATTTCCGTTTTTTTAGTATTCTATTTTATCGTCCTTCAACTCCCATTGGCGGAAAGCCTCCAGGGCTTCGTTGCGCATCATGCCATGGATGGGAATGGAACGGTATTCGTATGGTTTCTCTATCTCCCGGTATATGAAGTCATCGCCAAAACCTATGCGGTCGGCATCCTCCTTGGTATTGCCATAGAAGATGGCGCTAACCCCTGCCCAGTAGAGGGCAGAAAGACACATGGGGCATGGCTCGCACGAAGTGTAGCATACGCACCCCTCCAACTTGAAGTGCCTCATCTTACGGCAAGCCTCGCGTATGGCGCTCACCTCGGCATGAGCAGTCGGATCGTTATTGGCCGTCACACGGTTGGCACCCGTTGCCACTACCTCGCCATCCTTCACTATCACGGCACCGAAAGGTCCGCCTCCGTTCTTCACATTCTCCACGCTCAGGTCTATCGCCATCTGCATGAACCTGCGGTCAGCATCCGTTATCTGTGTCATAGGCTTTGCATTCGTTGTAGTTGTCACAAGACAAAGATACGAAAAAAATATCATTCTCCCGTATCCAAAGCCAGTTCTTCAAGTTTATTCACGCCAGCACAGCTTGAAATCACTAATTTTAGGTATGGACAGAAGGGAGCGAGGGCATGGTTTCTTCCCACCTCAATGCCCAAGACAAACAATAACGGAGGTACATGAGGAAAGAAATGCAAACAAATGGCATATCCGTGCGCAAAAATCGTCCTCAACCTGTCAATATATGGATATTTATAGTAGCAATATGGGAGACGATGGTGTTTGGCAGCTACTCGCCAGAACCGGGAGTATTGTCAGTATTGCCTTGGCTATTATCCTTGGCAAGGTTCTCCTTAATCATCTTCACACTTACTTTTGTCATTATTTTTATCCATTCAATACCAAGTTCTTCTAATTCCGGGAATTTAATGTCTCTTATTCTTCGGTCTGCATCAACAATTAGTGAATTGGGTATATTGACATCTCTAAATATAGTGGAAATATGAAATTTCACATCTCTGACAATTCCATGATTTACACGCACAATTGCAACAATTCCCAAATTGGATGGTTTGGCAAGAATCATTTCCAATTGTTCAGGAGCAAGTTTCTGAAGAGATTCAACAATTGCTTGATGTATTTGTGCGTTTCTTCTTAAACCATATTCTGTAGAATAGTATTTCTGCTGTTCTGCCTGTTCACTTTCAGTCAAATGCTTGTAGATTGTTGTGTCTTGTTTCTTTTTATGCAAATACACAACATCCATGTGTCCAAAGGTTTCACAAACTACACTGTCTTTAATATCAGTATTGTGGTGAATAATAATGGAACTATCTATTGCATTAAATTTAGTACAATAGAAATTTCTGGTTATCAATGCGTTAGTAGGCATGCATGTACTAAAAATGAACATGAAGACAAATAACCTTGAATAAACCATAATTGAAAATATTAAAATGACATGTGTTACTTATTTATACCTAACGTGAGTTTGATCAATTTTCATTATTTAATCAAAATAAGCAAAAAGAACAGTAGAAGTACTAGAAAAATCCTTACTTAATCAAGCTTTTAGTTTTCAAATCTATAATCACTGAAATGCCATTTGCTCTTGTAGAATTTTGCTTTAAGGTATAAACATGGGAAAGGAGTTCCGTTGGCTGACCAATACGGAGCAAGGGTATTGCTAGGCAGCTGTTCGAAAGCATTACTAAGTATTGTCATCCATAAACGGTCCGTAGGACCTAACTCTTTTGGTAACAAAACACCAAGATGCACCTTTGTTCTTTCATCAAAATATAACATGATGCTGTATTCTGCTTCATCATCAAGAGATACAAATTGTTTGTCAATTAGCCGATTAATTTCACGTCCGAGCAACAACATCTCTTTTTCTGATTGGACGCGATAATCTGGTGTTAATTCATTTATCGTAATTTCACCTTTGTTTCTTTGCATTAGAGCTATGGTTTTGCAAAGTTCACTATTGGTTCTATATATTTGAGAACCAACATTCTTAGTGTTTACTTCTACGCCCTGATCGTATACGACTCTTTTTATTTTAGGAGCAACAATGGAATCGCCATATATAAAAGGATAGAACATATGTATAAGTTCACCACTAAACCATTTTGCTGGAATAAGCACCGAGTCTCTGCCCAACAAGCGATGTCCATATTTATTTTTAAGCTCTTCTAAAGCATAAATATTGGTTGAGTCAATGAGCAAATACAAAGTTGTATACTCTTTGTCATTAATATTATCGGACATACTAACAAATGTAGATGCTGTTAATGAAATATTTCCAATAGAATTTAGACTAGGCAATAAGGTGACGTACGACAAGCTATTGTCGTAAACACCTGGTACTAATTTTCCGTTATAACCACAATGTACTTTATTCAAGCAATTGATAGAAGCATTTGCTTTACTTCTATCTTCATAATAAGAATAAAAATTACTTTTGTAATTTTCCATCCTATTATTTTTTATTTGCGAAAAAGAATTTGATGTAGTAAATAAACAAATTAGCGTAATATACGCAATTTTCATATATTTATTCATATCTATCATTTTTTTGACTATAAATATCCATTTACTAAATTACAGAGTGACTAAATCCTGCGAGAATTTGAGAGAGATGAAGATAATTTCAATAACACCTTTTCTATAAAGTCATTCCGTACCACCGCTGTAGTAGCGGAACGATGTTGCAAATATAGCGAAAAGATGTGAAAAACAGGAAAGACCGAGGATATTTTGTTTGAAGAAGTTTTTTTGTCGCAACACAAACAAATAAAGAATACAACGTGAGAGGTTAGACAATACGAGACCACGGCTTAGACAATACGAGTCAAGGGGTTGGACAATACGACGACAAAGGAGAGAGAATGTATTGATTCAGGAGGTACATTGCTATGTCTTTTGCCATATTATGCCATGTTCTGTAGGAAATTAGTGCAAAAAACGGCTCATTTTGCCCCATTTTTGCATGTTTCGCGAAGGCAAGAGTGCGATTATGAGAGAAAAACGAGAAGCCGCCATACATTTACCTAACTATAAATCAATATGTTACCTACAAGAAGAAAATCAATTAATAAATGAATCAGTTCATCAGTTACATTACGATCTCAGATATCTCAGTTCTCAATTATATATTTTAC
>JAFTUK010000017.1 GCA_017466325.1 Bacteroidaceae bacterium | reverse complement strand
TTTAAACTTCTGTTGAGAATGTTCGCCGTTATCAAGCGCGGCAAAGCGTTCTGGAGGAAGGCGGAACATCTAATTTGAGAAAATAATAAAAATAATTGCAGATTTATTTGGTTATATCCTATATTTCTGTGGCCAATCCCGTTCATCGTTAAACGTTCACCGCCCATCAAAGTTCCTCCCCCAATCTCTTGCATTTTCTATTATTATTTTATACCTTTGTATGCTAAATTATGTACGGAACGTGAATAACGAGATAAAGACCTGACAAACACTCCAACACATGACAACGAAACAGTCTTTGCAGATATTCGAAGAGAAGAAAGTCCGTACCGTATGGGACGAAGAACAGGAGAAGTGGTACTTCTCCATCGTGGACGTGGTGACCGTGCTGACTGACAACGACTACCAGGGAGCGCGCAAGTATTGGAACAAGTTAAAACAAAGACTTACGGAAGAAGGAAACCAAACGGTGACAAATTGTCACCAGTTGAAAATGAAGGCCGCCGACGGCAAAATGCGCCTGACAGACGTTGCCGACCAGGAGCAACTCTTCCGCATCATCCAGTCCATTCCCTCTCCCAAGGCAGAACCGTTCAAACTATGGATGGCACAGGTGGCCTCCCAGCGCATTGACCAGATGCAGGACCCAGAACTGTCCATAGAGCAGGCCATACAGGACTACAGGCGCAAGGGGTACTCCGAAGGATGGATAAACCAGCGCATACGGAGCATAGAGGTACGCAAGAACCTCACCGACGAATGGCAACGCTCGGGAGTGGAGGGCGGCCAGTATGCCACACTGACAGACATCATCACCCAAGAATGGAGCGGCCGCACCACCAAACAGTACAAACAGTACAAGGGACTGAAGAAGGAAAGCCTGCGCGACAACATGACCAACACCGAACTTGCCCTTAACATGCTTGCCGAAGCGTCCGCCACAGACATATCACGGCAGAAGAACCCGAAGGGATATGCCCAAAGCCGCGCAATAGCAAAGAAAGGAGGAGGCGTGGCCAAGGTGGCACGGATGCAGTTGGAAAAGGAACTCGGCCAAAGCGTCATATCCCCGGCAAAGGCGTCGGACTACCTCCTGCCCAACCAGGAAGAGAAAAGGGAAGAGGATTAACGCCAACACGACCCGAACCACCCCGCAAGGAAACCCTTGCATGCGAATTTGATGCAAACGCAAGCGCATAATCTGTATAAAATAACCAAATGCCAATATATTACAATACATATAAAGACTTATGTACAGAATAATTTGCAATATGAAAGGCAGCCGCACCATGGCTATCTCCGACGAGCATCTGGAGACGATAGACAAATACTATCTCTTCAGCAACCTGCTGGATAGCAACGGCATTGTGGACGAGATGATTCTGGAGAAACTGCAACTGAACGTGCGTGCCCTGCTGGAGCGCACTGGAGGTGAGGCGGAACTCGTCAACCTGGCCAAGGACGTTGTCTTCCACGAGAACATGAAGGCTTTGGCCCTGCACCAACTGATTCTTCTGTACCTGGATTGGCAAAAGGATAAGATAGCCGCAAATGTACCAACTGAGTGACTGGTTGCCCACAACGCGCAAGGAGATGGACCTCCGCGGATGGGACCGCGCCGACGTGATTCTGTTCTCGGGCGATGCCTATGTGGACCACCCCTCGTTTGGCGTGGCCGTGGTGGGCAGACTGCTGGAGGCGGCAGGTCTGCGCGTGTGCATAGTGCCGCAACCCGACTGGCATGGCGACCTGCGCGACTTCAAGCGCCTGGGACGTCCGCGCCTGTTCTTCGGCATCAGTCCCGGGTGCATGGACTCCATGGTGAACAAGTACACGGCAGCACGCCGCCTGAGGAGCGAGGACGCATACTCGCCTGACGGAAGGCACGACATGCGGCCCGAGTACCCTACCATAGTCTACACGCAATGCCTGAGACAACTGTACCCCGACGTGCCCGTGGTGCTCGGGGGAATAGAGGCTTCGCTAAGGCGTGTGGCGCACTACGACTATTGGCAGGAGAGCATACGCCCGTCGATACTTGTTGACTCCGGTGCCGACATGATAACCTACGGCATGGGCGACAAGGTGAACCTGGAACTGGTGAACCGCCTGGAAGCCTTCATGGAGACGTACGACGAGAGTCTTGAGTATGACAGCCTGACGGGCGAATCCCTGATGACACGCCTGGCTTTCCGCCGTGCCGTGATAGAAGACGGGCCGTTGCCGCAGACCGTTGTCCTGGCCGACAAGGTAAGCGCAGAGCCGGGGGACATTGTCCTGCACTCCTACGAAGAATGTCTGAAGAACCCCAGGTTCCATGCCGAGAACTTCCGCCACGTGGAGGAGGAAAGCAACAAGATGGACGCCTCGCGCCTGATACAGAAGACACGAGGCAAATACGTTGTGGTGAACCCGCCCTACCCTCCTCTCACCACCGAGGAACTGGACCATATTTTCGACCTGCCCTACACACGGATGCCGCACCCAAAATACAAGGGGAAGCGCATACCGGCATACGACATGATAAAGTTCTCGGTGAACATGCACAGGGGGTGCTTCGGAGGATGTGCCTTCTGTACCATATCGGCGCACCAGGGCAAGTTCATCATGAGCCGCTCCAAAGAGAGCATCCTGCGCGAGGTGGAGAAGATAACGAAGATGCCGGACTTCCGCGGAAACCTGAGCGACCTGGGAGGACCCAGCGCAAACATGTACATTATGCAGGGCAAGAACCTGAAGGCCTGCCAGAAGTGCTGCCGCCCCTCGTGCATACATCCGCAGATATGCCCCAACCTGAACGGCGACCACCGTCCGCTTCTGGACATTTACCGTGCCGTAGACGCCATGCCCGGCATAAAGCGTAGTTACATAGGCAGCGGTGTGAGGTATGACATGCTTCTGCACAACTGGAAGGACGAGAACCTGAACCGGGCGGCACGCGAGTACACCCGCGAACTGATTACCCGCCATGTGTCGGGCAGGCTGAAGGTGGCTCCCGAGCACACCGAGGACCATGTGCTGGACATAATGCGCAAGCCCTCCTTTGCCCTGTTCCACCAGTTCAAGAGCATCTTTGACAGGACAAACAGAGAGGCTGGACTGAAGCAGCAGATAATACCCTACTTCATCTCTTCACACCCGGGATGCACCATCCGCGATATGGAAAACCTGTCGCGGGAGACGAGGAGCCTGGGACTGGAGACCGACCAGGTGCAGGACTTCACCCCAACGCCGCTCACCGTGGCAACCACAATATTCGCCACAGGCTATCATCCCTACACCATGGAGCAGGTCTTCTGCGAACACGACCCGGAGGAGAAGAAACGGCAGAAATCCTTCTTCTTCAACGGAAAACGGAAAACCAAAAACGGAAAACCAAAAACGGGAAAACGTAACACCCAACAGTAGGGACACGGCATGCCGTGTCCGAAGAACAAAAGCAAGCGGCGAGCAATTAGTTTTCCGTTTTCCGTTTTAACCTTTCCGTTTTCCGCACCGAACCCACAAAACTCAAGAACACAAACACACCTTATTAATATAATATATACACTACTATGGAATGGTTTGAATGTAAAGTACAATACGACAAGACACAGGAAAACGGTCTTATCAAGTCAACAAAGGAAGCATATCTGGTGGACGCCCTCAGTTTCACGGAAGCAGAGGAAACCATAACCAAGGAGATGGAACCCTTTATGAGCGGAGAGTTCGTGGTAAGCGACATCAAGCGTGCACGCATAGCAGAACTCTTCGAGAACGAAGACCTGAATGCCGACCGCTGGTATCGCGTGAAGGTTGGCTTCATCTCCTTCGACGAAAAGAGTGAGAAGGAGAAGGTCATCACACAGACAGACCTGGTACAGGCCACCGACCTGAAGAATGCCATAGAAACCCTGGAAAAGGGCATGCAAGGCACACTGGGGGACTACAAGATTATCAGTGTAACGGAAACACCGCTCATTGACGTTTTCCGTCATAAAGTAGAAGAGTAATGGTTGCCGAACGCATAAAGGAGGTCACAGGCAGCCTGCCGGAAGGTGTCAGGCTTTGTGCCGTGAGCAAGTACCATCCTGCGGAAATGATACAGGAAGCCTACGATGCCGGCCAAAGGATATTCGGGGAAAGCCATGTCCAGGAACTCCAGCAGAAACACGCCATACTGCCCGACGACATAGAATGGCACTTCATAGGGCACCTGCAGACAAACAAGGTAAAGTACATCGCCCCCTACATAAGCCTGATTCATGCCGTGGACAGCCCGCGCCTGCTTAACGAGATAAACAAACAGGCATTGCGCAACGGCAGGCAGATTCGCTGCCTGCTGCAACTCCACGTTGCCGAAGAGGAGACCAAGTTCGGATTCACCCCCGAGGAGTGCATGGAATATCTGCGGAGCGGAGAGTTCCGCAACCTCCAGGGGGTGGTCATCTCAGGCATCATGTGCATGGCCACCAACACCGACGACGAGCAACGCATACGACGGGACTTCAGCACGGCAAACGAGTTCTTCCAACAATGTTGCAGGGAATTCCCCGAGTTGGGCGAAAGCATGCAGTTCCGCTCCTGGGGAATGAGCGACGATTACCGCATAGCAATAGAAGAAGGCAGCAATATTGTACGCATAGGCAGCCGCATTTTCGGCCAAAGAACGTACTGAAGAGGGGAAAACGTGTTCTGAAGCACGCTTTCTTGCACAAATATTTGTAAGATGTGCAGAAAATCCGTATCTTTGCACGCGGAATTAAGAACAATAACATAAAACGACCATGCATTTACCTGAAAGTTTCAATGAGGCATTAGCCCAGAGCGTGAAGACCAACTGGAATCGCAACTCAATGAGCGATTATGGTGACATAACCTTCCAGTACAAGGATGTTGCACGTATAATCGAGAAACTGCATATCATCTTTGAGAAAGTAGGCATCCAGAAGGGAGATAAGATTGCCCTTTGCGGACGAAACCAGTCACGCTGGGGTATCGCCTTTCTTGCCACGATGACGTACGGCGCCGTAGCCGTGCCCATTCTGCACGACTTCCACCCCGAGCAGGTACATCAGATAACCAACCACTCGGAGGCCCGCCTGTTGTTTGTGGGAGACCAGGTTTGGAAGAAACTCAACCCCGAGGAGATGCCCAACCTTATAGGTGTCCTCTGCAACCAAGACTACCAGGTTGTTTTCTCACGCGACAAGAAACTTGACGAAACGCGCGACAACATCAACAAACTCTTCGGCGAGAAGTACCCCGACAGTTTCCGCCCCGAGCACGTCTCATATCACATAGACGAGCGCGAGGAACTGGCACTCATCAACTATACTTCAGGTACGACAAGCAACTCCAAGGGCGTAATGATTCCCTATCGCGCCATTTGGAGCAACACGGAGTTCGGTTACGAGAAGTTGGGCGATGAACTGCGCCCCGGCGACCAGGTCCTCTCCATGCTGCCCATGGCACACATGTATGGCATGGCATTTGAGTTCATCTACGAATTCACCCGTGGCGTGCACATCAACTTCCTCACCAAGATGCCCACACCGACTATCCTGCTGAAGGCCCTGGCCGACATCAAGCCACGCATCATCATCTGCGTCCCCCTTATTCTGGAGAAGATTGTCCGCAAGGCAGTCCTTCCCAAGATAAAGGACCCGAAGATACGCCTGCTGATGAATATCCCCATCGTGGGCGACCAGATAAAGAAGCGCATCTGCGTGGGCATGCAGGAGGCATTGGGCGGCAATTTCTATGAGGCCATCATCGGCGGCGCCGCCATCAACGCAGAGATAGAGGGACTCCTGAAGGACATAGGCTTCAACTACACCGTAGGCTACGGTGCCACAGAGTGTGCCCCCATCCTTTCCTACGAAGACTGGAAGGAGTTCAAGAAGGGTTCATGCGGTAAGGCAGCACCCCGAATGACTCTGAAGATTGACAGCCCCGACCCACAGAACATCCCCGGCGAAATCCTGGCCAAGGGCGACAACGTGATGCTCGGTTACTACAAGAACGAGGAGGCAACCGCCGAGACCCTGATAGACGGCTGGTACCACACCGGCGACCTCGGTATCATCGACGCCGAAGGCAACGTCTTCATCAAGGGACGCAGCAAGAACATGCTTCTTGGTGCAAGCGGACAGAACATCTACCCCGAGGAGATTGAGGACAAACTCAACAGCCTGCCCATGGTACAGGAATGTGTGGTTATACAGAAGGGCGAGAAACTCTATGCCCTCGTATATCCCGACATGGAACAGGCCAAGGCACTCAATCTCGGCGAGGAGGAACTGAAGAGCGTCATGGAGCAGAACCGCAAGGACCTCAACGTGCAGATACCTGCATACGAGCAGATTTGTGGCATACGCATCATGAAGCAGGAGTTCGAGAAGACTCCCAAGCGCTCCATCAAGCGCTTCCTGTACAAGGACGCTGAGGTGTAAACAAAACACATAGCATCAGGCAAGACAAATGACTATATATCCTTCGTTTAACAAGAACATAGAGGAAAGCATCCGAAAACATTGGAGCCTTCCCTCTATGTCTGACTACGGCAGGCAGACTTTCCAATACAGCGACATTGCAGAGGAAATAGCCAAACTGCACATCCTCTTTGCCAACACCGGCATCAAGAAGGGTGACAAGATAGCCATCTGCAGCCGCAATATGAGCCGTTGGGGAGTAGCGTTTCTTGCCACCCTCACCTATGGTGCCGTAGCAGTTCCCATACTGCACGAGTTCCACCCCGAGCAGGTACACCATATCGTAAACCATAGCGAATCACGCATCCTCTTCGTCGGCGACCTCGTATGGAAGAAACTCGATGCCAAGGAGGTGCCTGACCTTGAAGGCATTGTGCAGTTGAACGACTGGACATTGCTTTCCGCCAAGAACAAGAAACTGAAGGATACCGTAGAGAATCTCAACAGATGCTTTGGCGAGAAATATCCCGCCAGTTTCGGCCAGAAGGACCTTGCCTACCATGCCGACGAACCGGAGGAACTGGCAATAATAAACTACACCTCCGGCACGACTTCCAACTCCAAGGGCGTGATGATTCCATACCGTGCCATCGTGGGCAACATGATGTGCGCAGGCGAACTCATCGGCAACAACGCAAAGGCAGGCGACACTCTCCTGTCCATGTTGCCCCTGGCACACACATTGGGAATGTCGTTTGAATTCCTCTTTGAATTCGTCTGGGGCATACACGTACACTTCCTCACAAGCAAACTGACTCCGAGCATCCTGCTCAAGGCATTGGCCGACATACGTCCCATTGCCCTCGTGTGCGTACCTCTTATTATAGAGAAGGTTGTGCGCAAGGCCGTAATGCAGAAAATCAGCGACCCGAAGATAAAGCTGCTTCTGAAGACCCCGATAATCGGACGCAAGATAAAGGACAAGATATGCCAGGGCATACGCAATGCCTTCGGAGGCAACTTCTACGAGGTGGTTATCGGAGGTGCGGCAATGAACCAGGAGGTGGAAGCGCTCTTGCACGACATCGGCTTTAACTTCACCGTCGGGTATGGTGCCACGGAATGTGCACCACTCATATCATGCGAAGACTGGAAGGACTTTGTCTTGGGCAGTTGCGGCAAGACGGTAAAGCGGATGGAAGTGAAGATAGACAGCCGCAACCCGTACGAAATCCCAGGCGAGATTCTTGTAAGGGGACAGAATGTGATGCTCGGTTACTACAAGAATCCCGAGGCTACGGCCGAGACGCTCCGCAACGGATGGTATCACACCGGAGACCTTGGCATCATAGACCGCCATGGCAACATCTTCATTAAGGGCAGGATAAAGAACATGCTTCTTTCCGGCAACGGACAGAACATCTACCCCGAGGAGATTGAGGACAAACTCAACAACCTGCCCTTTGTACAGGAATGTGTCGTTGTCCAACGCGAAGGCAAACTTTACGGACTTGTATATCCCGACCCGGAACTTGTCAAGAAACAGAATATCTCCCGTAAGGAACTGGCCGACAAGATGGAGGAGAACAGAAAGTTCCTCAACACACAATTACCGGCATACGAACAACTTGCCGGCATAATACTGCGAGATGAAGAATTTGAGAAGACGCCCAAACGCTCAATCAAACGATTCCTGTACTCGTAGCACCGATTAGCGGAATTACAACGCCCTGCCGATGAGCATAATCTCGCCGGCAGGGTAAAGTGGGTAAATAGGCCCCTGCCAAAAGAAGACGATAAAAGCAGAACAGCACATACACTTATTTAATGAAAAGAATACGCAACTTTTGCATCATAGCACACATCGACCACGGCAAGAGCACCCTGGCCGACAGACTTCTGGAAATAACCGAAACCATCAAGGCCACACACGGGCAGATGCTGGACGACATGGACCTGGAACAGGAGCGTGGCATCACCATCAAGAGCCATGCCATACAGATGGAATACGACTACAGGCGCGATGCCGGTGTCAGCCCCCTGCCTGTCAGCGATGGTATCGAAGACGGACGCTATATACTGAACCTTATCGATACTCCGGGACACGTGGACTTCAGTTACGAGGTTTCGCGTTCCATAGCGGCATGCGAAGGTGCCTTGCTTGTAGTGGATGCCACACAGGGAGTTCAGGCACAGACCATCAGCAACCTCTACATGGCCATCGAGCAGGATCTGGAAATCATCCCCGTCATCAACAAGTGCGACATGCCCAATGCCATGCCCGATGAGGTGGAGGACGAAATCATAGAACTTATCGGATGCAAGCGCGAAGAGATACTTCGTGCCAGCGGCAAGACAGGTGAGGGCGTACCCGAAATCCTCCGCGCCGTGGTGGAGCGTGTCCCCCACCCCGAAGGCGATGAGGACGCACCCTTGCAGGCGCTCATCTTCGACAGCGTCTTCAACTCCTTCCGCGGTATCATCGCATACTTCAAGATAGTGAACGGAAGCATAAAGACCGGGGATGCAGTAAAGTTCATGAACACCGACCGCGAATACAAGGCGGATGAAATAGGCGTGCTGAAGATGGACATGGCACCACGCACGGAACTGCATTGCGGCGACGTAGGCTATATTGTTTCAGGTATCAAGACCGCCACCGAGGTAAAGGTGGGCGATACAATCACCAAGGTTGTGACACCTGCCAAAGAGGCCATTGCCGGTTTTGAGGAAGTGAAGCCCATGGTGTTCGCAGGCCTGTACCCGATAGAGACGGAAGACTTCGAGAACCTGCGTGCATCCTTGGAAAAACTCCAACTCAACGACGCCTCGCTTACCTTCACCCCGGAGAGTTCCGTTGCACTGGGATTCGGATTCCGTTGCGGTTTCCTCGGCCTGCTCCACATGGAGATTGTGCAGGAACGTCTGGATCGCGAGTTCAACATGGACGTCATCACCACCGTTCCCAACGTAAGTTATCAGGTTTACGACAAGCACGGCGAAGTGCGCGAGGTGCACAATCCCGCCGGCATGCCCGAAAGCACACTGATAGAACGCATTGAGGAACCCTATATCCATGCCACGGTAATCACACGCACGGACTACATCGGCAACATCATGACACTCTGCCTGGGCAAGCGTGGCGAGTTGCTGAAGCAGGACTACATCTCCGGCAACCGTGTGGAACTTCAATATGCCATGCCCCTTGGTGAGATAGTGATTGACTTCTACGACAAACTGAAGTCCATATCCAAGGGTTATGCTTCCTTCGATTACCATCAGTCTGGCTTCCGCCCCTCCAAACTCGTGAAACTGGACATCCTCCTCAATGGCGAACCCGTGGATGCCCTCAGCACACTGACACACTTTGACAATGCCGAGACCTTCGGCCGTCGTATGTGCGAGAAACTGAAGGAACTGCTTCCGCGCCAGCAATACGACATTGCCATACAGGCAGCCATAGGTGCCAAGATCATTGCACGCGAAACCGTCAAGCAGTTGCGCAAGGACGTATTGGCAAAGTGTTATGGCGGTGACGTGAGCCGTAAGCGCAAACTTCTCGAGAAGCAGAAGAAGGGCAAGAAGCGCATGAAGCAGATAGGCAATGTCCAGGTTCCGCAGAAAGCATTCCTGGCCGTGCTGAAATTAGACTAAGTGCAAAATAAAAAGCGGGGCAGGACAGACACACTGCCCCACACATACCATCCAATAAAGCAAAAACACAAACACCATGGATCACAGAAGAGACGTTGCAAGAGAGATTGCACGAAGATACTGCCGTCTGGAGCCTCACAGCATAGAGGTATTGGCAGATTTACTAATCCCGATGAAGTTCCTAAGGGGTGAGATTGTACTGCGCGAAGGCGAGGAATGTACATGCATGTATTATGTGGAACGAGGCATGGTACGCCAGTACTACTACAAGAACGGCAAGGACGTAACCGAACATTTCTCGTTCGAAGGCCGCATAGTCATGTGCATAGAGTCGTTGCTGAAGCACGTTCCCAGCCAGATTATCATCGAGGCCTTGGAAACAACCCATCTCTATGCCCTGCCACGCAAGAAACTGCTGGAAGTCATAGACACATGCCCCGAACTGGGCATCCTGTACCGCAAGATTACGGAACATGCGCTTATCAGTTCCCAGCATCATGCTGACTCGCAACGCTTTGAGAATGCACAGGAACGCTATGAAAGGCTTCTGCGCGAGAAACCGGAAATCATCCTCCGTGCCCCCATGATATATGTTGCATCCTTTCTGCAGATGACCCCCGAGACACTGTCACGTGTACGCGCCCAGCACGAAAAGAGCACAAAATAGAACAGAGCCGCCCTATGGCAGGCAAACATACTACATTCATGAAAAGAGTTTCCTTCGAAAGCGATTACAACAACGGGACCCTGCCCGAAATACTTTCACGCCTGATAGCGGAAAACGACAACAAGACCTCCGGTTATGGTTCCGACCCATACACGGCAAGTGCCAAGGAGAAGATACGACAAGCCATAGGTTGCCCCGAGGCCGACATCTTCTTCCTGATAGGCGGAACGCAGACAAACCAGACCGTCATCGATGCCCTCCTTCTTGGTTGTGAAGGTGTCATTGCCGCAGAATCGGCACACATCAACGTGCACGAATCTGGTGCCATTGAGGCCTATGGGCATAAGGTTCTGGTAATTCCCTCCGAAGGAAGCAAACTCACAGCACAAGGTATAGACCAGTACATGTCTGCCTTCCTGGCCGACGAGACATATCCCCACATGGTATTGCCACGCATGGTCTACATCACCATGCCTACGGAACTGGGCATGCTCTATACCAAGCAGGAAATAGAGGACATACAGGAAGTGTGCAGACGCTACGACCTGCTGCTGTATGCCGACGGTGCACGTCTGGGATACGGTCTTACCTCATCCCAGTCCGACATAACCCTGCCCTGGCTGGCACAACATGTGGACGCTTTCTATATCGGTGGCACCAAGGTGGGTGCCATGTTCGGCGAAGCGGTAGTCTTCAGCAACATCAAGGCACCAAGAGCCTTCTTCACCACCGTCAAGCGCCATGGTGCCCTTCTGGCAAAAGGCCGTATGCTGGGCATCCAGTTTGACACGCTTTTCACGGACAACCTCTATCTTCGCGTTGCCCGTCATGCCAACGAAATGGCGGAACGACTTCGAGGCATTTTCATCAGTCATGGCATACAGATGGGAGTGGATTCCCCCACCAACCAGCAGTTTGTCATCCTCACCCCACAGGAAAAGGCTCAACTCATGGAGTCCATCGCCTTTGAAGTATGGTCTCCCCTCCCCGACGGCAACATCCTGTGCCGCTTCGTCACCAGCTGGGCCACCACGGAAGAAGACCTCCTGGCATTAGACAAGGCCTTGGCTGATATTATTCGTAGATAGTGCTATGAAACGTCCTCGGTGGCGGTAAAATTAATCGCCAAGGGCGGTAAAATCCATCGCCCTCGGCGATTTATTTTACGGCCAAGGGAGATGAACTGACTGTTAAGTTAAGGCATACATATAGAAACGAGACAACCAGCGCACACAAGCGACAGTTGCCTCGTTATATTTTTCATTTGTTTCTCTCACCGAATTCCACACATCCTACCTGAGCCTGTCCAGACTTCTCACCAGCATTTCATCGCGCAGGATGCCTCGGAAAGCCAGATAGAGCAGGATGGCGTTTATGGCAGGAATGGAAGCCCACACCTGTGGACGGAACTCGCCCACCAGACCTTCACCTAGCAAATAGGCGAAAGCCGCATAAGTGGCATACCATCCCAGCAGGAGGATGATGCAGAAGGTGCACACGCGCATCTGCAGGGCACGACGGCGGAAGAGGAAAATGGCCATGAACTCAAGGACACCGGTAACGGCCATTATTGCCGTCAGCGCCCAGGGATGGTTCTCTGCCTTGATCTCGAAAAAAACACACACCAGCGTCAGCACGAAGCATATCAGCAGGTAGAGTGTCTGAATTCTCTGTATCATGATTTCAAATCATCGCAACAGGACAAGGGATTAGTTCTCGTCCTCCAGATTAAGGTCCTGAACCAGTTTGCGGTGGTGCACACGACCCTCCTCAAACTCCTCTATGGCAATAAGCGTTGCCTTAGGCATTCTCTCGTAATAGCGGCTTATCTCTATCTGCTCGCGGTTCTCGAAGATTTCCTCCAGGGAATCGTTGGAAGTGGCAAACTCCTGCAGTTTCTGGTTCAGTTCCTGCTTGATGTCGGCAGAAATTTGGTTGGCACGCTTGCCGATGATGGCCACACTCTCGTAGATGTTGCCTGTTTCCTCACAAAGGTTCATGATGTCGCGTGTCACCGTGTTGGTGGGCGCCTTAGTCTTCTTGTAATCCATATTTTGTTGTGTATCTTTTATTCGCAATTTCTTCTTGTCCGTGTGTTAGTCCACCATCTCGTCCTTAGGAGCGTGCTTGCTCACGAAATCCGTACTCTTCTTCATGATCTTCTCAGCCTCTTTGATATACTTGCTCTCGGGGAAGTCATTAACGAAAGCATAGTATTCGTCTATGCAATCACGGTAACGTGTCACCCGTTTTGAGTCAATGCTCTGCTCTGCCAGAAGGAATCTGGAACGGAGTATCATGATGGAAAGTTCCTCGCGACGCTCTGCCTTGGCAAAGGGGAAGTCGCGCAGGGCGTTCTGTGCCGTCACCACACAGGCCTCGTAGTTGCTGCCTCCGTAGGTGCAGTTCATGGTGTACGAACCCAGGTCGAAATAAAGTTTCGCGCTAAGGTATTCCTTCTCAACCAACTTGTCTTGCAGGGCATAGATCATCTCCTGTGTGCTGGCCTTGATGGAGGTGTAGGGGTAGTAGTCGAGGAAGTCCTGGAACTCCTTTATGGCCTCGAAGGTGCTCTGCTGGTCCAGGCGCGGGTCGGGAGTCATGTTGTACAGCGACAGGCCGCAATAGTAGCGTGCATACTCCACGTACAGTCCCTTGGGGTACACCTGATAGTACTTGCGGAAGTATTGGGATGCCGCATCGTAGTCCTTATTGCGGAAATTGCTCATGGCAGCCAGATACAGGCTTTCCTCGGCATTGGCTGTTCCCTTCATCACTGCCAGCACCTCGGCAAAGTACATGCTGGCCTGCCCGTACTTGCCCTCAGCATAGAGGGACTTGGCGGCCTCGTACTTGTATTCGTAGTCCTGGGTATTCTGCAAGGCTGTCCACTTGGTACAAGAACCGAGGAATGTGGCCAGCACGGCTATCAGCAAACAATGTTTCTTCATTACTTTCATGTCTCGTACACGCATAGCGCGCGACTTTCAGCGTGCAAAGATACGAAAAATAAATGAAGATATGGCAAGAGAGCCTAACATTTTACCCCTACCGTCCTGTTTTAGCATACTCTGGAGGCACAAAAACACGCCTGGACTTGCTAATGAGACGACATTTCAATACCTTTGCAATATGAATTTCGAACTGACGTCCAAATTTCACCCTACCGGAGACCAGCCAGAGGCGATACGCCAACTGACCGACGGAGTGCTGAGCGGAACACCTGCCCAGGTGCTGCTTGGCGTGACGGGTAGCGGAAAGACGTTCACCATTGCCAACGTAATTGCCAACGTGGGCAAACCCACCCTCATCCTCTCGCACAACAAGACGCTGGCGGCCCAACTCTACGGCGAGATGAAGCAGTTCTTCCCCAGGAATGCCGTGGAATACTATGTCTCCTACTACGACTACTACCAGCCCGAGGCATACATCCCCAGCACGGACACCTACATAGAGAAGGACCTGGCCATAAACGGAGAGATTGACAAACTGAGGCTGGCGGCCACCTCGGCCCTGCTATCGGGCAGGAAGGACGTCATAGTGGTGGGGTCCGTGTCGTGCATCTACGGTATGGGCAACCCTCTCACACTGAGCGAGAACAGCATAGACATACGGGTGGGCCAGCGGCTGGACCGCAACAACCTTCTGCGCAAACTCATAGCGGCGCTTTATGTGCGCAACGATGTCACGCCCAACCGTGGCGATGTGCGTGCCATAGGCGACACGGTGGACATCTGGCTGGCTTATGCCGACACGGTGCTGAGGGTGACTTACTGGGACGACGAGATAGAGGCCATACAGGAACTGGACCCTCAGAGCATGCAGGCAAGGGGTTCGTTCCAGGACTACCGCATCTACCCTGCCAACCTGTTCATGACCAGCAAGGACATGCAGGAGGCCGCCATCCGCCAGATAGAAGAGGATCTGGAGAAGCAGGTGCAGTTCTTCACGGAGATAGGCAAGACCTTCGAGGCCAAGCGTCTGGAGGAGCGCGTGCGCTACGACATAGAGATGATTCGCGAACTGGGGCACTGCTCGGGCATAGAGAACTACTCACGTTATTTCGACGGACGCCAGCCGGGACAACGCCCCTACTGCCTGCTGGATTTCTTTCCCGACGACTTCCTGTTGGTGGTGGACGAGAGTCACGAGTCCATACCGCAGATAGGCGCCATGTACGGTGGCGACCAGGCCCGAAAGAAGAACCTTGTGGAATACGGTTTCCGCCTGCCTGCCGCCAAGGACAACCGCCCCTTGCAATTCGCCGAGTTCGAGGAACTTACCCCGCAGACGATATACGTTTCCGCTACTCCTGCCGACTATGAACTGGAGAAGAGCGAAGGTGTGGTGGTGGAACAACTCATACGTCCCACGGGCCTGCTTGACCCGAGGATAGAGGTGCGCCCCTCCAAGAACCAGATTGACGACCTGATGGAGGAGATACAGTTGCGCGTGGAACGTCAGGAGCGTGTGCTCGTCACCACCATATCCAAGCGCATGGCCGAGGAACTCTCGGAGTACCTGTTGAGGCACGGCATAAAGACAACCTACATACATTCCGACGTGGACACACTGGAGCGCATCCGCATAATGGACGCGCTGAGAAGTGGCGTGTACGACGTGCTTGTGGGTGTGAATCTCCTTCGCGAGGGCCTGGACCTGCCCGAGGTGTCGCTCGTGGCCATACTGGATGCCGACAAGGAGGGTTTCCTGCGCAGTTACAGAAGCCTGACGCAGACCATCGGCCGTGCCGCGCGCAACCTCAACGGCCTCGCCATCTTCTATGCCGACAACATGACGGGGTCCATGCAGAAGACCATCGAGGAGACCGAGCGCCGGCGCGAGAAGCAGATGCGCTACAACATGGAGCACAACATCACGCCCACACAGATACAGAAAGCGCGCACCATGACCAACCTGCTGGAAATCCAGAAGGAAATTGGCGACAAGCGTGCCTATGTGGAGGTGGAGGCTCCAAGCATGAAGGTGGCGGACCCGATAATAGAGAGTATGTCGCCCAAGCAACTGAAAAAGGCCATCGACACCACACGCCAGCGCATGCAGGAGGCGGCAAAGAAACTGGACTTCACCCTTGCCGCCCAACTTCGCGACGAGATGCTGCGCATGATGAACATGCTGGAGGAGGAATAGAAGGGAAAAGGGACGGACCCTCCCCCAACCCCTCCCTCTATGGAGGGGAGTAGATGCAACCATCTTTTTCTCACGCAAAGAACACCGAGACGTGTCATTTCTTTTCAATATCACGCCTACCACTTTCACCGCCCTCCAGCATAGTTTTTCCTGACTCTTCGGGAAGCCTTTGACTCGTCCTCCCGAGGACAAGGGCTTGTCATCCCGAGGACAAGGGCGAATCACCACGGAGAACAAGGCCGTGTCGTCCCGAGGACAAAGGCGTGACAACACCGAGGGCAAAGACAGGGCACAGCGGCACATCTAACACCTTGATAATGAACACTTCACAAACTCATACTGAAAACATGACTTACATATAGGCATCAAAGTGTCTTGGTGTCCAAACATGCGAGGGAGCGCCTAGTTGTCATGTCATTATTTTTCTATAGACAGAGTATTCCGATGAGGCAAGGGGTAATTGCTCTTGGGCTCAAGGAGTAGCATACCCCTCCCCACTCCGTGGTACTCCCCCTGCCTCAGGGGGAGAAAGGAGGATGGGGGCGTTTGCTTTAGGAGAGAAAAGGAGGGTTGCAACATTGACTCAGGAAGAAGAAAGAGGATGCCCATCCCTGTCCTTGGGGCAAAGCGGATGGCACATGAGTGCATACCTACAATGAAGTCCCGCAACCGTTTGCCGGTTGCGGGACTTCTTTATTTCATTACATTTGCAGGTACTTAGCCTTGTATCATTGCAAGCATCTCGTCGGGTGTGACGAGGTTCTGCTCACCGCTGACCATGTTCTTCAGCATTACCTTGCCTTCTGCCATTTCTGTCTCGCCCACGATGGCTACGTATGGAATTTGCTTTACATTGGCATATTGCATCTGCTTCTTCATCTTAGCACTGTCGGGATAAATCTCGGTACGTATGCCTGCCTGGCGTGCCTTGCCGACGATGGGCAGGGAATAGGCCACCTCGGCATCGCCGAAGTTGACGAAAAGCAACTGAGTGGCGGTACTCACCTGCTCGGGATAGAGGTCCAACTGGTTGAGCACGTCATAGATACGGTCGGCACCGAAACTGATACCCACGCCACTGAGGCCGGGCATGCCGAAGATGCCGGTAAGGTTGTCGTAGCGTCCGCCACCCGTGATGCTGCCTATCTGCACATCCAGAGCCTTCACCTCGAAGATGCAGCCCGTGTAGTAGTTGAGGCCGCGTGCCAGGGTAAGGTCGAGTTCTATGGGATTGTTCAACGGGCACAGGTTGTTGAGGGCATTCAGCACAAACGCCACCTCCTCGACGCCCTTCAGTCCTGTCTCGCTCTGTGCCAGCACCTCGCGCATGGTCTGCAGTTTCTCCTCGTTGGTGCCGCTCAGGTTTATGATGGGCTGGAGTTTGTCCACACCCTCCTGAGGTATGCCTGCCGCGAGGAGTTCCTCATTGACCTTGTCCAGACCTATCTTGTCCAACTTGTCTATGGCCACGGTTATGTCCACAATCTTGTCGGCCTGACCGATGATGTCGGCAATGCCGGAGAGTATCTTGCGGTTGTTGATTTTCAGGCACACACGGATGCCGAAGCGTGTGAACACGGTGTCCACTATCTGCATCAGTTCCACCTCGTTCAGCAGAGAGTCGCTGCCCACCACGTCGGCATCGCACTGGTAGAACTCGCGGTAGCGTCCCTTCTGCGGACGGTCGGCACGCCATACGGGCTGGATCTGATAGCGGCGGAAGGGCATCTGCAACTCTTCGCGGTGCTGGACAACGTAGCGTGCGAATGGCACGGTGAGGTCGTAGCGCAGTCCCTTCTCCGACAACTGGGAGGTTAGGCGGCCCAGGGTGTTGCCCGTCCAATCCTCGGCAGATACATGCGAGCGGAAGTCGCCGCTGTTGAGAATCTTGAACAGAAGTTTGTCGCCCTCTTCGCCGTACTTGCCCATCAGCGTGGAGAGGTTCTCCATGGCGGGGGTCTCTATCTGCTGGAAGCCGTAGAGAGCATATACGGAACGTATGGTGTCAAAAATGTAGTTGCGGCGCGCCATTTCCACGGGGCCGAAATCGCGCGTGCCCTTTGGTATGCTTGGTTTCATATATATCCTGTTTGTTCTTGTTTACGGAAAAACGTCTCCATTATTTCGTGCAAAGATAAGGAATATTCGCAGAATACACAGCATACACAACATAAATATTTACAAAAAGCAGGGACTATGTCAAATTATCGCCACGCAAACTCCCCATTGTGCATATAATTATATATCTTTGCGAAAAATAAAGCGACTGATGACATCAAGCAATACAGACATAACCAGCGTGCAGCACCAGCGACTCAGAGACACCCTCCGTCTGGCACAGAGCAGACAGCAGAACATAGAGGAAAGCCTGAAGCGCCTGCGCTCATTGCAGGAAAAACTATACCGACACCAGCAACTGAACTCCGAACTGGACATAAACTCGCGCGAACTGTTCATCCTCAACAAGGAGTTCGCCTCCATATCCGACGAGGCGACGGAGATGGACCGCTTCGAAACCTTTGAAAGCATCATGGCCCCGTTCCTGAGGATGCAGATGCTGGAAGCCGAAGCCGAGGAAAACCGCCGCACGGGCATGGAACTGGAGCAACAACTCCGTCTGACAAGCAACAGGATAGAGGAACTGCGCAAGGTGTTCACCAACAGCCGGGAAAACATCAAGACAACAGAGACTCAACACCAGGAACTTTGCGCCATAGTGGAAGAATGCAGCCAGCACGACGGTGCGTGCGCCATCATCCAGGAGCAGATAAAAAGGTACGAGGAGATCCTGGCGAAGGAGGAGGACCGCAAGCACGTCATAGACAACGGTATAGCCACGCAGAACGCAGCCATAGCCGACCTTGACAGAAGACTGGAGGGGCTGAACGGCAAACTGCACACGCTGGAGAGCCACGAGGCCATGCTGGAGCGTGCCGACCTGATACTGGGCATGCTGCACAGACTGGACGAACTCTCGGAGAACCTGAAACAGAAGAACCTCCAGTACAACAGGAACCTGGAGGAACAGAGAAGGGCCGGAGAGGAACTGGCACGCACCATAGCACAGCATACCGACATAGAACAGCAGATACAGACCCTGCAGGACGAAAGCGAGATACACCGCACCAACATACGCGGCATGCAGAGTTACGACGTGCAGGAGAGGGTGATGAAACTGAAAAGCCGTCTGCTGATGCTTGCCGCGGCACAGAGCCTGTGGAAGCGCATAAGCAGCGGATATGCAAGCATAGAGGAGAAAACGCAACTCATCAACTCTCTGCGCCTGGAGATAGAGCAGGACCTGAAGACGGAACAGGAACTGACCGTAAACGTGGCAATGCTGAAACGCCTGGTGGCCGACAAGGAGTACTCCCTGAACATGAGCAAGAGCCAGAACCTCATCAGCCTGAGAGGAGACCTGAAGGAGGGCACGGCCTGCTCGGTGTGCGGCGCCACGCACCACCCCTACCATAGCGACACGATGCAGGACCAGTACAAACTCATCAGCGACTTCCGCAGCGACTTCGAGACCATGTCCGGAGAACTGCAGGGACAGGAGAAGCAACTGGCCATACTGCACGACAAACTCACGCAGAACCTGGGACAGCAGATAGCCGAACAGAAGAACCTGGAGGCCGTACGGCTCAGGCAGAGCGAGGACGTGAAGGAGTGGAGGGTGTTCGCACAACTGGACCCCACATTCCACGACTGCTCGGCCAGCACGGACAGCGATGCGCGCATGGCCACCATACGCCAGTTGCTGGACAACGCGCAACGCGACCTGCAGGGTGCGGAGGCCGAACTGGGTGAATTCAACTACCATACCACGCAGATAACCAACCTGTCGGGAAAGATAGCGCAGCTGGAAAGCAGGAAACTTGAGATAAGCCAGTACACCAACGAAGCCAAGTCGAGATGCAGGATACTGGCGTCCGAGGGCAACAGGCTGGACGACTCACGAAAACTGGCACAGGAAAAGTACCACAACCACTACGAACTCCTGCAACAGGACGTGACCATCCCCGAGTGGTTCAAGCAGTGGCAGCAAAATGCGGACATGCTGTATCTGGACATCAGGCTGATGGCACAGGACTGGAAACAGACCAACAGGGACATTGCCGACACGAGGATGGCACTGTCCGAAGCGCATATTAAAAAGGAAATGCTCCAGGGCATGCTGAGCCAGTGCATGCTGAGCATAGACAACCTGAAAGAGGACCTCAGACTGCAACGCGGCAAATACGGGGAACTGCACGAACGCCGCCAACTGCTGCTCCCCAACATGAGTACAGGCGAGGCTCTGGACCGCTCGCTCAACGCCTGCTACAAGGCAAGGGCAGAGCATACCCGCTGCGCCGAGTCGCTGCAGAACATGGCTCTGGAGCAGAAGGAGCACGAGGGCGCATACCGCAATGCCAGAAAGAACGGTGAGATACTGGACGACAAGGCCAGCGCACAACGCAACCTGGTGGACCTATGGATAAGGGCATACAATGCCAACCATCCTCCCGTGCAATACAACGAACTGAATGCCGTACTGACACAGGACATCGACTGGAACGAGAAACGGCGCCGCATACGCGAGAACCGTATGGCCACTTCCCTGCAACAGCAGAAGGTGAAGGCTCTGCAGGCGGAAATCATAGCGCTGGAGGTGGACACCGGCACCCTGTCCAACAGCCAACTTGTAGAAAAACAGATAGCCACCGAGGCACAGATTGAAGAACAGGAGGCCTTGCTCCGCGAGGTGCTCATGCAGATAGCACGACTGAAAATAGAACTGGGACTATAAACACTCACACAAAAAACTACGGACACCCATACAGGAACCTGACCATAATCCCTATCATGACAAAATACAACATTACAGAGAAGAAGAAGAAGGAGGCGGCATACATTACCGCCCTGAGCACCACACTTGTGGAGGAAATCTACGAGAAGATACTGCTGAAGTTCGTCGTGGAGAAGAAATACCGCGATGCCACATACACGGCCGCCAAGATGGCCGAGGAGATAGACTGCAACGCACGCTACATCAGCGCCGTAGTGCACCTCAGGTACAGGGACAACTTCTCCCAACTCATCAACGACTTCCGCATCAAGGAGGCCATGTACATGATTACCGACAAGCACTTTGCCGACCTCAAGATGGAGGACATTGCCAAGGCAACGGGCTTTGCCAACCGACAGTGCTTCTATTCTGCCTTTTACCGCAAGAGCGGCATGACACCCACGGAATACAGGACACAGCACAGCACAGGACAGAAGAAAAAGGACGAAAACCAAGACGATACAAATGAGGAATGACCTCTTTACATACGAAGACCTGAGGTTTGCCGACATACAGTTGCTCCGCTACCGTGTGCCTGCCTTCGAGGGCCTGCCCCTGAGGCAGAAGCAGTACGTGTACCACCTCGCCGAGGCGGCTCTGTCGGGGCGCGACATACTTTGGGACCAGAACTGCCGTCACAACCTGGACATACGGCATCTGCTGGAGGACATACTCCTGCACTCGGCCATAGCGCATGAGGGCAAGGACTGGGATGCCTTCCTCACCTACCTGCGTCAGGTTTGGTTTGCCAACGGCATACACCACCACTACAGCACGGACAAGTTCCTGCCTGCCTTCTCGGCCGATTGGCTCAGCGAGGCATACTGTCTGATACCCGAACCCGTCGTGGCAGGGGAGCGCTTTGCGGAACTCCTGCCCGTCATCACCGACCCAAGCATCATGCCCAAGCGTGTGTGCCAGAGCGGTGAGGACCTCATTGCATCTTCTGCCTGCAACTACTACGGCGAGGGTGTCACACAACAGGAGGCCGAGCGCTTCTATGCAGCGAAGAAGGCCTCCGCTCCAGTGCCCGACCAACCCGTAATGTACGGCATGAACAGCCGTCTGGAGAAGGACGCGGAGGGCAATCTGTACGAGAATACATATTCCTCCGGGGGACTCTACGGGCGCCAGATAGGGCGTATCTGCCAGCATCTGGAGAAGGCCATGGAGTTTGCCGAGAACGACAGGCAGAGAGAGATTGTCTCCCTTCTGCTACAGTTCTACCGCACAGGCTCGCTGGAGACCTTCGACCAATACACAATCCAATGGATTGCCGAAACGGAGGGCATGGTGGACTTCGTCAACGGCTTCACCGAGGTATATGGCGACCCTCTCGGGCTGAAGGCTTCGTGGGAGGGATATGTGAACATACTTGACCGTGAGGCCACCCTACGCACGGAGATACTGAGCCGGAACGCACAGTGGTTCGAGGACAACAGCCCCGTGGACCCTCGCTTCAAGAAGAAGGAGTGCAAGGGCGTGACGGCACGCGTGGTGCAGGCTGCCATTCTGGGCGGCGACCTCTATCCCAGTTCTGCCATAGGCATAAACCTGCCCAACAGCAACTGGGTGCGCTCCGTCTACGGCAGCAAGAGCGTCACCATAGGCAACCTTACAGAGGCCTACGACCAGGCTGCCAAGGGCAACGGTTTCCGCAAGGAGTTCATCCCCGATGACAAGGTGCTGGACATGGTGAACAGGTATGCCCACGAGTTGGACGACCTGCATACCGACCTGCACGAGTGCCTCGGACATGGTTCGGGACAAATCCTGCCCGGCGTGGATGCCGATGCACTGGGCGTGCATGGCAGCACCATAGAGGAGACCAGAGCCGACCTGTTTGCACTCTACTACATTGCAGACCACAAGATGCACGAACTGGGACTAACACCCACACCCGAGGCGTGGAAGAGCAACTACTATACCTACATGCTGAACGGACTGATGACGCAACTCGTGCGCATAGAGCCGGGACGGCAGATAGAGGAGGCGCACATGCGCAACCGTGCCCTCATAGCACACTGGTGCCTGGAGCAGTCCTCCTATTGGGCCAAGGTCTTCGGCACCATACCGGCCATGGAACTCGCCAAGAGGGAGGGCAAGACCGTGCTGGAGATTCACGACTACCCCACCCTGCGCCAGTTCATAGGCCAACTGCTGGCAGAGATACAGCGCATAAAGAGCGAGGGCGACACACTGGCGGCCAAGCACCTGGTGGAGAAGTACGGCGTGGAGGTGGACAGCGCCCTGCATCAGGAGGTGCTCCAGCGCTACAAGGCTCTGGACCTCGCTCCCTACAAGGGGTTCATCAACCCCCGATACACACTTGTAACAGACACTGAAGGCACGGTCACGGACGTCAGCATAGCCTACGACGAGACCTTCGACCAACAGATGCTCAGATATGGAAGAGAATACAATTAACTCGCAAAAGATGGACGAAACCATCCGTAATATAAAAAAGGAACTGCGTGCCAACATGAACGGCATAGCCTCCTCGCAGATGCGTCGCGGGGGCATGCCTCACCATGTGGTATGGGGCATAGAACTGCCACGGCTCAGGAACATCGCGTCCGAATTCCCCAAGGACCGGAGGCTGGCACAACGCCTCTGGAACGAGAACGTGCGCGAAAGCCAGTTGCTGGGCATACTGCTCACACCTCCGCAGGAGTATCTGCCCGAAGTGGCAGACATCTGGGTTCACGAGGCCCGCACCCCCGAGGCGGTGTCGCTCCTTGCCATGGAACTCATAGCACCGCAACCGTGGGCCACGGACATGGCCTTCCGCTGGATAGCGGGCACAGCCCCCCTGGCCTCCCTCTGCGGATGGCTCACCTTGTGCCGTCTGCTCCGACAGGGCGCCACGCTCATGCCACGCTCCGAAGCGGAACTGCGCGACCATGCCACGGCAATCACCCCCGACGCACCCCTATACCTCAGGAAAGCGGTAATGCAGACGCTGGAGGCTATGGAAACGGAAAGGTGAAAACGGAAAACGGAAAAGTGAGGACCCACCCCCAGCCCTGTCCTATAGGGCGGGAAGTAACGGACCCCTCCCCCAACCCTCCCCTGTATGGGAGGGAGTAGTTACAACTACCACTCACCAGACAAACAAACGGGAACTCCGAAAATTCCGATTACTCAGACTACTCAGATTACTCAGACTACTCCTAAACAACAAAATAGAAAAGAACAAATAACCTCTTTAAAAAATCCCTATTCCCCAGTACATCATACTCCCTCCGCACGTGGGCGAGCGAGGTCTTCAGAGTAAGCACTGAATGTGCTTCTGTGCCTCGTGAGGGGAGCAATCTCCATTGCGACGCGCGGACTGTTCGGGGAGGGGTCTACTTAAATATGGCAAAAGGAAAAGTTGATGCCCTCCTGGGCATCGTCTTCGGCGACGAAGGCAAAGGAAAGGTTGTAGACGTATTCACCCCACGCTACGACGTTGTGGCACGTTTTGCCGGCGGTCCAAATGCCGGACACACCATCATCTTCGAGGGCAAGAAGTTTGTCCTCCGCAGCATCCCCTCGGGCATCTTCGACGAGGGCAAGCTGAACATCATCGGCAACGGCTGCGTCATCGCTCCCGACCTGTTCATGACAGAGGCCATGGAACTGGAGCAGGCTGGCTACGACCTCAAGAGCCGTCTGCACATCAGCCGCCGCGCCCACCTCATCCTGCCCACACACCGTGTGCTGGACCGTGCCTACGAGGCCGCCAAGGGCAAGAACAAGGTTGGCACCACCGGCAAGGGCATTGGCCCCACCTATAGCGACAAGGCCAGCCGCATCGGCCTGCGCGTGGGCGACATCGAGGAGAACTTCGAGCAGAAGTACCAGACCCTGAAGGCACGCCACGAGCAGATACTGAACGACCTGCACTTCACCGACTACGACATCACCGAGGAGGAGCAGAAGTGGATGGAGGGCATACGCTACATGAGCCAGTTCCCCCTGCGCGACACCGAGTTTGAAATCAACCAGGCTCTCTCCGAGGGCAAGAACGTACTGGCCGAGGGTGCACAGGGCACCATGCTCGACATAGACCACGGCACCTACCCCTTCGTATCCTCCAGCAGCACCTGCACCGGCGGCGTATGCACCGGCCTTGGCGTGGCTCCCAACAGCATAGGCGAAATCTTCGGCATCTTCAAGGCCTACAGCACCCGTGTGGGTTCTGGTCCCTTCCCCGTGGAACTCTTTGACGAGACAGGAGAGAAAATCCGCGACATCGGTCATGAGTACGGAGCAGTTACCGGCCGCAACCGCCGTTGCGGATGGGTGGACATCGTGGGCCTCAAGTATGCCATCATGGTAAACGGCGTAACCCAACTCATCATGATGAAGAGCGACGTACTGGACACCTTCGAGACCATCAAGGCCTGCGTTGCCTATGAAAAGGACGGCGTGCGCACCACCGAGATGCCCTACGACACCGAAGGCTGGCAAGCCGTCTACGAGGAGATTCCCGGCTGGCAGACCGACCTCACCCAGATGACCTCCCCCGACCAGTTCCCCAAGGCATTCCAGGACTACATCGACTATCTGGAGAAGGCCCTTGAGCGCCCCATCACCATCGTCAGCGTAGGTCCCGACCGCGCACAGACGATAGAGAGGTAAGATGATGAGAGGTTCTAAGACCCTAAGGACTCTAAGGTCCATTAAATTCTCCAACACTCAGGAGGAGAAGTAACATTAAAGATAAATACCCCTGAAAGTTTTTTCCAACTTTTGGGGGCATTTTTATCTACACTCCGTCAAAACTATCCTCATAGCCTCTCATACGGAACAGAACATTTCCATAGAAGCCAAAACAACTGAAGGTAAAACTTCCACCTACAATCCGGAAATACAATCCATTATTCTGTATGTATCCCTCAGGTTTTCCAAACCTGTGTGTATAGCACTTCTTCTGCCTTCCACCTTATCGACAAAAGCCTTTACTTCGTGGTAATAGCCTTGCGAGCATATCTGGTTGTTGGCAAGGATAGGAACAAAGTTGTTGCGTGAATACAGATATTCCACGGTCCTGTTCCGGGGCATGAGTTTTTCCAACGGCATATGGCATATGGAGGGTTGTCTGGCAACAAACGAAAGTTCTTCCATCTGACTAAGGCAATATACGCCAGCAGAAGTGCATATTCTTAGGTTTTCACCTGCATCTGTCCATGAATGTTCGGTGGAGAGTTCCAACGTGCCCACTATGTGCCCGTGTCTTAGCATCAACAGATATGTACCCGAAGCCACCTTCTCGCAGGCAATGATGTCTGGTTTGCCGAAGAGATGCGTCACAAGGTCTATCGGATGTATGTAAAGGTCTGTAACGACGTTGCCCTCTGGACAGGCACCAGTGACATAATGAAGGTCATAACTAAACACTTGTTCTTTACAAAGCCGTTTCTTCAGGATAGTTATTGCAGGAGCATACCTTTTCTGTAAGCCAACCATTGCTACTGGCGAGTGGTATTTTTGATGTAGTCCTATCAAAGAATCCAGTTCCTTCAGAGAAGAGCATGGCGGTTTTTCTACGAAGAGGGATTTTCCGCTTGCCAGAATGTCTGAGGAAAGCCTGTAATGCGAAGAAGGAGCGGCACATACGAAAACGCCCTTTACCGTTTCGTCGTCCAAAATCCTTTGTAATGATGTCGTAGGTTCAATACCGGCATATTTAGTGCCTATCAGCCTTGCCTTCCTTGCGGTGGTGACACAGATATATTTCAACGGAACCTGTAGCGAAAACAGTACAGGATATAGGTTGGTCAGCGAATGTTGTCCCATACCTACAAACGCGTATTGATGCCTGTATGTGTGGTTCAAGGCATGCTCGGTTCTTATTCTGCGATATGACTCTATAAGTTTCTTTATCATGACTTATGACCTGAAATACTTTATATATGTTTGTGAGTGTGGCAACGTCCACCGATAAGGACCGTATATCCTTTCTATAATCCATTTAGGAAAGAGACGTTCAAGGCTTCGTAGCAATATAATGTCGTATTTCCTGTGGAAATTTATCCAGCACCCGTTACACCCTTCCGAATGTTGACGATGTATCTTGCATGTTTCTATGCTGTTGAATATCTCGTCCAGCGTTTGCTTGTGTATATTGCCCAGCAAAAGGCTCAAGTTCTGACACAAGGGAACGTCTCCGTTAGTATGAATCACGAGACTGCTTCTAATACTTAGGCACGGCAGTTTCAGGCGTCCGTTTCTCCATTCATCATAAAGAGCAATGAAGTCAAAGTTCTCATCGGTCGTCTTTACAGAATCCGGGATTCGCTTCATGAAGTCGTGTGCCGACAAAAGGTCGCTCGTAGTATCGAAGAAGGACATGGTTCCGTATATACCGATGCGGACATCCAGACCGTAATTCCTTGCCACTCCCACAACATAATCCATATCGTCGAACGTATTCCATGGGGACAAGCAGAACATTAGAGAGATGGGTACTTCGTCCTTCAGCGCCTCTATCACTTGTATCACTCTGTTGTACCCGTCAACACCGCGCATGTGGCGGTATGTTTCCGGCCTGCCGTCAAGAGACAGATACAGATGGCGCGGTTTGTAGCGTCTGACCGCTTCAATAATCCGTCCGGACGCCAATCCGTTGGACAGGAGTGTATAATTGGGATGGTTGCTTCGGAACCAGGCAAGAATATCGTTTGCCTGTGGATGGAGGATAAATTCGCCTCCCTCCAGACCTACCGTAGTTTTACTAGTGATACATCTGCTTTGCATTATCCGTTTGATGTCTTCGAGGCTCATGTGTTCCCTCTTCTTCTGCCAGATGTTGCAATGCCTGCACTTTGACTGGCATGCCGTAGTGGCATAGATCATCAGTTGTGACAGGTATTTGTGTCCTGGTCTCATACTGTTATTCAAATATAGCAATCCATTATGGACATAATCATAAACTTTGTACATTTCCTTGATTGTTATTGGTTCTTCTGTCTATAAGTCCCATAAAACAACCAAAGACTGCACCATAAGTGCTATAAATTCACGACTGGCCACATGTCTTCATCCCATGCTACCACGTAACCCTGATACCAACAGGCAAACTGAACACAACGGGATGCTCCGTCCTGAATGTGCTTACAGAGGTGCTACCCGGTATGAAGTATTGCATTCCAGGCTCTGCAAACAGACCTATATGCGGTGTAAGGCGGTACTGCACGCCTATGCCGAGGGAAGTTGAGAACTGCCATGGTGCAGACACCGGAGTCTCCTCCGTTGCCTTTGTCATGCCGTTCAATATGTAGTTTGTCCTCTGACGTGCATACACGGGAATGTCCATTGTAATTCCGGTTGTGACATACACGCTCCACACGCCAACATTATATATATTAAACAGTCCCTTTATAGGAATTCCTATATAGTGCAACCTCTGACATTCGTTGATGATATTGCCGTTCGTACCCAAGTCAAATTCCGAGGAAAGGGCTGTGTAACTGATACCTGATTCTATACCCCACCTTTCGTTGAACCAATATTTCATAACAATAGAACATGTGAAGGGAACACTATGACGTGAGACCTTGTGCATCTTGTCATCATCCGATGCCATGGCATTATTTAGCGCTATGTTCAAGACGACATCCCTGACATTCTTGTCAACGGCATTCGGATGATTGGCAATATAAACCATATTATTGGTGTCCGATAAAACTTTTTTGCCAGAATAAAAATTAGGGCTGTTTCCATTTGTAGGATTCAGCCCTTTTTCGTTATTTAGCGGTTACCACACTCATCCAAATAACTATGGGCAAAAGTACACATTTTATCGG
>JAFTUK010000016.1 GCA_017466325.1 Bacteroidaceae bacterium | reverse complement strand
CCTTTACCTTGATTGCCATAATCGCAAACGTATTTTGATACACAGCGTATTCCCGTTTCGGAATAACGGTACAAAGATACGGCATATCCATCGTATGGCAATGGGTTGTCCGCTCATCCGCTCACCGCTCATCCGCTCACCGTTAAATGTTAAGTGTTAAGTGGAACGTTTTGCCTTTACGCAACAATTACTGCACGAGATGAGGTTTTTTGACTGGTTTTGGTGCTGATTTATGTCTAAGGCTATAGTTTTATAGGTAATAATATACTTATTATTTATATTATTATAATATTAATTAATTAAATAATAATAAGTTATGAGTCCAATATTCACATATCAAGATTGCCTGCTGACAGAGATGTGCAATGCGAAAGACGTTCCACTTAACGCTTAACGCTTAACACCTAATAAGCGGAAATCGGAAGCCTGCGAGTAAGCGAGAGCAATCAAACTTGTTTGAATTGCCGAGCGAGAGCAGGCTCGACGAAGTCAAATCGGAAAACTGTGGGTGAGCGGATGAGCGGAGTTTTCCCTTTTGACTGCGTCGAGCCTGCTCATCGTTAAACGTTAAATGTTAAACGTTAAACGTTCAGCGTTATTATTCGCCCAAATTTGCACTTTCTCGTGATGTAGCAAAATTTTCTCCTCGATGTAGCAAAATTAACAGCGACAAAAGAAAGGCACAGGACCTGGTGAAAACAGGGTTCTGTGCCTTGGTATTTTATGTCTGTGAAATAGTTTTTGAGTTACTGTCCTGCCGCCTACTTCTCCCCGCACAGGAACTGGTATGAGGCGTTGATTATTGCCCTTCTTGTATCCTTGTTGTCTATCCTTTCCAGGGGGAAGCCGTAGGTTATGCACTTGTAGTCCTTGCCCTGGTAGGCCACGGCTCCCGATGTCTGCCTGATGGTTGTCTGCGGAATCTGCGTAACTATCTCTATGCCGTCTTCCCCGACGGATGTTTCGGTACGGTATGTGGTCTGCATTTCGTTCAGCAGCAGGGTGGCAAAGGCGGTGCCTGTGGGCTGTATGGCATTCACGCGCGCTGTGGTGTAGACGTGCGGATTGGGCTGGGAGGTCAAGGCGAACTCCGTGCCCATGCCTGTTACCTTCATGCTGTCTGTGGGCACACGGTCGGCATGGAGGTATTTCAGCACGTTAAAGGCGAAATCCCTTTGCTCTGCCGTCCGCAGGTCTTCTCCCACGTAGGCTCCGCTTGTCAGCACGCTACCGCCCTGGGCGGTGTATGCCGTCAGTGCCTGCTGGAGGTACTCGGGGAAGGTCTGGTACTGGCGGTGCGAGTATCCGTCGAAGCGCTGGGCGCCGAGGATGAGGTCCACCATGCGGTACTTGCTGATGTCCAGTTGGGGTATGGCGGAGACCATGCACGAGGATATGGCCAGGTCTCGCTTTGCCCTGTATTCCCCGTCCAGAAGGAGCAGGTCCTCGGCATGCAGGGCGGGGTAGTCAAAGGTGTTGCCGGCCACGGGCATGCCGTTGAGGTCGTAGATGCCGGTGTTCCTGATGTAGGCCACGCCGGGGTCCTGCTTCATGTCGAAGCCCCTCAGGGTGTCGCAGTCCACGGCCTGTGCGGCGGCAAGGCGCTCGAATCCGTTTACTATCATCACCTGTGCGGCACCCTTGTCATAGGGGATGCGGGCGCATACCTCCTCGCTCTTCAGGCTGCTGCCGCCATCGTTCAGCGCGGCTATGCGGAAGCGGTACAGCACGCCGGGGGTGGCGTTTATGTTCACCTTGTTGGCGTTCACCACGGTGCCGTTGTCCCAGCCACGGTCGTTCTGCTTTATATAGATTATGTAGGACGTGGGGATGGCGGAGGGCTCCAGAGGGTCGGCCTGCGGGTTCCAGGACAGGGTGATGACCTTTTCCCTGGTGTCGGCCACGGCAGAGAGGTCGCGCACGGGCAGAGGCTGCACCACGGGTGCCGTCTTCCTCTGGTGCACAGAGGCGTTGTACCTGAGTATGGACTTGTAGATGGCTCGGGCGATGATGAACTTGCAGTAGGGATCGTGCGCCACGAGCATGTCGGCGTAGTTCTGGTGCGACAGTACCTCCAGTATCATGGAGGGCACCTGCGGTTCGCGGCTTTCGGAGTAGTTGCGGTCAAAGAGGGAGCGTCGGGTCCAGTTGCCCAGGTGCAGGGTCAGGTCCTTGTGTATCTGCGCAAGCATGCCGTCGGCAAAGTCGCGGCTGGCCAGGCGGGACATGCCCGTGGCCAGTTGCTTGTCGTAGTATTGCGTGGTGTAGACTCCGAGGGTGCCTATGATGTCCATGTTGTTCCTGAGTCCGGCATCCGTGTGCACGCCGATGGCCAGTTCCAGCGGCACGCCCAGGCCCGGCATGGTGTCGTTGGGCACGAAGGCGGAACCCCGGGCCATGTGGTTCATGCCGTGTCCGCGGGCGTTGATGTCGTCGGCATAGTCGTTTTCTCCGTCCTTGGTGCTGTAGATGCTGTATGGCGCTCCCGCCCAATGCATGTAGTACCTGGCACCCTCCAGATAGCGCGGCAGGCCGCTTATCTTCTGGTACTCTTCGCCGGCTTCTCCGCGCTCTATGTTGCCCATGCCGCCGCCGAACCGGACGGCATCGGCCGTGACGTGCCCGCGGTGGCTGCTATGGTTGGTCAGGCTCACGGAGCCGTCCAGGCTCTGCCCTTTGTCGAACTCGTATGTGCCCAGGTAGACCCACGTTCCGCCGCCCATGCGCTGGTTTACGCGCACCTGTGTCTGCACTCCCTTGTGCCTGATGTTGTAGACGGCATCGGGCACGCTGGTGGGCAGGGTCTTGTAGGACACGTACACGGCATACTCCCCGTCCTCGGGTATGTCCGGGATCCAGGTGACGGTGGAGAGCCTTGAACTTTCGCTCTGTGCGTCGGCCACACGGGCCGTACCCTCCTCAAAGGGGTTCTGCTTGTCACGGTAGAACTCGCGCCAGTGCGCAAACCCGGTTCCGCAATCCACCCATGCCCTGGGGCCGTTGTCCTCGCGGTATGTGCCGCGGATGGTGGGACGGTCGTTGTCCACGATGACCTCGTTTGTCTGCGTGTCGCGCTCCCTGGGCGAAAAGACCACCGCACCGGCATTTTCCAGCATCGGCATCAGGAAGGGCACCACGATGGTCTGCGTCAGTATGTCCTCGCATGTGCCGAAGAGTCCGGGGCGCTGCCATCTCCACTGGTCGGTACGGAAGTCGTAGTACCTGCCGTGACTTGCCCACACGGCCATGTGCCTGTCCTGCAATCCGTTGGGGATGGAGTAGGGGCGGCTGAGCGGTGTGGTCCATGCGTTTTCCGGGTGGTTCACGCCTCCCCAGTATCTTGAGGAATCGGCCCGTTCCATGGTGTTGGCCGGCACAAGGTGCTCTATGGGGTAGCCGTTCACGGTGATGACTATCTTCCACTTGTTGTAGGGGTGGGGTATGTACTCCCTGATGTCCTGGTATATGGTGGCCACCAGTTCGTTGGTGAACGGTTGGCCGAGGAATATCTCGCTGACGGCAATCTCCACTTCCTTGCTCTGCGAGCGGAACAGGAGTTTCTCCACCTTGGCCTTGTCCCTGCAGGTGTAGGCCGGGTTTTCGTAGTTGGCAAAGTAAGTGCCCAACCGCTTCTTCACTGTTCTTGTGGGTTGGGCATATGCAAGTGTTGCCATCATGGCAACGAGTATGTATGTCAGTAGTCTCTGCATCAGATCTTGAATTTCTCGGGGTGACGGCCGGTAAACTCCTTGAAGTAGGCCTTTATCTCAGCCATGTCATTCTCCACATTTCCAGTGGGTAAGAATGTGCGCGTGCATTTCACCAGTTTGCGCTCATAGTCCAGTCCGTAGAGCAGGATGGGCAGGTTTGCCTTCAGGGCAATGTAGTAGAAGCCCCTTTTCCACTCGGCAGTGGGCTTGCGCGTGCCCTCCGGGGTGATGCACAGGCGGAAGGTGTCCATTTCCAGGGCCTTCTGTGCTGCTATGTCCGTCATGCCCTGCTTCTTGTTGCGGTACACGGGAATGCCGCCCAATTTGCGCATCAGTATGCCCAGGGGCCAGAAGAACCATTCCTTCTTCATCAGGAAGTTGCACGTAAAGCCCTTGGCATGGCAATAGAGCATGCCTATGATGAAGTCCATGTTGCTGGTATGCGGTGCCAGTGCAATGATGTACTTCTTGGGGAAGGGTTCGGTGACCTCCTCCCTGTATCCCATCCATCCGAACAGTATTTTATGGTAGATGTTCATGTTGAAATCGGAAAACGGAAAACGGAAAGGTGAAAGCGGGAAGGTGAAAACGGGAAGCGGAAAGGTTTTCGGATTACTCGGATTACTCGGAGTCCTCAGACTCCCCTGCCATCCCAGAGTTTTCCGTTTTCCGTTTTGACTTTTCCGTTCGTTCAAGCCAGCGCCTGTATGTCGTCTATAATGGCATCCGTGCGGTCCAGCAGGTCCTGGCGCAGTTTCTTGAAGAACTTCTTGCCGGCACCGGGCTGCACGTGTGATATGCGGCACACTATGTCGGCCTGCATCATCAGTATGCTCTCCATCACGTTTGTCACGGCATCCTTGTCAACGTTCTCGTAGTGGTTCAGTGCTATGCACTCGGCAAAGAGTTCGCCACAAAGGTTGTTCACGCATTTCTTGAGTTCACGTCTTTTCATAATGTAAAAAGTGGTGTATGGTTTGTGTTATGAAGTTTTGTTTCCAGTTGCTAAGGTACATATTTATTTAGATATTGGCAAGCGGATACTTCTATTTTATCTTATTTGCCGTTTTTTTTGCACTTGCTTGGGCGTTTCTTTGGTATTTCGCCCGCTTATTCGTACCTTTGCTTTGCGAACATTGTACAACAACATTTAATAAATTTCAAGACAAATGGAAAAAAGTGCATTGCAGATTGCAAGAGCAGCTTACCAGCCTAAGCTGCCCAAGGCCCTCCAGGGTGCTGTGAAGGCCCAGGAAGGTGCCGCTACCCAGAGTGTAGGCAACCAGGAGGAAATCAAGGCCCTCTTCCCCAACACCTATGGCATGCCCGTGGTGGAGTTCGTTTCTGCCGAGAGCGAGAACAACACCGCCATCAACGTGGGTATCATCCTGTCCGGTGGTCAGGCTCCCGGCGGTCACAACGTGATCAGCGGTCTCTACGACGGTGTGAAGTCTCTGAACAAGGACAGCAAACTCTACGGCTTCCTCATGGGTCCCGGCGGTCTGGTAGACCACAAGTATGTTGAGTTCACCGACGAACTCATCGACGAGTACCGCAACACCGGCGGCTTCGACATCATCGGTTCCGGCCGTACCAAGTTGGAGAAGGAGAGCCAGTTCGAGGCAGGTTATGAAATCCTGAAGGAACTGGGCATCAAGGCTCTGGTTATCATCGGTGGTGACGACTCAAACACCAACGCCTGCGTTCTGGCCGAGTACTATGCCGCCAAGCAGTATGGCGTACAGGTTATCGGTTGCCCCAAGACCATCGACGGCGACCTGAAGAACGAGCAGATCGAGACCTCCTTCGGTTTCGACACCGCTTGCAAGACCTACTCCGAACTCATCGGCAACATCCAGCGCGACTGCAACAGTGCCCGCAAGTACTGGCACTTCATCAAGTTGATGGGCCGCAGCGCTTCTCACATCGCTCTGGAGTGCGCTCTGGAGACACAGCCCAACGTATGTCTCATCTCTGAGGAAATCGAGCAGAAGGAAATGTCTCTGGACGACGTGGTTACATACATCGCTCAGATCGTTGCCGACCGTGCCGCTGATGGCAACAACTTCGGTACCGTCCTCATCCCCGAGGGCCTCATCGAGTTCATCCCCGCCATCAAGAAACTCATCCAGCAGTTGAACGAGGTTCTCACCGACCCCGCAACAGGCGAGTCTCGCGAGTTTGCTGGTGCTGAGGAGCAGATTGCATTCGTCAAGGGCAACATCGCTCCCGAGAACCTGGCCATCCTCGAGTCTCTTCCCGCCGACGTGGCACGCCAGCTTTGTCTGGACCGCGACCCCCATGGCAACGTGCAGGTTTCTCTCATCGAGACCGAGAAGTTGCTCAGCCGCATGGTTGAGGGCAAACTCGCCGCATGGAAGAAGGAAGGCAAGTACACTGGCAAGTTCAGCGCACAGCACCACTTCTTCGGCTACGAAGGCCGTTGCGCCGCTCCCTCCAACTACGATGCCGACTACTGCTACAGCCTCGGCTTCAACGCCAGCCGCCTGATTGCCAACGGCAAGACCGGTTACATGAGCGTCATCAAGAACACAACCGCTCCTGCCGCTGAGTGGATTGCAGGTGGTGTGCCCATCACCATGATGATGAACATCGAGCGTCGTAACGGTGCCAACAAGCCCGTTATCCGCAAGGCTCTCGTTGAACTGGACGGTGCTCCCTTCAAGTTCTTCGCCGCCAACCGCGAGCAGTGGGCAAAGCAGACCCTCTACGTTTATCCCGGTCCCATCCAGTACTGGGGTCCCACAGAGGTTTGCGACCAGTGCACAAAGACCCTTGCTTTGGAGCAGGCTAAGTAATTCTTGATGCCTCAACAAAGGAAGACAAATACATCCACCCGCCGGACTTCTCCCCGCAAGAAAGGGAAGAAGACCGGTGGGTTTTTCCTGCTCAGATGGTTGCGCAGCATACCGCTCTGGGGCTTCGTCCTGGGCGGTGTGGGTGTGGTGGCCCTATACTGTTTCGTGCTGTTCCACTTCTTCGTGGACCCGTACAGTTTCCAATGGAAGGCCATCTACGGCGAGACCACATATCCCTCGGAATACACCGTGCGCGGCATAGACGTGAGCCACTATCAGGAGAAGATAGATTGGGCACGGCTCAGGAATGCCAACATGGGCAATGACCCCGTCACGTTCGTCATCATCAAGGCCACGGAGGGAGTTTCATTGATGGACGACTACTTTAATGATAACTTTTACCAAGCACGCAAAAACGGCTTGATTAGAGGCGCTTACCATTTTCTTACACCCGATGTTCCGGCCAAGAAACAGGCGCAGTTCTTCCTTCGCCAGGCACACCTCGAGGAAGGCGACCTTCCCCCTGTGCTCGACATTGAGGACGAGCGCAAATGGCTTGCTTCTGGCAAGAACAAGAAGCAGATCCAGCGCATGGCCCTTGACTGGCTTGATGTGGTGGAAAAGCATTATGGCGTGAAGCCCATCATCTATAGCAGTTACCGTTTCCGCCGCGACATACTCAGCGACAAACGCTTTGCAGAATATCCCTTCTGGATGGCGCACTACTACGTTTCCGAGCCAGCCAAGGACATCAAGTGGACCTTCTGGCAACACACCGATTGCGGCAAACTCTCCGGCATACGGGGTCCCGTGGATTGCAACGTATTCCAAGGTTCGCGCGAGGCTTTGGACAGTTTGCTGATAAAAGAGATACCTGTCAACTGACTATCCGTAATATAGCCTATACATCCGCCATGAAACATCACAACAACATCCTCCTCCCTCTTTTTCTGCTTCTCCTTACCTCCCTTTCGCTGAATGCCGCCGCCATGAGTGAGCATGAAGATGACGCCCAGGGTAAGGCACCGACAAGCATCAATCTGGTTTTCATAGGCAACAGCATAACGGCCGGTGCAACGCTGAGCGACCCTTCCCGACAGGCACCGCCAGCCATTTGCCGCGATATGGTGGAGAAGGCCACGGGTGTGCATACGAATGTCTATAACGGAGGACATTCGGGTATAACAACCTTCGGTTTCATGCCAGGGCGCAGGGACTTTGTCAAGGTGGTGGACGCCGCACTACGTTTCCAGAAGGCCAACGGCGGGGTAGTGTACTTCTCCATCATGCTCGGCACGAACGACAGCGCATGCACAACCACGGAGGGAGCACCCGTCAGTCCCGAAACGTATGGCAGGAACATGCGCACCATCATAGACAGCCTTATCCACGCCGTGCCCTCGTGCCGTATCTTGCTCAATTACCCCATCTGGTACAGCCCCAACACGCACAATGGTGCACGCTATCTTCAGGAGGGGCTCGACAGGTTGCGCAGTTATTATCCCGTCATAGACACCATCGTGGACGAGTACACGCAGGTGTATGGCGGCAGCCGCAAGGCATGGCGCGGCTTCAAGAACAGGAAGAAACTCTTTACGGCAGAAAAGGGCCGTTCCGGCACCTTCTATCTCCACCCCAACGCCCAAGGCGCCCATCGTCTGGCAAAGATATGGACGGAACGCCTGCTGGACATCATTGCCGAAGACGGACACCAATAAATGATGGGATAAGGGAACCGTACGTCCTTTCTGTCGATGTCTTGAGAATGTCCTCCCGACGACTCGCATTTGTCCTCCCCGATGACTCGCCCCTGTCACCCTCGATGACTCGTCCTTGTCACCCTCGGTGACTCGTCCTTGTTCTCCCCGACGACTCTTTCTTGTTGTCCCAACGACACAAAATGTTCCTGAGGTCGGTGAGAATGGGGCACGTTACTTCACCACCTCATATTCCATGCCGAACCAGTCGTTCAGGGTAGATTCCACCTTGGCGCTGATTTCGGGAGTGATGTTTTTCTTCACCTTCTTGTACACGTAGAGCACGGCCACTCCGTCGTCCACTATACCCAGCATTTTATATACTGCACTGGGGATGAGGTCCATGGGCATGATGGTGTATGCTATGGCAGCATAGATGAGGGCACGGTCCAGAGTGGAGGTCTTCTCGTCGGCCAGCACATAGTAGAATTGCAGGATGGGTCGCGAAGCCCTTCTGCCGGCTTTCAAGGCCCAAGGCTGTATCCTCTTTATGAGAGCGTTTATTTTTTCGTGCCAGTTCACGTCCTTCAGTCTGGCCAGAAGGTGTTTCACCTCCTTGCCCTTGGTGAAGTATATCATTATCAGGATGCATATTCCCAGTGTTGTCATGTCTTTATCTCCTATTGTTTTGCTTATACATTATATTATATAGAGTCTCTGCACAGGCGGAATCTGTCACCGTCACATCCTCTTACCATAGGACACTATGCCGTCCTCTTCGTTTAATCCCTTTTCAGATTCCTGTTCTACGTTTTCCTTTCCGTTTTCCGTTTTCACCTTTCCGTTTTCCATGGCGTACATCGGCGACCAGTACCAACCGCTATTGGGGTAATAGTAACAGTAGTCCATGTAGACCGTCCAGTCGTAGTAGTCGGCTATCTTCGTCAGGTAGAACCTGTCGCTGCTGCTTCCGAAGCGTCCCTGGAAACGGTCCGGGGTCATCTTGTAGTCGTAGATGGCACAGTCCAGACTTGGGTCGCTATAGTATTCCAGATAGATTACGCCGTTGCGTATCTCCCAATCGAAGCGGTTGTAGATGTGGGTGTAGGGACCGCGCTCGTAGTAGTCCACCTGCTTGCCGTAGCCATAGGTGGCCCCGTCGTATTCTGGATAGAATACTATGTCCGTGTCGTAGGAGTCGAAGGTATAGAGACGTCCGTTGTGGCGGTAGTTGTAGTACATGCCGAAGTCGCCCGTCCACTGCCCTGCAAACTTAATGGACTGGTGCACGTCCATGTCCTCATCCATGTTCCATACCACGTTGCACGAACTCATGCCGAGCAGAGCAACCATCATTATGCAGATGTTTCCGAGTAAGGTTCTTCTTTTCATATCAATGTCCTCCTTGTTTAGGTTTTCAGGTTTGGTCCTGTTGTAGTTTTTATTTCTTCTGTTGCAAAGATATGCAACTCCGTCCACGTTCTTATGAGGAAAAAGCAGAATGATGCGGAGGAAAGTCCTAAACCTTTAAGGGAATAACCATGGGACGTATAAGATGATGAGTGAGATAAAGTTTGGCGCACGATAACAATTTCACAGACTGGCGTAATGTGTTTCCAATAGCATTTCCGTATCTTTGCAGTCGGAATGATATGGTGGACGGACGGGCATGATGCAGTCTTTTGGCGTGATTAAGTATCTATATGTATAAAGGCTGTACACGTAATCATTGCCCCTGTTGACAGATGGAACTATACACAGTAGTAGAGAGAGCAAAGGAGAAGGACGCCAAGGCCTTTGATATATTATACAGAGCGTACCGTCCCAAGATGGCGGGGATATGCATGAACATTGTCAAGGAGGACAGCACCGTGGTCGACGACCTCGTGCACGATGCCTTTATCCTGGCATTCGTGTCGTTGGGGAACCTGAGGGACAATGACAAGTTCAGCGAATGGCTGACCACCATAGTCAGGAACGTGGCACTGAAGCATGTGGAACAGAGGAACAGGATGCACCTGTTGCCCATATCCTCTGTCAGTGAGGAGGACGCGTTGATGGCGGATGCCGTTTCCACGCCCGATGCCGACCTTAACTACAAAGAACTGCTCGGACTGGTTAACCTCCTGCCCGATGGATACAGAAAGATATTGCATCTGTCGGTCGTAGAGGGCTTCTCACACAAGGAGATAGCAGACATGCTGGGCATCGCACCGCATAGTTCCTCGTCGCAGTTGTCTCGCGCCAAGCGTATGCTCAGGCGTATGATAGAGGGCGGTACAATCTGGGTGCTGATTGTGTTGATGGTTCCTCTGGCATGGAGTCTGATTGTCAGACACATTGGGTGGCGCAAAGGGGAGAAGGTTGTTGATGTCGGACAACGGCATGTGCGCCCGCATATCTTGCCGCCAGATAGCACTGTGGAGGAACAGGAAATCGTTGCAGACACTCTGCCTGCGGATATTGTTGTAATGATAGAGGTTTGTCGGGCATCGGCAGAAGACATGGAAGAGACGGCCTTGCCGCAAGATTCTGATTCCGTTGCCGTTGTCCTTCCGCCTGTCGCCATCGAAAAACCTTTGATTGTAGAAACAGAGGAGGATTTGATGGAAACCAATGTTAAGGACACTTTGTCAAGAACAATCCTCATGCCCCGGAACAATATTCCGGAACTCTTTCTGACGAAGGGCACCAAGTGGCACTTCCGCCTCACTGGTTCAATAGGTTCTGCTCTGGCACAAAGCGGTAACAGACTCATTGCCGTAGGCACGTCCATGCTGCCAGAACCAGACAGCGCATCCTTGGCGTTACCCGACCATGTAAGCACATGGGAAGAGTATTCCTCTTACCTAAACATGTTTCCTTTCCACAGAGACACAGCCAGGATTTCTGCCCTCAGTAAGATTTCCGCACACAACACGGGCAAGATAGAGCAAAGGGAACAGCACTCCAGTCCCATTACGTTCGGCGTGTCGTTTGCAAGAACGCTCGGAAAGAGATGGGGAGTGGAAACCGGCATACAGTACTCTCTGCTCAAATCCACATTCTCCATGGGCGAGGGCGGATACTCTGTCGTTGACAAACAGAGCGTGCACTATCTCGGCATACCGCTTCGTGTGTCCTATTATTGGGTATCATACAGAGGGCTGTCGGCATACACCTCCATGGGAGTAACGATGCACATACCCGTATATGGAAAGACCAAGAGCGACTACATTGTTGACTGGCAGACGGTTCTGACGGAGAACAGCACCTTCACACCCTCTCTGCAATGGCAGATGGGTGTGAGTGTTGGAGTTCAGTACAGGTTTGCTCCACATACCAGCATATTCGCCGAACCCACGTTCAACTGGTTCATACCCTCTGGCGGTGAAACACGTACCGTATGGACGGAACATCCTGTAATGTTCACATGTCCGTTCGGTATCAGGATTACCTGGTAGCATGTCTGCTGAGGTATTCGGTGGATATCGTGGAGCGTTCGTTGATGGAGAGGCGCAATGCCGCAGTCAGTTCCTCCCTTGGGCAATCCACGGCCTGAGCGAGCAGGTCGCGGTGCCTCACCTTCATGACGAAGACACTCGGCCCTGTGGTGATGCTTCCCACAAAGGAATGGCTTGATAGCAGCAGGTCTGCGGAGACGAGAAGGCGGCGGATGGCATCCTTCTTGCTGGAGGGGTCTTCATTGCAGAAACGCTGGTGACAGTAACCTTTTTCATCCTGTTGGCATAGCGTCAGAATCCTCAGGTTTGGGAAATCCTCCAGAGCCTTCTGGTACTGGCGGTAGTCATCAGTAAGGATGAACAGGCAAGCCTCCTCACTCCAAAACTCCAATCTGCTTATAATGGTCTTTCCGTCTATCAGGCTCGTCTCCGTAATCTTGTCGCCACCCCTTATCTGCACAGCGGAGTAGACGGACGGCAGGCGTAGTTTGGTCTTGTAACTGTTTTCCAGTCGTATCATCTCCGGTGTAAACCTCCAAACCATGCGTGCTACCATGCTGTACGCACTCATATAGTCGGCATCTATGCCAAGTTCGGGGACGCAGAACCTCTGCACCCCTTCCAAAGAAACGTCCTGCGAAAGGAATACTGCTTCTCCGTAAGTCCACAAGGACGCCAACCTGCCAGTCAAGGTTTTCATGCCCGACTTCGCTTTCCATGCAATCGCCCCCAGGGACTTCTGCCTGCGGCAGAGCCTCAGGATATTGCGCCAGGACGGCAGCCTGTGGAAATTGTACTTTTTGTGGAACTTCTCATGCACCTCTTCGCAGAAGGGCAGGAAGTATTCTGTCCACCCGATGCCGGTGCCGAAATTGGCGTCCTCCGAATATAGTTGGAACCTGATGCGGTGTGTCAGGTAATAAAGCATGGCATTCACCATATAGTTCATCTCCACAAAGAACCCGCAATCCACGCCTATGCGATATACCATCCTTTTGCGGAATGAGGCGTTTACCCTACGGTACGATCCGATATCCAGTTTCTCCATACTATCATGTGCCGGTATGCGCTTTCCTTTTCACCCGACATTCATATAGATAGGATAGCATGCAGGATGACTGCACGGACAAAAAAAGAAGGGGCACTTCAGTCGTGTCCCTTCTAATCTGACCTGGTGGCTGGTCTTGTGATGACCGTTCCCCTTTATTCTCCTTATTCTGCAAGCATGGCATCCGCCAGGGCTTCCAGGGCGGGCTTGTCGGTTTCCTTCAGTTTGCCCCAGATGGTTACGGTGGGTTCCACTATCTCGCACTGCTTCATGCTCTCTATCATGTGGCGCATCACCTTGGCCGCCGTGGGAGCCCAGGTGCCGTTTTCCACAAGGCCGAAGCGGCGGCGCTGGTATGCCTTTATCTGCAGATGGTGCAGGAAATCGTGCATCGGGGGGAACACTCCGGCATCGTAGGAGGAGGCAAGGCATACTACACGGGGATAGCGGAAGGCATCCTCTATGACCTCTGCCATGTCGTCGCGGCTCAGGTCGCTGACCACCACCTTTGCGGCACTCTTCTGCTTCAGCACCTCGGCCAGATGGCGTGCCACCTGTGCCGTGTTGCCGTGTATGCTGGCATAGGCCAGGAGAATGCCGTCACTCTCGGGTTCGTAGCGGCTCCAGAGGTCGTACAGGCGTATGGCTTCAGCCATGGCCTCGCCTTGGAGCACAGGACCGTGCAGAGGCATGATGGCGCTGATTTCCAGGGTGGAAGCCTTCTTCAGCACGTTCTGCACCTGCATGCCGTACTTGCCCACGATGTTGAAGTAGTAGCGGCGTGCCTCGCATGCCCAGTCGTCCGTCTCGTTGCAGAGCGCACCGAACTTGCCGAAACCGTCGGCGGCAAAGAGTATCTTCTCGCTGGATTCGTAGGTCATTATCACTTCAGGCCAGTGCACCATGGGTGCGGCAATGAAGTGAAGCGTGTGTGTGCCCAGAGAGAGGTTGTCGCCCTCCTTTACCACCTGTATGCGTTCAGCAAATGAGGCCAAATCAAAGTAGAATCCCAGCATCTTCACCGTCTGCTGGGAGCAGACGAGGGTGAGGGTGGGGTAGTCCTGCATCATCTTGCCAACGATGGCAGAGTGGTCAGGCTCCATGTGCTGGCATACGAGATAGTCGGGTGTGCGTCCCTCCAGGGCAGCAACGAGGTTGGCAGTCCATTCCTTTTCCTTGCGTCCGTCGGCGGTATCCATTACGGCCACCTTATCGTCCAGGATGACCCAACTGTTGTAACTCATACCCTCGGGCACGATATACTGGCTCTCGAAGAGGTCTATGTCCAGATCGTCCACACCGATGTAGCGTATGTTCTTGGAAATTTCGTTTGTCATATTGTGTTGTGTTTGGTTTTAATCTTGTTGTTTTGGGGGAGGGCGTTTAGGGTCCTTAGGGTCCTTAGAGTCTTTAGGGTCCTTAGGGAGTTTTCCGTTTTAATCCCGCTTTGCGGTCTTGAATCTGCTCCCGCTCGGCAATTCAAACAAGTTTGATTGCTCTCGCTTACTCGCAGATTTCCGTTTTCACCTTTCCGTTTTCCGTTTTATTCCCCTACTATTGCTTTACGTACGCGGTTGGCCAGGGTGTCGTAGTCCTCTTGTTCGGCCTTGGGCATGATGGGTTTGAGGTATTCCACCTTTACGGGTTTGGGCGAGGGCAGTTTCTTGCTTCTCGGCCAGGCCTCGTATGCACCGCTGATGCGTACGGGCACTATGGGGATGTTCAGTTCCGTGGCCAGGATGGCAAAGGTCTTCTTGAATTCGCCCACAAAACCGGTGCGTGTGCGCGTGCCTTCGGGGAAGATTATCAGGTTCTGTCCCCTCTTCAGCACAGATGCCATTTCCATGATGGATTCCTTAAGGCGTGCACGCTCCATGATGATGACATTGTTGCGGCGTGCCAGGGTTCGGCGCAGACTTCCGCGTACGTGCTCCTCGGTGGCATAGAAGAAACTGTTCCTTATCTGTTCGGAGGTAAGTCCTGCCATGGCCACAGGTCCGTCCATGAAACTCTGGTGGTTGGGCGCCAGGATGAATGGGCCCGAGGCGGGGATGTTCTCCTGCCCTACGATGGTAAGACCGTTGTAGAGGCTTATGAAACCCTTCATCATCTTTGCCCACACGGACATGAGTGGCGAGGTGCGTCGTGTGCACTGTTCGCACTCTGTATTGCTGTCCTCGGGGTTCTCCGGGAAGGAGAGCAATCTGTTCCTGTCGATTTCCTCCACTTCCATGCGTGTCTTGTTCTCCTGTATGTGAAGAGCCAGGGCACTGACGTCGCGGAACCCCAGGAGGCTCTCTGCGCTTACCTGCACTCCGAAGGTGTTCTCTATGAATGTCTGCAGGCTTATGCGGTCGAGCGAATCCATGCCAAGGTCCGTCTCTATACGGTCGGTGGGGCGCAGGGTCAGTTTCTTCTCTCCCTCTATGTACTGCTTCAGTATGCGGTATTCCTCGCTGTCGGGTTCTTCGATGGGAGCCTCGTCGACGGGTTCTCCTGCATATTGTCCTTCCAGGATGTCCTTCAGGCGGAAGCGCTGGAGTTTCTCCAGTTTGGTGCGTGGCAGGTCGCCACGGAATATGCACAGGGTCATCACCTTCTTGTACTGGGGCACGGAGTGGTTGTATGGTTCCAGCACCTCCTTCTTGATGATTTCCTCTGCCTGCTGGTCGGTAAGGTCCTTTGCCCACTCCGTCTGCGGCACGATGATGGCGCAAAGCATGTCGCCCTTCTGCGTGATGGCAGCCTCGTGCACGTAGGTGGAGTACTTCTCTATCTTTGCCTCTATCTCGGCAGGTTGTACGTTCTTGCCGTTGGACAGGACGATGATTTCCTTGCACCGTCCGGTGATGTAGACACGTCCTGCCTCGTCGAAACGTGCCAGGTCGCCCGTGTGGATGAAACCGTCCCCGTCTATGGTGGCTGCCGTTTCTTCGGGACGGTTGTAGTAGCCCTTCATCACATTCGGTCCCTTGGCGCACAGTTCGCCCACCACCACACGGCCTTCCTCCATGGTCCCCATCTCGCTGGGGATTATCTTGCACTCCACTGAGGGCAGGGGCAGGCCCACGCAACCGGGTATGTAGTCTCCGGGACGTGTGAATGCTATGATTGGAGCCGTCTCCGTCATGCCATAGCCTTCCAGCAGGTTCAGGCCCAATGTTTCCAGCCCCCTGCCTATCTCGGCGTCCAGTGCGGCACCACCGCTGACACAGAACTGTATGTTGCCGCCCATCTTCTTGTGCACCTTCTGGAAGATGATGCGCGACAGGGCAGGACTCTTTGCCCATGCGCAGAAACGGAACAGGGCACGTGTTGCGGCCTTGGCCTCAATCTGCTTCATGATGCCCGTGTAGAGCGTCTGCCACAGGCGTGGCACTCCCACGAAAATCGCTACCTTGCCACGGCACAGGGTGTCCATGATTTCGGGACCTGTCATACCCGGACTTATGGCCACACCGCCACCAAGCAGGATGGGTGCTATCATGCATCCCTGCAGGGGCAGGACATGATGCAGGGGCAGGAGAATGAGGGCACGCCGTTCGCTGTTGAAGATGCACACCTCGTCCGATACGCCCCGGATGTTGGCCATCAGATTTCCCAGGGTGAGCATGACACCCTTTGGCGAACCCGTAGTGCCGGAGGTGTAGATGATTACTGCCGTATCCTCTTCCCTTCTGCTCCAGGTGGATGGTTCGGGAGCACCTTCTCCGCTCTCTGGTATGCCTGTGTTCTCGTAATTGTCGATATTCAGCATGCGCACCTGTGCCCCTGACAGGGAAATGGCCTCCTGCACTACCTGGATATGCTCGTCGGATGTCCAGATGCACTGGCTTCCGCTGTCCTTCAGTATGTATGCCAGGTCTTGTGCCGTGGACGATGCATCCACGGGAATGGCTATGCCGCCGTTCTTCCAGATGGAGAAGAAGGCATATATCCATCCTTCCCTGTTTTCCGAGAATATGACGGTCTTCTTGTCCTCTCCCTTGGGAGTGTGTGTGGCGAAGTGGTCAATATGCAGAAGCATGGACCTGTAACTTATTTCGCCTTGCGACGTGACTATGGCTGTCTTCTTGAAATCCTTTATCATCGTTCTCCTGTACCTTGTTATATATTACAGCAAACAGAGCAAATTTATTCTATTTTTGCCAATCTGCCAAGGGAAGACATGAAAAAAGTTCCTGTAGGGCATCAAAAAGCCTTGCCCGGCAGGAACTTTGTGCTAAAACTATATATCCTTTGCCTATTTTGTTAGCAGAGGAGTGGATTTCGGTACGGCTTTGTGGGCCTCGGCGATGCTGTCTGCCCTGGCGATGCTGTCCTGGATGTGTGCAAACTCTATGGCTTCAAGATGGCTGTGCCCATAGACCTCTCTGTTGCCGGAAGGCTTCAACTGTCCTCTGCGCCCCATTCGGCGGTATGCCTCCGGTATGTTTCGGGGACCGATGTATATTTCCTTGTTCAGTGGGCGGCCGGCATCGGTAAGCCTGTGCGAGAAGAGCCAGTCGTATGTCTCATACATATAGAACAGACGGCATGGCTGGCTATGGTTGTAGCCCTTCAGACGCGAGTATATGAGGCGCTGGGGTATGGAGTCGCGTCTCATGGCCGCCACCACACGGTCACTGCAATTCACCGGAACTGCTACGTCGGCCGTGCCGTGCAGAATCCATAGTGGTACCTTGTTCAGGTTGCCTATGGTCTTGCTTGTGGCGCCTCCGCATATAGACATGGATGCCGCTATGCGGTCGGGGTATGCGGCAGGCAGGTCCAAGGCTCCGTATCCGCCAAGGCTCATGCCCAGTACGTAAATGCGCGTGGTGTCTATGCCGGGATGTGTGCGCGATGCCCATTCCGTCAGGTTAATCAGTTTGTCGGGATCCCAAGCCCCTCCAGGATTCTGCGGTGCGAGCACGTAGGCATCCACCTCCAGACCTCTGTCCATGGCATCCAGTGTGCCGTAACGCAGCACTTGCCTGAGGTCGTGTCCGCACAGGCTTGCTCCGTGCAGGAAGATGACCAGCGGTTTCAGTTTCTCTATCCGCTTGGCCTCCTCTCTCTCCTTCCAGTGTTTCCACTCGGCAGGTTTGGCATGGAAGAGTTGCTCCAAGTCTATGCGCCTCTGCATTTCCATGTCGTCGTGGCGCATGGGTATCAGGGTGGGAGAGGGAGGTTCGGGGGAATAGAACCAGAAATGGTATCCTCCGGCAGCCAGGTTCCTGTAGGCATGAAGTTGCTGGCTCCATCCATAGGCACTTCCGCATATCAGGAGGCACAGGGTGAGTATGCCGTATCGTACAGTCTGCCGTAATTGTGCTTTCTTCTTAGTCATGGGCAAGTGGTGGTTTGTCTATCGTATATAATATATAAGGTGTAGGTTCCGTTATCTCTATCTCGGCAGGTTGAACCTCAGGCCGGCATAGAGCATCCATCCGTCTATGGGGCCCCATGTCATTGTGGGGTCAAATTCGTTGCCCCAAGGCTGGTCTGCCGCAATGATGGGATTCTTCTGCGTGAAGTCGGTAAGGTTCTCTCCACCTATATATAACGAGAAATTCTTGCGAATATTGTATGTCACCTGCGCATTAAGTTGGGGGAAGGCCTTATACTCCTTGTCCCAGGACATGGTTCCGTCTGCCTTCTGGTAGGGGTCTGGCATGCGGCCGGGACCGTTCAGTGCCAGGGTGGCATCGAACTGGAACATGTCCTTCGGTGTCTTGTATTGCAGGGAGCAAAGGGCCTTGTAGCGCGATGTCAGGGGACGCTCTCTAAGTGCCTTGTTGCCCTGTGCGTCGATGAAGGTTGTCTTCGAGTCGGTATAGCGGTATGCCAGTGTGGCGTTGAATCCCTTGAAGAAAGGATAGGAAGCCTCCAACTGGAACACGTGCGAACGGCTCTTCCCGTCCAGTTGGTAGATGTACACGGCATGAGGGTCTCTGTCCATGTCTATGACGGCCTGCTTCTGGAAGTCAGTGTAGTAGTACTCGGCCGTGAAGTTCAGTTCCTGACCGAACAGGGTGGGCTTGAACATTACGGATGCTCCCACGTTCCAGTCCTCCTCGCGCTGTGTCTCGCTATCCATCACAACACGTCGCGAACTTGACAAGAGGTAGTTGTTCTCGTCCAGGGTGAAGGAAGTCCTGTATCCCTTGCCTGCAGAGGCACGCACGTTCACCCATTCCGTGGGTGTCCATTTCATGTGTAGTCGGGGAGTGGCAAATGTGCCCCACAGGTTGCTGTAGTCAACACGTATGCCCGGCTGGATGAGGAACTTGCCGTCGTGTCCGTGGTCGTCGAAGATGGTGAATGTGTATTGCGCGTATCCGCCACCGGTTATCTCATGGCACGAGGGGTGGAGCATGGACATGTCGAATGTCTGGTTGAGGTAGTCGTTGGGCTGGCGCTTGTATCCGTCGTAGTTCATGGAAAGGCCTACTGACAACTTATGGCTGTGTGTCCACTGGTTTTCAAAGATAAGCGAGGCGTATGCCGTACTTTGGTCAACGTCGTAGTGCTTCAGTCCGAAATGGTTGTCCTGGCAATGGTAAGAGCCGGAGAGGATGAGCGCCAGGCTGCTCTCATGCTCGTTGTTCCACATGTATCCGTTCTTCATGAAACCCTCCACGCGGTTTGTCTCCAGGTGGATGAGGTAAGGGTTCTGCACCTTTGCCTCCAGTTGGCCGCTATGACGGTTCTCGTTCAGGTAGCGGGCACCTATCTGGAACTCGTAGGTGTCGGAAAGGAAGGTCCAGCGGTTCATCACGTTTACCTGCTCCGCCTTGGGCATGTCCTGGAAACCGTCGTTGTTCTCGTCGTGAGAGGTCAGGTCCTTGTCGTAATGCACCAGCAGGGTAGTACCCCAACGAGGGTCCTTCATCTTGAATGTTGCATCGGCATTGCCCTCAATGCGACCCTTGCTGTTGCCGTACAGGTTCAGGTTTATCCAGTCGGCCTCGGGCATTTGTGGTTTGCGGTATTCGATGTTTATCTGTCCCGTCATGGCCTCGTAGCCCTGTTTCACGCTGGTAATGCCCTTGCTCACCTGTATGGATTGCATCCAGGGACCAGGCACATAGCCAAGACCGAATGGGGCGGCCACGGTGCGGAAGTTGGGGATGTTCTCCGTGAGCATCTGCACGTAAGTTCCGCTGAGTCCCAGCAACTTGATTTGCTTGGCACCAGTGGAAGCGTCGGTGTAGTTCACATCCACGGCTGCCGTGCTCACGAAACTTTCGCCCAGGTTACAACATGCCGCATGTCTCAGGCCTGCGGCGGTAATCAGTTCGCTGTTCTCTGCCGTATGCCACATCTTCAGGCTCGTCTGCTTGCGTCCCAGCACCTCTGTCTCGTGCATGTCGGTCGCTATCTCCTGCAGGCGAATTACCAGGAACTTTGCGCTATGCGTGCAGGTGGTGTCGTTCCTGTACCCCATCATGCTGGTAACTATCTCATGCAGATGTCCGTTCTTTTTCAAGTGGAACTTGCCGTTGATGTCCGTAGTGGTACCCACGTTTGTGCCTTCCCATCGCACGGTTGCTCCCACAAGCGGTTCTCCGTGTTCGTCAATCACCTTGCCTTCTGCTTGTGCCATGGCGCCGAGAGTCATCAACCCCATAGTCAGCAGAGATGCTATTTTTTTTCTGTCCATATAAAATAATGTGCTTTCTTTTATTATTACTGGCGACAAAGGTATGCAAACCTATTTGCAAGTGAAATGCAAAAAAAGGACAATGTTACTGACAAAAGAGAATTTCCGGAACCTACTTATGTAAGTGCCTCCTACTATTTTGACAATGTGATGACCGTGATTTCCGGCCATGCCCCCAGGCGGAAGGGTATGTTAGAACCTGTGCCGGTGTTGACGTGCAGGTACTGATTGTTTTCTTTGTAGAGACCTCCCCATTCGGAGAAGAGTAGGGCTGAGGGTGACCAACCGCCAATACGAAGATGCATGGCATGGGTGTGGCCGGAGAGGGTGAGGGGGATGTCTGTGTGATGCAACACGGCACGACGCCAGTGCGATGGGTCGTGGGTGAGCAGGATTTTGTAGCACTCTGTCCTTAGACCTGAGGTGGCTTTGCCTAAGTCGGCACGGGCCGGGAAAGGCGGATTACCGTCGTTTTCCACACCTATGACGGCTATGGAGTCGGTGGCGTTATGTAGGACGGCATGGCCGTTCATGAGCAGGTTCCAACCCATCTGCCGTTGCATGGCTATGATTTCATCCTGCATGGCCAAAGGTTTGGAAGGTGACTTCTTGGGCCCATAAGTGCAATAGTCGTGGTTGCCCATGATGGAGATAACGCCGTAGGGGGCTTTGAGACGGGAGAGGGTTTCCGTGAAGGGGCGGAGTTCCTGGGGAGAGGTGTTGACTATATCACCAGTGAATACAATAAGGTCGGGCGAGGAGGCGTTGACCATCTCCACTATCTTGTCCACCATTTCAGGTTGTGATGAGTATGTGCCAAGGTGGAGGTCCGAGATATGCGCGATGCGGAAACCGTGGAAAGAGGGTGGGAGTGTATGGCTTACAACCTCTGTTTCCCTGATAACAAGCCGTTTCCACCCGAATGTTATGCCATAGATCGATACGCCGACGAGCATTATACGTACCGCCAATCCTGCCCGTGGCATGCGTACCAATGCCAAAAGGGCATGGAACCACCGTGGCAGGCAGGCAAGCAGAAAGAGGTATATGCCAAGGCTGAATGTCCACTGGAATATGGTGCCGGTAAGCATCATGACTATGAGGGCTGTAACGATGCAAAGGGGTATCCAGTGTAAGTAGCACCATAGAGTTGGCCATTGGCGTACGGTCCTGTACCAAAGGTATATGTCGGCAACGAGGGATAGCAGGCATATGGAAATCAGGGTTGTCAGTATCATAGGGTATAGTTGTATGCTTGGGCGGTTGCGTCAGTGTTGTAGTGGCAACACTGCGGTGTTGTCGTGCCAACACTCCAGTGTTGTCGCATCAACACTGGCAAGTTGACATGGAGGGGTGGTTGCGTAGACGTGCTTCCAACGTATTGAAATTAAAGGGACTGTGCAAGAATCTGACACAGTCCCTTTAATTTATGAGCTGCTTCCGAGAGTTGAACTCGGGACCTCATCCTTACCAAGGATGCGCTCTACCACTGAGCTAAAGCAGCGAAATCGGGTGCAAAGGTATGAAAAAAACGGGAATGTCCAAAGGATTTGGCCACTTTTTTGTGTAGTAAGGATTGCTTTTCTGGCATTGCATTGCGTTGGAGAGCATATTTTCATAACTTTACGTGTGTTTTGTGTTTTACGCACCACTTGAATTATGAATAATGTTATAACCAAAACTAACTTATACTGAAAAAATGAAGAAAATTTCAATGAAAAACGGGCTCAGACGCTGTGCTCTGGGTATGGCGCTTCTGGCCGCCATGTCGGCAAGTGCCGGTGATTTCACCCCCAAGAACCCCATGACCATGTGGTACGACGTGCCCTCAACGGCAACGGGCGTGAAGAACGTGTGGATGGAGTACTCTCTGCCCATTGGTAACGGTCAGTTGGGCGGTAGTCTGTTCGGAGGTCTGAACAAGGATGAAATCCAGTTCAACGAGAAGACCCTCTGGACGGGTAAACCCAGCGACATGCAGGGGTACGGCGGAGGCTATGGCCAGTACAAGAACTTCGGAAGCATCTTTGTGGAGGACCTCAGCGGAGTATTCCTGCCCGGCAAGGACGGCGAGGTGAAGGACTATGTGCGCAGCCTGGACCTGCAGGAGGGCATAGGACGTGTGCACTGTAGCAGCAAGGAGCACATGACTACTTATGACCGCACTTATTTCGTGAGCAATCCCGATAAGGTTATGGTAGCAAGGTATTCTGCTTCAGGCAAGAAGAAACTGCACCTGCTCTTCTCCTTCGCTCCCGGCAAGGACATCAATGCCAGCCCCGTGGTTTATGCCACCGATGCAGGCAGCCTGCCCTATGCCAACTTCCACGGCCAGTTGGAGACTGTGGCCTATCAGGCTACTATGCGTGTCGTGCCCATAGGCGGAGGACATGTGTTGGCCAGAAAGAACGGCATAGAGGTTGTCGGTGCCAGTGAGGTGGTGATGTACATGGCTGCCGGCACAGACTTTGCCCCCAATGCCAAGAGCCGTACCACGGGTGTTTCCATTGCCGACCTGGGCAAGGAGATGATGGCACGTGTGGATGCCGCATGCAAGAAGGGCTTCCCCAACATCCAGAAGGACCACGTTGCCAATTTCCTGTCCTACACAGGCCGTGTGTCCCTGAACCTGAACGCCAAGAGCAACCGTCCCACCAACGAACTCATCGACCACTACAGCACGCTGAAGGACCTCAACGACCCCGAGGCACGCTTCCTGGAGCAGTTGTATTTCTACTACGGCCGCTATCTGGCCATCTCCAGCAACCGCGAACTCCTGGCCCCCAACAATCTGCAGGGTATCTGGAACAATCTGAGCAATGCCCCATGGAACTCCGACGTGCACACCAACATCAACATACAGATGAACTACTGGCCCACCGAGCCTACCAACCTGAGCGAACTGCACCTGCCCCTGCTGGACTACATCATCCAGAATGCAGGTGACGAGAACTGGCAGAAGGCCGCCAGGAAGTATGCCGGTGTGGAGAACGGCTGGACCGTATTCACGGAGAGCAGCCTGTTCGGCGGCATGAGCATTTGGGGCACCAACTATTTCGTTGCCAATGCCTGGTATTGCTCACACCTGTGGCAGCACTACCGCTATACAATGGACAAGGACTTCCTGGCCAAGGCATTCCCTGCCATGTGGTCCTGTGCCCAGTTCTGGTTCGAGCGTATGAAGGTGGCTCAGGACGGAACATACGAGGCTCCCGACGAGTACAGTGCAGAGCAGAACTCACATCCCAAGGAGGACGGTACCGCACACGCACAGCAGTTGATACACTACCTGCTGATGAGCGTGGACGAGGCACATAATATCCTGGGCAGCAAGGTTACCGGCCTTACCAAGGAGGACGTGGCCAAGTTGAAGGATTATCTTGCCAAGACCGACAAGGGCCTGCACACCGAGGTATATGATGCACGCACCGACAAGCACCGCGCTTGGGTGGACGGTCGCAACGGCATAAACAAGGGCGACATCATCCTGCGCGAATGGAAATACAGCCCCTACCACGTGAGCGATGATCCCGACCACCGTCACATGAGCCACCTGATGGCACTCTATCCCCTCACACAGATAGCACCCACAAGTCCCTACTTCCAGCCTGCCGTCAACTCATTGAAGTTGCGTGGCGATGCCGCTACCGGTTGGAGCATGGGTTGGAAGGTGAACCTTTGGGCACGTGCCCTGGACGGCGACCATGCCCACCTTATCCTGAAGAATGCCCTGCGCCATTCCACCTCTTATGGTCTGAACCAGTATGCTGGTGGCGTGTACTACAACCTCTACGACGCACATGCTCCTTTCCAGATCGACGGTAACTTCGGTTGTTGCGCCGGTATAGCCGAGATGCTCTTGCAGAGCCACACCGACACCCTGCAACTGCTGCCCGCCATGCCATCCACTTGGGAGGCCGAGGGTCATGTGCATGGTTTGAAGGCCGTGGGCAACTTCACCGTTGACCAGGACTGGAAGAACGGCAACCTCACCAAGGTGAAGGTGGAGAGCCATGCCGGCCAGCCTCTCTATATCAAGTATCCCGGCATAGCAGGCAAGACCGTGCGCAACTCTGCCGGCAAGAAGGTGAAGGCCAAGGCAAAGGACCAGAACACCATCATCATCAAGAAGACCAAGGTGGGAGAAACCTACAGCATAGAGTTATAGAATAGCCATAGGAAACCCTAGGCTCCCCTAGGACGTCCTAGATTATCCTAGGGTTTCCTCTAATAGAACCAAACAACATAAAACATCAGATATTATGGAAAAGATTATCGGACTTATCGATGCCCCATTCACTCCGTTCTACGCCAACGGAGACGTGAACCTGGAACCCATTCCCGCATATGCCGCCATGTTGCAGAAGAACGGTATGCAGGGTGTTTTCATCAACGGTAGCAGCGGCGAGGGCTACATGCTCACCGAGGACGAGCGCATGCGCCTGGCAGAGGCTTGGGTAGAGGCTGCCAAGGCATTGCCATGTGAATTCAAGGTAATCGTTCATGTAGGATCATGTTGTGTGCGCAACTCTCGCATGCTTGCCGAGCATGCCCAGAAGATAGGCGCATGGGGCATTGGTGCCATGGCACCTCCATTCCCCAAGATCGGACGTGTAGAGGAACTGGTAAAATACTGCGAGGAGATTGCCGCCGGCGCTCCCGACCTGCCCTTCTACTACTACCACATCCCTGCTTTCAACGGTGCATTCCTGCCCATGGTGAAGTTGCTGGAGGCCGTGGACGGACGTATCCCCAACTTTGCCGGTATCAAGTACACCTACGAGAGCATATATGAATACAACCAGTGCCGTCTGTATGCCGGTGGCAAGTTTGACATGCTTCACGGTCAGGACGAGACCATCCTGCCCTCGCTGGCCATGGGCGGTGCACAGGGCGGCATTGGCGGTACCACCAACTACAACGGTGTGAACCTCGTGGGCATCATCGATGCCTGGAAGCTGGGCGACCTGGAGAAGGCACGCGAGTTGCAGAACTTCTCTCAGGAGGTTATCAACGTCATCTGCCATTTCCGTGGCAACATCGTGGGTGGCAAGCGCATAATGAAACTCATTGGTCTCGACCTCGGTCCCAACCGCACCCCCTTCCAGAACCTTACCCAGGAGGAAGAGGATGTCATGCGTGCCGAACTGGAGGCAATAGGTTTCTTTGAGCGTTGCAACAAGTTCTAAGCCCCCTTGCCCCTGAGTGAAGATGAAGAAATATCTGTTAATGTTATTAGTGCTCTGTCCCTTGCTTAGCATGGGACAGAACCGTGTTGTCGTCACCCCCACCGGTATTCCCATGAAGCAAGCCGTATCCGGCCACTATGCAGGTTGGATTATGGACAAACTGATGATTACCGGCGGATGCAACTTCCCCGACGTGCCCTGTGCCGATGGCGGACAGAAGGTATATCACCCCAGAGCCTATGGTGCCAGTGTGCAGGTTCCCGGAGGTGCCGTCTACATGGGAGGTATGGATGCCATGGGGGCATTCAGCGAGTGCGTCTTCCACAATGCCGTAGACGCCAAGATTTCCCCCATCCCTTATCTGCCAAAGGCACTTGACAACTTTGCGGCCACCTATCACGACGGAACCATTTGGGTGGCAGGCGGACAATGTTTCGGTGTGCCCAACAAGGAGGTCTACTCTCTGCAATATCCCGGCGATGCCAAGGAATGGACATTGGCTGCCACCTTGCCCGACGAGTGCCGTCTGCAACCCTGTGTGGCCGTGCAGAACACCGCATCCGGCTATTGCCTGTTTGTCTTCGGTGGCTATCAGCCGAAGATTGATTCCCTGGGGTTGGCGCCGGCGGTGCACACCGATGCCGTGTACATGCTTGTCAGCGAACTGAAGAAGGGTAATGCTTCCGCATCCCAGTGGAAGCGTACCGCACCGGCATCCGTATGGGTGGACAATACCCAGGACGGCGGACGCGAACTCTGTCGTCAGGCCATAGTGGGCAGTACCTGTACGTCCATTGGATACAGCCATGTGGCATTCTTCGGTGGTGTTGACTATGAAATTTTCCTCAGTGCCATACAGGGCCGTCAGGACAGCCTCTATCTGCGCCACACCCCCGAATGGTATCGTTTCCGCAAGGATGTGCTCACCTATCACACCATCACCGATGCATGGGGCTTGCTCCCCGGCGACAGTCTCCTGGCAAGGGCTGGTGCATGCCTCACTCCCGAAGTGGGCGGCAAAGGCTGGAGTTATAGCGGTGGCGAACTGATGCCCGGTGTGCGCAGTGCTGACGTTACCCATGTGGATGTCATCAACGAGAAGAACTTCGGCTGGATCAACTGGATGGTGCTTGCCATCTACCTTCTGGCCATGCTTGGCATGGGCTTCTATTTCATGCGTAAGGAAAAGGGTGCCGACGATTTCTTCAAGGGAGGCGGACGCATACCTTGGTGGGCGGCAGGTATCAGCATCTATGCCACCATGCTTTCGGCCATCACCTACATGACCATCCCTGCCAAGGCATATACCACCGACTGGACGTACTATCCCATGTTGTGGATGATACTGCTTATCAGTTTCCCTGTAATAAAGTACTATCTTCCCTATTTCCGCAAACTGAATGTCACCAGTGCCTACGAGGTATTGGAGCAACGCTTCAATCTGGCCACACGCCTGCTGGCATCGTTCCTCTTCTGCGTGTTCATGATAGTGCGCATGGCCATGGTGCTTTATCTGCCTTCGCTGGCCCTGACTGCGGTAACAGGCATTGACATCTACCTGTGCATCGTGCTCATGGGACTTATCACCATCATCTATTGCACCATGGGCGGTGTGGAAGCCGTTATCTGGGGCGATGTGGTGCAGGGCCTTATTCTGGTGGGCGGTGCCATCTTTGCCGTAATATACCTGGCCGTGAACACCGAAGGCGGTGTGACGGGATGCATAGACATAGCACTGGAGAACGACAAGTTGCGCCTCTTCGATTGGAGCAACTCGTGGTCGCAGGCCACATGGTGGGTCATCATCATCGGAGGCTTGGCAAACAACCTTATCTCCTACACCTCTGACCAGACGGTGATCCAGCGTTTCATGACCACCCCCGACGAGAAGTCAGCCGGTCGTGGCATTCTGGTGAACGGCCTTATGAGCGTGTTCGTCTCTGTTGCCTTCTACATGATAGGTACAGGTCTGTACACGTTCTACAAGACACACCCCACCGAGTTGGACGTAACCATGGGTCAGTCCGATGCCATCTTCCCCTTCTTCATGATGAGTCAGATGCCTGCCGGTATTGCCGGTATGCTCATTGCGGCCATCTTTGCGGCCACCATGAGCACCATCTCCAGCAATATCAACAGTGTGTCCACGGCCTTCTCCATAGACTTCTGGAAGCGCTTCCGCCTCGGCACCACCGACCATCAGTTGTTGGGTGTGGCACGATGGAGTTCCATGCTGAGCGGCTTGATAGGTCTGGTTCTGGCACTCTTCATGGCCACATGGAACGTGCAGTCGTTCCTCGACTTCTTCAATAGCGCCTTGGGCCTGCTGACCAGCGGTTTGGGCGGACTCTTCTTCATGGCGGTGTTCATGAAGCGTGTCAAGGGCTATGCCGCACTCATAGGTTTCGTGGCAGGTGAGGCCGTGGTGTTCTGGATGAGCGAATGTACAGATGCCAACCTCTTCCTGTTCGGTGCCACAGGTATTGTGGTTTCCGTAATCGTGGCATGGCTGCTCTCCATCGGTTCGTACCTGAAGAGTAGTAAATAAGATTATTTCACGGTGCCTATGGGAACGACAGCGACTATAGGCACCCTTAACATTCACAAAAACATAAAGAATATGATAGATTTCAAACAACTTGCCCAGCAATACAAGTCAGAACTCCTGGACAGGGTGATGCCCTTCTGGATGGAGAAGAGCATCGACAAGGAGTTCGGTGGTTACTTCACCTGCCTGGAACGTGACGGTGAAGTGTTCGACACAGACAAGTTCATCTGGCTTCAGGGTCGCGAGGTGTGGATGCTTTCCACATTATATAATAAGGTAGAGAAGCGTCAGGAATGGCTGGATGCCGCCATACAGGGTGCCGAGTTCCTGAAGAAGTACGGTCACGACGGCAACCTCAACTGGTACTTTGCCCTTGACCGCGAGGGACATCCTCTGGTGGAACCCTACAACATTTTCTCCTATACCTTTGCCGTCATAGCCTTCGGCCAGTTGTCCATCGCCACCGGCAACCAGGAGTATGCCGATATAGCCAAGAAGACCTTTGATATTGTCCTCTCCAAGGTGGACAACCCCAAGGGCCGTTGGTCCAAGGCGGCTCCAGGCGCACGCTCGCTGAAGAGTTTTGCTCTGCCCATGATTCTGTGCAACGTGGCTCTGGAGATTGAGCCCCTGCTCGACAAGGACTTCCTGGACAAGACCATAGAGACCTGTGTGCACGAGGTGATGGACGTCTTCTACCGTCCTGAACTTGGACTGATTGTCGAGCATCTTGGCACGGACAACGAACTTGTGGATTGCATGGACGGCCGTCTGCTCAATCCCGGTCATGCCATCGAAGCCATGTGGTTCATCATGGATCTCGGCAAGCGTCTGGGCGACCAGGCACTTATAGAGAAGGCCGTGAAGATTGCCCTGGCTGAGGCAGAGTACGGTTGGGACAAGCAGTATGGCGGTATCTTCTACTTCATGGACCGTCTTGGACGTCCTCTCCAGCAGTTGGAATGGGACCAGAAGTTGTGGTGGGTACACATCGAGACTCTCATCACCATGATCAAGGGCTACGAACTGACCGGCAACGCCGAGTGTCTGGCATGGTTCGAGCGCATACACGACTATGTGTGGAGCCACTTCATGGATCCCGAGCATCCCGAATGGTTCGGCTATCTCAACCGTCAGGGCGAGGTGCTGCTTACCCTCAAGGGCGGCAAGTGGAAGGGATGCTTCCATGTGCCTCGTGGCCTCATGCAGGTTTACCAGTCGCTCGAGCGCATAGCGGAGAAGCATGATTAACGTTGAACGTTTAACGTTTAACGGTGAGCGACGGTAGGGACACGGCATGCCGTGTCCGAATGACAACAATTACAAAGTGGACGCTGCGTGTAGCGTCCTTTTAAAGACATTAAAGATGAAGATAAATATTCTTTTCGGTGCCGCCCTCATGGCAATGCTCATGGCATGCACCCCTCAAGATAACAAGGAAATGGCAGACACAAAAGAGGACAAGAACCACGTTGTGGAGACCATCATGGCTCGCCGCAGCATTCGCAAGTATAAGGCAGAGCCAGTTGCTCGCGAGGTGATGACACAGATACTGGATTGCGGTATCAATGCCCCCAACGGACAGAACAAGCAGTCGTGGGAAATACGTGTGGTGGACAATCCCGAACTCCTTGCCGAAATGAGCAAGGCCATGGGCGAGGCACATCCCCAGATACCTATGGCAAAGGACTGCTTCCGTGGCGCACCCGTGATGGTGTTCATAGCACGCGACCTGTCCTACGACTTCTCTGCCTACGATTGTGGCCTTCTCGCTCAAAACATGATGCTTTCTGCATGGAGCATGGGCGTGGGTTCCGTATGTCTGGGCAGTCCTGTGCGTTTCCTTACGGACAACGACCTGTGCAAGCCCCTGGTGGACAAACTCGGTTTCTCCGAGGGGTATGAACTCAGTCTTTGTGTAGGTTTCGGTTATGCCGACGAGGCACCCGATGCCAAGCCACGTGACAAGCAGAAGTACCGTTTCGTAGATTGATATAGATGAAAAAAACAGTCTCTTTGTTGCTTTCTGCCTGGCAGAAACTGAACCTCATGTCGCGTATACTCATTGGTATAGTATGCGGTACGCTTTTGGCATTGTTCCTTCCCCAGGCTCAGGTTATTGGCATTTTGGGTGTACTCTTTGTCGGTGCACTCAAGGCCATTGCCCCTGTCCTTGTGGCGGTGCTTGTGGTTTCGTCTGTTTCCAAGGCCGGTAATGGACTTGGTGGACGTTTTCGCAACGTTGTCGCACTTTACATGCTCAGCACCTTGTTTGCTGCAGTACTGGCAGTGTTGGCAAGTCGTTACTTCCCCGTAGAGATGATACTGTCTGGCATGTCGGCTGCCGAGAATCAGGCACCACAGGAACTGTCCAATGTCTTTGGTACCATAGCGTCCAATCTGATGAGCAATCCTCTACGTGCTATTGCGGAAGCCAACTACCTGAGCATCCTGCTTTGGGCCATTATCATCGGTCTTGCTCTGAAAAAGGTTGCATCACCCCGTACCGTGGACATCCTGCACGAGTGGGCAGAGTGCATATCCATGGTTGTCCGTTGGGTCATCCAATGTGCACCGTTTGGTATTATGGGTTTGGTATTTACCACCGTATCAGAAAGCGGTTTGGAAATCTTCACCACCTATGGCCGCCTGCTTCTGCTCCTTGTTGGATGCATGCTCACGGTAGCCTTGGTGCTCAATCCCATCATCGTGGCGGTAATGCTTCGACGCAATCCATACCCTCTTGTGTTCCAGTGTCTGCGCGAGAGTGCCGTCAGTGCCTTCTTCACACGGTCTTCTGCCGCCAATATTCCTGTGAATATGGCTCTGTGCAAGCGCCTTGGTTTGGACGAGGACTTCTATTCCGTCAGCATCCCCCTGGGCAGTACCGTCAACATGAACGGAGCCGCCGTCACTATCACCGTAATGACCCTTGCCACATGTCATACCCTCGGCTTGCAGGTGCCACTGCCCAGTGCCCTTGTGCTCAGTATCATTGCCACGTTGGGTGCATGCGGAGCATCCGGAGTCGCAGGTGGTTCCCTGTTGCTCATCCCCATGGCATGCTCTCTCTTCGGCATAAGTAATGACATTGCCATGCAGGTGGTGGCCGTAGGCTTTATCATCGGAGTGGTGCAGGACTCTTTGGAGACCGCCCTCAACTCCAGTGCCGATGTCCTCTTCACTGCCACGGCAGAGATGTACGAGAGGAAGAGGAATGGTTGAACGATTAACGATTAACGAATCGTTTATTAACAAAAGCAGGGACGCAGCGTGCTGTGTCCGCAAACATACAACGCCAATCCTCGCATTAGAAGGACGCTGCACTTAGTGTTCCTTGCCAAAGGTTCCGAATATTCTGAACACTCCGATTACTCCGACTAATTTCATTTCCCCTATAATCATGATACAATCCCATCTTCAGGACAGTGCCCGCTACGAGGCCCTGCATCCGCTGTTCAAGCAAGCCTTTGACTACATCAAGGCCAACGATCTCAGCAAAGTTCCTGCCGGCCGTATAGAACTGGACGGCAACCGTCTTTTCATCAACGTGGTGGACACAGAACTTATTCCTGTTACCGGTGCCAAACTGGAAGCCCATCGCAAGTACATCGACATCCATGTTCCCCTTACTCAGGCTGAACTTATAGGAGTGGAGCATATCTCTGGAGTGGGAGAGAGCGAGGCACCCTTCGACGAAGAGAATGACTTTGCCCTCTATGCCTATTCGCGTCCCACATGGACACTGGTCAAACCCGGTGAGTTCCTCATCGTCTATCCCGAGGACACACATGCCCCCCTCGTAGGCAAGGGCGCCCAGCGCAAACTCATCGTAAAGGTGTTGCTCTAATCTCTAATATTCCTTAAAATACTTGAAAGCAAACTAAATTAGTTGTACGGCATGCCTAATTGTCGTATATTTGCAATCGTTACAATTCGGGTGTCTACCCGATGAACTAAACAAGGAATATTATTAACAAATAAAAGACACGATTATGGAAACAAAGGACAAGGTTCTTGCCGTTATGAAGGAGGCAGGTACACCACTGAATGCAGGCAAGATAGCAGAACTGAGCGGAATAGACCGCAAGGAAGTGGACAAGGCTATGAAGCAGTTGAAGGAAGAAGGCGCTATCGTCTCTCCTGTACGTTGCAAGTGGGCTCCTGCTCAGTAACATGAAGTAACATTACGAAACCAATCAGGCCCCGATGATGAGTCGGGGCCTGATTGTGTTATGTCGTCTGCACACCCTTGTGTGGGGATGTGTGTCTCTCTCGGTTGTGAAACTCTACCTCTACTTTACGAACAGAAGCAGTATTATGGGGAGCAGTATGCCCAGTGTGAACTCTATGCCGCCACGTCCCCACATGCCTTTCGGACCCTTTATCATGAAGAGGCCGCTGAGGGTGATGATGAGAAGCGACACGGCAAAGGCATCGGCAAACCATGTCCACCAACGTCCGGGATTGTAGTGCAATGTGGTCATTGTGCTTATCAGCGGGCGGCGCGTGAGGGATTCGTAGGCAACCTTTCCCGTCTGTATATCTGCTTCCAGTGAAGAGCCACCCTTTAGGAAGACCTTCAGATGGCCGGGACTTGGGAAATAGTGCTTGGTGTAGTTCTCCTCCACACCCACGGTTTCCATCAGTTGCAGAACGGCATCCTTGTTGAAATCGGCCTGCTCCGGCAGGTCCTTTACCACATGGTGGGTGAGGCTGACGGAGTAGTGCGGATTGATGCTGTCTCTGTGGTTCATGACAAAGCCCGAGATGGCATATATCAGTATCATCCCGGAGAAGAAGAACGACAGGTCGCGGTGGATGGTGCGCAACCAGATGCGGAGTTTGCTACTCGACAACTTCATAAGACAGTGCTTCTACGAAATAGAAAGACAGGTAGTCCTTGCCGGTGGCCTCCTTGCGTGCGGCTATCTTCTGGCGGAAGTCGGCAATGCGCTCCTCTGTGCTGTTGGCGGTCTCGCCACGTGCGGCCTTCTCTGTGCTGCATCCAGCCTCGCCGTCGCCATGGTGTTCCTCGGTATTGGCGGCAGCGGATGCCTCCCAGCGCTGGAGATAGGCTTCGTCAATGCGCTCCTCCTTGAGGATACCCTTTACGCGTACGATGCTGTTGACACACTTCTGGTCAAAGGAACCAAGGCTGCCGGCGTCCACACGGATGGTCTTGGTGTCGTCGCTTCCCATCAGGAAGATCTTGGTTGCGCCATGCTTGCAGGTGTGGGTGCATACTCCCTCCAGAGTAATCTCTGTGTTTACCAGACTGTCGGCAGATGCCAGCACGTTATCAATCTCCAGGGCAGCGGGTGCCTCCTGTGCCTGCTCTGCATTGTTGGCGGCGTTGTTGCCACATGATGTGAACACGAAGGCCATGGCGGCCAGGATGATCATGAATCTTGTTTTCATTTGTTTGTGTTGTGTGTTTATTTGTTAGTAGTTTGTTATGCGTGGAGTGTAGGCACGCTCTTTGTTGCCTTACTTCTTCGCTTTAGCATCTTCTCTCCACTCTCCGGTCTTGAAGTTTATTTCGAAATTGTCGCGATAGCGGAAGTCGCACGATGTGTCCGTGAAGGTGACGGGGAAGATGATGGTCTTGGATTGTGCCAGATTGGGGTCTTTCCAGCGGTCACCCACGTAGAGGTAGGTGGTGTCCTTTGTTCCCTTTACCTCCAGTATGGCGGCCGGTTGGGTGCGGAAAGCCTTGTTGTCGCCTATGTTCTCCAGTTGGCTCCACCCTTCCTTCAGGTTGTCGCTCCACGAGAGTTTGCACTGGTTGGGCGCCCATCCCGTGCAGGCAGATGAGAACATGAAGTAGCGTTGTCCCAACTTGACTATGGCAGGTGCCTCGCGGCGCTGGCCGGCAAACAGGCGTGTGTGCTCCACTACGGACAGGTAGTCGTCCGAAAGGCGGAAAAGTCCCAAGTGCTGGTTTTCCACGGTGGTGGAGATGAAGTACGCCGTGCCATCGCTATCCACAAACACGTTGCAGTCCCTGCTTTTTATGCCCAGAGGGCGTCCGCTCCATTCCAGACGGTAGGTGCCGTCTATCTTGTCACTGGAGAAACAGGCCGCCTCAGAGGCTCCGTAGTTCGACGACTCCCAATGGCACCATACGACGAAGCGCTTGGTCTTCTTGTTGTAGAGCAGTTTGGCACGCTCTATCATACGGCTTTTGCCGAGGTCGGGGCTGGTGACACCGTTCTCTATTATCTTCTTCTCGAAGTGCCAGTGCTGGAGGTCCTTGCTGCTGTACAGGTTCACATCAGGACGCCATTCGCGTCCGCGGTCTTCTCCTACCATGTACCACGTGTCCCCCAGGCGCAGGAACCCCGGTGCGTGTGCCTGCACGGTGTCTCCCCCGGCCGTAAGCCAGAGGTTGCCGTTAGTCACCCGCACCCAATCGCTTTCGGATGAAGTGCCTTTGGATGCCGAACAACCTGCAAGGATGAAGACACCCAGAAGCATAAGGCAGTTAAGTAGTCTTGTCATGATATACACTACTTTATTAGGGGAAATCGGACACGGCATGCCGTGTCCCTACCATGCTTTCGCTCAATCGCAGTTCCCACCATTCCGTTTCATCATATCCCCTCCCTTTCGGGACTCCCACTCAGGGGGAGAAAGTTGGTAATAACGCTTAACCCTCTTTGTCCCCCTAAGATAGGGGTGACGAGGAGCAACGCTCCGGAGGGGTATGATAGTTTTCCGTTTTTCGTTTTCCGTTCCTGTCATCCGCAATGGAAGTACTTCTCCACCAGTTTCAGCATCTCCTCCTGGTTGCCGTTGATGTCGGCACGCAGGGTCTTGTCGCCGTATGAGCGCAGACGCTTGATGATACCGTCTATCATGGCGGGGCTGAAGACGTTGTGCTGCTCGAACACATTGCGCTGGCTTTCCAGACAATCGGCACTTGCCTCGCAACTGTCGGGCAACTGAGCCAGGTCCTTCAACTTGTCCTCGTTCTCCTTCTGGTGGATGTTCACGTTCACGTAGGTCTTCTCGGCAATCTCCAGTGCGTTCTCCATCTCAAAGCCATGGCGGCATGCTACGCAAAGACCGGCAATCAGTTGGTAGATGTCGGCAGAACCGTCCGGCGAGCGCATCTCTACCGTCTGCTTCTGCGAGGTGTCGTAGTTGCTCTCGCTCTCCAAGGGGTTGGCAATCTTGCACATGTCGCTCTTTGCTGCCCAGCCAAGGGGAACGCGCACCAGTACGGAACGGTTGCGGTCGCCCCAGCAGATGTTGGTAGGAGCCTCCTGGTGGGGAACCAGACGGAAGTATGAGGTGGGGTTGGTGTTGCCGAAGGCGGTGATGGAAGGTGCCAACTCCATCATGCCGGCAATGGCACGGCGAGCCGTTGCGGAGAGTACGCCGCCATCCAGCATCTGGTTCTGGCCGTCCTTGACGATACGCATGTGTATGTGCAAGCCTGAACCTGCCTTGCCGGCGGTAATCTTGGGAGCGAAGGTGATGTCGTAACCCAGTTCGTATGCCAGGTTGCGGATAATCCACTTGGCAATCATCAACTGGTCAGCAGCATCCTCGGCACGCACGGGCAGGAACTCAATCTCGTTCTGCTCGTAAATCATGCCGTCTATGGTGAAGTTGCCCACCTCGGAGTGGCCGTACTTTATCTGTCCTCCTGCCTGTGCAATGTATGCCATGCACTGGGTGCGGAACTCGTTGAACTTGGCATAGGGAGCCGACTCGTGATAACCCTTTTGGTCGGTGGCAGGGAACATTTCCGTATCGGGGGCGATGACATAGTACTCCAACTCACCCATGGCCTGGAACTCCATGCCGGTCACTTCGTTGAAGGCGCGGCATGCCTTGCGCAGGGTGTTCTCGGGCGAACTCTCCAGAGGTTCTACGTCCTTGTTGAAATAGGAGCAAAGCATGGACAGGGTAGGGATCTCGGCAAAGGGATCCAGGAAGGCCGTGCTGAAACGTGGCAGGACATAGAGGTCGCTGCTGCCTGCCTCGATGAAGGGGAACAGGCTGCTGCCGTCCACACGCTCGCCACAGGTCAGTATGGCATCCAGATATGCCAGGTTGTTTATCACGAAGTTCAGTGTCTTCAGCCTGCCGTCGCCGGCAGGGTACATGAAGTTCACCATGCGGATTTCATTCTCCTCGATGAAGCGGACGATGTCCGCCTTTGTGAATTCCTTACACGGTTTGCCCAGGAAGGCCACCAGTTTGTTGGGATTCATTGCAAGTTCCTTGTTCATAGCAGTATGTTGTTTGGGATTCTTTAATGTTTTCGGTATGCCTACAGGTACAAAGATAGCGCTTTTTTGTAAAATTATTCCATTTGCAATCCCTAAATACATATATATTTTAATATGCGCGAGAATATGGATCCTGTTTCTTATGTATAAAAACGAAAAACGTCTCCCATACCATATTTATGGATTGGGAGACTTAATATGTTGATAACTAAATGAACGGAGTAATTATACGGAGTTGTGAAATTACTTTATCATTCCAACCGAACGCTTCACGAACTTGGTCAGTGCTTCGCCAGAGAGCATGCCATTCTGCAGGAGGGCAAGGTCTATGAGTTGGCTGATGCGCTCGTTGTTCTCGTTTTCCAGAAGTTCCTTTACAAGAGGAGAGTCGGTATTGAGAACCATATTGTACATGTCGGGCATCTCGCCATAGAACTGCATGCCGGGTTGCAGGCGTGCCATGTCCTTCATGCGGCGCATGTACTCGCTCTGGGTGATGATGACAGGCAACTGTTCTTCGCCCATGGCTTGTGTCTGTATGGTGAACTCCACCTTCTCCATCTTGGGCAGGAGGTCCTTGAACTGGTTTTGCAACTTCTCTGCCTGCTCCTTGTCCAACTGCTCCTTCTCAGCGTCGTCGCGCTTGATGAGGTTGTCCACGGTGTCGGCATCCACACGGTTGAAGTGTGTCTTCTCCAGTTTCTGCTCCAACATGTTGATGAGAGGAGTGTCCAACTGGCCGTTCATCATCAGCACGCTATATCCCTTCTGCTTTGCCGCTTCAATGTATGTGTACTGGCTCTGTGCATCCTGGGCATAGAGGTAGACAAGTTGTCCGTCCTTGTCCGTCTGGCTGCTTTCCGCCAGGGTCTTGTACTCGTCCAGAGTGAAGAACTTGCCGTCGGTGTCCTTGAGCAGGAAGAACTGCTTTGCCTTGTCGTAGAACTGCTCTTCGCTGAGCATGCCGTAATCGATGAAGATGCTGATGTCGTCCCACTTCTCCTCAAACTCCTTGCGGTCGTTCTTGAAAATGCCGTTCAGACGGTCGGCAACCTTCTTGGTGATGTACTGGCTTATCTTCTTGATGTTCTGGTCGCTCTGCAGATAACTGCGGCTCACGTTCAGGGGAATGTCAGGAGAATCTATGACACCATGCAGAAGGGTCAGGAATTCGGGCACGATGCCTTCCACTTGGTCGGTGACGAAGACCTGATTGCAGTACAACTGTATCTTGTTGCGCTGGATGTCCAACTGGTTCTTTATCTTGGGGAAGTAGAGGATACCGGTGAGGTTGAAGGGGTAATCCACATTGAGGTGAATCCAGAACAGAGGTTCGTCGGCCATGGGGTACAACTTGCGGTAGAACTCCTTGTAGTCCTCGTCCTTCAGTTCGCTGGGCTTGCGTGTCCACAGGGGTTCCGTGTCGTTGATGATATTGTCCTCCTGTGTGTCCACCATCTTCTTCTCCTCCTCGTTCCACTCGCTTTTCTTTCCAAAGGCAACGGGTACGGGCAGGAAGTGGCAATACTTCTTCAGCAGGCTCTCGATCTTGTGCTTCTCCAGGAATTCCTCGCAGTCCTCGCTGATGTGCATGATGATGTCTGTACCACGGCCATCCTTCTCCACTTCCTCCAGTGTGAATTCGGGACTTCCGTCGCAAGACCATTTCTGTGCGGGTTCCTCGGCCTTGTAACTCTTTGTGATGATGTCCACGCGGTCGCTGACCATGAAACTTGAGTAGAATCCCAGACCGAAGTGTCCGATAATCTGCGGAGCATCGTCCTTGTACTTGTCCAGGAAGTCGTTGGCTCCTGAGAAGGCAATCTGGTTGATGTACTTCTCTATCTCCTCGGCTGTCATGCCGATACCGTTGTCGCTCACGGTGATGGTCTTGGCATCCTTGTCAATGCTTACGCTCACCTTCAGTTCGCCCAGTTCTCCCTGGAACTCACCCTTTCCGGCAAGGGCTGTCAGTTTCTGTGTGGCATCTACGGCATTGCTCACTATCTCACGCAGGAAAATCTCGTGATCGCTATACAGGAACTTTTTGATTACGGGGAAGATGTTCTCTGTTGTTACCCCAATATTACCTTGTTTCATGTTATGTTGTATTACTTATTTTACGTTTGTTGTCTGATTATTAAGGAGCGGTGAGAAGTAAGCGGTCCTCGGGAAAGTCCGGGTTTCCTGAGTTTTCCGAATACTACGGGTACTCCGAAGACTGGTCCCCACTTTTTCCGTTCTCCTACATCCTTATTACCTTGTCTTCGCCTATCCCCTCGGGGTGTTCCGCCAACAGCATCTCGCATATCGGGTCTTCGATGATGCGCTGTATGGCACGGCGCAGGGGGCGTGCTCCGTATTGCACGTCATAGCCCTCGGTGGCTATCTTTCCGATGGTGTCGTCCGAGAGTTCCAGAGTATAGCTCATCTCGGCAATGCGACGCAACAAGGGCTTCAGTTCTATGTCTGCAATGCGTCGGATATCTTCGCGCGAGAGTTGGTCGAAATACACAATATCGTCCAGACGGTTCAGGAACTCCGGTGCGAACTGCTTCTTCAGTGCCTTCTCCACGATGGATCTTGTCTGCTGTTTCCTGTCCTCGTCGGTGGCGCGGTTCTGGAAACCGATGCCTGTGCCGAAGTCCTTTATCTGCCGGGTACCAGAGTTGCTGGTCATTATGATGACGGTGTTGCGGAAGTCTATTGTCGTACCGTTGCCATCCGTCAGCCTTCCTTCGTCCATCACCTGCAGGAGTATGTTGAACACATCGGGATGTGCCTTTTCTATCTCGTCCAGAAGCACTATGGAATAGGGCTTGCGCCTTACACGCTCGGTCAGTTGGCCGCCCTCCTCGTAGCCCACATAGCCCGGAGGCGCACCCATCATCCGGCTTACGGTGTGCTTCTCGCCATACTCGCTCATGTCTATGCGTATCAGCGATGCTTCGCTGCCGAACATCTCCACGGCCAGGCGCTTTGTCAGGTAGGTCTTGCCCACACCCGTAGGTCCCACGAACAGGAAGGTGCCTATGGGACGGTTGGGGTCTTTCAGACCTACACGGCTGCGCTGTATGGCACGTGCCACTTTCTGCACCGCCTCGTCCTGTCCCACCACGCTCTCCTGCAGGTTCTTCTGCAACTGGCGCAACCGGATGTTTTCCTCGTCGCCTATGCGGTGGGCCGGTATGCCGGTCATTATGCTTACCACCTGTGCCACGGTTTCTGCCGTAACCTGTGTGCGGTTCTGCTCCTGCTCTTCCACCCATGCACGCTGGAGTTGTTCCAGTTGTTCGGACTTCATCTGTAGTTCGTCGCGGAGGTCGGCCGCCGTTTCGTAGTTCTGCGACTTGATGGCCAGGTTCTTCCGCTCCTCTATGTCGCGCAATTCCGTCTCCAGATTGTCTATCTCCATATTGGCGGGGATGTTGAATATGTGCATGCGCGCACCGCTCTCGTCCATGGCGTCTATGGCCTTGTCGGGGAAGGAACGGTCGCTGACATATCTCTGGGTCAGCCTTACACATGCGTTCAGTGCCTCGTCGGTGTACTCTACCTTGTGGTGCTTTTCATAGGCAGGTCTCAGACGGTGCAGTATCTGCAGGGTTTCCTCGGCGGTGGATTGTGCCACTATGATTTTCTGGAAACGTCTGTCCAGGGCACCGTCCTTTTCTATGGTCTTGCGGAACTCGTCTATCGTCGTTGCGCCTATGCACTGCATCTGCCCGCGCGCCAGTGCCGGTTTCAGCATGTTGGCGGCATCCATACTGCCCTGCGAACCTCCGGCACCGATTATGGTGTGTATCTCGTCTATGTATATGATGACATCAGGGTTGTTTTCAAGTTCCAGGAGGAGATTGCGCACACGTTCTTCAAATTGTCCCCTGAACTTCGTGCCTGCCACCATGCTGGCCATGTCCAGCGTCAGTATGCGCTTGCCCCAGAGTTGGCGTGCCACCTTGCGCTCCACTATCCTCTGTGCCAGTCCCTCTACTATGGCGCTCTTTCCCACACCGGGTTCGCCGATGAGGATGGGATTGTTCTTCTTCCTGCGCGACAGGATCTGGGCAACTCGCTCCATCTCCTTCTCGCGTCCTACCACGGGATCCAGTTCGCCCTTGCGCGCCTTTGCCGTCAGGTCGGTGCAGAAATTGTCCAGAACGGGAGTCCCGCTCTTTGCCGTCTTCTTCTTGGT